>NZ_JBEZFV010000002.1:511737-770832 GCF_040649655.1 Micromonospora sp. NPDC048905 | reverse complement strand
GCCTCGTGAGGGCGGCTTCCGCGGCGGCGACCGCGAGGGTGGCTTCCGTGGCGGTGACCGTCGTGAGGGCGGCTTCCGTGGCGGCGACCGCGATGGTTCCCGGCCGAGTGGACCGCGTGACGGCGGCGCGCCTCGTGAGGGCGGCTTCCGCGGCGGCGACCGCGAGGGTGGCTTCCGTGGCGGTGACCGTCGTGAGGGCGGCTTCCGTGGCGGCGACCGCGATGGGTCGCGTTCCAGCGCTCCGCGTGAGGGTGGCTTCCGGGGTGGCGACCGTGAGGGTGGCTTCCGGGGCGGTGACCGTCGTGAGGGCGGCTTCCGCGATGGTTCGCGCTCCAGCGCTCCGCGTGAGGGCGGTTTCCGCGGTGGTGACCGCGAGGGCGGCTTCCGCGGCGGTGACCGTCGGGAAGGCGGCGCGTCTCGCGAAGGCGGTTACCGCGGTGCTCCCCGCGAGGGCGGTTTCCGAGGTGGTGACCGGGACAGCTCTCGGCCGAGTGGGCCGCGTGACGGCGGTGGTTACCGGGGTGGCGACCGTGAGGGTGGCTACCGGGGCGGCGACCGGGCGGGTGCTCCCCGGGCCGACGATCGGCCGCGTCGTGAGGGCGAGTTCCGCCGTGACGACCGTGCTGGCGGCTCCGACTCGTACGACGGTGGGCGTAGCTCGGCCCCGGCCCTGCCGGACGACATCGTCGCGACCGACCTCGACAAGGACGTTCGCGCTGAGCTGCTCTCGCTGAACAAGCCGGTCGCCGAGACCGTGGCGCGGCACCTGGTGGCGACGGGTCAGCTCATCGACGAGGACCCGGCCGAGGCGTTGGCGCACGCGCTGGCCGCCCGGCGGCTCGCGTCGCGCATCTCCGCGGTTCGTGAGGCGGTCGGTCTGGCCGCGTACCACGCGGGGGAGTGGCAGTCGGCGATCGCCGAGCTGCGCACGTACCACCGGATGAGTGGTCTGCAGAGCCACCTGGCCGTGCTCGCGGACTGTGAGCGGGCGCTCGGCCGGCCGGAACGGGCCATCGACCTGTTCCGTGGTGCCGACCGGGAGAAGCTGGACCAGGCCGTCGCGATCGAACTGCTCATCGTGGCCGCGGGTGCCCGCGGTGACCTCGGGCAGAAGGACGCCGCGGTCGCGATGCTCCAGGTCCCGGACCTCACCAGCGAGGCGACGGTGCCGTGGACGGCTCGGCTGCGCTACGCGTACGCCGACGCGCTGCTCGCGGTGGGTCGGCGTGAGGAAGCCCGCGAGTGGTTCTCCCGTGCTGCTGACGTGGACACCGAGGGTGAGACGGACGCCGCCGAGCGGCTGCTGGAACTCGACGGCGTGGTCATCGAGGGCGACGACGAGGACGAGGCCGCCGAGGAGATCGCCGCGGGCCCGGGCGCTCCGGGAGCGGTTCCGGCGGAACCGGACGCCGACCTGACCGGCGCGAACGACGACGACCGCGACGACGACGACCGCGACCGCGACGACGACGACCGCGACGACGACGAAGAGGACTTCGACGACGACGAGGACGACGAAGACGACGAAGACGACGAAGACGAAGACGACGACGAGGACTTCGACGACGACGAGCGGGACGGTGCGGTCGGCCGTCCTGGCGACGACGAGGACTCCGTCGACGAGGACGAGGACCGTCACCCGGACGAGGCCGGCAACGCCGAGGCGGACACCGCCGCCGACGGCAGTGTGACGTCCGGCGACACGGTGAACGCCGACGAGACCGCCCCCACCCGGGGCGACGAGTCGGAGCCGACGCAGCGGTGAACGGGGGCGCGGGGGAGCGGCTGGTCGACGGGTACACCCTTGTCGTTTTCGACCTGGACGGGGTGATCTACCTGATCGACCGGCCGATCCCCGGCGCCGTCGAGGCGGTGGCCCGGCTGCACGACGAGGGACGGGCGGTGGCGTACGCCACCAACAACGCGTCCCGCCGGTCCAGCGAGGTCGCCGACCTGCTGACGGGGATGGGTGTGCCGGCCCGGCCGGAGGAGGTGCTCACCTCCGCGGCGGCGTCGGCCGAGTTGCTGCGGGATCGGCTGCCCGCCGGCGCGCCGGTGCTGGTG
Organism: Micromonospora sp. NPDC048905; assembly: GCF_040649655.1. NCBI lineage: Bacteria > Bacillati > Actinomycetota > Actinomycetes > Micromonosporales > Micromonosporaceae > Micromonospora > Micromonospora sp. NPDC048905. The sequence continues at coordinate 768,768 of NZ_JBEZFV010000002.1, read as the reverse complement.
GTCGGGGCGGAAGCGCTGCGTGCGGAGCTGCGCGCCGTCGGCCTGACCCCGGTCAGCAAGGCCGACGAGAATCCGGCCGCGGTGGTGCAGGGGTACGGGCCGCAGGTCGGCTGGGCCGAACTGGCCGAGGCGTCGATCGCGGTGCGCTCCGGAGCGCTCTGGATCGCCACCAACACCGACCGGACGCTGCCCAGTGGACGAGGTCCGCTGCCCGGCAACGGGTCGCTGGTGGCGGTGCTGCGGACGGCGCTGGAACGGGACCCGGACGTGGTGGTCGGCAAGCCGGAGTCGGCGCTGTTCGAGACCGCCGCTCGGCGCGCGGGAGGTGGCCGAAGCCTCGTGGTGGGTGACCGATTGGACACCGACATCGAGGGTGCCCGCCGTGCCGGGCTGGACAGCCTGCTCGTGCTCACCGGCGTCCACGGCGTACCGGATCTGCTGGCCGCCCCTCCGCAGCGCCGTCCCACGTACGTGGCGAATGACCTGGCGGGGCTCTTCGACCCGGCGGCTGCCGTGCGGGTCCCGGGCGCGGCGGACGCCGCTGGCTGGTCCGTGACCGACCGCGACGGCACCCTGGAGCTGGCCGGCTCAGGTCGGCCGCTGGACGCGGTGGCGGCGCTCTGCGCGGTGGCCTGGTCGGCGTCGGAGCCGGCGCTGCCGAAGATCCGCCCGATCGGCCCGGACGCGACGCACGCGGTGGAGAGCTTCGGTGTGACCGCCGCTGCCTGACGGGGCTCGTCAGAGCAGTTTGCGCAGCTTCAGCAGATCGAACGGGTTGGCCTTGATCGACACCCGGCGGGAGGTCACCGCGCTGGTGACGTCCAGGTCGCCGCGGACCAGGGCGAGCAGGTCATCGCTGGACGTGCTCAGCGCGATCTTGGCCTTGGGATCGTCGCCGTCGGTCAACTCGACAAGTCGACCGCCGGTGATCCGTCCGTGGAACGCGGTGTCCAGATCGGTGATCCGGCAGGCCAGTGTCCGGTCCAGGTCGATCCGTTCGCGCACCGTCTCGGCGTTGCGATCCAGCCGGGCGGCCAGCTCCTGCAAAGCCTGCCGGCACTCGTCCACGCTGGCCACATCTCCCCCTCGTTGATCGCCACGCCGTCCTCGGCACCGTACCGCACGGGTTGGTCCGGGGTGCCCGGTAGCGTGACACCTGCACACCCCGCCCCGTGGAAGGACTCAGGCATGCAGGACGCGTGGCGCGCCTACCTCGAGCTGGCCATGGGCCTCGCGGAGGCGCCCCGGAAGAAGGCCCAGGACGTGGCCCGTCGTCTCGTCGGCTCCGGCGGCGCGACCGCCGCCCAGCTCCAGGCCCTCGGCGAGGAGCTGGTCACCACCGGCGCCGCCAACCGGGAGGCGCTGACCAAGCTGGTCCGATTCGAGGTCGACCGGGCACTCGGCGCGGTCGGGCTGGCCACCGCCGACGAGGTGGCCGAGCTGACCCGACGGGTGCACGACCTGGAACGGCAGCTCCGCGAGGCACGCGCCGCCGAGCCGCCCACCGCACCGCTCGCCGCGCCGACCGCTGCCGCGCCGACCGCCGCTGCCACTCCGACCACCGCTGAGCCGACCACCGCCGCGCCGAGCACCGCCGCGCCGAGCACCGCCGATCCGGCCACCGGCGGCAGCACGGCGCAACCCGACCCCGCGCTGGCCGCGCGGCCCGTCAGCGGTCTCGTGCCCTCCGACGCCTCGGCCGGTGCCCCGGTGGCCAAGAAGGCCGTCGCGAAGAAGGCCGTGGCGAAGAAGGCCCTCGCGAAGAAGGCCATCGCCAAGAAGCCGCCAGCGCCGCTCGGCGACGCCGACGAGGCTCCCACTCCCGCGGTCATGCCGGCCAAGAAGGCCGTCCGCAAACAGCCTCCGGACGACGCCGAATGAGCCAGCCAGGCGCACCGGCCGGCGGGTCGTTCCCGGCCCGCCCCGGCCCTCCACCGAACGCGGCGTTCCCAGACCGCCCCGGCCCACCGGCCGGCGGTGCGGCCCGGCCCGGCCCACCAGCCGGTGGCGCAGTCCGGCCCGGCCCGCCGGTGGGCGTCCGGCCCGGCCCGCTGCCCGACGTCGGAGACGACGAGGCGCGGCATCCGGCGGTGGACGCCGCGGTGCGGGCCATGGCCAACGCGGCGACGTTGGCCCCGGCCGACCAGATCGCCCAGTACGAGGCGGCCTACGAGACGTTGCGCGAGACCCTCGCCACCATCGACCAGACCTGAGTGGGACGACCAGGCCTGAGCAGACCGGAGAACCACCCATGGCACGTCGCAACCGGCTGGACGCCGAACTCGTCCGCCGTGGTCTGGCCCGCTCCCGGGAGCAGGCCGCCGCGTTGGTCGAGGCCGGCCGCGTCCAACTGCGCGGGGTCGTCGCGCGCAAGGCCGCCGCGATGGTCGACCCCGCCGATCCGCTGCTGGTGACCGGCGAGGACCCGACCGAGGAGTACGTCTCCCGGGGCGGGCACAAGCTCGCGGGCGCGCTGGCCGCGTTCGGGGCCGGTGGGCTGCGCGTCGCCGGCCGGCGCTGCCTGGACGCCGGCGCGTCGACGGGTGGCTTCACCGACGTGCTGCTGCGCGCCGACGCCGCCGAGGTGGTGGCGGTGGACGTCGGCTACGGGCAGCTCGCCTGGTCACTGCGTACGGATGAGCGGGTCCGGGTGCTGGAGCGCACCAATGTCCGTACCCTCGAGCCGGACGTGATCGGCGGGCCGGTCGAGCTCACGGTGGCCGACCTGTCGTTCATCTCACTGCGGCTGGTGCTGCCGGCGTTGGCCGGCTGCACCCGGGACGACGGTGACCTGGCGTTGATGGTGAAGCCGCAGTTCGAGGTGGGCAAGGACCGGGTCGGCGCCGGTGGTGTGGTGCGCGATCCGCAGCTGCGCGCCGAAGCGGTGCTGGACGTGGCGGCGGCGGCCGCGCGGCTCGGTCTCGGCCTGGCCGACGTGGCGGCCAGTCCGCTGCCCGGGCCGAGCGGCAACGTGGAGTTCTTCGTATGGTTGCGCCGGGGCGCGCCACCGGCCGACCCGGAGCGGGTACGGGCGGTGGTGGCGGCCGGGCCGGAGGGCCCGACGGTCGGCGATGTGCCGGACGTGGCGGCGGAGGAGGTCGCAGGGTGAACGCGCGCAGCGAGGGCGCCGCGACGGTCCGCGGGAGGACACGCGGCCGGGTCGGAGCGACGGTGGCGTGGCACGGTTCGGGCCGGGTCGGGCGGGTGGCCCGATGAGCCGGACCGCGCTGCTGGTGACCCACACCGGCCGACGGCGCAGCACCGAGCACGCCCGGTCGGTCGCCGCCGACCTGATCTCCGCGGGTTTCGAGGTACGGGTGGTCGCGGACGAAGCCGACGACCTCGACCTGCCCGGTGTGGTGCCGGTCGCCGGTCCACAGGCCGCCGAGGGCGCCGAGATCGTCTTCGCGCTCGGTGGGGACGGCACCTTCCTGCGCGCGGCCGAGCTGGCCCGGCCGGCGAAGGCGCCGCTGCTCGGCATCAACCTCGGCAAGGTGGGTTTCCTCGCCGAGGCGGAGATCGACGACCTGGACAGCGCGGTGCGCGACGTCGTCGATCGCAACTACACGGTTCACGAGCGGCTCACGCTGGACGTGACCGCCGAGTTCGACGGTGGGCCGACCATCGAGTCCTGGGGGCTCAACGAGATCAGCATCGAGAAGGGCGAGCGGGCGCAGATGCTCGAACTGCTCGTCGACGTGGACGGGCGGCCGCTGTCGCGCTACGGCTGCGACGGTGTCGTCTGCGCCACCCCCACCGGCTCCACCGCGTACGCGTTCTCCGGTGGCGGGCCGGTGGTCTGGCCGGAGGTGGAGGCGTTGCTGCTGGTGCCGATCAGCGCGCACGCGTTGTTCAGCCGCCCGTTGGTCACCGCCCCGACGTCCACCTTCGTGATCACCGTCGACCCGTTCACCACCCTCGCCGTGTTGTCCTGCGACGGGCGGCGCGTCTACGACCTGCCACCGGGTGCCCGGGTGACGGTGCGTCGGGGCGCCCTGCCGGTGCGCATCGTGCGGTTGCGGGCCCGTCCGTTCACCGACCGGTTGGTCGCCAAGTTCGGCCTTCCCGTGCACGGGTGGCGCGGCAGCCGCCGGTGATCGCTGCACGGCTGGCGCGGCAGCCGCCGGTGATCGCGGCGTGCACCGTGGGTGGACGGCGGTTGTCCACCTGACGACATGTCGCCGCTGCGGCGGCTGGTGACTAGTGACCTGGTGACAGGCTCCGTCGCAGACTCCGATCGGCCCTCATCCACGGATGGTGGGCCTGGAGGAGTAGAGGAGCACATCGCATGCACTGGTCCCCCCGCTGGCTCGCCGTCGGCGCGGTCGGCGCGTTGGTGGTCGGCCTCGCCGCACCGGCGTCCGCCGACCCGCCCGTCCGGCCCACCGGCCCGAACTCGGGCACGCCCACCCCGCTCGCGGCACCCGTCCGCGTCACCCTGATCACCGGCGACCAGGTCGAGCTCGCGCCGGCGGCGCCGGGCCGGGTCGCCGCCACCGTCCGCCCGGGACCCGGGCGTGAGCGGGTCATCTTCCAGACTCTGGAGGTCAACGGCCGGCTGCGGGTCCTGCCCAGCGACGTCCTGCCCTACGTCTCCAGCGGGGTTCTCGACGCGAACCTCTTCGAGGTGCAGGAGTTGGCGGCCGACGGTTACGGCGACGCCGAGCAGGGCGCGTTGCCGCTGATCGTGCGCTACCAGGAGCAGGCCGCGGGGAGGGTCAGGCCGCTCGCCGGTGCCACCGACGCCCGGCCGTTGGAGAGCATCAACGGCGCGGCGTTGCGGGTGGGCAAGGGCGACCTCGGTGGCCTGTGGACCACGCTCGCCGGTACGCCCGGGCAGCGTGTCGCCGGCGGGACGCCGGCCACGCTCGGCGCCGGCATCGCGCGGATCTGGCTGGACGGGAAGGTCCGCCCGACGCTGGAGCACAGCGTGCCGCAGATCGGCGCCCCGGCGGCCTGGGCAGCGGGCCGCGACGGTGCCGGCGTGAAGGTGGCGGTGCTCGACACCGGTGTCGACGCCACCCACCCCGACCTGGCCGATCGGATCGCCGAGGCGCGGGACTTCTCCAACAGCGGCAGCCCCCGCGACGGGCACGGCCACGGCACCCATGTGGCGTCCACCATCGCCGGCAGCGGCGCGGCGTCCGCCGGGCTGCGCAAGGGCGTGGCCCCCGGCGCGAAGCTGCTGATCGGCAAGGTGCTCGACGACGGTGGCTCCGGCTACGACTCGTCCATCATCGCCGGCATGGAGTGGGCCGCCCACTCCGGCGCGAAGGTCGTCAGCATGAGCCTCGGCGGCGACCCGACCGACGGCACCGACCCGATGAGCCAGGCCGTCAACGACCTGACCGCCGAGACCGGCGCGCTGTTCGTGGTCGCCGCGGGCAACGCGGGTGCGGCGCGTACCGTCGGCTCGCCGGGCGCGGCCGCCGCGGCGCTCACCGTCGGCGCGGTGGACCGCGACGACAACCTGGCCGAGTTCTCCAGCCGCGGTCCGCGGCTCGGCGACAACGGCCTGAAGCCGGACATCACCGCCCCGGGCGTCGGGATCGTCGCCGCGCGGGCCGCCGGCACCACCATGGGTACGCCGGTGGGCGACGCCTACACGACCGCGAACGGCACCTCGATGGCCACCCCGCACGTGTCCGGGGCGGCCGCGATCCTCGCTCAGGAACACCCGGACTGGAACGCCGGCAGGCTCAAGGACGCGCTGGTGAGCACCACGAAGGCCAACCCGGCGCTGACCGTCTTCGAGCAGGGTGGTGGTCGCGTCGACGTGGCCCGGGCGCTCACGCAGCAGGTGGTCGCCTCGGCCACCGCGGACTTCGGCCGGATCTCCACCGGCGGTGCGGCGGTCGAGCGGACCGTGACGTACACCAACGGCACGACGGTTGCGCGGACCCTGCGGCTGGCCGTGGACCTGCGCAACCTGGACAGTGGTGCGGCCGAGACCGACGGCGTCGCCGTGAGCTCCGGCGAGGTGACCGTGCCGGCGGGCGGCAGCGTGGCCGTGCCGCTGCGTGCCGACCCGGCGAAGCTGGCCCGCGGCCCGCACGGTGGCTGGCTGGTGGCCACCGGTACGGACGGCGTCGCCGTGCGGACCCCGGTCGGGCTGACCGTCAGTGGTCCGATGCACCAGGTGACCGTGAAGGTGTTGGACCGGCAGGGTCGGCTGACCGTGTCGCCGGGGTTGACTCTCTTCGGTGAGCAGCCCGAGTCGGACTACTGGGGCTGGTGGCCGGGCGAGGGCACCCTGCAGGTCGAGGAGGGCGCGTACCTGCTGACCGCGATGGTCGAGCACGGCGCCCCGTTGGACGAGCAACTGACCGAGGTCGTCGAGCCGGAGCTGACCGTCGACCGGGACCTGACCGTGGTGCTCGACGCCCGCAAGGGCACGCCGGTGCGGATCGAGACGCCGAAGCCCAGCGAGCAGCAGGCGACGCTCAGCTACTACGTGCACCGGGTGATGGGCAACGGCCGGCAGGTCGACCACGGGGTGATGTCGTACAGCACCGTTCAGCAGGTCAACGTCACGCCGACGCGCCAGGTGCGCCGGGGTGAGTTCGAGTTCGCCTCGCGCTGGCAGCTCGTCGCCCCGATGGTGGATGCGAAGATCAGTGGCGTGTCCGGTCCGCTGGACATCAACCTGATGGGTTCGTCACCGGCGCCGGCCGGCCGGCGGAAGCTGGCGCTGGTCTGGGCCGGTACGGGGACTCCCGCTGAGCTGACCCGGGTGCGGGGCGCCGCCGCGCTGCTCGCCACCGACCCGAACCGCTCCGAGGACGAGCAGATCGCCGCCGCGGCGGCCGCCGGTGCGGCGGCGGTGCTTGTCGTTCGGCCACCGGACTTCTCCGCGTGGACGGTGTGGCGCCCCCTCGGGGACCGACTGCCGATCCCGTCGATGGCGGTCGCCTACGACGATGGGCAGCGGCTCATCGCGGCGGCCGGGAAGGGGCGGGCGACGCTGGACCTGACGCTGACCGTGGACAGCCCCTACCTGTACGACGTGTGGCAGGTGTCGAAGGGTCGGGTGCCGGAGCGGATCGTGCACACCGTGACCGCGAAGAACACCGCGGAGGTGAGCGCGAGCTACGGCGGCACGGGTGCGGGTTGGGCCAGTGAGCAGCGCTTTGGTTGGCGCCCGTGGCAGGAGTACTCCTGGAACGACGACCAGCGCATGGTCCGTACCGGCACCACCCGGCAGGAGTTCGTCAGCGCCGGGGACAACTGGTGGCAGCACCGGGTGCAGCACAAGCTCATGTACCTGCAGTGGGGGCAGTTGGCCGGCGGCCTGAACCAGGAGCCCCGGCGCTACGGCGCCGACGATCGGGAGACCGAAGCCTGGCACGCCCCGGTGGTCCGCCCGGCCGTACCGGCCAGCGGGGTGCCGGTTCCCACGCGGACCGGTGACACCCTGGCTCTGCGGGTGCCCGAGTTCGTCGACGCCGACGGGCACTACAGCGTGGCCGGCGGAAGCGAGGAGTCGGACACCGTCGAGGCCCGGGTCAGCCGGGACGGGCAGCAGATCGCCGACCTGTCCGGTGGGTGGGTCCCGGTGCCCACCACGGCGGGTCGGGCCCGCTACCGGCTGGACCTGACCACGAAGCGGTCCTCGGACGAGTGGCGCTACGCCACCCGGACCGACACGGCCTGGGAGTTCACCTCGGCGCGACCGACGGGCGACGCCGCCACGCCGCTGTCGCTGTTGCAGGTGGACTACCGGGTGCCGGCCGACCTGCTCGGCACGGTCCGCGGCGACCGGCCGCACCAGCTGGGGCTGACCCTGCGCCAGCCCGCCGGGGTGCCCGCGCCGACCGGCGCCAGCGTCCGCGTGCAGGTCTCCTTCGACGGGGGCGTCACCTGGCGCACCGCGCCGACCGTGGGGTCGGGCACCCGGTACACCGCGACCGTGCCGGCCGGGCGTGGAACGGTGTCGCTGCGGGTGCGCGCCGCCGACCGGGCCGGGAACACCGTCGAGCAGACGGTGCTTGCGGCGTACGGGCTGCGCTGACGCGCGCCGGGCGGGGCGGCGGGGGCCGTCCCGCCCGGGTGGGGTCCGCCGTCACTCGACGGCGGACCCCGCCGCGTCAGAGCCAGCCGCGTCGGGCCACCTGGAACGCCAGCCCGGGCCGGGTGTCCACCCCGGCGGCGGCCATCAGGTCGGCGACGCGCCGCTGCACGGTCCGCCGGCTCACCCCGAGCTGGGAGGCGATGGACTTGTCCGGTACGCCCGCCACGAACAGCGACAGCAGCCGCGCCTCGTCGGCGTCGGGCTGGTAACCGTCGCCCGGTTGGTCCGCGGGCCCCGGCCGTCGAGCCTCGGGGGCCGCGACGGCCAGGGGATCGTCGAGCCGCAACCGGGTGGCCACCCGCCAGTGGCTCTCGAAGAGGGCGAGCAGCGCGTCCAGCAGTTGACTGCGGCCGATCACGGCGGCGCTCGGCTCGCCGCCGTCGCGGTCGGGCACCAACGGGCAGATGGCGATGCGGGCATCCACGATGGCCAGTCGGACCGGCAGCCGGTCCAGGACCCGGGCCTGCTCCCCGGCGGCGACGCCCTTGGCCAGGTCGGTCAACGCGCCCGGTTCCAGCAGCAGGTCACGCTCGTAGATGGCCCGGTAGCTCACCCCGCGGGCCAACGCGTCGAACTCCTCGACATTCTCCGGGCCGGCCATCGCCAGGGGGTTGGCGCGGCAGAACCAGAGGACCTCGGTGCGTGCCGCATTCTGCAGATCGCGCAGACGGTCGCGGAGCACCCGGGCGCCGGCGATCACCTCGACGAGGTGGTCGACGTGCTGCCGGCGCAGCCCGGAGCGGTACTCCTCGGCCAGTTGGGTGACCCGTCGGCGGGCCGCCTCCAGGTCCTCCTGGCGGCGCAGGAGCGTCCCGCCGAGGGCGACGTCCGGGGCGGTCGGGCGCAGCGACGCGTCCGGGTCGTTGTCGGTGGGCTGCACCAGGCCCTTGGCGCGCAGCGCCTCGACCTGGGCGACGACCTCGTCGCGGGGTCGGTTCAGTCGGCGCACCAACTCGTCGATGCGGGCCGTGGTGAGCTGGAGCAGGCAGCGGTAGAGCTCCTCCTCAGCCGTGGTCAGGCCGATCACATCCAACACGGGGCAGAACTGTACGGCGGCCGGGTGTCGGCCGCACCCGGGCCCGTCGGCTGGTCAACTGTCGGGCCTCGCGTCTACTGTCGGTGGCTGTGCTGGAAGAGCTGCGCATCACCGGACTGGGCGTCATCGAGGACACCACGCTGCCGTTGACCGGCGGCATGAACGTCATCACCGGCGAGACCGGTGCGGGCAAGACGATGGTGGTGACCGGCCTCGGCCTGCTCTTCGGAGGTCGGGCCGACGCCGGGCGGGTCCGCGCCCAACCCGGCCGGGCGGTGGTCGAGGGGCGGTTGCGCCTGAGCGGTCGGGTCGCCGACGCCGTGCACGCGCGGATCACCGAGGCCGGTGGCGAGCCCGACGAGGACGGCTCGGTGCTGTTGAGCCGCACGGTCACGGTGGAGGGGCGCTCGCGCGCCCACGTCGGCGGCCGGAGCATGCCGGTGTCGATGCTCGGTGAGGTCGGCGAGCAGGCCGTGGCCGTGCACGGCCAGTCCGACCAGCTGCGGCTGCTGCGCCCCGCCGAGCAGCGCGCCGCACTGGACCGCTTCGCCGGCCCCGCGCACGAGAAGCTGCTCGACGCGCTGCGCGAGGCGTACACCGGGTGGCGGCGGGTGGTCGACGACCTGGCCGACCGGCGGCGCAACGCCCGCGAGCGCAACCAGGAGGCCGACCTGCTGCGGCTGGGTCTCGACGAGATCACCCGGGTCGATCCGCAGCCCGGTGAGGACGACGAGCTGAAGACCGAGGCGCAGCGGCTGGAGCACGCCGAGGGGCTGCGGACCGCCGCGCAGATCGCCCAGCAGTGCGTGGCGGGCGGTGCGGAGGCCGCCGACGAGGCACCGGACGCGACGGTGCTGCTCGGCACCGCCCGACGGACGTTGGAGGCGCAGTCCGGCACCGACCCGGCGTTGGGTGAGCTGGCGGCCCGCCTGGAGGAGGCGGCCACGCTCGTCACCGACGTGTCGGCGGAGCTGTCGGCGTACCTGGCGACGCTCGACGCGGACCCGGCCCGGTTGCAGCACGTCTACGAGCGGCGGGCGGCGCTGCGGGCGCTGACCCGTAAGTACGCCGACGACGTCGACGGGGTGATCGCCTGGGCCGACCGGGCGCGCACCCGACTGTCCGACCTGGACACGTCCGACGACCTGCTTGACGAGCTGGAGCGCGACGGTCAGCGGCTCGCCGTGGAGGTGGCCGACCTGGCCGGGCGGGTGTCGGCGTCCCGGCAGGAGGCGGCGGTCCGGTTCGCCGACCAGGTCACCGTCGAGCTGGCCGGGTTGGCCATGCCGCACGCGCGGATCGAGGTGGCGGTGCTGCCCCGCCCGGCTGGTCGCGCCGAGCCGACGCTGTCGGTCAACGGCGTGGAGGTGGGTGTCGCGCCGGACGGTGGCGACGAGGTGGAGTTGCGGTTGCTGGCCCACCCGGGCGCGCCGTCGTTGCCGTTGCAGCGGGGCGCCTCCGGCGGTGAGCTGTCCCGGGTGATGCTCGCCATCGAGGTGGTCTTCGCCGGCTCGGGTGGCCCGCCCACGTTGGTCTTCGACGAGGTCGACGCGGGCGTCGGCGGTCAGGCGGCGGTGGAGATCGGTCGGCGGCTGGCCCGGCTGGCCCGCAGCCACCAGGTGCTCGTCGTCACACACCTGCCGCAGGTGGCCGCGTTCGCCGACCGGCATCTCGTGGTGGCGAAGGACACCGGCGGCGCGGTGACGACCAGCGGGGTGCGGGTCGTGGAGGACACCGAGCGGGCCCGGGAGTTGGCCCGGATGCTTGCGGGTTTGCCCGATTCCGATCTGGGTATCGCTCACGCCGAGGAGCTCTTGGCCGTGGCCGCCAAGGAAAGGCGGCTGTGACGCCGCGTATTGTGAGCGCAAGCACACCGGCTTGTGCCGTCGTGTGCTTCCCTGGGTAGGCGGCCCTGCTCAGGCATGTCGCGACAGAAAAGCCTGCCTCACATGCCAGGATGGTCACGATGCGTCTACCCACGTTGCGCCGGAATCGGAACTCCGAACCGGGCAGAGTCCTCGGCACCGCGCGCCTTGATCGGCGGACCAAACGCCTGGTCGGTCGGCTGCGCCCTGGTGACATCGCGATCATCGACCACGTCGACCTGGATCGGGTGGCGGCCGACTCGTTGGTCGCGGTCGGGGTCGGCGGCGTGCTCAACGCCAAGCCGTCGGTCTCCGGCCGTTACCCGAACCTCGGCCCGGAGGTGCTGATCGCCGCCGGCATTCCGCTCCTCGACGACCTCGGGGAGGGCGTCTTCGAGCAGATCCGCGAGGGCGACCAGGTCCGCATCGAGGGCAACACGGTCTTCTCCGGCGACGAGCCGGTGGCCCACGGCAGCCTGCAGGACGCCGAGTCGGTCGCCAAGGCGATGGCCGATGCCCGGGAGGGCCTGTCGGTGCAGTTGGAGGCGTTCGCCGCCAACACGATGGACTACCTCCGTCAGGAGCGCGATCTGCTGCTCGACGGTGTGGGTGTGCCGGACATCGAGACGCAGATGCAGGGGCGGCACTGCCTCATCGTGGTGCGCGGCTACGACTACAAGGCCGACCTGGACGTGCTGCGCCCGTACATCCGGGAGTTCAAGCCGGTGCTCATCGGCGTCGACGGCGGGGCCGACGCGCTGGTCGAGGCCGGGTACACCCCGGACATGATCATCGGGGACATGGATTCGGTCACCGACGACGTGCTGCGCTGCGGCGCCGAGGTGATCGTGCACGCGTACCCGGACGGGCGGGCGCCCGGTCTGCCCCGGGTCAACGGTCTCGGCGTGCCGGCGATCACCTTCCCGGCGGCGGCGACCAGCGAGGATCTGGCCATGCTGCTGGCCGACGAGAAGGGCGCCTCGCTGTTGGTCGCGGTCGGCACCCACGCCACGCTCGTCGAGTTCCTCGACAAGGGTCGCGGCGGGATGGCCTCGACCTTCCTGACCCGGCTGAAGGTCGGTGGCAAGCTGGTCGACGCCAAGGGTGTGAGCCGGCTCTACCGGCAGAGCATCTCCGGGTCCTCCTTGCTGTTGCTGGTGTTGTCGGCGATCGCGGCGATGGCGTCCGCGGTGGCTGTCTCGACCGTCGGGAAGGCGTACCTGGGCGTGGTCGCCGAGTGGTGGGACAATTTCGTGTTCCAGCTGTACCGGCTCTTCTAGTTCCCGACCGATCAAGAGGCTGCAAGCGTGATCAACTTCCGCTACCACGTGGTGTCGCTCACCGCGGTGTTCCTGGCTCTGGCGATCGGCCTGGTGGTCGGCACGGCCGCCCTCAACGGTCCGGTCGCCGATTCGCTCGAGGGGCAGGTCACCGGACTGCGCAAGGACAACCAGTACTGGCGCCAGCAGGTCAACAACATGGAGAAGCAGCTCGGGTTGGAGGAGGAGTTCGCCGACAAGATGTCCCAGGTCGTCCTCCCCAGCACCCTGACCGGGCGGCGCGTGCTGCTGCTCACCCTGCCCAACGGGCGCGACCACACCGATGGTGTGCTCAAGAAACTTCAGCTCGCCGGGGCCACCATCACCGGCCGGGTCGATCTGCAGGACAAGCTCGTCAACCCGGACAACAACTCCAACCTGCTGGAGTTGGCCGTGACCGCCGCCCGCCCGACCGCGCAGACCACCGGCCTGCCGGGCAACGGGCACGGTGTGGAGACCTCCAGCGCGCTGCTGGCCAGTGTCCTGCTGGACCGGGCCCAGGGCACCGCGCCGGTCAGCGACGCCGACCGGCGGGCGGTGCTCGCCGCGTACAACAACGCCGGCTACCTGACCACCGACAACAACAAGGTCACCGGCTCGGCCGAGGCGGTCGTCGTGGTCAGCGGGCAGCCGTACGTCGACAAGGACTCCGACAAGCGGGACGAGTCGGTCGTCAAGATCGCTGAGCAGTTCGACCGGACCGGTTCGATCGTGGTGGCCGGCAACGGCTCCGCCGGCGGCAACCTGGTGTCCGTGGTCCGCGGTGACCCGGTGCTCTCCCAGACCATCTCCACCGTCGACAACGCCAACACCGTGCAGGGCCAACTGGTCACCGCCCTCGCCCTGGTGCAGCAGCTCACCGAGAAGAAGGCCGGCCAGTACGGCGTCGGCGACAACGCCGCCTCCGGCCTGGTGCCTACACTGCCCCAGTGAGCGAACGACGTACCCCCGTGTCCGTAACCGACGCTTCTGCGAGCCTGCGGCCCCGCGGGGCGGCGGCGTGAGCGCGCTGGGCCGGCTGCTGATCGCCGGCGCCGGTGCCGCGGCGGCCCGGTACGCGCTGCGCGAGGTGCGCACCTCCCCGGCCGGACCGGCGCTGGAACGCACCAACTTCCGCGGCCGCACGCTGACCCTGGCCGCCGGCCCGGCGCTCGCCGCCGGGGCGAGCGCCGCCGGCGCGTTCGGTGCCACCAGCGGCGCCTCCGGTGCCGCCGCCCTGGTCGCCGGCCTCGGTGCCGGTGGCGTCGGCCTCTACGACGACGTGGTCGGCGCGCGGCCGGAGCAGAAGGCGGCCAAGGGCTTCGCCGGTCACCTCGCCGCGTTGCGCGCGGGACGGATCACCGCGGGCCTGGTCAAGGTCGTCGGCGTGGGTGCCGCCGGGTTGGGTGCCGCCGCGCTGCTCGCCGCCGACCCCCGCGTCGCCGCGCACCCCCGCCGGCAGCGTCACGGCGCGTTCGGCCGCAGCGTCGACGTGCTGCTCGGCGCCGGCGTGATCGCCGGCACGGCCAACCTGCTCAACCTGCTCGACCTGCGGCCGGGTCGCGCCCTCAAGTCCGGGCTGCTGCTCGCCGCGCCGCTGACCGGCGGCCCGCACGGCGGGATCACCGCCGGCGTGGCCGGCGCCGCCGCCGGCCTGCTCCGCGACGACCTGGCCGAGGACGTGATGCTCGGCGACAGCGGCGCGAACGCGCTCGGGGCGCTGCTCGGGGTCGCGCTCGCCGCCCGCAGCGGCCCGCTCGGCCGCGCCGGTCTGCTCGCGCTGCTCGCCGGCCTCACCGCCACCAGCGAGAAGGTCAGCTTCACCGCGGTGATCCAGCGGACCCCGGGGCTGCGGGAGCTCGACGCTCTGGGCCGGCGCGCCGACTGACGTGAGCAGACCGGCACCCCTCGTCGGCGCCGGCCGGTTGGCCGGGGCAGCCGCGCTCATCGCCGTCCTCACCGTGGCCAGCCGCCTCGCCGGCTTCGGCCGCACCGCCGTGTTCACCTGGGTGGTCGAGCAGAGCGACCTCGGCGGCATGTACGTCATCGCCAACACGGTGCCGAACATCGTCTTCGAGATCGTCGCGGGCGGGGCGTTGGCCAGCCTGGTCGTGCCACTGCTCGCCGGGGCGGTCGCGGCGGACGACCGGCGGACGGTGGCGGCGACCACCGGCGCCCTGCTCACCTGGACGGTGAGCCTGCTGGTTCCCCTCGCCGTGCTCGTCGTCCTGTTCGCCGACCCGATCATCTCGCTGATCAGTGAGGGACGATCGGCGGCCGAACTCGCCGCCGGCGCGCGGATGCTGCGCGTGTTCGCCCCGCAGTTGCCGCTCTACGGGATCGGCATCGTGCTCACCGGCGTCCTGCAGGCACATCGACGCTTCGCCTGGCCCGTCATCGCGCCGCTGCTGTCCAGCCTCACCGTGGTGGTCGTCTACGTGGCCTTCGGCGCCGCTCAGGGGCGGGGCATGTCCGTGGCCCAGGTCGGCCGCAGCGGCGAACTGCTCCTCTCCGGCGGCACCACCCTGGGCGTGGTCGTGCTGTCGCTCTCGCTGCTGATCCCGCTGCGGCGGCTGCGGGTGCGGCCCCGCTTCGGGTACGCCTTCACCCCTGACGCGCGGGAGCGGGTCGGCGGGCTCGCCACGGCCGGTGCGGTGACGGTGGCCGCACAGCAGATCGCGCTCCTGGTGGTGCTGAACCGGGTCTCCGGGGGACCCACCGGTTCCCCGCAGGTGTTCAACCTGGCCCAGGCGATCTACCTGCTGCCGTGGGCGGTCCTCGCCGTGCCGTTGGCGGTGGCCTCCTATCCCACCCTGGCCACCGCCAGCGCCGCCGGGGACGAGGACGGTTATCGACGGACCCTCTCCGGCGCGGTGCGGGGCGTGCTGCTCTTCAGTTGCCTGGGCGTCGCGGCGTTGGTCGGCACCGCGCAGCCGATCGCCGCCCTCTTCTACCCGGACAACCCGGCGTCCACCGCGGCGGCCATCAGCGGGTTCGCGCCGGGGCTGCTCGGCTACGGGTTGTTCGCGGTGCTGTCCCGCGCGCTGTACGCCCGCGGCGACACCCGCTCGGCGACGGTGGCGATCACCCTCGGCTGGCTGGTCGTTCCGGCCGTGGCGCTGCCGTTGACGGCGCTGCTCCCCACCGCCGACCGGGTGCTCGCGGTGACGTCCGCGAACTCGGTGGGGATGCTGGTCCTCGGTGCGCTGCTGCTCCTGGCGGTGGGGCGCAGCGCCGGCCGTCCGGCGCTGGCCGGCGCGGCCCGTGCCGGGGCGGCCGGTGGCCTCGCCGGGGTGCTCGCCGCGCTCGCCGGGCTGGGCCTCACCCGCTGGCTCGACACACCGGGCGGCGGCACCCCGACGACGGCGGCGGCACTCGGTCAGGGCATGCTGTCCGGGGTTCTGGTCGGGGCGGTGTTCCTCGCTGTGGTCTGGTTCGTCGACCGGCGAGACGTGCAGCCGCTGCTCGCCGGGGTGCTGCGGCGTCTGGGTCGGCGGGGGCCACGGGGCGGCGGGCCGACGCCGGTCTCCCCGCAGCGGGGCGACGGGAAGGAGACGGCAGCGCGATGACTGAGCCACCTCAGCCTGCCGGTTGGTCGGGCAGCGTCGCGTTGGTGCTCGCGTCCAGCACCGGCGGGGTCGGCCAGCACGTCCGTTCGGCGGCCCGCGGTCTCGTCGCCGGCGGCGCGACCGTTCTGGTCTGCGGGCCGGCCGCCACCCAGGAGCAGTTCGACTTCGCCGGTGTGGGTGCGCGGTTCGAGCCGGTGGAGATCCCGGCCAGCCCGACTCCGGCCGACGCCCGTGCGGTGCTGACCCTGCGGCGGGTGCTCTCCGCCGCCGGCGTCGACGTGGTCCACGCGCACGGACTGCGGGCCGGGCTGGTCGCCGTGCTGGCCCGTCCCGCCGCTCCGCTGATCGTGACCTGGCACAACGCGGTGCTCTCCGGCGGACTGCGGGGTGGGATGTCCCGCCTCGCGGAACGGGTGGTGGCCCGCAGCGCACGGGTGGCGTTGGGCGCCTCCACGGATCTGGTGCGCCGGGCCGCCGCGCTGGGCGCCACCGATGCCCGACTCGCCCCGGTCGCCGCCCCGACGCTTCCCCCGCCGCGCCGACGCCCGGCGGCGGTCCGCGCCGAGTTCGGCGTACGGCCGGACCAGCCGTTGATCGTCTCGGTGGGCCGGTTGCACCCGCAGAAGCGCTACGACGTGCTGATCGACGCGGCTGCCCGCTGGCGCACGCGTACCCCACCGCCGGTCGTGGTGATCGCGGGCAGTGGGCCGGCGTATCTGCCGCTGGCCGCGCGGACCTCCGCGGCCCGCGCACCGGTGACCCTGCTGGGGCACCGCACCGACGTGGCCGACCTGCTCGCCGGCGCCGACCTCGCGGTGGTGACCAGCGACTGGGAGGCCCGGCAGCTGTTCGCCCAGGAGGCGCTGCGCGCCGGCGTACCGCTGGTCGCCACCGCGGTCGGCGGCCTGCCGGAGCTGGTCGGCGACGCCGCCACGCTGGTTCCCGCCGGCGACGTGGACGCGGTCGACGCGGCGGTGCGTGCGCTGCTGGACGACCCGGCCGCGCGGGCCGAGCTGGGCCGGCGGGGCGCCGGGCGGGCGGCGACGTGGCCGACCGAGACGGACACTGTCGCCACGCTGGCCGCCCTGTACGCCGAGCTGACCGGGCAATCCACCGGTCCGGCGGCCAC
The DNA here is from genome assembly GCF_040649655.1 of Micromonospora sp. NPDC048905. NCBI lineage: Bacteria > Bacillati > Actinomycetota > Actinomycetes > Micromonosporales > Micromonosporaceae > Micromonospora > Micromonospora sp. NPDC048905. The sequence goes on along the minus strand of NZ_JBEZFV010000002.1, from coordinate 751,800 downwards.
CCCCGACTCCGACGCCCCGAGAACGGGACACCGGTGATGCTGCGCCGAATCGCCCCTGCCCTGTTGACCGTGCTCGTGGTGGCGCTCGGCGTCACCGCGCTGGCCGCCCGCCCACCGCGGAGCGCCCCGCAACGCACCGCCGACTTCGTGGTGCTCGCCGGGATCGCCGGGCTGCGCTGGGAGGACGTCGATCCGCAGAGCACCCCGACGTTGTGGCGGATGGCCCAGGACGGGTCGATCGGATCGCTGTCGGTGCGTTCCGCGCACCGACCCACCTGCCCCGTGGACGGCTGGCTGACCCTGGGCGCGGGCAGCTTCGCCGCGTGGAACGGCAGCCGGCCGCCCGACGGCTGCCCGCCGGCCGGGGTGGCCGTGGACCAACCCGACGGCATCGGCGCGAACCTGCCCGACCAGGAGAGCGTGGTGCAGTACAACCAGCAGCGCCTGTCCTGGGGTGCCATGCCCGGTTCGCTGTCGGAGTCGGTCCGCTGTTCCGTCGCCGTGGGTCCGGGCGCGGCCGTGGCGGCCGCCCGACCGTTCGGCCGCGTCGACAGGTACGCCTCGGCGTTGCCGGCCGATCCGCGGGTGCTGCTCGGCTCGTGCGTGCTGAGCATCGTCGACCTCGGCACGGTCGAGGGGACCGACCCGGCGTCGCGCGCCGGGCAGGCCCGAGCGGCGGACGCCCAGTTGGCCCGGGTGCTGGCGGCGCGCCCACCACGGTCGTTGGTGCTGGTCGCGGGGATCTCCGACACCGCCCAGCCGTCGCGGCTGCACGTGGCGGTCGCCGACGGTCCGGGCTGGGAGCGGGGGTGGCTCACCTCGGCCAGCACCGGCCGCGACGGCTACCTGCAACTTGTCGACCTCGCGCCGACCGCCCTCGCCGCGTTGGGCCGGCCGATGCCGGAACGCCTCTTCCTCGGCCGGCCGGCGGTCAGCACCGGTGGTCGTCCGACCGACCTCGCCGACGCGATCAGCGCCCCGGCGAACGCCGATCGGGAGGCGGCCGCCCAGCGGACCGTCTCCGGCCGGTTCTTCACGCTGCTCGCCGGTGTGCAGGTGCTGCTGGCGCTGGCGGTCCTGCCGCTGCTGCGCCGTGCCCGCCCGCACGCCGGGCCGACCGGCCCGACCGCGGTCTCCGGGCGGGTCGTGGCCGTGGCGGAGTTGCTGCTGGTCGCCGTGGCGTTGACGGTGCCGGCGGCGCTGCTGGCCGACGCGGTGCCCTGGTGGCGGGGTGATCACCCCGGCTGGTTGTTCGCCGGGATCACCGGGCTGCTGGTGGCCGCCGGCACTACGGCGGTCCGGTTCGTCCCCGGGTACGCGAGCACCCTCGGCCCCCTCGGTGCGGTGGCCGGCCTCACCACTCTCGTCGTCGGGCTGGACGTGCTCACCGGGGCCCGACTGCAGCTCAACGGCGTGGTGGGCTACTCCGCGTTGCAGGGTGGCCGGTACGCCGGGCTGAGCACCGTGGGGCTGGGCGTCTTCCTCGCCGGGGCGTTGCTCACCGGAGGCTGGTTCGCCCAGCGGCTGCACCGGGGTTGGCGGCCCGCGGTGATGGTGACCGTGGGTGGCCTGGCCGTGGTGGTGGTGGGCAGCCCGTTCCTGGGCGCCGACCCGGTCGGCGCGATCGCCCTCACCGCCGGGGTGAGCGTCGCCGCCGTGATCAGCGCCGGTGGCTGGTTGACGGTCAGCCGGTTGGCCTGGGCCGCGATGGCCGCCCTGGCGGTCGGCATCGGGTTCGCCGTGGTGGACCTGCGGCGTTCGGCGGCCGAGCGGGGCAGCCTGGGCCGGTTCCTCTCCGCGCTCGGCGACGGCACCGGCGGGTTCACCGTGCACCGGTCCAGCACGGAGAATTTCGAGACGTTGGTCAACAGCCCGCTGACCGTGCTGGCGTTGGTGGGTGGGTTGCTGGTGTGGTTCGCCCTGTTGCAGCCGTGGGGTGGGCTGATGCGGTTGTTCGGCATCTACCCGGCGGTCCGGGCCGCGATGGCCGGCACCGTGGTCGCCGCCGTGCTCGGTGGTGTGCTCGACGGCGCGGCACTCGACGTGCTGGGTGCTGCCGCCGCGCTGGTGGTGCCGATGGCGGCCCTGGCGTCGTTGCGGGTCCTCGGACATGCCGCCGACCGGACCCGCCCGCTGCCGGGTCGCTCCCGCGCGGACGGCGCCGACGACCCGGGGTCCGGCGGGGTCGGTCCGGTCGGTGACGGTGACGGCCCGACCGGGGGTGGCGGCCCGCTGGGCGCGGTCCACCCCCGTCCGATCAGCGGACCGCCCGCGGGCGCCCCGCCGGCGACACCGGACGGCCCTGTGACCGACGCCGACGAGCCCTCGGCCGACTCCGCGGACCCCTCGGCCGACGCCGACGACTCCTCCGTCGATTCCGACGAGCCGGCGGGGCCGACCCGGGGCGGGACGACTCCGGAGACCGCCTCGACGGTGCCCGTGCCGCCCCGACAGGTCAACCGGTCATCGACCGAGGTTGCCGCGTCCTGAGCGCCCGCACGACCCGGTGGTGTCGCAGCCGGGGTGCGGCCTGCGGGTACCCGCCCGGGAGGTGTTACCGTCGAATCCCGTGGATCGCGTGATCACTTTTGCTGATCAAGCACGGCGGTCTGCCATGACCGCGACAGACGACACGGGAGCAGGCCTTGGCCCCATCAGCACGGACGACCAGGCACATTTTCGTCACCGGGGGCGTCGCCTCCTCGCTGGGTAAGGGCCTCACCGCCTCCAGCCTCGGCAACCTGCTGACCGCGCGCGGGTTGCGGGTGGTGATGCAGAAGCTCGACCCCTACCTGAACGTCGACCCCGGGACGATGAACCCGTTCCAGCACGGTGAGGTCTTCGTCACCGAGGACGGCGCGGAGACCGACCTCGACGTCGGGCACTACGAGCGCTTCCTGGACCGGGCGTTGTCCGGCAAGGCGAACGTCACCACCGGCCAGATCTACTCCGACGTGATCGCCAAGGAGCGGCGCGGGGAATACCTGGGCGACACCGTCCAGGTCATCCCGCACATCACCAACGAGATCAAGTCGCGGATCCTGGCGATGGCCGACCCGGACGAGGACGGCCAGCTTCCCGACGTGGTGATCACCGAGGTCGGCGGCACCGTCGGCGACATCGAGTCGCTGCCGTTTCTGGAGGCGATCCGTCAGGTCCGCCACGACCTGGGCCGGGACAACTGCTTCTACCTGCACGTCTCGCTGGTGCCCTACCTGGCGCCCTCGGGTGAGCTGAAGACCAAGCCGACCCAGCACTCGGTGGCGCAGCTGCGCAACATCGGCATCCAGCCGGACGCGATCGTGCTGCGCTGCGACCGGGAGATCCCGGTGAAGCTCAAGGAGAAGCTGTCGCTGTACTGCGACGTGGACACCGAGGCGGTCGTCGCCGCCCCGGACGCCCCGAGCATCTACGACATCCCGAAGGTGCTGCACCGCGAGGGGCTCGACGCGTACGTGGTGCGCCGGCTCGGGCTCTCGTTCCGCGACGTGGACTGGGCCAGCTGGGACGACCTGCTGGAGCGGGTGCACCGCCCCCGGCACACGGTCACCGTCGCGGTGGTCGGCAAGTACGTCGACCTGCCCGACGCGTACCTGTCGGTCAGCGAGGCGATCCGCGCGGCCGGGTTCGGTCACCGGGCCCGGGTGCAGCTGCGCTGGGTGCCCAGCGACGAGTGCGTCACCCCGGCCGGCGCCGCCGCGGCGTTGGCCGGCGTGGACGGCATCCTCATCCCCGGCGGCTTCGGCGTGCGCGGCATCGAGGGCAAGATCGGCACCGCCCGGTACGCCCGCGAGACCGGCATCCCGCTGCTCGGCCTCTGCCTCGGCCTGCAGTGCATGACCATCGAGGTGGCCCGGCACCTGGCCGGCCTGGACGGCGCCAACTCGTTGGAGTTCGACGAGCAGGCCGCGCACCCGGTCATCGCCACCATGGCCGACCAGGAGGACATCGTCGCCGGCAAGGGTGACCTGGGCGGCACCATGCGCCTCGGGGCGTACCCGGCGACGTTGACCGAGGGCTCGATCGTCGCCGAGGCGTACGGCAGCACCGAGATCAGCGAGCGGCACCGGCACCGCTACGAGGTGAACAACGCCTACCGGGACGCGCTGACCAAGGCGGGCCTGCACATCTCCGGCACGTCGCCGGACGGTCGGCTGGTCGAGTTCGTCGAGCTGGACCGCAGCCTGCACCCGTTCTTCGTGGCCACCCAGGCGCACCCGGAGCTGAAGAGCCGACCCACCCGCCCGCACCCGCTGTTCGCCTCGTTCGTCAAGGCCGCGGTGACGTACTCGCAGGCCGACCAACTGCCGGTCGACCTGGACGCGGCGGCGGAGGCCCCGACGACGCGCAAGCCCGCCCGCAACGGCGCCGCGACGAAGGCGGCGTCGTCCTCGTGAGCGAGCGCAGCGAGCGAACCAGCGGGGCGACGGCGTGAGCGGGGTCGAGCACCGCTACGAGGTGCGCTCGCGCGAGGAGCGGTACCGGGGGCGGATCTTCGACGTGGTCACCGAGGAGGTGACCATGCCCGGCGGCGGGACGGGGGTGCGTGACCTCGTCCGGCACGTCGGGGCGGTGGCCGTGGTGGCGCTCGACGACGTCGGTCAGGTGGTGCTGATCCGGCAGTACCGGCACCCGGTCGGCCGGCACCTGTGGGAGCTGCCGGCCGGGTTGATGGACGTCTCCGGCGAGGAGTTGCCGGCCGCCGCGTTGCGGGAGTTGGCCGAGGAGGCCGACCTCACCGCCGGGCAGGTCGACGTGCTCGTCGACCTGCACAGCTCACCCGGGTTCACCAACGAGTTGGTGCGGGTCTTCCTGGCCCGGGATCTCGCCGAGGTGCCGGCCGACGAGCGGCACGAGCGCCGCGACGAGGAGGCCGACCTCCAGGTCGTCCGGATCGATCTGGACGAGGCGGTGGCCATGGTCCTGGCCGGTGAGATCACCAACGCGTCCGCGGTGGCCGGGCTGCTGGCCGCGGCCCGCGCCCGGGACACCGGCTGGGCGGCGCTGCGCCGGGCGGACGCGCCGCTGCCCCGCTGAGCGACGCCGCCGGTCCACCCCGGCGAGGGAGTACGCGCGAAGGGGCCCCGCGGTCAACCGCGGGGCCCCTTGCCGGCTGTCCTCAGCGGCATGCGGCAGATGGGGCGATAATGGTCGAACCCCGTCCCGGCGGCGGAGGCGACCGCGCACCGGCGAATCCGCCCGCGTGCCCTGACACTCCGTCAGGACACCCGGGCACCGGATGCCACTGTGCTGGCTCACGGCGGCACCGGGCGCGCCTAGACTGCCGCCGGCGGGACCGGTGGACCGTGGTGGCAAAGGGGCGACCGCGGCACCGAGCAGTCGGGGGAGAGCAGCCCCGAAGAGAGGTGTCTGCATCGTGAAGGTCGGAATCCCACGCGAGGTCAAGAACCACGAGTACCGCGTGGCGATCACGCCAGCGGGCGTCAACGAGTTCACCCGCAGTGGTCACCAGGTCTTCGTCGAGGCCGGTGCGGGGGTCGGCTCCAGCATCACCGACGAGGAGTTCACCGCCGCCGGCGCGACGATCCTCGCCACCGCCGACGAGGTGTGGGAGACCGCCGAGCTGGTGCTCAAGGTCAAGGAGCCGATCGCCGAGGAGTACCACCGGATGCGCGAGGGGCAGGTGCTCTTCACCTACCTGCACCTGGCCGCCTCCAAGGAGTGCACCGACGCGCTGATCGACCGCAAGGTGACCGGCATCGCGTACGAGACGGTCGAGCTGCCGGACCGGTCGCTGCCGCTGCTCGCCCCGATGTCCGAGGTCGCCGGCCGGCTCGCCCCGCAGATGGGCGCCTTCTACATGATGCGCACCGGCGGTGGGCGCGGTGTGCTGCCCGGCGGTGTCTCCGGCGTGTACGCGGCCAAGACCGTCGTCATCGGCGCCGGCGTGTCCGGCATGAACGCCGCCGCGATCGCGCTGGGCCTGCAGTCCGAGGTGCTGCTGCTGGACAAGAACGTCGCCCGGCTGCGCTCGGCCGACGCCATCTACCGGGGCCACCTGCAGACCATCGCGTCCAACGCCTACGAGGTCGAGCGGGCCGTGCTCGACGCCGACCTGGTCATCGGCGCGGTGCTGGTGCCCGGCACCAAGGCGCCGACGCTGGTCTCCAACGAGCTGGTCTCCCGGATGAAGCCGGGCAGCGTGCTCGTCGACATCGCCATCGACCAGGGCGGCTGCTTCGAGGACTCACGCCCCACGACCCACGCCGACCCGGTCTACAAGGTGCACGAGTCGATCTTCTACTGCGTCGCGAACATGCCCGGCGCGGTGCCGAACACCAGCACGTACGCGCTGACCAACGTCACCCTGCCGTACGCCCTGGAGTTGGCCAACCACGGCTGGCAGGAGGCGCTGCGCCGCGACCCGGCGCTGGCCCTGGGCCTGAACACCCACGCCGGCCAGGTCACCTACGGCCCGGTCGCCGAGGCGCACGGCATGGACGTGCTCCCGCTGACCGACGCGCTCGCCTGAGCGGTGGCGGGCTGACCGGCGGCACGGAACCGGCCGGTGTGGGCGCCCAGCCCACGCCGGCCCTGCGCCGTGCCGTACGCGGCTACCTCGACCACCTCACCGTCGAACGTGGACTGTCGGCGAACACGCTCACCTCGTACCGCCGGGATCTGGACCGCTATCTGACGACGCTGGCCGACGCCGGTGTCACCGACCTCGCGTCGGTCGGCGCCGGTCTCGTCGAGACGCACCTGGCCCGGCTGCGCGCGGGCGACGACGCGCACCCGCCCCTCGCCGTCTCCTCCGCGGCCCGCGCGGCCAGCGCGGTCCGCGGCCTGCACCGCTTCGCGCTGCGCGAGGGGCTGGCCGGCGCCGACCCCAGCCGCGACGTGCGCCCGCCCACCCCACCGCGCCGGCTGCCCCGGGCACTACCGGTCGACGACGTGGTCCGGCTGCTGGAGACCGCCGGCCCGATCACCGCGGCCGGCGACGACGCGCCGCTCGCGCTGCGCGACCGGGCGCTGCTGGAGTTCCTGTACGGCACCGGCGCGCGGATCTCCGAAGCGGTCGGCGCCGCCGTGGACGACCTCGACACCGACGAGGGCACCGTGCTGCTGCGCGGCAAGGGCGGCCGGGTGCGGCTGGTGCCGATCGGCGGGTACGCCGTCGACGCCGTGCGCGCCTACCTGGTCCGGTCCCGTCCCGGCCTGGCCGCCACCGGTCGGGGCACCCCGACGGTCTTCCTCAACGCCCGCGGTGGCGCGCTGACCCGCCAGGGCGCCTGGGGCATCCTGCGCGCCGCCGCCGGCCGGGCCGGGCTGCCGGTCGACGGGCCCGCAGCCGTCTCCCCGCACACCCTGCGCCACTCGTACGCGACGCACCTGCTCGACGGCGGCGCCGACGTCCGGGTGGTCCAGGAGTTGCTCGGCCACGCGTCGGTGACCACCACCCAGGTCTACACACTTGTCACCGTGGAGCGGCTGCGCGAGGTGTACGCCACCGCCCATCCGCGCGCCCGGGACTGAACCCGGTCGCGGTCGGCGCCGACACGCCGGGCCGGTGCCCAACCCCCTGCTGGTCGGTGGCGTACAGTCGGCATCGGCGCGGACCTCCTGGAGCGACACGACCGGGGTGCGCAGCGGCGCCGCGAAGGACGTCGGACGGCTCCGACGCCGGGTGGGGTCGTCGGGAGGGGGCAACGAGCACATGGCTGGCAACGGTGACCGTGCCGAGACCTGGACGTCGGAGCTCCGCGAGCAGCAGGCCACGCTCGGCGCGGACCTCGGTCCGGCGGATCCGGCTGCCTACACGATGCGCAAGCCCATCCCGGAGCCGATGCCCACCGACCGGCACGGGCCGGCGCGCATCATCGCGATGGCCAACCAGAAGGGTGGCGTGGGTAAGACCACCACCACCATCAACCTGGGTGCGGCGCTCGCCGAGTACGGCCGCAAGGTGCTGCTGGTCGACTTCGACCCGCAGGGCGCGCTCTCGGTGGGGTTGGGCGTCAACCCGCACAACCTCGACCTGTCCATCTACAACCTGCTCATGCAGGACGACATCATCGCCGAGGACGTGGTCATCAAGACCGACGTCGCGGGGCTGCACCTGCTGCCGGCCAACATCGACCTCTCCGCCGCCGAGATCCAGCTCGTCAACGAGGTGGCCCGGGAGATGGCCCTGGCGCGGGTGCTGCGCACGGTCCGCAAGGAGTACGACTACATCCTGATCGACTGCCAGCCGTCGCTCGGCCTGCTGGCGATCAACGCGTTGACCGTGGCGCACGGGGTGCTCATCCCGCTGGAGTGCGAGTTCTTCAGCCTGCGCGGGGTGGCACTGCTGCTGGACACCATCGACAAGGTGCGCGAGCGGCTCAACTTCGACCTGGAACTCGAGGGCATCCTCGCCACCATGTACGACAGCCGCACCACGCACTGCCGTCAGGTGTTGCAGCGGGTGGTGGAGGCGTTCGGCGACAAGGTCTACCAGACGGTCATCACCAAGACGGTGAAGTTCCCCGAGTCCACCGTGGCCGGTGCCCCCATCACGACGATGGACCCGGCCTCCTCCGGGGCACGCAACTACCGTCAGCTGGCCCGCGAGGTGATCGCCGCCCAGTCGGAGCGGTAGCCGGACCGCCCGGTGCCCGCCTCGTGGACTACGGTCGTGCGGTGACCGCGCCACCCCTCGACCCACCCGACACCGCTGCTCCGGGCGAGGTCGACGGTGTGCCGCTCGCCGAACCGGGTGCCGACCTGCCCGCCGCGGCGGCCACCGGCTTCACGGTGCGGCTGGCCAACTTCACCGGCCCGTTCGACCTGCTGCTGCAACTGATCGGCAAGCACAAGCTCGACGTCACCGAGGTGGCCCTGCACACGGTCACCGACGAGTTCATCGCCTACATCCGGGCCATGGGCGACGACTGGGACCTGGACGAGGCCAGCGAGTTCCTGCTGATCGCCGCGACGCTGCTCGACCTGAAGGCGGCCCGGCTGCTGCCCTCCGCCGAGGTGGAGGACGAGGCGGACCTCGCCCTGCTGGAGGCCCGGGACCTGCTGTTCGCCCGGCTGCTGCAGTACAAGGCGTACAAGGAGGCGGCGGCGTACATCGCCGAGTTGGAGTCGGTCGGTGGCCGCCGGTACCCGCGGGCGGTCAGCCTGGAGGCCCGCTACGCCGACGCGCTGCCCGACCTGGTCCTCGGCATCGGCCCGCAGCGGCTGCTGAAGCTGGCCGTGAAGGCGATGACCCCGAAACCGGTGCCGGAGGTGTCCATCGCCCACGTGCACATGGTCCGGGTCAGTGTCCGGGAACACGCGGCGATCCTCGCCGCCCGGCTGCGGCGGGCCGGCACGGCCACGTTCTCCCTGCTCTGCGCCGACTGCGAGGCCACCCTGGAGGTGGTGGCGCGGTTCCTGGCGCTGCTGGAGCTGTACCGGGAGGGCCTGGTCGCCTTCGTGCAGGAACAGGCCCTGGAGGAGTTGACCGTGCGCTGGACCGGCCCGGTCGACGGCGACACCGAGCTGCACGTCGACGAGTACGCCGGCACCCCGGCCGACCCCGGCTCACCGGGCGCCGCCCCCGAGCCGGTGGGGGTTGGGCCGGTGGGGGTTGGGCCTGCCCTGGCGGAGGGTGAGCCTGAGTTGGCGGTGGCTGAGCTTGAGTCGGCGGGGGAGAGCGGCGGGCCGGACGGGACGGGAATGACGGAGGGTGCGCGGGATGAGTGACGAGCAACGCCGGGACTCACTGGCCGACCAGGCCGCCGCCTGGGTCCCCCCGTGGGACCGCCCGCGCCCGCCCGCCGCCGAAGCCACCCCCGACAACCCCGAGGCCCCGCCGAACGAGCCGACCGAGCAGCCAGACGAGTTCGCCGCGGCGCCACCATCGAACCACGAAGATCTTGGAGAGAAAGTGCCCCTCCAGGGGCCGGAACCTTCCAAGATCTCCGACGAGCCGGGCGCGAACGCCTCGGGCTCGGCGGCGGGGGAGTCGGGGGGCGCTGGGGACGTACCCCGGCGGCAGCTGGTGGGGCGGCGGCGGGTGACCGTCGCGCCGGAGCCTGCGCCCGACATGTCCGACAGTGAGCTGCGCGGCGCCCTGGAAGCGATCCTGCTGGTGGTCGACGAGCCGGTCAGCGAGCTGGTCCTGGCGCAGGTGCTGGAGCAGCCCGCCGAACGGGTCGGGCCGATGCTCGACGAGATCGCCGCCGGCTACACCGCCGCCGGGTACGGGTTCGAGCTGCGCCGGGCGGCCGGCGGGTGGCGGCTGTACACCCGGCCGGAATACGCTACGTACGTTGAGCGGTTCGTGTTGGACGGGCAGTCCGTACGGCTGACCCAGGCGGCGTTGGAGACGCTCGCCGTGGTCGCCTACAAGCAGCCGGTGACCCGTTCGCGAATCTCAGCCATCCGGGGTGTGAACGTCGACGGGGTCATCCGTACGCTGGTCACCCGCGGCCTCGTCGAGGAGTGTGGCACCGAAACGGACAGCGGGGCGTTCCTCTACCGGACCACCACGTTGTTCCTGGAGAAGCTCGGGTTGAACACCGTTGCCGAGCTGCCGCCCCTCGCACCTTTCCTGCCCGACGACGTAGAAGAGCTTGCTGATGCGACCCGATAACCGTTCCCCCAAACCCGACGCCCCTGTCTTCGAGGGGGCTGAGCGCCTGCAGAAGGTGCTCGCCGCCGCCGGCGTGGGTTCCCGGCGTGCCTGCGAGGACCTGATCTTCCGCCGCCGGGTCACCGTGGACGGGCGGGTCGCCAAGCTCGGCGACAAGGTCGACCCGGCCATCGCCGTGATCCACGTGGACGGCGAGCGCCTCCAGGTCGACGTCCGCCTGGTCTACGTGGCGATGAACAAGCCGCGCGGGGTGGTCACCACCATGGCGGACGAAAAGGGACGCAACGAGCTGTCCGACTTCATCGGCGCCCGGCTGGAGCAGCGGGTCTACCACGTCGGGCGGCTCGACGCGGACAGCGAGGGCCTGCTGCTGCTCACCAACGACGGCACGCTCGCGCACAAGCTCATGCACCCCTCGTACCAGGTGCTGAAGACCTACCTCGCGGAGGTGGTCGGGCCGATCCCGCGCAACCTAAGCAAGCGGTTGCTGGCCGGGGTCGAGCTGGAGGACGGGCCGGTCAAGGTCGACTCGTTCAAGGTGGTGGACACGCTGGGCAAATCCGCCCAGGTGGAGCTGAGCCTGCACGAGGGGCGCAAGCACATCGTCCGGCGGCTGATGGAGGAGGTCGGCCACCCGGTCACCCGGCTGGTGCGTACCTCGATCGGGCCGATCCGGCTCGGTGACCTGCGGACCGGGCGGATCCGGCGGTTGACGAACGCCGAGGTCGCCGCCCTGTTCACCGCGGTGGGTGACTGACCCCCGGGTTCGGGGTACGGCTGCCGGTAGGCTCCACAACGGCCGGGACGCGGCCGCCGGGGTGGCGTGGGTCGCCTCCGGCGGCGTCGCGCGCGGGTCCGCCACGGACCGCGGGCATGATTGATGACGATTGACCAACCGCTTGCGGCGCCAGATCACCGGGCGATCCGTGAGGTACGGGCTGAGGAGGACACGGTGGAGGAAAACGTACGGGCCAGGCGATGTGTGGTCGCTGTGGACGGGCCGTCCGGTTCGGGTAAGTCCACCGTGTCGCGGCGGCTCGCCGTCGCGATCGGTGCGCGCTACCTGGACACCGGAGCGATGTACCGGGCGATCACGTTGGCCGTGCTGCGCTCCGGCGTGGACCTCACCGACGCCGCGTCGGTGGCCAAGGTCGCCGGCGACGTCAAGCTGCACATCGGCACCCACCCGCAGGGGTACGCCGTGACCGTCGACGGCGTGGGCGTGGACGCCGACATCCGCGGCCCGGAGGTGACCGGCGCGGTTTCGGCCGTCGCCGCCGTGCCGGCTGTCCGTGAGCTGCTCGTCACCCGGCAGCGCGAGATGATCGCCAACGTTGGCCGGATCGTCGTCGAGGGTCGGGACATCGGCTCGGTCGTCGCGCCGGACGCGGACCTGAAGGTGTTCCTGACCGCCTCCGAGGCGGCCCGTGCCGCCCGGCGCAGCGCCGAGGACGCCGCTGACCTGGCGGCCACCGCGGCCGACCTGGCCCGTCGGGATCGGCTCGACTCGACCCGCAAGGTCAATCCGCTGGCGCAGGCACCCGACGCGGTGGTGCTGGACACCACCGAGCTGGGCATCGACGAGGTCGTGGCGCGGTTGCGCGAGCTGCTCACGGAGCGAGGCGTGGCATGAGCGAGCGTAGTGAGCGAATCATCGGGCTCAGCGCGATTGGGTCTCAGGTCGGTCTGGAGCGCAGCGGAGGAGCGGCGTGAGCGAGGGTGCGGGATGGGTCGAGCTGCGTGAGCCCGACGTCGCCGTCGAGGAACCGAGCGGCCCGCAGCCGGTGGTGGCCGTGGTCGGCCGCCCCAACGTGGGCAAGTCGACACTTGTCAACCGGATCATCGGCCGCCGGCAGGCGGTCGTCGAGGACGTCCCGGGCGTGACCCGCGACCGGGTGCCGTACGACGCGCAGTGGAACGGCCGGGCGTTCACCGTGGTGGACACCGGCGGCTGGGAGCCGGACGCGAAGGACCGCGCCGCGGCCATCGCGGCGCAGGCCGAGACCGCCGTCGTCACCGCCGACGTGGTGCTCTTCGTGGTCGACGCGATGGTGGGCTCCACCGACGTGGACGAGGCCGCGGTGAAGATGCTGCGGCGCAGCGCCAAGCCGGTGATCCTGATCGCGAACAAGGCCGACAACACCGCCATCGAGATGGAGGCCACGTCGCTGTGGTCACTCGGCCTCGGTGAGCCGTTCCCGATCTCCGCGCTGCACGGGCGCGGCTCCGGCGACCTGCTGGACGCCATCCTCGCCGCGCTGCCGGAAGCCCCGGCGATCGTGGAGAACCGGCCGCGTGGACCCCGCCGGGTGGCACTTGTCGGGCGGCCGAACGTGGGCAAGTCGAGCCTGCTCAACCGGTTCTCCGGCGAGGACCGGGCGGTCGTCGACTCGGTGGCGGGCACCACTGTGGACCCGGTGGACAGCCTGGTCGAGATCGGCGGTCAGACCTGGCAACTGGTCGACACGGCCGGGCTGCGCAAGCGGGTCGGTAAGGCCAGCGGCACCGAGTACTACGCCAGCCTGCGCACCGCCGGCGCGATCGAGGCCGCCGAGGTGGCCGTGGTGTTGCTGGACTCCAGCGAGCCGATCAGCGAGCAGGACCAGCGGATCCTGTCGATGGTGACCGAAGCCGGTCGGGCGATGGTCATCGCGTTCAACAAGTGGGACCTGGTCGACGCCGACCGCCGGTACTACCTGGACAAGGAGATCGACCGGGAACTGCGTCGCATCCCCTGGGCGATCCGCCTGAACCTGTCCGCGATGACCGGCCGTGCCGTGGACAAGCTGGCCCCGGCCCTGAACAAGGCCCTGGCCAGCTGGGAAACCCGGGTGCCGACCGCGCAGCTCAACCAGTGGTTGACCGCGCTGGTGCAGGCCACCCCGCACCCGATCCGCGGTGGACGCGCGCCGCGGATCCTGTTCGCGACGCAGGCCGGCGTGGCGCCACCGCGGTTCGTGCTCTTCACCACCGGCCCGCTCGACGCCGGCTACCAGCGCTTCGTCGAGCGCAAGCTCCGCGAGGAGTTCGGGTACGAGGGCAGCCCCATCGAGATCTCGGTCCGCCCGCGCAAGAAGCTCGGCCCCGGCGGCCGAGGCAAGGCACACGGCTGACCCGTTCTTGTTCTCCCGAAATGCCGGATGGGCGTGCTCGCCCGTCCGGCATTCCTTTCACCCCACCCTCCTAGGACGCTGTAGGGGTTGTGCGGTGGTTCGGTCACCTCGCAATGCGGGTGGGGCCTGTGCGGAGGACCCGGGGCAGCTGCGCTAAGCTGTACCGGCTGCCGCGGGGGAAACCACGCGGGGGCGGGACGTAGCGCAGCTTGGTAGCGCACTTGACTGGGGGTCAAGGGGTCGTCGGTTCGAATCCGGCCGTCCCGACAGCGAGAGGGTTTCCACAGGTCAGAGCCTGTGGAAACCCTCTTTTTCGTGTTCATGGTGGTTCGTCGAGGTCGAGCACGCCGCTTATCGACCCCTTGACTCGACGGGTGACCGACATGGCTCTACTGGACCTCACCAAGCTCACGACCGACCTGTCCTCGACCTGGGCGGGGTACCTGCGCGACTGGGACCGGACGCTGCGGGCGGGCAATTATCCGGAGACGACGCGGTACAACTACCTCCTCGCCGCGGCGCAACTGGCCCGCTACCTGGACGAGCACTCGCCCGACCCTGACGCCGCCGACGCCGCGGAGGACCCCACCGAGGTGACTCGTGGGCATGCGGAGGCGTTTCAGGCGTGGATGATCGAGACCCGGTCCGCGTCGACCGCCTTGAACAAGCACAAAGGTCTGCAGCAGTTCTTCAAGTGGTTGCTGATCGAGGAAGACATCGACCGCTCTCCAATGGATCGGGTTCGACAGCCCAAGACGCCCCAGAAGTTGATCCCGATCATCCGGGACGAGGATACGAAGAAGCTCCTCGACGCCTGTAAGGGCAAGACTTTTCCGCACCTGCGTGACGAGGCGATCATTCGCCTGTACTACAACACCGGGGCGCGTTTGTCGGAGGTCGGCAACCTGCTGCTCGATGATGTGGACCTGAACACGGAGTCGGTGCATTACCACGGCAAGGGTGCCAAGGACCGCCGGGTGCGATTCGGGCCGAAGACGGCACGGGCCATCAGCCGCTACCTACGGGCGCGCGGCAAGCACAAGGGTTCGGAACTGCCGGATCTGTGGCTCGCCGACCGTGGCGGCCGGAGATTGGCGGCGAACGGCATCAAGATTCGTCTGAAGCGGTTGGGCGTCGCCGCGGGCGTGGCGAACGTTCACGCCCACCGCTGGCGGCACAACTTCGCCCACGAGTGGAAGCGTGCCGGCGGGAACACGGGCGATCTGATGCTGTTGTTGGGCTGGACCTCGGAGGACATGCCCCGGCACTACGGCGCCAGCGCGGCTGCCGAACGCGCCCAGGAGATTCAGGTGCAACTGGGCATCGGGGAAGGGGTGTAGACGCGGGCAACACGGTCGGCCGATCCGAGTGCCGGCTTGGCCGACCGCGTTGTCCTCGTCGTCGACCGGCGGGTATGAGTCGCGTCAGGGCTGGGTTCGGCGTCCTGGCTCAGGTGCAGATCCCGGTACGACTGTCGTATGGAGCTGCATCGGAGTAGCCGGTCTACCGCTGATCGGCCGTTCGTGACGCCGGTAGGACCGGTCGTAGTACCGATTGGTGACATCGCGTGACCGGCGGCCAGGCAACGACGCGCAGCTCGGCGTTGGGATCTGTCGATGACAGCGCGTCCTGGCTCGCGTACGTTGCCGCCATGGCAACCCACTGGACCTTGGGATGCGATGCCGACGATCCGCAGCAGATCGCGACCTTCTGGGCACGCGGCCTGGGGTACATCAAGGAGCCCGGCTTCGGTGAGCCCGACAGTGCGTCCATCGTCGACGCGGACGGCAGGGGGCCCGCCATCAGCTTCCTGAAGGTGCCCGAGGGCAGGACCGCCAAGAACCGGGTGCACATTGATGTACGGGTGGCCGGCCCAGGCCCTTGGGACATGACCGAGCGCGCACGACTGATCCGGCAGAAGGTGCCCGAGGTGGCTGCCGGCGCGACGGTGGTCCGCGAGGAGTGGTACGGCGACGTCTTGGGGCACGTCGCGTCATGCGGGACCCAGAGGGCAACGAGTTCTGCGTGGCCTGATGCCGTGATGGGCTAACGGGCAGCCACGATCAGCGTGCGTTGGGGTCACAGCCCGCTAGGCGCAGGAGTCCGAGTCCGTCACGGGGCACGCAGGCGTAAAGAACAAAGGTGCGACCGACTCGCTGTGCCTCCGCCCAGGCCATCACCTCAGCGACGTCGGCCCCCTCGACCTCATACTCGTCGGCGGCGCCGGTCTCGTCGTGGAAGTAGACCTGGTACTTCGGCTGCGAAATCCCCCAGGTCTGGTCACGCGGGTCGACCGCCTTGATGCCCATGTTCTAAAGCGTGTCAGAGGATCGACCGCAGACGTCAGGACATGCCGCGAGCGCGCTAGGCAGCGTCCCGCTAGGCTTCTGCAGGTGCCGTTGCGTGGGGCATCCGGTTCTTCCGGTCCCGGCCACAATCCGCCCCGGACCTACAATGGCCTCGATGACCATTCCCGAACGGCGACCCGACGACGTCCCCACCGACGAAGCCCGGGTCGACGAGGCCCTGCGGCTGCTCTCCGGCGTGCCGGTCGAACTCGATGTCGCCGTCAAATGGCTCAGCCGTGGCAGCGGTGTCTACGCTTGGTGGGCTGCTCCCTCGGTCCTTCCCGACCTCCCCGGGCTGCCGAATGAGAACGTCCCGTCAGTACGGCTGCTGTACCTCGGACGGGCGACCAACCTGCGGGGCCGGATCCTGCGCAACCATCTGAGGCGTTCGGGCAGCTCGACTCTGCGCCGTACCTTGGCCGGACTTCTGGTGGCCGAGGGCTACCGGACGACCTGGACCGACCGTGTCGTCCTGGTCCCCGAGGATGAGGCGCGGCTGACCGCATGGATGCACACGCACCTGCGCTTGACCTGGGCGGAGGACGCGGAACCGGGGACCATCGAGGCGGCACTTGTCCGGCGTGTGCACCCGCCGCTCAACGTACAAGGCGTCGACCCCGAGCATCTCCAAGCGGCCGTGGTCGCCGCCAAGAACTCATACAACGCCAGCAGCCGCCCGGCCGAGCCTCCGCGAACGCCGTAACTGGTTGCCCGACACGCGGACGGGTGCGGTTGCGCGCTCATGCCGCGAACCGCTCGCCTGTCAGGTGCCCGTGTGCGGCTCCTCGCGAGTTGGGAGGTCCAACGCGGCAAGCCGGCTGAGGATGCCGATGAGGTGAGCCAGGTCGTGCCACACCACGGGATGGTCCACGTTGCTGGCGAGCATGTCCCGCATCGAGCCGAGATCGTCGCTGAGCTGTCCGAGAGTTGCCTCGGGCGGCTTGGTGCCCTCGAATCGGAACGCTTCCTGTGGGCTGATCGTCCAGTAGTAGTCGGCCCGGAGATCGACGACTTGCCCGCGTTGCTTCTCAAGCTCGTCAAGCAGCAAGGTCATTCCTTGCCGTAGGTCTGCCAGGGATACGCAAGATTCGGCCGTCATGGGTCCAGTTTGCCCTAGGGTTGTTGCACCACATCGGCGCGCTCTTCTGCCGCGGACCGCGCGTTCGTTCTCGTCGCTCGGTGCGCAGTCATAGCCGATGAGCGGGAGTCTGGCCGGAACCGCTCAGGCGACATCCGCGTCTGCCTCCCCCAATGACGATCACGTGAGGTCGGGTCATGATCGAATCCCAACGCGAAGCGGTGCCGCGCAACGACGGTGGCGATCTCGACACCGCCCTCGCCTTCCTGTCTTTCGCTCGATCCTGCGTGGTGAAGAGGTCGCGGGCTTGAGTGAGGAGCAGCTGCGGCGCCGCTTGGTCGTCTCTGACACCACACTGCTGGCGTGGTCCAGCACCTGATCGACGCCGAACGGTACTGGTTTGGCTACACGTTCGCTGGCGACCCGCGCTACGCCGATGTGGACTTCGACATGGTGGTCGGGCCGGACCGGTCCTCAGATCAGATCATCGCTGATTACCGGGCTGCGATCGCCGAGAGCGACGCCCACATCAGCGCAGCCGCCGGCCCGGATGTTCTCACCGCGCAGCCGGTCGGTGACGCGCCTCGTACGCTTCGCTGGGTGCTGGCCCACATGACGAGTGAGACCGTCCGGCATGCCGGTCACGCCGACATCCTGCGGGAGCTTACCGACGGCGTTACCGGTCGGTAAGAGGTCGCGACTCGGGCCGCACCCCCCTCCGGTGCTACACAGCGTCGGTGAGCGCTCGGCGGCCACTGGCCCGAAAGGTCGGCCAAGCGGCGGTGAGGAAAGCACCGATCTGGTAGCCGCGATTCGCGCGTCGATGGGTCCACGCCTCCGTCGGCGGAGGCGTGGACTCAGTGAGCGGATGCCGTCCGGGTCTGGCGGCAACGGTCAGGGTTCGGTACATCCGGCCAAACGGAGTAGTGCAACTCGATGACGATGCCGTCCTCGGACTCGCTGCCGCCTGGGCCGTGGTCGTGGATGATCTCCACGATCATGTCGAACAGCGTCAGCCCTTGGCCATGCTGCGCGTTGCTGACCCTGACCTCGATGTTCGCGCGGTGCGACGGGTGGCAGGTGAGGAGGATCTGCTCCAGCCATCGGACCGTGGCGTCATAGCCGAGCGCGACGCGGGACGAGCCAGAGTTGACCCACTTGAGCACCCATCCGGTCTCAGGGGTGCCGAAGCCGCCGCGGAGGAGGTCGTTGAAGGCATCGAGGTTGCCGTTCCAGGTGCTGTGACAGAGCAGCTGCGAGAACTCGCGTACAAAGCCGGCGAAGTCGACGAACGAGGCTCCGTCGATGACGAGCACCCGAAGGGCATCGCTCTGGTTGGTCACGAGGCAAGTATGAGCGCGACCCTCAGCATCCGGATCTGCCGTCAACCGAGCATCACGCACCGCCGCACGTGGTTGGTGCAGCGGAACATCTCACCCGGCTACATCCTCGCCGGGCTGCGGAGACATCAAGATTCAGGGGCCATCCGCTGGTAGCCGCACTCATCGTGCAACCAGCGATCAAGGTAGGCCGCCCTGGCAACTCGCGAATCCACGACCGCAAGCCATTCGGCTGCCGCCTGCTTCATGTGTCGGACCGCAGCGGCGTCCTGTTCCGGCGATCCCCTTCCAGGAGCGTCCATCTCATCTGTCAGTGCTCCCCAGATGAGGTTGAGCGCGGTCGGTATGTCAGGTAGGTACTCGCCCGCGGGGGTCTCGGACATAGCCCTCATGGCCAGCCCCTGAAACTCGAGACCCGCGTCGTAGGTGGGCCAACCCTCCTCGACATCGAGCACCAGCCGTGCCTGGTTCGCAGTTACTCCCAGGAAGCCTTCATGCCCGTGTTCCGGATGCCAGCGGCCTGCCATGCCAAAGACGCTACGCCGGCCCTCGATGCCAACGAGCCGGGCTGCCCCTTCTGCAGAGCGCGCAAAGCCTAAAGCGTGGCACACGGACTCACCTGCCGCCGTACATTCGGCGTCAGCGGACGATGGCCAGGTTGGCCATGTCGACGACCGGGCGGTAGCCGAGCGCGCCGTAGATCTTGTTCGAGGTCGGGTTTGCTTGGTCGGTGAACAGGCAGACCCGCGCACCCTCGGCCTGAATCCGCCGGGAGACCTCGGCGACCGCGTTGCTGGCCCAACCACGCCCGCGCTGGGCCGGCGGCGTGTACACCGGGCCCACGCGGGCCACCCCGACCGACGGTGGGTTGACACCGGTGAGGTGCACCGGCTCCCCAGTCTCGTCGACCCAGAACCACAGCCGCCCGGCCTGGAGCCGGCGCAGCATCTCCGCGCGGTCTGGCATCTCGTGCGCACTGGTACCGCGCGGGCGACCCGCCTGTTCGTCGGCGTCGCCCACGAACGCGGCGAACCACTCCGTGACCAGTCCCACGTCATCCTCGGTCGCGACCACCAAGCCGCCAGACACAGGTGGCGGCCACGCCAGCTCGCCGAGCTCGTGCAGCCGCGTGTGCTGGGCGACCTGGACTCGACCCCCGCCGAGCCGGGCCAGCTCGGCGGCGCACAGTTCAACGGCAGGCATCGCTCCGTTGACCGCGAGTACCTCCTCCTCGCGCTCGTGCAATGCGTGGGCCAGCGCAACAGCCGCCTCGTCGGGCATGGGCAGCAGGAATGGCGGGTAGGGGGCAAACGGCGCCGAGCGCATCCCTGCACCGACCACGGCCCCGGAATCGTCGCTGACCACCAGCCACCAATTGCGGTCGGGCTGCGAGATCCCCTCGGCCCGCTGCGACAACAGCCGGTGCGCGACGGTGGTCACGACCGTGCCGACGACCGGATCGGCGCCCAGGTAGTCACCCGCAGCAGCCAGGAACTCGACCGGATCGGTGAAGAACCGCAGCCGCGGTCCGGCCATCGGGATAGTGCTCATCTGCGTACGCTAGCCACCGCCGTGCCACATCGACACCGGAATTTTGCACGGCCGAGGACCTGCAAGCGCTGAGCCAGCCGGCACCTTCGGCCGCACGGAAGCCGAACACCGCAGCCTTCAAAGTCCGCACCTGCGGGTCTGCTCTGCCTGAGTCCGCGGTTACGGATGGCCCCGGCAAATTTCAGCGGTGGGCGAAGACGAAACCGCCCTCGACGTTCGGGGCCGGCCGATGGTTCATCTCGGCCTCGACGGTGAAGCCGGCGGCGTCCAGCCAGGCCGCGACCCGGCCCGGTGGGCGGCGGTGCACGTAGACGTGCATGGGGTGACCGCCGTAGCCCTGCGTCTTCAGTCGACTGCTGTCGCCGGCGTGGAACCCGAGCAGCACGACGCCGCCGGGCCGCAGCACCCGGCGGAACTCGGCGAGGACTGCGGGTACCTCGTCGTCGGGGACGTGGATCAGGGAGAACCAGGCGAGCAGGCCGGTCAGACAGTCGTCGGGCAGGTCGAGGCGAGTCATGGAGCCCACCTCGAAACGCAGGCCGGGATGGTCCCGCCGGGCCACCTCGATCATCGCGGGTGACAGGTCGACACCGAACGCGTCCAGGCCGAGACCGTGCAGGTACGCGGTGATCCGGCCCGGGCCGCAGCCGACGTCGGCGACCGCCCCGTTCCCCTGAGCCCGCACCAACTCGGCGAAGAGCGCAAGGATGCCCCGCTGGAACGGTTCGTCGGCGAGAGCGTCGCGCAGCAGGTCTGCATAGCTGACCGCCGCCGCGTCGTAGGAGGTCCGGGTGTCGTCGAGCCAACCGGGAACGGCCATGCGCAGCACGATAACGCCGACCCAGCCAACGGCATCGGTCGGGCCGACAGCGCGTCTTCATTAGCCCGTCATCAAGTGAGCACGGAATCTGCCGCCGTTCGTGCGCTGCTGGGGATGTCACGGGTCGCTCGTGCCGGCCGGCGTTCAGGGGCAGCGTCGGTCAGCGGGGCGGCTTGGCTGTGCTTGCTGACGTCACGCGACCGTTGATTGCATCTTCGGGAGCGGTGTCTCGGCCCGTTGTGGGGTCGCCTTCAGGCGGCAGGATGACGCCATTCCTTGAGCCGGCGCACGGGAAAGTCGCCGGCAGACGGCCAGAGCTGCACCCGCCAGCTGTCGCCGGGGGTGGTCGAGCCGGGCCAGCCGCGGTTGATGAACCCCCGGCCTGATATTCGTGCGGCATACCGACCGCTGGGCACCTTGAAGTCGGCGACGGCGTCCGTGGGGCTGAAGTAGCGAAGCACATCGTCGACGACCAGGAGGCTGGCCTCGAAGACCTCCTCCCACTCCTCGTGATCATCAAGCGGCCGGTCGTCCCACACCTCCAGACGGAACGGCATCTCGAAGTTGTTTTGGTGAGGGGAGATGACGATGACCCCGTGGTCGTCCGCCGCGATGCCTGAGCCGTTGATCGCTTGTTCGAGCAGGGTCATGTGGTCGGCACCGGGCGATGGTTTACCGCAGAGGCAGAACTGCCCGTAGTCGAGCCGAACGGCTCTCTCCTCGACCTGGAACGCTGCTGGAGCACTCACGCAGGGCATTGTGCCCGATCGGCGGTGCAAGGCCACGCATCCGCCCTGGCCGAAGTCCGCTTGTACGACACGCAGTGCCTTGACTCAACGTGGCCGGAGGGCACCGAAGCCCGCGCGGCGATGGGACACGTGGACAGCAGTCCTGGGAGCCCTTTGCCATGCCGACCCTTCTACGTCACGGCGTACCTGCCTTCCCACTCGGATCGGTGCGTCGACGGCGGGACTTCCGGGACAGTTCCGCCAGCTGCAACATGTACGCCGTCCTGGCGTGTCGTGCCATTTCCGCGCGTATATCTGAATCGAGCAGGCCCTCGGGATCGACTTGTCGCTCGAAGCGATCGAGGAAACCCTGCGTCCCCGCTGCGGTGCGGGCGCGGCGGTCGGTCGTTTTGGCCCAGGATGCGTGGGCGGCCATGCGTGCCCGGCGTCGACGTTGCTCCGGTGTCAGCCCCGTCGACCCGGCTGTCGGTTCTTCGGGCTCAGACACGCTCACCGATCCCGACACGGGATTGGCTCTCCTGGGCGCGTTCGGCGGCTGCGCTGGCGCCGTAGTGCCGGGGCATGTCGTCTGAGGTCCACCCGAGCAGCAGCATCAGGTCGCCGGTGTCGCCGCCGGCGCGCTTCCACTCGTGGGCGAAGTTGTGGCGCCATCGGTGGGCGTGGACGTTCGCGACGCCGGCGCGCCGGCCGCGACGTTTGAGCATGAGCTTGATGCCGTTGGCGGCAAGTGCCCGTATGCCTCGGTCCGCGAGCCAGAGTTCGGCAAGGAACGTTCCTTTGTGCTGCGATCGTGCTCGGAGGTAGCGGCTCATGGCGCGAGCGGTCTTGGGTCCGAGCCGTACCCGGCGGTCCTTGGCGCCCTTGCCGTGGTAGCGGACGGTGTCTGTGTCGGCGAGGCTGACATCGTCAACGTGAAGGTTGGCGACCTCGGACAGCCGCGCGCCCGTGTTGTAAAGCAATCGGATGATTGCTTCATCTCGACGGTCGACGAACGCCCTGCCGCGACACGTATCCAGGATGCGTCGCGTGTCGTCGTCGCGCATGATCGGGATCAGCTTCTGCGGCGTCTTGGGCTGCCGCACGCGCTCCATCGGCGAACGATCGATCTCCTCCTCGTCGAGCGCGAGCCATTTGAAGAACTGCTGCAGACCCTTGTGCTTGTTCAGGGCGGTTGCGGGTGAGCGTGTCTCCACCATCCACGCCTGGAACTCCTCCAGATGTGCCCGGGCCACGGCAGTGGGATCGTGGGCTGCCTCCGACGTGTCAGGCGCCGATTCCGCGCGATCCTGCAGGTAGCGGGCCAGTTGTGCCGCGGCGAGCAGATAGTTGTAGCGGGTCGTCTCCGGATAGTTCCCTGAACGCAACGACCGATGCCAGTCCTCCAGGAAACCCCGCCAAGGAGTGGGCAGACCCGCGAGCATCTTTCCTGCGTCTATTGGCATGGGGTGACGCTCCAGGTCGAGCAGTCGTCGAGGACCGGCCACAGCGTGCCGGTGTGCCCGTCAAGGTGGTGGACGAGCCGATCCGCGTGTACGGTGCGGCCGGTCACCGTGGGCCCTGTCCCTCTCTGACCCGCCGGGGGACGCGGTCAGGAGTTTCGGTTCGGATGCGCCAGTCCTCAGTGGTGACCTGCCAGTGAGTGCGGGTCGCGTCGCTGGTGCTACGCCCCGCTCGGCGCCGTCTGAGCCGATTCCATCCGAGTGCGGAGGGCACCGCCTCGGTGACGACCTTCCAACCCGCGGCCCGTAGGTCGGCGGCGGGCCCGTCGGTGCGGGTGTAGGTGATCATGCGCTGGTAGCCCATGCGTCGGGCGACTCGCCACGCAGCAGCGAGCAGGACCGAGCACGCGTTGCGTGGCCCGTCGTACGCCAAGCGGGTGACCTCGGCGGTCAGGCCGTCGTCGTGGTGGCGGGCGTCGGGACGGCCGACCATTGCGACCCCGATCAGGTTGCCGGCGTGGTCGGTCAGTCCGAGGGAAAACGAGTGTCCCTGCGGTCGTTCGAGCTGCTGGTGGTGGGCGCTGATGTAGGCGCACGCCTGCCGGTAGCTGATCGGCCGTACCCACGGACGGGCTCGGCGGCGACGCGACGGACGGTGGTGAGCGGCAGTCTCCGGCTGGTCAGTCACGGTGGCCTGCCCGTACGACGAAGACCAGCAGGTGCAGGTGAGTCGGCGAGCCGTGCTGACTGGCCGCCGACCGTGCGGCGTCTGCGCTGTCCGCGCTCAGGCCTACCGGTGCGGTGATCGCGAGGATGTGCTGGAGGTAGTTCATCCCACCGGCGTGAGCCTCGGGGACAAGCCCGGCCAGGTGCACGACCTCGGTGGGCGCCGGTCGTGTCGGACGCTGCTCGACGATGAGGACCGCGAAGCCGTCCGGGGTGATGACCAGCCGGAGGGCACGGAAGAGATCGGCCACCGCACCGTCGGCCGGCCTGGGTCGCGCGAGCGGCTGGGGTCGCGGCCAGCGCAGTACGATCAGGTCGACCTGCTCCACGGCGTCGAGGTCAGCCAGGTCCGCAGCATGGGTGACCGGGCGGTAGGTACGGCCCGCGGCAACGCTCTCGTCGCGAACGGTCGGGTCGCCGTCGAAGTCGACCACGGTCGCGCCGCGCCGGCTGTAGACGGCGATGATCCGACGCGCCAGCAGGCGGCGGAACGTGGACTCGCTGATCTCGCCAAGGGCGCCGCTGCGCCAGACCGAGATCCAGATCGGCGAGCCACCGACGATGACGTCGACGTGAAGAAAGTCGCGGTGGTGACCGAAGGTGGACCTGTCGGCGTATGGATCGGGTCTGCAGCCTCGGGACGAGGGGTTCGGCCCGCTGGGATTCTCGGGTGTTGCGGAGGATCTGGTCATCGGTGGGTGGCTTCCACACCGGCTGGCCCGTGCTCACGACCACCAAGAGCGGTCGTGACGGCGACTCTGCGGGGGGAGTAGTGCGTTGGCCACCCAACGGCAACCCAACGGTTGGCAACCTGCTGTCAGGAGGCCCGCCGGGTCGGCCCAACAGCGGGGCGCTGTTACCCAACGACGGCGAGATTCGACCCAACGGCGGACGGGTGCCCGGGGGACTGCTGTTCGGACCACGTCGAGCCGTCCGGTCCTCAACCTTGCAGCAGACCGTGCGCGCGGTTGATGCACCAGCCTCCTAGCGGGTCGGCCGCGCCTTGTTGGCCAGGTTTCTACCCAACACCAGCCAACAGTCCCTTGAGCTGCTGGAACAAGCCCTGTCAGCGAGCTCCGGCCGCGGTCCTGCGAAGAACGGCTTCCTGTTGGCTAACAGGACGGCTCAGCGCTGTGGCCTGCGGACAACAGTCGTATGTGTACCCGGGTCTTGATCGGTTCTCTACGGAGTAGACCATCGATGAACGGCAGGCTGCGTTGGGTGCGCGTGTGTGGATGAGCCTCGAGAGCTACCGCCGCCGGCGGCAGCCCGCCGCACACCGGGAGTACCGCGATGCCTTCCTTCTCCGAATGGCCCGAATCTCCGCTGGACTCCGCCCAGCGCGCGTTCGACCTGCTCGTCCACCCGCCCACGACTCTCCAGTTCGACGGCCGCCGGTTCGACGGCTGCCCGGACCGCCTGATGTCTCTGTACGAGCTGAAGCGGTTCCTCCTCGACCGGGACACCTCGCGGGAGGTCCGCGACCTGGTTTGGCGGGAGCTCGTCGTCCGCTCGCGCCAGGACGGCCCCGGCTGGGGGTTGGGGGCGGTCGGCCTCGCGATGCCCGGCCTGCGGGCCTTGGCCGGTGGGCTGGCGCGGGGTTACCGGGGCGACAGTGACGATATCGACGCGGAGATCCTGGGGACCTTCTGGGACCGTCTGATGCGCCGGGTGGACGTCGACCAGCCGCGGATCCTCCCGCGCATGCTCGACGCCGCCGGGCGGGCGGGCCTCAAGGTGCGTTACGCCGACGTCACCACCGAACCCTTCGACAGTGAGCCACCCGGGCCGCGTACTCCGCTGCAGCCGTGGGATCACCCGGAGTTCGTTCTGGCCCGCGCGGTGGCGATCGGGGTGATCGACGCCGACGACGCCAACATCATCGCCGAGACGCGGCTGGAAGGCGCATCGGTGCAGGCGGCTGCCGCTCGGTGGGGCATCGCGGGACAGTTGGCCTCGCACTGGCGTGATCGGGCCGAGTCGAGGCTGGTCGATGCGATCTGCGCCGGGGAACTCGCCCACGTCCGGCTGCGTTCCCGCCCGGCCAAGCCGGTCCGCCGCACGTCCTTACGGGCGTGGCCCGGCCAGTGACCGGGCGAGCCGTTGGGTGACGGTTGGTCATGCGTTGGCCGGTCAGCCCCGGGAAACCGGGCCCAACACAGGCTCTTGGCGGTCACGAGACCGATCACCCCTCCGACACGCCAGCCGGGGTACGCGAGCGGTCTCGGGCGCCGCCCGGCACGGGTGGTGACTCGGTCCGGCTCCAGGTCCGTGCTCACCACGAAACCGAACCCGGTGTGGAAGGAGCAGTGCTTCCACGGTCCCCGCTCGTGCGGGCGGCGCCTCCCAACCGCTTTCGAGTACGCCCCACCGAGAGGTGGGGCGGGAGGTGACCACCGATGCGCCGCATCCTGAACCGACTGTCCCTGTCCACTACGACCAACGCCAGTGTCCTGCTCGGCCTGGCCGCGCAGGCCATCGCCGGAGCGCCGGACCTGCTCGCCGTCAACAACCTCCCGACCGTCATCAACAACCTGGTGGTCTGGATCGTCGGCATCCTCGTCGGCGTCGCCACGTTGTTCCTCACCTACGGTGGGGCGCTGTACCTGATGGCCGGCGGCGACCCCGGGCAGGTGGAGAAGGCCAAGGGCGCACTCAAGGGCGCAGCGACGGGCTACGCCCTCGCCGTGCTGGCCCCGGTGCTGCTGACCATCCTGCGCGGCATCCTGGGGACCTGACCCCGATGTTCTGGGACATCGCCGGAGTCGGAACCCTGCTGGACGAGATCCTCACCTGGCTGGCACAGCGGGTCGCGGACATCATCGACGCCTTGTGGTCGTTGCTGTCCTCGGCGTTTCTCGTCGTACCCGATGTCACTGGGCTGCCGCAGGTGGAGTCGATCAGCGCCCGCGCCCTGATGATCGTGAACACCTGCTTCGTGCTGGCGATCATCGCCTGCGGCGTCGTGATCATGGGTCGGGACAGCGTGCAGGCACGCTACGGCGTCGGTGAGCTGGCGCCGCGCCTGGTCATCGGCTTCATCGCAGCGAACTTCGCGACGCCGCTGTCGAAGGGGCTCATCGAACTGGGCAACGCGCTCACCCAGGCGCTCACCAGTGACCCCATCGCCACCGACAGCTCCCTCGCTCAGATGAAACGCACCGTCGTCGGCGCCCTCACCAACCCCGCCAATGCGCTCCTCACGCTGATCATCGGGATTGCCATCGCAGCTCTCGTCGCGATGATCATGGTTGGTTGGATCCTGCGCCTCGGCCTGCTGGTGATCCTCGTCGGCATCGCACCGGTGGCGTTGGCCTGTCACGCCACACCATGGACCGAACCCGCGGCGAAGCTGTGGTGGCGAGCCTTCATCGGTGCCCTGGCCACCGTCATCGCCCAAGCACTCGCCCTGCACACCGCGCTGACCGTCTTCCTCAGCCCAACGGCGAACCTGCCCGCCCTCGGCCTGCCCAACGACCCGACCGGCACGTTCAACCTGTTCATCATCTGTTGCCTGCTGTTGGCCGTGGTGAAGATCCCCGCCCTGATGCGCCGCTACGTCACCGGGGGTCAGTCCAACAACGTCGTTGGCGCGTTCGTCCGCGTCGCGATCGTGCAGCAGGTCAGTCGGGCCCTGACCGGAGGTATGTGGCGCGGTGGCCGACAGGCCAGCCGGTCGGCGGCGCGAGTGGCCGCCGGCCAGGCTGGCCTCGGGGGACCAGGGACCGGCCCATCGTTGCCGAGACCGACTGGCGGCGGACCACGGCCCGGGCCGGTCCCGCGCAGGACCGCGCCGACGGCGGCACCGGCCTCCGCGGAGCGTGCTCTCCCGAGGGTGCCGTCCGGGCGGACCCCGGCCACCGCGGTACCGCAGCGGATGCCCCGCTGGCGTCGGTCGTGGGCCTACACCGAATCCGGCACCGGCTGGCCGGCGGACTCCCCGGTCCAAGGCCTGAGCGGGGCGAATCGGCCGTCACGTGGGTCCGGAGCGGCGCCGTCATCGATCGGGCCGGGGCCGGCGGCGGCAAAAACCCCGAGCGGTACGGGTTGGCCGTCAACGACGGCGTATGGCCCGAGCACCACCCGCGCGTCAGCGGCAGCGCGATCCCAAGCCGCCAGCGCTCTGCCACCGACTCCATCCTCCCGACAGTCGGCCCGACGCAACAGCACCGGTAACGGCTTGCCCGGCTGACACCCCGCGCCCCAGACCCAACCATCTGCCTGAGGAGACCCCATGTCTGATGTCGATCTTCGTGCCAGGATCCCCGCCGACGTCGAAACACCCGATCGCCTGCTGTTCAACCTGACCACCCGGCAGGTCGCCATCCTGGCCACCGCCGTGGCCACCGCCTACCTGCTGTTTCGGACGCTGCTCGATGTTCTGCCGATGCCGGTCCTGCTCGGCGGTCTGGTCCCGCTGCTCGGCACCGCAACCGTCCTCGCGCTGGGCCGCCGCGACGGATTGAGCCTGGACGCCTGGCTGCTCGCCGCGGTTCGCGGCTCCCGCACCCCACGACGGCAGGTTCCCGCACCCGGCGGGGTGATCAAGACGCCGCGGTGGGCACCGGTCCCCAGCAGCGCCGAAGGTGAGCTGACCCCACCCACACCACTGCGCCTGCCGGCCCGGTCCATCGCCACCAACGGGGTGGTCGACCTCGGCGGTACCAGCGCCGCACTGGTCGCCGTCAGCACCGTCAACCTCGGACTCCGCACCGCAGCGGAGCAGGCCGCCCTGGTCGGCGCCTACGCGCGGTGGCTCAACAGCCTGACGGCCCCGGTGCAGATCGTGGTCTCCACCCAACGCGTCAACCTGGCCGGGCACGCCCAGCGCATCGCCGACGCGGCGGACCTGCTGCCCAACGCTGCGCTAGCGGACGCCGCAGCGGACTACGCCGAGTTCCTCCTCGATCTGGAAGACGAACGGCAGCCGCTGTGGCGCACCGTCACCATCGTCCATACCGCAACCGGCGCCCGCCGCGACCAGGACGCATTGCGCGCCGCCGAGCACACCGCTGGTGCCTTGCAGAGCCTGGGCGCCAGCACCCGCGTACTCGACGGCCCTGCCGTCGCCGCAGTGCTGGCCGCCGCCGTCGATCCCTACACCCTGCCCGTGCCGGGCGAACGGGCCCTACCTGGCGAGCCCATCACCTCCGAGGAGCCGTCGTGAACCTGCTGCGACTGCTTCGTCCTCGTCGGCCTGCCATCCCGGCCGCACCCCCGCCTGCGGAGGCCGACACCCTCGCCGCGCTGATCGGCCCGGCCAGCGTGGAGGTCACCCCCCGCTACCTCAAGATCGGTGAGGGCTACGCCTCGACGTTGATCGTCAACGGTTACCCGGCGGAGGTCGGGGCTGGCTGGTTACTCCCACTAACCGGCTGGCCCGGTCGTGCCGACGTCGTCATCCACATCGAACCGCTCGCCCCGCAGGTCGCCGCGTCCCGGCTGCGCCGCCAACGCGCCCGACTGGAATCCTCCCGGCGCGCCGATGCCCAACACGGACGCCTCGACGACCCCGGCACCGAGGCTGCCGCCGCGGACGCCGCCGAACTCGCCGACCGGGTCGCCCGCGGCGCGAGCCGCCTGTTCCGGGTCGGCCACTACGTCACCGTGCACGCGCCCAACCTGGACGAGCTGACCGAGTCCGTTGCCCACGTACGGGCCACCGCCGCCTCGGTCATGCTCGACACCGTCCCAGCCACCTGGCGGCAACTGCCGGCCTGGACGTCGACCCTGCCGATGGGCGTAGACAGCATCGGCATGCGGCGGGTCTTCGACACCGATGCCCTCGCCGCAGCGATGCCCCTGGCCTCCGCGGACCTGCCCGCCCCGTTGCCCGGCGACCCGCCCAGCGCCTCCGGGGTGCTCTACGGGGTCAACACCGCCACCAACGGCATCATCTGGCACGACCGCTGGGCCGCCGACAACCACAACAGTGTCGTACTCGCCCGATCCGGTGCCGGTAAGTCGTACTTCATCAAGCTCGAAACCCTGCGCTCCCTCTACGACGGAGTGCAGGTCAACGTCATCGACCCCGAAGACGAATACCTGAGGCTCGCCGAAGCGGTCGGCGGCACCGTCATCCAACTCGGCGCACCCGACGTCCGGCTCAACCCGTTGGACATCGCCGTCGACGACAACCGACCCGACGCCCGCAACCGGCGAGCGCTGTTCGTGCACACACTGGTCAACGTCCTACTCGGCGCCAGCGGCCAGGACGGCGCGATGGCACCCACCGAGCGCGCCGCCCTCGACCGGGCAGTCAACACCGCGTACCTTGCTGCCGGCATCACCAACGAACCGACCACCTGGGCTCGCCCGGCTCCGCTGCTACGCGACATCGCCGCGGCCCTGGAGGTCGACGCCACACCGCCGGCGCTCACCCTTGCCGCCCGCCTTTCACCCTGGACCACCGGCAGCTTCAGCCACCTCTTCGACGGACCCACCACCACCGGACCCATCGGGCACCTGGTGGTCTGGTCCACCCGACAGCTCGCCGACGAACTCCGCGCCCCCGGGATGCTCCTCGCCCTCGACGCGATCTGGCGCACCGTCGACGCCCCACCCGCCGACGGCCCGACCGCCGACCCACGCCGCCTCGTCATCGTCGACGAGGCCTGGACCCTGCTGCGCGACGGCGAAGGCGTCCGATTCCTCAACCGGCTGGCAAAGGCCGCCCGGAAACGGCGGGCCGGGGTGTCCGTGGTGACACAGGATGCCGCTGACCTGCTGGGCTCCGAACTTGGGCAGGCCGTCGTCGCGAACTCGGCCACTCAGCTCCTCATGCGCCAAGCCCCGCAGGCCATCGCCGCCGTCGCCGACAGCTTCAATCTGACCGGGGGAGAGGCGCGGATGTTGCTGTCAGCGCAACGCGGGGAGAGCCTCCTCCTCGCAGGTGCCAACCGGGTAGGCGCCCACGCCGTGTCCTCCCAACGGGAACACGAACTCTGCGTCACGGGCGACCTCGACAGGCAGACACCGTGACAGCGCTCGCCTCAACGACACCGCCGCCGACGATGCCCGGCCCGCCGCCGTCGCCCTTCGTGCCTCCGCCGGTGCCCTCCAACCCGATCGCGGACGTCATCGTGAACGCACTCCGGTGGGCGACCGACCGCCCGTGGCTCGCCGTCGTCATCGCCGCCCTCGGGCTCGTCGTACTTATCGCGCGAGGACAACTGCACAGCTGGCGGCACCGGCGGCTACTGCGCCACGCCCACCAGGTCGTCATCACCCCACCACCGGAAGTCGATCCGGACAGCGCCGCCCGCTGGTGGGCGACCTGCGCAGAGATCCTCCGCCCCGCCGGATGGCGACGCCTGATCCACGGCACTCCACACGTCGGTTTCGAATACCGATGGGCCGGCCGGCAGTTGACCATCAACATCTGGTTGCCCGGCACAGTGCCCACCGGACCCGTCCTCGCCGCCATCACCGGCGCCTGGCCGGGCGCCACCGCCGCCGTCGCTGACGCCACCGCACCGATACCCCTGGCGACCCTCGACGAGGGCGGCGCCCTGCTTCCCACCCTCGCGGCCTGGTACCCGATCGTCACCGACCACGACAGGGACCCCCTGCGACCACTGATCTCCGCGCTGTCTGGGCTGCAGGATCCCGAGTACGCCTGCGTGCAGGTACTCACCCGCCCAGCCACACCCCGGCAGATCCGTCGGCTCCGGGCCGGAACCGGGGCCCTCCGCAGTGGCCAGCCCGCACGAGGGCTGCTCGACCCCACGGCCTGGCTACGCGGTCTGCTCGAACTGATCGTGCCCGGCCCCGGCCGGGCCCCCGCGGGCACTCGGGTCGCCGCGTCCCGGTCGGTACCGACGGATCCGGAACGTGATCGTGACGCCCGCGCCGCAGTCGACAAACTCGCAGCCGGGCAGCTGTGGGAGACCTCGATCCGCTACGGCGTCGCCCACACCAACCCCCGCAAGGTGGCAGAAGACAATCTGCGGGCACGACTGAAGACGCTCGCCCACGGCATTGCCTCCGCCTACGGCGTCTACACCGCCCGCCAACGACTGCGCCGCGTCCGGCTCAAGCAGCCCGCCGCAGTGTTGTCCGCGCGACCACTGCGCTCCGGGTACCTGCTCGGGGCCGGTGAACTCGCTGCCGTCGCCGCCCTACCGACCGACCTGGCCGTGCCCGGCCTCCGACGCGCTCGCGCGAAGTCCATGCCAGCGCCGGTCGAGGTTCCCGCCGGCGGACGCGGCGTCAAACAACTCGGACACGCCGAGATCGGCGGTCACGCCGTAGGGCTGCCCGTCGTCGACGCCCGCCAGCACCTGCACGTCCTCGGCTCCACCGGCGTCGGCAAGTCGACCTTCCTGGTCAACATGATCCTCGACGACGTGGCCGCCCGCCGCGGTGTCGTGGTCATTGACCCCAAGGGAGACCTCGTCACCGACGTCCTGGACCGGCTGCCGGAGACCGTCGCCGACCGGGTCGTCCTCATCGATCCCGACCAGGACCAGGGCGGCTACTTCAACCCGCTCTCGGGAGACGACCACGACCTCGCCGTCGACAACGTCGTCTCCATTTTCAGCAAGATCTTCCAAAGGCACTGGGGGCCGCGCATCGACGACACCCTGCGGGTCGCCTGCCTCACCCTGATGCGAAAGGCGCACGCGACGCTCGCGTTGGTGCCGCCGCTGCTCAACGACCGCCAGTTCCGGATGGCCTTCACCGAGGGCCTCGACGACCCGGAAGGCCTACTCGGTTACTGGAGTTGGTACGAGTCGATGCCGCCGCCGGTGCGGGCACAGGTCATCGGACCCGTCATGGCCCGGCTGAGAGCATTCCTGCTGCGGGATTTCCCACGCCGCACCCTCGGCACGCCCCGCTCTTCATTCGACATGGGGCAACTGCTCGACAACGGCGGTATCCTGCTCGCCCGCCTCCCCAAAGGCCAACTCGGCGAGGACACCTCCCGACTGATGGGCTCCTTCGTGTTGGCCCGCGCCTGGCAGGCCGCCACCGCCCGCGCGAGACTGCCGGAAGACAAACGACGCGACTGCACCGTATTCGTCGACGAGTGCCACAACTTTCTGAATCTGCCCGGCTCGGTGGACGACATGCTCGCCGAAGCCCGCGGCTACCGCATGAGCCTGGTGCTGGCCCACCAAGACCTCGCTCAACTGCCACGACCCACCCAGCTCGCCCTGAGCGCGAACGCCCGCAACAAGATCACCTTCAACGTGGCGCCCGAGGATGCGCACCAAATGGCCCGGCACATGTTCCCCGAACTGTCCGAACACGATCTGAGCCATCTGGACGCCTACCAGGCAGCCGCGAGGCTGGTCATCGGCAATCGGGAGACCGCGGCGTTCACCCTGCACACCCGGCCACCCCGCCCCGTGGTCGGCGCCGCCCCACACATCCGGGCAGCCTGTGCCGCTGCCAGCGGCAACGCGACCGACCCGACCGCCATCGAGCAGCTCGCCAAGCGCCTCGCTGGCAGCGATCGAGGCAAGACATTCCGTCGCAGCGACTGACGTCGGAGCTCACCACCGCATACACCAAGGTTGGTTCCCACCCTGGTCGGCGGTCCGGCCCGGCCATGGTCGCTGCGAGCAGCCTGCAAATCGGTCGCTGCTCACCCAACGGTGCAGCTAGGAGACGTACATGAGCCATGATCAGCCGTCCCGACAGTCCCACCGGGGGGACATCTCCCAATCGGGGGGTGCTCCGTGACCCCCCGATCCCGATCCGACCCCCGTCGCTCCACGACCACGCTGTCCGACGTCTCAGCCCGCCTTCGCCCTCGCGATCGGGTGATCGCCTTCCTGCTGTCCGACCACACCTCCCTCACCACGGATCAGATCACCTCGGTCCTGTTCGACTCACCGGTCACCTGCGTCCATCGCCTCTACTCCCTGCGACGGCTCGACTTCATCGACCGTGTCCTGCGCTCCCACCCCGGCCAACCTGCTCAGGTGTACTGGGTGCCCGGCCGGCTCTCCGCCCGCTTCGTGGCCCTCGCCCGCGGTGACACCCCGCCCACCCCGAAAGCCGTCGCACTCGCCGCGGACTCGGTGCTGTCCAACCGGATCCGGCAACACACCATTGAGACCAACCAGTTCTTCATCGACCTCCTCGCCCACGGGCGCCGTCATCCCGAGGTGAGGCTGACCCGCTGGTGGTCCGAGCAGCAGACAGCCGCGGCCTTCGGCCAACGGGTACGCCCCGACGCGCACGGCGTCTGGACCAACAGCCGCAGCAGCGTCGGCTTCTGGCTCGAGTACGACCGAGCCACCGAAGACCACCCGCGCCTACGCGACAAGCTGGAGCCCTACCGGCGCCTACGGATGGACGGCGGACCCGGCCACATCCTGCTGTTCTCCCTGCCGAGCCGGGAACGCGAACGCAACTTCCACACCAAGCTCGCCGACGCCGCTCGCCGCGATCACCGCGTCGCCGACGCCCTGGCCACACTCACCATCGCCACCTGTGCCCGAGACCGGATCAACGGACACAGCCCGGCCGGACCGGTATGGCGGCTCGTGGGCAATGGGGGACACCGGCTGAGCCTGGTCGATCTACCCACCACCGACGACGAACCTGGCCCGCTCAACCCCGGCCCACCACGCCTGGCCGACGACCCGCTCCAAGAGCTGCGTGAAGAAGCAGAGTAAACCTTCGTGGGCGTCGGTAGCTGGCAGATCGGGACCTGCCGAGTCGCTGCCCGTCCGCCCCAGTAGGGTCGCCCGGTGACCGCGTACGACATCGTCGCCAGACTGCCTTCCATCGACCGGCTGCGGCAGCGGTGTAAGTCATTGGCCGTGCTGGAACGAATCATCGACGGCGGGGCTGCGTACTACGCCTACACCCGAGCCTGGGGCACGGACGAGGCGGCGCTGATGAGCAATGGCAGCGGCGACGAGTGGGCCGTCGTGTTCACCCCCGACGGCGTATTCATCCGGGTCTTCGATCACGAATCGGCGATGTCGCCCTACGGCGATCCAGACTACGAGCTGTGGCCGGGACTGCTCGACGGCCTGCCGGTAGAGCTGCGTCCGCAGATCGAGGAGCCTGCTTTCTGCGACGAGGCCGGGCAGTTCATCGCTACTGCCGTGCTATGGCGGCTGGCCGGTGACGACCGCTGGCATGCTGGTGACGGCATCGTCTTCCCGCCCCTTCGAGGGCCGTACGACGACACCGGGCCGGACGGGTCCGGCATGCTCGAGATCCTGCTTGACGACATCGTTGACCGTTTCGTCGAGTTCGCCAGCGACTACTACGAGATCGAGGTCGATCGGACGGCGGTCGAGAACGTCGTCGCCAACCGGCCGCTCACCGACAGCGTGATAGAGGCGCTGAACCCTCAACTCAACGTTGCCGAACTGCGGAAAGACCTCGCCACGATTGGCTACCCGATCGCCTCGGTGTAGCAGCAGGTAGAGGTAGCCGTCCGTCCGGCGACAGCGTATGTCTGTCATGGACAGGGACGCCTGGCGGCGTCAGATCGGCTATCGGGTTGGCCGCTACTCGACGGCGCGTCGTCCAGATTCGTGAGCGTCACTTCAGCGCCGGCCCGTCAACTGGATGCTGGCGGGGTCAGGACTGTCCGAAGACGTTCGAGGACAGTGCTCGTTACGCTCATGCTCATGCTCATGAAAGCGTGCCGGCTTGTGGTCGTTGCCTGCCTGGCCTTGCTGGTCGCATCGGGTTGTGGCTCCGGGCGTTCCACACCCGCAGCAGGCACCCCGACGACCTACACGTGTTGCGATGGCGAGGACGTCGATACGGTCTACCAACCTGGCCAGGACATGACGGTTAACTGGATCGTCAGGCCGGGGACTGACCCCGCCGCGAAGCCGGCACAGGTCGAGCTGACTGCGCGTCTGACTGGCCCGTACGGGGATGTCAGCGAACTGAAGAGCGCTGCGGGGGGTACGGCTCGGCCCGCTTTGGGAGTGGTGACGTTCGAGGCCCAGCCGGTGCGGCCATCCGGTGCGGCGGGCGAACGACCGGCCAGCGTCATTCCCATCGCGGAGGACGCGCTGCCCGGCTATTACAACCTGATCTTTGGGGTGCATGAGGCTGGCGGCGGCGTGAGCGGAGCGAGCGTCGTCCGGGTGGCCCCCAAAGCCTGAGCCCATCGCATACTCAGGCCGGGGCGGCGCAGTTCTGTTCCCGGTTGGCGGGGGTACGCCACGGGCCGTTGCGTTCGTTCCTCCTGCGGTTGCGGGCCGCCGCCGCCGACGACGATCCGGTCCTACCTGTGACGGGCCGTCGAAACCGTGCGAGGGGATGTGCGTGGGGTCACGACTCGTCGCCTTCTCGACTAGGTTCTGGCGATGCCATCGAACGCAACCTTGGTCTTCGAGAAGCTGGAGCAGGATGTCAACGCCCTGCTGACGCTACACAGCGGTTGCGGATCCCCCGGCCGGCCGAAGGGAGACAACGGTCCTCTGCTGCGATCCGCGCTTGTTCTGCTCGTGACTGCCTGGGAGAACTACGTCGAGCAAGTTCTCAGCGAGGCGATCGACCGCGTCATTCCAACGATCGCTGCTGATCCAAGCCTGCTGTCACCCTTCTTGAGAGTGGCCGTAGCTAACAAGGCCGAGAAGTCCGTCTGGGCTGTCATCGGCGACGGCTGGCTCGACGTCGCTCGGAGACGTCTGAGTCACGAGATTGGCACCTTCAACAACGCGGCCGGCCGCCAAGTGAACGATCTGGTCAAGAAGGTGCTAGGTATCGAGAACATCCTTGATGCGGTCAGCTGGCAGCAGTACGACGCCGTGAAAGCCCAACTCGAGCTGACCTCGCTGGTCAACGACATCAGAGGCGAGATCGTGCATCGAGGCACAACCCCTGGCAGCCTGCACCTGGCCGGAGTCGAGTCGTGGCGGAGCTTCATGAACAACCTCGTGCGTAGCTTCGACGAAGCGCTGGCGGAGGCGGTTGCCATGCGATACGGATCCCGCCCCTGGTGAAGCCGCCGGTCGGGCATCCGACACCGAACGGAACGGCTTCGCCATCGCCGTACTGGCAATCATTAATGTCGCACCGCTGGCTGCGCACTGATCACCCTCGGTGCCGTGCTCGTCATGGCGCTGACCAAACGCCGGCCGGCATAGGCCCTCTGGATGGTCGGCGCCGGCCGGTCCGGCGTACGGCGGCTCTTCTCACTGGAGTTCGCGGCGGCCGTCGCGCTCGGGGGTCTGCTTGGGATCGCTGTCAAGCCCGCCGCTTCCCTCATCGAGTATCACGGGGCGCTGCTGAGGGCGTGCGCGGCTCGCCCTTCGCCGTGCCGTGGCCGCGCTCGCGCGTGGCCGTCCGCGCCGCCCGGACGCACGTCCACCTCGACCCTGGCGTCATGCCGATGTCCCTGGAATCCGGTCCGCTGATGCTCGCTCGTCAGCGTGGGGTGACCTCCCGTGCTCAACGTCCAAATCCCAGACCGCAGAGTCGGCGGCATCTTCGCGCACGTGATCGTCTGAAAGGGCACGCGACTCGGTGGGTGGGACAAGTCTGGGTCGGCCCCACTTGCTCAAGGCCGATCGGACCAGCGCTAGCTCGGCCGCTTAACTGTTCTGAGGGGCGGTTCGCTTGACTAGCCTGGACGTCATGGCAGAACCCTCGGAGTACGAGCTTGCGGCGTGGCGTGCCATTCAGCGGTTCAAGGGCCGACCGCTGTCGGCCGCGTTGCGCAGCGCCGGTGAGGGCGTGTCCAACGGCGCCGCGGCACTTGGTCGGCGTGCGTCGACGTACCTGGAGAACCATTCGGGTGCGCAAACAGTCGTGTCGCGGGGGCGCGGCATCGTCGCCAAGGGTGCTGGCGCCATCGGCACCGGGGCCCGCAAAGCCGTCGGCGTCCTCCCCGTCAGCGCGGGGGACTGGAGTGGCAGTGCTCTGGGCTCGGCGCAGCGAATGGTGGCGAGGATTTCGCGAGCGGGGCTCTCGCCCAAGCGGGTGGTGGAGCTCTACCAGAAGCGCGGGCACGAGGTCACCAAGCTCTCCGACCTGCGGCGCCTCGACCTCGAGCAGATCCACGCGGTCCGCGGGCGGGCCTTGAGTTGGTACTACCCGGCTGCTGCCGCAGTGTCGGGGATGGGTGCGGGGCTGGTGATCTCGGGAGGCGAGTTGGCTACCGCGGTCTCCGGTGGCGCGGCGGCGGCGCCGTCGGGAGGTGCAATCGCCAGCGCTTTCGCGGGCGACGCCGCCATCGTCATCGGACTCGCATCCCGCGCGGTCGGCCATGTCTCGCTGCTGTACGGCTACGATCCCGAAGAACCAGCCGAGAAGCTCTTCGTGCTGTCCGTCGTCAACGCCGGGACGGCCGCGTCCGCGGGCGCGAAGAACGCCGCCTTCGCCGACATCTCGCGCCTCACCCAGGCGCTCGTCCGCGGTAAGACGTGGAAGGTCCTGAACGAATCGGTTGTCGCCCGGATCGCTGGACGGTTCGCGGATGCGGTCGGCCGCACCCTCACCAAGAAGGGTCTCGGCAAGGTCGTGCCGCTTGCCGGAATCCTGGTCGGCGGCACCCTCAACTGGACCACTTTGGAGGGAATCGTCGATACCGCCGAGATGGCTTACCAACGTCGGTTCCTGCTCGAGAAGTACCCTCAGCTTCTGGATGAGGAACCAATCGAAGGCTTCGTTGTCGAGGACACGGACGACCCGAACGACGTAGTCGACGACGGGTTCAGCGTGCTCGATGAACTCGCCGTAGAGGGCGGACCCGACCTGCGCTGAATCCGGAGCGGGCCACCTACGACGGCAGGAACTTGCCAAGCCATCGTTGCCGTGCAGACGAATTCGCTGGCCGTCACGGTTCGGTGGCCCGCTCGCGCCGATGACGGCCCGCAGGCCGTACTCCCAGGCATTGACAGCGCCATGGGTCATCAGCCCGCCCAACCTCCGAGGCCAAGCCCAGCATTCCTCATGGCCGAGAACGGTGGCATCCGTTCACCGGCTACGAAGTGCGTCCGCCGCAGCCCGATCCCGCATCGCGCCGACACGGTCGGCGTCCGATGCTGCCCGACGGAGGGCTGCCGTGATGAGGTAGATCATCGCCCACGAAGTCAATGACGCTGCTGTCAACGCCTCAATCGTGGGGGCCGGCAGCCATACGCGCGGGTCATTGTCGTCCATCAACGCCAGGTAGGTGCGAACCCAACACCCCGCGTCGCGGCACCCAACACCCTTGGCCACTCAATGGCTGCCGGTCGTCGAACCGCCCAACACCCCTGCTTAAAGAGCCGAGCACTGAGGCGATACAGCAATGATCATTTCTTGTTGGGTCGGCAGGATATCGTGAACTCTCTTCCATAAAACTCCCATCACCGCACCACCTCGGGCCTTGGCTCGCCCCGGCAGGAGCCCGCCCACCCGCCATTTTGGCCGGTCGGCCGCGACACGTCCTCCCTGGCACCCACGCCCACCCGCACCACCCCGGCGCCACCGCGCCAGCCCTGCCGTACAGGCAGCATCGCCTCGACGCGCTCGCGTCATCACGCTCGGGATCCCGCCCGCCGGAGCTTCCACCGGCGCCAGCCCTGCGATCCCCGCGCCCCACCTCTCTGTCCGTCGACGCTGTCGCCTGCCCGCGCCTTCTCGCGCGATCGCACCTCAGCCGTGTCCCCGCACCCTGCCTGGAGGAGCCCATGCCCGCACGTCCTGTCGTGCACACCATCGTGGTCTGCGTGCCCACCGACGCCACACCCCAATCCATGCCCGCCCTCGCGGCGACCCGCCTCGTTGCACAACAGCTTCGTCCCGCCGGCCCTGTTGGCCACTTCGCCGCCCGCCACCGACCGACCCGCCAATTGCTGCACCGCTACCAGGGCTACGCCGCCGGCGGCCCGGTCCGTCACCTTGACCTGGCCGGCATGCGTGCCCGCGCCGCCACCAGTGCTGCCTGGCTGTGGCACCGATGGCGAGACGTCGTCGACGGCACGCGCGACGCCCAACCGCTCTCGGCCTTCGTCGACCGCCATCGCGACGACCCGGCACGCTGGCCGCTCAGCCGCGCCCAACAGGCATTCCTCGCCCAACCTCGGGTGCTCGCGATGAACACCTACACCGCCGCCTACCGGCAGCAACCTATTCCCATCGCGGACATCGAAGCCCTTCAAGCCGGCCTCAACAGCTACCGCACCCTCGCGGCACTCGCGGCCGTGCCCGGCGATGCCCTGGCCACCGACGCCGCCAACTGGCTCACGCCCAGATCGGGCCGGCTGGCCGACCAGCTGGACTATCTGTACGCCGCCAACGACCACATCGACCGGCTGCGCCCGAACGAGCAACTGGTCGCGATGGCCGCTTGGCCCCTCGCCTAGCAACCGCCCAGCCTGCGGCGCAACCTGCCGGGCCGGGCGTACCAGCAACGCCCACGACAAGCCGCAATCGACTCGGACCAGTGCAGCGACGGTAGACCCCGCCCCGCCAACTGGCCCGTCTGACTCGCCAACCGCCGTACCTCCCGGCCGGATCAGGCACTCGCCTGACCGGCCGTTTTGCGTGCCCAGAGGTCCCCGACCTCACGACAGCAGAGGAGAAACAAGATGACCATCACCGCGATGCGGCCGCCACTCGACATCCATAAGTCGGCGCCTGCTCCGGCACAACAGGCCACCTACCTAATGGTCGGTCCGTCCGGACGGCTGACCGTCCTGGAGGCCCCTGCCGATGGCGGCGGGTTTCGGCTCGGCCGACGCATCACCACCGGTGCCGCCTACCGAGTCCAGCTCGATGAATGCACCGTCATGTGGCTCGAGGACGACCAGCAGGGCAGGGGAGTCCCCAACTGGACGGCCACCCAGATGGCCCTCGAGAGCACCGGACTTCCGTACCTCGGCCCGTGGGACGAGCCCTACCTGTGCGGGCCGGTCATCTTCACTGGCGCCGGTCGTGGCGCGGAACTGATCGGGCTCACTGACCGGCAGTTCTCGCTGCTCGTGGACGCCCATGCCGCTACGGAGCTGTGGTGATGAGGTCGACGACGGCGCTGTTCGACGAATTCGCTGCGCGTCGGTCCGGCGATCTCTCACCACGACCTGGCGTCAGCCCGGCTGCCGACGGCCGCCCCGGCACCCCCGTTGGACGGGGAAGAGCATGAGGCGAAGCACCGTCGCGGACGCTGTCCGAGCATTCCAACGACTGCGCAACGTCAACGCCGGAAGTTTGGTTGGGGTCCCCCTGGCGGACCGGTACCGCACCTCACCACCACTGAAGGTCGACACACTGCCACCGGTGCAAGCTGCGGTGCTGGGCGCCTCTATCGAGGCTCGGACCGCTGGGGTAATCGACGGGAAAACCCCCGCGTACCTGGTCTACTCCGGCGATCTTCCGGTGGCCTGGTGCACGGTCCGGGCCGCCGTCGTCACCCCTGATCTCGTACTCGACGGAACGCCGGCCCGGCACCAGCGGATGGCGGTGCAGGCGTTGTCCAACCTTGCCCGATGGGTGCTGGTCGCGCTCGCCGATGCCCGGGCGGAGAGCGAGTACGCCGTCGTCCAGTCGGTGATGAGCGAGGAGGGGGCCGTACGTATCGCGCCTGCCGACGACCTGACCTCGTCCGCAGCCGTACTGCTCGACGGCGACCTCATCGCAGCCCGGGCCAGCATCGCGAAGGTGCTTCCGGTCAATGCCGCAGCGGAGGTGGTGGTCATCGACGCGCACGGCTTTGGCCGGTACGGCCGCGACTCGCACCGACTGCCCCTGCCGGTGCTGTGCGCGATGCGTCGGATCGCCTCGACCCATCACCTGCCGTTGGCTGCGGTCGGCGACTGGCTCGCGGCGAGTGGCGGCGTCGACGTGGACGTACCCGCCGACGACCTGCCCGCGATTTTCACCGCCGACTTCCTCGGGCTCTTCCCGCACCGCTCGGACTCCGCCGAGAAGTACCTGGTTGAGCGCGGCTGGGCCGCGGCGCTGGAGCGCATCGGGATGCCCGGGCGCTACATCGACCACGAAGCCCTGGAGCGAGACCTGTTCGACAACGACGTCCACGCCGTCGCCACCACCGATGCAAACGGTGGCCAGGCTGTCGCCGTGTTCCGTCGTCCGGTCCTGTCCTGGCCTGAGACACCGACCTCCACCTCCATTCCTGCCCGTACGCCAGCGCGGGCATCGACGAAGGGAAGGCACCCATGACCGAAGCGTTCTCCGGGGACATCGGGCGGCTCGGCTGCACGGCCGCCCAGGCCTGGCGGGAGGTTACCGGCGAGCCGGTGCCAGATGACCTGCTGACCGCATTCCTCGCCGCCGCAAGCAGCCCCGCCAGTGAACTATCCGCCGCCGCTTGCGAGCACGACCACACCAACGGCGATGACCGCATCGTCTGTCACACCCGGTTGATCGAGGATCTGCTTCAGGCCCGAGCGCGGGCCAGCCGGGCACGCCACGAGGCAGCCGAGCACCGCGCCGGCCTGCGTCGGCTGCAACTGGGCGTCCGCACGGCCGGGCTCGGCACTCTCGGCGAGAACCCTGACTTCGAGGGGAGCCTCAGCGAGGCGCTGGCCGACTGGGGACTGCCACCGATCCCCTCGGACCACCGGGTAAC
The DNA here is from genome assembly GCF_040649655.1 of Micromonospora sp. NPDC048905. Taxonomy (NCBI): domain Bacteria; kingdom Bacillati; phylum Actinomycetota; class Actinomycetes; order Micromonosporales; family Micromonosporaceae; genus Micromonospora; species Micromonospora sp. NPDC048905. The sequence continues at coordinate 709,540 of NZ_JBEZFV010000002.1, read as the reverse complement.
CCTTCGCGTGCCGATCACCATCTGCATCTCCGCGGTCGACGACGACGAGGCTGTCCGCCTGGCCGTCAGCGAACTCAGCGAGGAGTTGCCCCGGCTGCCCCGCCGGCCACTCTTCTGCGCTGACGAGGTGGAGGTCGTCTCCGTCACCAGCGAGTGACCGCGATCGCCGATCTCGACCAACCGAACGATCCGCGCCGTCCCAACAGGGGGCGGCGTTCTTCGTCTCAGCCAAAGGAGGTAACACGATCATGACCGACACCGTCGAGCTGCTCGACGCCCAGAACCGCGCAACCCCGGAAGCTGCGGATCCGGAGACCGGGCCGGCCGCCACCGACTTGATGATCCACACCGCGGTCACCGAGGAGATGCTCGTTGCGGCCTGGCAAGCCACGAACGGGTCTGGCGACACACCGGTGTGGCTGAGCAGGGTCGCGACCCTCCTCGCCGCCGGCTACGGGCCGATGCCCGCCACGCCCACCGACGAGACGGCCCACCACCTACTCACTGCGGCGGCCGCCGCCGCCAACGCGACTGCCGAGGCCGCCGTGGTCGAGGCCAACGCCAGGCAACTCGCTCACGACGAGTTCAGCAATGACGTACGCCGTAGGGCGGCCCGTGCCGTCAACAACCGGGAGATCTGCCTGTCGGGCACGAACTACGCCCTGGAGCGGCTGGGGATCACCAATCTCCCCGTGGAATACAGCGTCGAGCTACTCGTCCCGGTCACCGTCCGGGTGCGCGCGACCGACGAGGAAGACGCCTATGACCGCGCCGCGGACGAGGTGCGCGACATGCTGTGTGGTGGCGACCTGGACTTCGACGAGTACGACCTGCGCCGCGAGGGTGCCCAGGTCAGCGACGAAGAAATCGACCTCGACGACCTCGACTGATCGCTGCGGCCGGCATCCCGTTCACGAGCCTGCCCGATGCCGTTGTCGCTAGGGCAGCGGGCCCAGGTGCGGGCACGCCGCGTGCGACACCGTGAGCGGCGGCTCGTCCGAGCTGGTTCCCGTCAGGCGATAGGCCCATCAAGGGCCGGTACCCACCCCAAGGCCCGGGGGCGGGCCTCGCCTGCGACAGCGGCCCGCCCCCGGAGCTCCTCCATGAAGGAGCCCAATCATGCCCAAACCCGATGCGAGATCCACCGACAGAGGTGATCTGCTTCGCACGACCGCGACCATCGCAGTCGTCGCCATCCTCGCGACCGCACCGGTTGCCCTCCTAGCCTCGGACGGCCATCTCGCGGCGGCGGTACTCGTCGCCGTCATCGCCATGCAGAGCTGGATCCCGGTTGGCATCACCGCGACGACCCGGCTCATCCGGCAACGCCGGAGACTCGCTGCGGCCCATGCCCGCGAGGAGGAATTGGAACGTCGAGTTGCCGCCGGCGCCGCTTCTGAGGAGCTGCTACGGCGAGAACTCGCAGCCGCCCAGTGCGACTCGCTCACCGGACTACCCAACCGGGCACTCGCTGACCGGGCCATGGCCGCCGCCGACGCGGTGGCTGCACCGCTGACCATCGCCTTCGCCGATGCCGACGGCCTCAACACGGTCAACGCCAACGGCGGACACGCCGCAGGCGACCAGTACCTGAAGGCCATCGCCGCCCGCCTCACCCACGCGGCCGCCTCCGTCAGCGCCGGGGCGCAGGTTGCCCGTACGGGAGGTGACGAGTTCATGGTCCTCGTGCCCGGCGCGGACGCCACGGCCCTGCGCAACGCGATCCGCGTGGCCCTCGTCAGGCCAGCGACCGTTGCGGGACGGCGGATGCAACTCCGGATCAGCGTCGGAATCGCCGTCAGCAGCGGTGGTAACGCCCGCTACGCCCTAGCCCAGGCCGACGCCGCCATGTTCACCGCCAAGCGAATGGGCAACCAGACGCTCATCTACGACGCCGACCGTGACGGCGTGCCGGAGCTCGACGGCACCCGACCTCAGGTGCGCCGCCGGGATGTCAAGCCCGACCGCGCCACGGCGGCCCGGGCGACCGACGGCACTGCCCCGACGACGAGGCTGGTCTGCTCACTGGACGATGCGGCCACCATCGCGAACGCCCTCTGGCTCGCCTACGACCGGTGGGCGGCCGTGCTCCAGACCGAGCCGAACGATCCCGCGGCATCCACTGCTCCGGCCGAGACGATCGACGTCACACCCACGGCGGAAGGACTCGACCGCACGGCCGCTTTCGCCGAGACGGAGATGGCCAAGTACGCGGGATTGGCACGGCGTATCTCGGCGCTCATCGACACCGTCAGCGAGCAGTCGTGAACGAACCAGAAGTGCCCGGCACTCCGTCTGCCAGTGCGCGGGGAACCGGCTGCGGAGCTGGATCGCCGTCTACCCGTCAACGAACCGAAGTACGGACCGTCCCGCTTCGGACGCCGGTGTCCGTGAATCCGATCATCCCAATCGCGCTCGCCCGCAAGCGCGGCCAGCCGAGAGGAACATGCTGATGCCCAAGCACGTCGCCCCCGAGACCAAGAGCGGCTTCCTGCGCCGTTGTCTGCGCCGTGGACTCCACCCCGCCGTCCACGTCCTTGCCCTGGTCAGCCTGCACGTCGTTGCCCTGGTCGTCATCTCCGCAACCGGCCTCGGCTCGCTCGGGGGCCACTGACGCCGACCGCCTCGCACCGAAAGCTGTGCAGGGCACTCGCAGCCACACTCGCGCGACCGAACGCCGCCGAGTGACAGCCATCCGCGCAGGTCGAGCCCGCGCTGACCTCACCTGACGGCGCTGCTTGCCTCGACCCTGACCTCCGCCGGCAGTACCCCGGCGATCCCGAGACGACTACGCCTGGGCGCGGCGAAGCGCCGCGCCCAGGCCTAACAACCTCCACAAAGGATGCGTGGCTGGCGGCTGTTTCCACGATCCCGTGACCCGGAAGGAGACCGAAGCTGACATGAGCACCATCGACGACCCAAGAGTCGCCCGCGCCGTCCTGGCCCGGCTGACCATTGTCGGCGACCGACTTATCCACACCATGATCCACGAGGAGGGCCCGGAAGCGGTCCTCCGCCGGTTGATCGCCGGCCACCTGCCTCAGGCTGAGGCGAGTTCCGCAGCTACCGAACAGTTGGGTGCAGCCGGTCTGCGGCAGGTCGCCATCAGGATCATTGCCGACACCGAACGGATCGGTGCACGGATCGTCATCCCGCAGGACGCGGAGTGGCCCAAAGCGCTGGAGGACCTGAACCAGCACAGCGACGCCACCAACGACGATGCCCGGCTGCCCGCCCCACCGCCGTGCCTGTGGGTTCGCGGCGCACAGCCCCTCGTAGAAACGCTGCACCGGTCTGTTGCGGTCGTCGGAGCCCGCGCGGCCACCAGCTACGGGCAGCATGTCGCCGCCGAACTCGGCCACGGCCTCGCCGAGAGCGGGTGGACCATCTTCAACACCGGTGGGTACGGCGTCGACGCCGCAGCGCTTCGCGGCGCACTGACGGCTGGACACGTGGCCGTCGCGATCAATCCCGCTGGACTCGACCGTCCCCACCCGCAGGGCAACTCAGCGCTGTTCGAGCGGGTCTATCTCATCAGCGCCTGGCCGCCCGGCAGTGCACCGTACCGAAGCCGCATCGCCGTCAACGGTGCCTACCTGGCAGCGATGACCGGCGGATGCGTGCTCGTAGAGGCAGCCCTCCGCAGCGGCGCCCGGACCGTCCTGGCGCAGGCCAATGCCCTCGGCCGACCTGTGATGGCGGTGCCCGGTCCCGTGACCTCCGCCCTTTCCGTCGGCTGTCACCAGGCGCTGCGCGAGACGCCGCAGGTGCGTCTGGTCCGGGACGTCGCCGACGTCATCGGACACCTGACAGAGCGACACCCATCCGAGGGAACGACGACATGAAGGCCTCCCGGAACTGGCTGGACCTGCTCGAGTTTGTCAGAGCGGCGGGCGAGACCGACGCCAGGAACGGCACCTCGCTGCCCACCGACCACGAACTGTGGGCGGTCGCCCACCGTAGCCAGAGAGTCGTGCCGCCCGATCAGATCGACAACGACCTGCTCGCTGAACTACGCGACGCCTTCAACGACGGGCGGCAGCCCACCCGCTTCGACATGCAGGCCGTGGTCGTCGAAATCGCCAGGCACGGTCATCCCGCACACATCGACCAGTCGGGTGGGAATGCCGCCACCATCTACGCCGTAAGCCAACACACCGACCAGAGCGGGGATGCCCGCTGGGCGGTCACTGCCGGCCCCGGCTGGTTCGCAAAACCCGATCACCGGGAGCCGGTCGCCGACACGAGCGAGTTCCAGATTGGGCCGGACGACGACACCTGGACCATCGCGGTGCCGGACCACACCAGCCCGACGGAGGTCGCCGCCCTGATCGTCGCGGTCATCGAGCAGGTCGCCGAAGGGCGGGCACGCCTCACCGAGTCCCCACCCCTACCAGTCCAGATCCATGGCCACGATCAGTCGGACGCCGCGGAGGAGGAGCCAACGCGGGGAAAAGATCATGACTGACATCGTCTGCTCGCGGTGCCAGACCCTCAGCAGACTGTGGCGTCACGGCCTGCGGTGGTGTGAAGCCTGCGAGATATACCTCGTCAACGACGCCGGGACCGGCAGGTGGGTCAGCTTCGCCGATCGCGAGCAGCGTCAGCGCGCGGCGGAGAACGAACGGGCCATCGCTAAGTCCGTCGACCTCGTCGACGAGCACCTGCCAGAGGCGCAACGGCTGGTCCCCGAAGGGTGGGCCGCCCGACGCCACCAGACCGACGGTGCCCGGTGCGCCGTTGCCATCGATGCGCCGGCTGATGTCAACGCAACCAGCTACCTGTCTCCACCCGACGGCAGATTCGGCTGGTACGTACGCGTCCACAACGGCACCACCGGGATCGACTTCCCGCTCTACACCGACGGCGGGGCGCGCGCCGCATCGTTCGACACGATCGAGGCTGCAGTCGCCGCCGCCGTTGAAGCGCTTCGCATGGAGAGCGCCAAGGAAGCGTGGCGTCGCTGACGGCCTGAAACACGCAGTAGCAGGTGCCGCGAGCCGAACGTCCAGGACCTACTGGGCACCTTGCACCCCCTCCACTGGCCAACCGAATGTCGCCCGGTGCGCAATCGCACGCCCAGGCGCTCCGTCTCGGCCGTGGCTGCGGGCGGTGCCGGCCAGCACACAAGAACCGACCTTGTAGCCCGGGATCGCCGCTCGCGGTCCCGGGCTGCTCGCTCTGAAGGGACCAACCTCGATGACTGACGACGCCTCTGGCGGTAACGAGGACTACCCGTACATCCGTGCCTGGGGCCGCATGCGCGGCTCTGCCCCCGACTATCTCGCCTACCTGCTCGACCTGGCCCGGGCACAGAACGCGCCCGCCGACGCTGTGGAGTTCCGACACCGCGATGGTCACTGGATCACCACCGACGAAATCTGGGCTGCCGACAGCCGCCACCATCTGGGTCTGGACCCGATTCCACCGATTGCGCCCGACCTTGACCTGGTGGTCGCGGAGATCAGCTATGCGATGCGCTGCTCGCGTTGGATGACCGACCGCAACGGGCTCCGAGAAGTTCAGCGCCTGGACCTGAACCGACTCCGGATGACCTTCGCCACCGGCTTCACCAGCGACCTGCACGTGGAGATCACCCCGCCCCGGCCGTGATTCCGCTCGCGTCAACGGCCGTGCACCGCGCGGGTGCGCGCACCTGGCTTCGTCCGGCGAAGAGGCATCCCTCTGCGCACAGCCGTCGACGCGCACCTCCACGCGTACCCCGGACCTGAATTCACGCCTGGTAGATCGCCCGCGCGCTCGGGCGTGCTCGGCGGAGTCCTTCGCGCCCGCCAACACCTGACCGAACTCGACCAGGCCCCGCAATCCCACACCAATCCAGCCGCTCTCGCGGTGGATCCGAATCGGAAGGAAACACGATGACCAGCCCCGACAACTCCATCCTGCCGGTGCGTTCGGCCGCAGAAATGCTCGCTGCCGTGCCGCACCTGGTCGGATTCCATCCGACAAACAGCATCGTCCTGATCGCGATCGCCGGGACAAAGGTCGCTCTGGTCACCCGGGGAGATCTGCCCGCAGGGCTGGACAGCATCGCGCAGGCGCTGCCGGCCCTCGACCAGGTCGACGCGACCCACGTGGTGATCGTCGCCTACGGGCCAGAAGATCTCGCGACGCCGGCGGTGGACGCTGCCCGTGCGGTACTCACCGTCGCCGGCCTAGAGGTGTACGACGCGCTACGCGTCACCGATGGCCGGTACTGGTCCTACCTGTGCGACAACCCGACGTGCTGCTCACCTGAGGGCACCCCCTACGACGCAGTCGCCAGCCCACTGTCGGTACGGGCCGTGGTATCCGGATCCAGCCCGTTCACGGACCGCGCAAGCCTCGCGGCCTCCATCGCACCCACCGACGACGCCCTCCGTGCTGCGATGGACGAAGCAACCGACCGCGCCCGCCGACGGCTGGCGGACCTACCGGCCAACCTCAGCGCCGTCGAGGCCGAAGGACGGGCGGCGTTGACGGAGGCGGCCAACCGGTACCGGAGCGGCCAGCGGTGCACCGATGACGAGGTCGCCTGGCTCACCACGCTGCTCACCACCATCGCCGTTCGGGACCATGCCTGGCTGACCGCCAGCCGCGAGGAATGGCACCTCGACCTGTGGCGAGACCTCACCCGGCGCGCCGACCCGGACCTGGTCGCGGCGCCAGCCAGCCTGCTGGCCTTCACCGCCTGGCTTCAGGGGAATGGTGCCCTGGCCGACATTGCGGCGCATCGCGCGCTGACGGCCGATCCGAGCTACGGGATGGCACTGCTCGTCCTCGACGGCCTCCGCGCCGGCATTCCCCCGTCAGTCCTCGAGAACTGGCAGAGCTGGGCTGCCCAGCACACCGACCGCCCATGATCCGCCCCGATCAGGAGGGGAGCAACACCGTGATCAACCCACCCACTGACTCGGCCGCCGCCACCGTCGTGCAGCAGAACCCTTGGGGCAGCGAGGAGATCCTCGACCTGCTGTATGCCGGTTTCCAGCACTCCCGCACCGTCGCCCCGGACGTGGACGCGGTCCGCGCCGCCGCCGACCTCGTCGCCCAACAGGTGGCCCTCGTCCGGCAAGCCGACACCGATCTGATCGCCGCGCTGCGCGGCGCACTCACCCTGGCCGATCACGAGATCCGCGACAGCGGTGCGGCCGTCGAGGAAAGCTACCGGCAGTTCGTCGACCTGGTTCGGCGCTGGATCATCTTCGCGGTCAACACTGGAGCACTTACCGTTCCGGACGCGAACGACGCCCTGCGCTACCTGACCATGCCCCCGCCACTGCGGACCCACTTTGAAGCCACCGTCCACACCCCGCTTGCCATCGAAACCGACGCGGCCAGCAGCGACGAGGCCGTAGCCGCCGCAGAGCGCCTCCTGCGCGTCGAACTTCGCTGCCTACGGGATGCATCCGTCCACCCGACCAAACATTGGCAGCTGCGGCTGCGCGCGCTCGACGAGACGCCACTGACCAGCACCGTCAGCGGCGAGCGAGGTTCCCGTTATCGGATCGTCTTCGTGGTGCCACTCGTCGTCGAAGTCAAGGCCCTCGACCCACGAGGTGCCATCTCCGTCGCGGTCGACGTCGTAGCGAACGACCTGGACCGCCTCGAGGTCGCACGCGCGCACACCGACAAGATCCGCGCGGTCGACGTGGTGCCCGTCGACCACCGCGAGTACGACTTCGGCACCGACTGACGACCGCGTTCTCCACGCCCGCACCCCGGGTGACGCACCAACAGGTGCGCCCCTGGGCGCCGGATCACACCGATGTGCGGTGCCGGCGCCTATAGGGCGCCGGCACCGCCCTTCTGGAAGGCGCAAACCTGATGCGATCGATCACCCGAACGCGTGGCCAGCTCGTCGCCACCGCGCCCCGCCTGCCTAGTGCCGCGACCCCGTGTCGACACGTCCCCGGTCCGACCCCGGACCGCCGGGAGGACAGGGGCGCCACGGCGGACGTCGTCGCTTGGACGACCGCCCGGCAGGCGTATGTCACGACACCCGACACTGCACGCAGCCTCGCCCGACCGACCCGTGACATCGGGGTCGCGCCGTCGCGACGACGGGCGGGTCGCTGATGGACATCCGACTCGTCCTCGTGGGCATCGCCGTCGCCGTCGCCGTCACGGCAATCGACGTCGTACTTCGGCGAACCGCCCGCCCGGTTGGACCGGGACGGTCCCTGACCGACATCGTCATCACCACTGCAGCGACCCTCACCACCCTTGGCCTGGCCGGTGTCGCTGGCGCGGTCAGCTACGACCACCTCCGCGAACTCGCCGAATCGCGCGGCGAGCACGGCTGGAAGGCACACGCTTTCCCGCTGACGGTCGACGGCATCGAGGTCGTCGCCACCTTGGCGATCCTCGCCGATCGACGGGCCGGCCGCCCCTCCGGCGCGTTCCCGTGGATCGCCCTCGCCGCAGGCGGCGTCGTCAGCCTCGGCGCGAACATCCTCATCGCCGAGGACGACGTCATCGCCCGGATCATCGCCGGCTGGCCCGCGGTCGCGCTCATCGCCGCGATCAAAATGCTGTCGCGGATGCTCGAACACCCCACCGCCAGTCCGGTGCAGCGTGATGAGAAACCTGAGCCGCAGGCGAGCGGCGAGCGACATCTCAGCGAGCCGGAGATCACCGGGCGAGCGCCGGACCACGACGACAACAGGCCGGACGACGTTTCGCGACACGATCCCGACGTGTTGCGGGATGACCCTGACATGTCGCGACACGACGGCGATGACCAAGAGTCCGGCGAAGACCTCGAGCAGCCGTGGCCGGTCGACCTGATCCGCCGCATCCCCGTGAATGCCGACCGCTACCGTCGCTGGCAGACCGTCTGGGCGGACATGAAGGACGGCGAGACCGACCTTCGTGCCCTCGCGCAGCGACACAACTTCGATGTGCGCTCAGTCCAGGCGATCCGGCGCGCCGGCCAGGTCGGCATGCTCGACCACCCCGTCCCGACCGCCCGCCGGCTGGCCGAACTGGCCTCGCGCAACGGGAGCCACGACAACCCGCCCGAAGTACCGGCGGCACCCTCGATTTCTGGGCACTGAGTGCCTATGAGGGCCGGCTCCGCCTGACCCATCCCGGTCGGTACCCCTCTGTCCCGGTGGTGGGGTCATCCCTACTTGCGTAGAGGGGCAGAGGGGGCCGGCCCGGGCCACACCTGGGTAGACCCAATTCTCGAGGTCGAAGAGCGACCCGCGCCTGGTCCTCGCGCCCATGCGCTCCCGCCCGAGCCTGATCCGCCGAACCAATCCTGCTCAGCCTGCCCGGGATCCGCGTCCGACCTGTCCTCTCGCTGTCGATGCCCCCCGCTCGAACCCGATTTGCACCTCCTGGTGCCGCAAATGCGGCCCTTTTTGCGTTTGTAGACCTGCTCGTCGCAGCGCCAGACCCCTTCGACTCGCCGTACGCGCCGGGTCAGCTCCTCGGCGCCGCTGCGACTGCTCACCAGTGGAGGAAACATGACCATCAAGACACGTCTCCGCACCACCAATCGACCTGAGTCCTGGAGCCGGCGGTGAGTCGTCGAATGCTCGCCACCATGCTCGCTGTCGTCGTCACGGTGGTATTCGTCTGCCTCGCCGGCGCCGGCCTCCTGCTGGGAGGCTCTGCTGCCGGCTGCGGCTCTGGTGCGACACCCGGCCGATCGCTCGCCCCAGCGCCGCCCGGTGGATGGCCCGCTGTCGGCCGGTGGGATCGCAATCAGGTAGCCAACGCTGCCATCATCGCCGCCGCTGGAGCCAGCAAGGGCGTGCCCACTCGGGGGTGGGTGATCGCCGTCGCCACCACGATGCAGGAATCGACGCTACGCAACCTTCCCGGCGGCGACCGGGATTCCGTCGGACTGTTCCAGCAACGGCCCAGCCAGGGATGGGGAACCGTTGCGCAACTCCTCGACCCGACCTACGCCGCCGGTAGGTTCTACGCCAAGTTGGTGACGATCCCCGGCTGGCAGACCATGCCGCTTACCGAGGCAGCCCAACGTGTCCAAGTCAGCGCCTATCCCGACGCGTACGCCAAGTGGGAGCCGGAAGCCACTCAACTCGTCGGCACGATCACTAGCGGCGAGAGTTCGTTGCCAACTGGGGGGCTGGCCAGCTGCGGCGGCGCCAGCGGGCCGTGGACCCAGCCAGTTCTCGCGCCTGTCGGCTCAGGCTTCCGGACCGCAAGCCGGCCTGGTCACGACGGCGTGGACCTCAGCGCACCACGCGGCACCGTGATCCGAGCTGCCTCCGCCGGCATCGTCAGCCGGGTTCGCTGCAACGCGATTGACAACCGCGACGGCAGCAACTGGGGCTGCGATCGCGACGGGGATCCGGGCCTCACCAGCGGCTGCGGCTGGTACGTAGACATCGATCACGACGGCGGGATCATCACCCGGTACTGCCATATGAACGAACTACCGCAGGTTGAGGTCGGCGACCACGTCGTTGTCGGCCAGCCCATCGGTGTCGTCGGCTCGACCGGCCATTCGTCCGGGCCGCACCTCCACTTCGAGGTCCACGTCAACGGTGATGCCACTGCGGATGCGGCCATAGATCCGGTCCCGTTCATGATCAACCTAGGCGCACCCTTGAGATAAAACCTGGGGGCGCACACTCGTACGCGGACACCTGCACACCGACGCAGTCGTGACCGAGCCCGACGGACAAGTCAAGATTCACCTCGGGCCGGTCCGCTTGTCCTACCACCGCCACTGGCCGCCATCGCCGTCGAGCAAGCCGCCGACCCGGCGCGGCCCCGGACCCCACTGGCCCGAATTGCCCGCAAACCATTGCTGTTCCCCGGCCGGGCCCCCGACCAGCCGATCGCCGCGCGCCGCCTGCGCAACAAACTCCGCAGGCACGACATCACACCGGTCCCCGGCAAGCACGCCGCCCTGGTCGCCATGACCGGCGACATTGCGGCCCCGATCCTCGCCGACCTACTCGGCGTCACCCCGGGCGACGGCGGTCCGCTGGGCCGACGCTGTCAACACCGACTGGACCCACTACCTCGCCGCCCGCGACCAGACCTAATCAACGAGAGACCGCGCCTCCGATCTGCGCATAACGGCTCTGTCAATTCAGCAGGCGTTGGGCCCAATACACCTGGCCATCAGGGCCGACGTTGATCAGAGCCACCAACAAGTCGCTGACTGCAGTGGGGGCAGTAGCGACGAGGTGCTCGGGCGGTGTGTCAGGGCTCGCTGGATGCAGAACGGTCACGAAGGTCACCGGTGAGGCGTCGACAGACGACACCGTGATGGCGGCACCGGCGTTCCAGAATAACCCGTTGATGTGACGGGTCCCGATACCCTGCAGCCACGGGTAGCGCTTCTCCGCGATGTCCAGGGCTCCGTCCGAGCCGGCACCGACATCATCCGGCCGTGGCGACGTCACGCTGATGAAGCCGGGCATCCGGCGGGTGCGTTTGTCGAGGATCACGACCCGAAACGAGCCGTCATCCTTGATACCGGGTGGCCTCACCCAGGCCACCCGGCCGAGGAAGATTTGATCCCCGTCGTCCGCATGCTCGGCATTGACCGGGCTCATCGCCGTGTCCGCGGTGGCCTGGTCGACCAGTCGCAGGGTCGCGGTGGCGCCCAGGGCCTTCGGCCCATACGGGGGACGGTTGTGCCACCACCGCCAGCCCACGGTGGTTCCAGCCGCGACGAGCAGTATCGCCACACCGATGAGCAGGCCCGCTCGGCGTCTCATAAGGGGCAGTACAACACATCTTCACCTTGTCGAGCTGTCCCCAACCCACGGTGTCGCTCAACCCTGCCAGCGCACCACTGGGACCGACCCTTCAGGTGAGTACACCAGCGCAGAGCTGGCTGAGCTGTTCGGTGTAGCGAGCTCGACGGTCTACCGGGCGATCGAGCGTGCTGCGGCGGCACTTGGACCGGTTTGAAGACCACGCAATGGCCCCTCTGTCGCGAACAAGCGTCAGCGCCCGTCGCGACCCTTGCGGTATGAAGTGACGAGCCACCCGAGGAAGCCGATCAGCAGAAGGATCACCAAGACGACGGCGACGTGCCAGGGCTTCATGACATCTCCCGAATGGTGAGCCGCTCGTAAGCGAAGGTCCGCAGCATGACCTTACTGGGGCTGTCTGCGGCGACTGCTCTGTTGGGCCCACCCGTGCTCCGCAGGAAGAGTCCCGGGCACATGGACGCTGCCTCAGGGGTCGGCAGTAGCCCGCCGCTCACTTATTGCTGGCCGCCGCCTGCCAGCGGCAAGGACTCGAAAGCAGCCCACCACTCCGGCCGTCAACAGCGCCAGTCCACTGAGGATGTCTGCCACCCGGTTCGGCCAGGGCAGGATCGCGGGGGTGGTGAACCGGCCGGCAACGAACGGCTCGAGCACGGCTCCGACGGGGACGACAAGGCGGGCCGCGGCCCCCCACGGATCCAACCGGCGAGCGATCGCGCCCACCAGGCCGAACGGTCCTCCTACGACCATCGCCGCCAAAAGCCAGTGCAAGTTGGCCGCCCAGACGTTCAGATCGAACATGCCGAAGGCTATCCCCACGCCGTAGTGCACGACGCAAGCGGTGAGCAAGGCGATGACTCCAGCGGCAACGGCCGGCGCAGGGCGGCGGACGAGCCACCCGGACAGCACTGCCAGCCCGGCCCAAACCGTCCCCGCGTTGACCAGCTGGCTCAGAGTCAACCGGCCAGCCATCAAGGTGTCCGCCTTGCCTTCGAGCTGGCTCAGAGTCGTCACGTTTGAGGCAAGCGACACCAGAGCCAGCACAATGGCGGCGACAACGACCAGGCACCACCCCCGCCGATTCATAGCCAGAGGCTACGCACTTGCAGTTCGGCCCCCGCCGTGCGCTGGCTGGAGCGGGCCCTGGAGCACTACCCCGTTTTCGCCGATGAAGGGCGTAGCTTGCCCAGAGCTCGGCAGAACCCAGAGGCCGACCGGCCTGTGAGACCGGCTGTTGCTGCCCGACGATGTCGGCCGACGCTTACTCTCCGGCGTCGGGATCGCGATCTTCCTCAACCCCGGACACCGTCGGCCATCAGTTTCGGCCAGGCGACGAACGAAGGGTGCCAGGCGACGTCGTAGCTGTGTACACGACCATCGAGTCCGGCAGCGCCGCCAGCGCACGGGCTAGGTGAAGCTGGAGACAGCTACCACGACGGCGCAAGCACCTCGCCCAGACCGCAGGGGATCAAGGTGCCGAGGATGCACCCTCAATTGCTGTGCCGCACGTTCGTGACGACGATGCTCGGCGCCGGCGTCAGCCTGTGCTTCATGCATCTCTCCGTCCGCCACACCGACGCGCGAACTACCCTGTTGCCAACGCCTTGACGCAGGGGAGGTGCCGTTAGCGCGAGAGCCCCGCTTTGCCGCTCACCGGGGTGCCGCCGGGACCGGTGACCGGCAGGACACGCGTTTATCAGCTCTACGGGCACGGCCGTCAGCGGGCGCGGACAAACTGAACTGCAGTCCTCGATTGGCCTTGACGCGGGTGCGCGATGGGTGGCTACTGCTGGCAGCAGCGTTGGGGGTTTGTGGTCAGTCGGCGCAGGGCGGCGATGGTCGTACGGATACGACCGGTCAACAGTTCGTCAGCCCAGACGATGTCGTCGGCGAAGCTGGTGGCACCGAGGCGGTTGTCGCCTGCGGCGAGTTTCTCGAGACCGGGGATCGTCTCGACTGCGCGTAGCTCCAGGATCGTTGCCAGGCCATACCGGCCGGCGTAGTCGGTGACGCCGTGAAGCAGCGGCTCGGTCAGGTCTACGGTCGGTACGCCAAGCCGAGCAAGGGCGCGGGACGCCGCCACTCGGCTCCACCGGTCGCCGAGCCGGTTGCGCAGTAGCGGATCGAGGTCGGTCAGGGCGTCGCGGTGGGCAGGGGCCAGGTCTGCAACGAGGTCCGCGGCGGCGCGAGCCGGGGTGTGCCCACCGGCAAGCACCGCGCGCACGGTTGTCAGGATGGGCTGTACGCCGTCGATGGTGGCGACCATCCGAGCAGCGAGCATCTGGGCCTCCCGCTGCGGGTGCGTCCCGGCCGCCGCGCCGGTGAGCCGATCGCGAGCCGCAGGTAGCAGTGGGCGCAGTTCCTCGCCCAACTCGTCGACGAACGTCTGGGGGCCGGGCCACAGCCGCCGCTCGCCGGACAAGGCAGTGTCGAGGATGCCGAGGAGCGGCTGCACGTCGCCGGAGATTCGCCGAATGGCCAGGGCCGCCGCCGGTTCGCCGGCCTGCGTGGCCCTTGTGCGTAGGTGCGGCACGGCGGCAGGGTCATCGTGTCCGATCTCCAGGAGCGCCCACGCCACCTGTGGTCCCTCGTACGGCAGGGCGGCAAGCAGCTCCGGCACCGCCTCTGCGGCGCGCCACGTGCCGAGCACCCCGGCCAGCACGTCCGCACGGGCCGGTTCGTCGGCCAGGCGCTGGCGGACCGCAGCCAGCACCGCAGGCTCGAAGCGGGCGCCGTCGAGCAACCGCTGCGCACGGTGCCCAGCGGCTGCCGCCGCACACACCGGTTCGATCCAGCGGGGATCACCGAGCCGGGCGAGGGCACTGACCGCCCGATACTCAGCGGTGAACCCGGGCGCCCCGGCCTCCTGCGCGAACCCGGCGGCGATGCTCGCCAGCAGGTCCGCGAATCGCCCGGCCGCCGCGCCAGCCCGGCTGAGCGTGTCGAGAGCACGATTCCGCACCCCGGGATCCGGGTCGTGCAACGCAGTCGCGACCAGCGGAACGATCTGCGACGGCGCCGAACGACTGGCGTCGCACCGTTCCGACGCCGCCCACAGGCCGAGCTCCCGGGTCTTCGGCTCGCGGGCCTGCAATAGGTGGCTGAGTAGATCCAGTGCGACCGGCGCGGGCGGCGCCACCATCAGCTCATCGGACCAGTCACCGCCGTGCGCCCAGCAGTAGGTGACCGAAGCGCCGTCGTCGATCGCTGCGACCACCGCGGCGATCGCACCGTCCGGCCAGGGCACCCCGGCCCGCAGCAGCGCCACCGCCGCGGCCACCCGTACCAGCGGCGCTGCATGCAAGACCAAGTCGGCGAGCACCGGTTCGGCGGCGGCCGGATCGATCAGGCCCAGCGCCAGAGCGAGCGACGCCTGAACCGGCTCAGTGGCTTCGACCCGCCAAGCTTGCCAAAGCGGTTCGGGGACTGTCCCGGCCTGAGCCGCCGCGTAGGCCGCGGCCTCCCGTACCTTGGGATCACCGTCTGCAAGCAGCGCTAGGAGGGCCGGAAGGTGCCCGACGACTGCTGCACGCACGTCCGGGAAGTCGTCGCCGTACGCGTGCCGTGGATCGGCCAGTTGTCCGAGCATCCAGGCAAGGTCGGCCCGGCCGTGCGGAGCGGCCAGCGCCAGCTCGGCCAGGAACGGTACGGCCGCCACCGTTGCCAGGTAGACGGTGCCCTGGTGGAAGATGCTGCCGTTTAGCTCAGAGACCGCCTCCTGAGCAGCTTCCTCGTCCGGCGAGGCCGCCTGCCGTAACAGGTTCGGCGTGTCGAGAGCCTTTCCGTACGCGTGGCTCAGCTCATTCCAGCCGACCTCGTCCAGTCCCTGCAGCACGGCCGCAGCATACGTCCCCGATCGACGCTACCGAGAGACCCACCGTCTACCCACTCAACCGGGCATCCGGTGCACCCGAGTCCACCAAACGGTGCCAGCCGTTGATCGACGGCGGTCAGATCGAGGTGGGGCCTGACCGCGGTAGACCTCGGCGAGGCGGCTGAACTCAATCGCCACTGGCCGGCTATCAGCCAATCCGGCGATGGTTGCGCGACCTGCTCTGGGAGTCGCGCGCCCGGTCTCCTCGAGAGCGCTAAACCGTCCCCTCAGTCCGACGGTCCATCGGTTGGCGGTAGGGACTTGTGGAGCAGCCGATGTGCGAGTCGATGGGTATCGTCGGAGACGTCCTCGTCGATTTCCTGAAGCGCCGAGGTAAGTGCCGCCAGCCGCGCGTTGATGGCTGCGGTGTCATCAGTGGCGGCATGAGCGTTCATGGCGAGGCGAGCGACCTCCTCGTTGATCGGGTCGATGTCGCAGGCGGCGTCGAGAAGGGTCCGGGCTCGACCGGGGTCGGTGTCGGCGAGCAGAACCGCGAGTCGGGCGTGGATGTTGACGCCGACCTGCCTGCATCTGTGCTGTGGTCCGTCGATCCATTCGAAGCTGTCGTCGTAGAGCGGGCCGTTCCAGTTGCTGACTGCATCGTCGAGCGCCGCGCGCTGGGCGTCCCGGTCGGTTGTCGCGCCGGCACGGCTGACAGCGTCGAGGACGCGCCACCAGTCGACGTCGAGCAGGGCCGGGTCGAGGTAGTAGCGCCCGCCGGGGTTGACGACCGGTTTGAAGGTTTCGCTAACCGCGCTGGGGTCGAGTCCGGTGGCGTGGGTCAGCCGATTGCGGAGGTTGGCGACGTTGGTGGACAGGCGGTCGCGGGCGCGTCGTGGGGTGGCATCCGGCGTCATCGCTACCTCGATGTCGGCGATGTCCGCACCTTGACGGTGGACGGCGAGGTAGGTGAGGAGTTCATAACTGGCTCGGCGGACGCCGGGGACGGGGTTGCCGTCGGCGCCGAAGATGATCGGTCGGCCGAGCACCTGGACGCGTACCCGTGACTGCCGCTTCCCGCTGGTTCGGTGAGGTTCGGCGGGTGGGGATGGCTTGACTGGCGGTGCTGGGCTCGCGGTGGTCTCTACCGTGGATGTGTCGTCGCCACTGCTCGTGGAGCCCGGCCCTTCGGGCGACGGGTCGTTGGGCGGGGGAGATGGTGGCTCTCCGGTGTGAGCCTCGCGAATCACGGTGAGCAGCTGCAGGGTGGTATCGGCGTCTAGGACCGACAGCTTGGAGGTCTGTCCCGGCTCATTGCTGGTGGTCGTGCCGTCGGTCGCGACAGTGAGGGTGGTGCCGCGCGGCCATTGACCGGCGATGACTGCGCTGATGGCCAGGGGGTGGCCCAGGTGCAGCGCGGTGGATAGCCGAGCCCGGATCGCAGTGTCGGGAATGTCGGCGATCAGTGTGATCGGCGGGAGCGGATCGTGGTGCGGGTCGGCGTCGTGGAGCGCGGCGACATCGGTGACGTCGGCGTCGGTGACGGCACGTGTGCGGTGGATGATCTGCTCTTCGACGTATGTCAGAGCGTGGTCGAGTCCGGCGGTGACTCGCAGCCGAGGTATGGCACCGACCAGGTCGGTGATCGCGGTGCCGCCGAGTAGGTCGGCGAGGACCGTCGCGGGGATCACCACCTGGCCGCGGGCGTCTGGGTCGTAGACCCCGCCGGAGGAGAGCGTCGCCACGAGCATCGCGCGTACGGCGTCGGCTCCGCCTGGTCCGGTGAGGCCGAGGCCTCCTCGTGGGTGGTCGGGTAGTCCGGCCAGTTGCGGTCCGGACGGTCCGATCGGTGCCAGCGGCGGCCGCTCGGCGCCCGCGAGGTCACGGACTGTGGGTTGTGGCGGCGGGGGTGCCATTAGTTCGGGTGCCTGTTCACGGACGGCCCGGCGTAGCCGGCTGACCACGGCCGGCAGGGGCTGCAGGGTGGGATCGGTGGCCGGGTCGATGTCGGCGATGGGGTTGTAGCGGGTGCGTCGGCGTAGCCACACGATCGACGAGGCGGCGACCAGGGCAGCGGCCAGTCCGATGCCTACCCATCCGCCCGGTACCCCCACGCCGCGATCCTCACCGGGCGGCCGCATGGCATCGCTCTGGGCGGACGTCGCCGGGCTGGCGCTGCTGGGGGTCGAGGCCGGACCCGATGCCGCCGGCATGCCCGGTGCCGGCTCGACCACGCCGTCCGGATCCTCAACGGTTGAGGAGGACGGTGTCGACATGGGTGGGGCTGTCGACGTTGCCGGGCCCGGTGATGCGGGCACCGGGCCGGTACCCGGTGGTCGGGCGGGCTTGGCGGGTGCCGTATCGGTGGCTGGTGGCGGGACAGCGTCGGCCGGCATCCGTAGGTCCCAGCCGGGTTGGATCAGACGGGGAGCTCGCAACGTGCCGCCGACCTCGAATTGTCGGCCGCGGTTGAGCTGCCAGATCTCGGGCCATCGGTTGCCGTCGTCGAGACACTTTTCGGCGATGACCCAGAGGCTTTCGTTGCGTTGGACGACGTACACGTAGCTGTTGTCTTCGATGAGAACGTGGTGTTCGCCTGCGCACAGGATCGGTGGTTGCTGCTCGACGCGGACCTTGGCCGGGCCCGCTGCTTGGTAGCCAACCAACACCACCGGGGTGGCGTGCGCCGCCGCGGCCGGCACGACCGCGGGCAAGGGTGGGAGAGTCGCCGTGGCCGGCGCGACGGTGGCGGTGGCGACGACCCCGGCAGTGAGTCCGGAGAGCAGCCAACCTGCCAGGGTCTGTACGGACGTCAAGCCGCGCAGTCTCGGCATGGGTAGGCCGCGGATCCCGGCGATTGCCTCGGCGAGGAGGCTGGCGGTGAACACGGCCCAGAGCAGCCACAGGGCGATGGCCAGCAGGTTGACCGCCATCGTGTCGGTGAAGCCGGCGGTGAGCCATGCCTGCCAGCCGGCGGTGTCACGCGGGACGGCGCGAGGGAGGGGCCAACCGATGTGGGCGGCGAGACCGTAGGGGATGCCGACGGTGATGGAGAGCAGCGCGGTGGCGCTGGCGAGGCGGGTGAGGAGCCGGCCGAGCGCCGCGGTGACGTTCATGGCACCCCCTTCATGGGGTTCTAGCTGGTCACGGGTTCGGCGCGTTCGGTGGTCGAGACGGTGACGGTGGTGATCCCGATGGCGGCGAGTAGCGGCGTGGGTCCGGTCTTGGTGACGGTGACCGTGACCAAGGTCGTGGTGGCGGCGACGGTGCCGGTTGCTCCGACCTGGGCGAGGTATTCGGTCGCTGCGGCTTCGGCCAGGACCGGGTCGAGTTGTACGGTGCCGTCCGTGCGGAGTAGGAGTAGATCGATCTGATCTGCTCCGGCCCGTGCGGCCTCTTGGGCGACGTGACGAGCGTCGACGCGCATCGTCATCGCGGCACCGCCGTCGATGATCAGTGCGGCTGCGAGCATGCCGACGAGGAACATGCCGGCTGCCCAGCCGGTGCCCGAGCCGCGGTCATCGCGCAGCTGGCGGCGGACCGTCTCCAACCAGGGGTGGCTCACGAAACGATCTCCGAATATGTGTCCATTGGGGCCCTGGCGGTCGCGGTCGTGTCGGCGCCGCCCGGGGCGCTGACGCCGATCAGGTCATCGGTCGAGACGTGGCAGGTGACGGTGACGGTGACCGATCCGCCACGGCCGAAGTCGTCGAGGCCCGTGACAATGGTCAACGGGGTGCAACCGCGGGCCCGGCCAGCGAGGTCGGCGCGGGCGGCTTCCTCGGCGGCGGCCTGCGCAGCAGTGGCGGTGCGCTGCTGGGATGCGGCGCGGGCGGCGGACGCGGCGGCGGCGTGTACGTCGAGGCGAGTGGCCGACAACCGCCATGCGCCGACGATCAGCATCGCCACGATCACCATTACCGGCAGGACTAGCCCGACGACCTCGACGGATACCGAGCCGCCATCCCCGGACAGACACCGCCGAGGCAGGCGGGCCCGGCTGCGCTTCGTCATCGACGCCTCGTTCCTTCTCCCTGGTCTCAGCTGACGGGTGGGACAACTTCGGTGGGTGCCTGGACTTGGACCTCGATGGGCACGGTGAGCCCTGGCACGGGAACGACACGGTTCGCCGTGCCGGTGATCGTGACGGTTGTGGTGACCGGGCCACGCTCCACGGTGATCTGGATGTCGTTGATGCCGGCCGGGTTGGTTTCGGCCAGGACTTCGGCGGCTTCGCTGTAGCCGGATTCGGCCGTCGCTCCGTAGACCCGCGCCGCCTGAAGTGCCTCCTTGGCGGCGTGCCGGGCCGATTGATCGGCCAACGACCAGACGGCGGCTTGCACGATCACGGTCAGCGCGAGCAGGAAGATGACGGTGTAGCCGACGGTCTCGGTCGTGACTGAGCCGCGGTCGCCGCGGAGTCTGCTGCGGAGGTGCTGCCTGGTCCTGCTCGGACTCCCCATGATCGTGACTGTCAGAAGCCGATGGTGATGACCAGGGAGTTCCAGTACTGAGTCACGGTGTCCCGGAAGAGCATGCCGATTCCGCCGACGACGACGATGAAGATCGCGATCCACATGATCGTGTCGACGGTCTCGGCGCCGTGGTCGGGATTTTCACGGATGGCCCTGACCCCATAGGCAAGGTTGGTGCGTAGCCGGCGGATCATGGTGATCAACTCCTTCGAGCTCCGTACGGATGCGGTTTCAGAGGCCGGTGCGGATGGCCGCGATGGCCGGGTACAGCAGGAAAAGGCCGTAGCCGAGGGCGATGAGCATGACGGGTAGGGACATCCGGACCCCGGCCGAGCGGGCGGCGGATTCCATTGCGGCGGTTGTGCGAGCGCGCATCCCCGAGGCCCGGGCGGCGAGGGAAGCGCGGACCCGGGCTCCTTCGGCCCCGGCCAACTGCATCGTGGCGGCCAACTCGGCCAGCTCGGTCACGCCGGTGTCGAGGCCCAGTTGGCCAAGGGGCCGCCACGGGGGCTGCCGGGTCAGCCGGGCGGTGCGTAGCGCGGCGCGCAGCTGGTCGGCGGCCCATCCCGTGCAGACACTGGCGGCATCGTCGAGGGCTTGTTCGACGCCGGCGCCACCGGCCAGGCTGATGGTGACCAGGTCGAGCATCACTGACAGGGTGTGGCGCAGCTGGGCACGTCGCCTCTCCGCCTGGGCGCGGGCCCGGGTGACCGCCCATCGGTAGCCGATAAGTCCGCCCAGGCCGGCGAGCCACAGCGGCACCAACCCGCCGACACCCCACAACGCAGCAAGGACGGGCAACGCCAGTACGCCCAGCCCGATAGCCGCGGCCTGCTCGGCAAGAAACGTGGGGACATCCTTCTGCAGCACTGCCAGATCGGTCCGGGTTCGGGCGGTGGGCAGGCCCAGGCGTACGAGGGGCGCCCCCAGCACCTGATAGCGGCGTTGTCGGGCGGTCATCGGCGGTGGCGCCGGACGACGTAGGCCGTCGAGCACGTCGACCAGGGCAGGTCGGTTGGGACGTAACCCCAGCAGGACCAGCGTAAGGCCGGTTCCGGTACCGGCCCCCAGCAGCAGCGCCTCCCGGATCACCTCGTCACCCCAGGGAGGTGGGGGTTGGCGCCGGCCAGCACCCGCTCGTCACGGGCGATCCGGGACATCCGGCTGAGCCAGATGAACCCGACGGCGAACATCGCACCCACGATGGCGAGCACGACTTGCCCGGCCAGAGTGTCGTAGGGAGCGAGGAACGTGCGGTTGAGCAATACCTGTCCGACGGCCATGACCAGGGTGATCGCGATGATGATCCGCACCGACGTGCGGGTGGTCGCCCACTCGGTCTGGATGCGCATCCGGGCGGCGGCCTGCTCCCGTGCGGTTGCCGCGAGCGCGCCGAGCTGCTCGGCGAGGTTGCGAGCCTGCCTGGTGGCCGCCAGCAGCAACGACGCCACGACCATGTCCCCGGTCGGATGATCGAGATCAGCGGCGAACGCGCGCAGCGCGACCGGCAGGCGGACCCCAGCGTCGATCGCCTCCGCCAGCGCGATGACCTGCGGTCGGATCGCCGCTGGCGCGGTGCCGGCCGTCGCGGCGATCGCCTCTTCCAGCCCAGCCGCCGCGGCCAGCGTGTCGCGCAAGCTTTCCGTCCAGCCCGCGATCGCCTCCAACTGTTCCTGCTCACGCTGATGAACCCGGTTTCCGACCAGCACTGTGGGCAGGCTCCACGCTGCCAGGCCAGCCAAGATCGCGCCGACCAGCCAACCGGTTACCAGCCCCGAGACCACCGCCGCGATGATCACCGTTACGGCACGCAGGGGAGTTACGGCCGCACCAGCTCGTCGTAGCAAACCCTCCATCGGTGCAGGGCTGTCACGGTCGCGCCGCCGGGCTCCGTCAACGATCAGCCACAGGCCAAAGCCGCTGAGTAGTCCGACAAGCAGTACGACCGGCATGGCCATCCGTGTCACCACCCGTCACGGTCGAGGACCGCAGGATCCAGGCCAACATCGACGAGCCGGTCCATGGTCTCGTCCCGCAGCCGGGTCGCCGGCACCGCCTGGCGACCAGGACCGGGCCGGTATACCTCGTTGGACATGATCTGGTCCCCGTCGGTGCCGACAATCTCGCGGACGGAGGAGACAACCCGAAGGCCATTGGGAGTGCGGTCCAAGTGCACGACCACGTGCACTGCCTCGCCCAGCAGCGACGTCGCGGCACTTCGCGGATAGGACGCCGGGGGCTCCATCGCATAGGTGGTCATCCGCAGCAGCGCCTGCGAACTCGACGAGGCATGCACCGTCGCCATCGACCCGTCCACCCCGATCGACATCGCCTTGGCCATCTGCACGACCTCAGCCCCGCGAACCTCGCCGAGGATGACCCGATCCGGCGTCAACCGCAGCGCGGCGCGGACGCACTGATCCAGGCTGAACTCGCCCACGCCCTCGATGTTTGCCTGCCGTGCTTGCATCGAGACCATGTCCGGGTGGACCTGCGGGTCCAGCGACAGCTCGCGGGAGTCCTCGATCACGATGAGGCGCTCCTGCGTGGGAATCGCAGAAGCGAGGGCTCGCAGGAAGGTGGTCTTTCCTGCGGCGGGGCCGCCGCTGATGACGATGTTCCGACGGGCCAACACCAGGCCGGTGAACAGATCCGCCATCGTCGGTGTCAGCTCGCCCATCCCCACCAGGTCATCCAGGCTCACCTTCACCATCGGGTGCCGGCGGATCGACACCGCGACGCGGTCGCTGATGACCTGCATCGCGTGCAGACGCGCTCCGCCAGGCAGCTGCATGGCGAGTTCGGGGGCGTCGGGGTCGAATCGGCGCTCATGGGCCCCAAGCCGGGCGCCCATGTCGCGCAACTGCTCGATCAGTTCGGCATCGGAGTTTGCGACTGCGGCCACCCGGGCGCGGCGGCCGTCGCGGTATTGCACCTGCACGTTGTCGCAGCCGTTGATGTTGACGGTCTCGATCGCTTCGTCGTCGAGGAGCGGTTGCAGCCCGCCGGCGCCAACGAAGGAGTTGCGCAACGCTTGTCGAATCCGATGCTCGGCCATCTCGCTCAGCGGGGGTTGCCCGCGGTGCAGCGCTTCGCGCGCGTACTCGTCGAGGGCGTTGGATATCAACAGGTCGACGTCGCCCATGCTGTCTGCTCCGCCGACGACCGACACCTGTAGCCGGACGGCGACCGTGGCTCGTAACGCATCAAGAACGTTTCGCTCGCCACTGGTCAGGGCGTGGGCGCCCCCCACACCCATGCTGTTCCCCGGAGCGGAGTGCCGAGCGTTCATCGGCCGCTCACCCCGGCTTGCTCCGTCAACGGCGCGACGGACGTCTCGGTACTGGCGTGCCGATCGAGGTCCAGTGCAAGGCCACGACAGGCCCGTAGCAGTGGCAACCGCGTCCAGCCCGTCGACTGCCAACCCCGCCGCGGCACCATCCGTCCGGCCAGAATCCCGGCGCCGCGACGGTCGTTCGGGACGGTCGCGGCCAGCGGCAGCCCAAGGCTGCCGGCCACCTCCACTGCCGGCCACCCGTCGCCGCCTACGGTCACCAGCTGTACGTCCCGGACCAATCCGGTCAGCTGCTCGACGTGCTCGCGTCCCTGGCTGAGGTCTCTACCCTTTGCTGATGGGATTGGTCGGCCCGTCGGGCCGTTCAGTCGCACATCCGCAACCCGAACCTCATCTTGTACGGGCCTCAGCACCACCAGCAGGACGTCCACTGCCGATAGCAGCGCGGACGCCGGCGAAGCCGGCTCCCACCTGCCCACGTCGAGCACCACCGCTGACCGGCCAGCGGCCAGCACTCGCAGCATCCGAGGTCCCCGCACAGCTAACGCCCGCAGGCTCGCCGCCGCGGCGCCAGGCTCCGCCAGGACCACATCCACCCCGGCCGGCAACGGTTGCACCCACCGCGACGGATCCATTCGGACGTCGGCCCCGGCCCGGGCATCAGCGGCCATCGACGCCAGCCCTGGCTCCCGCCCGCCATCGTGGTAGGTGCGACCGAACCGCGCCATCAGGTCGCCGCCCGCAGGGTCCGCCTCCACGACTACGGCGCCAGGTTCGGGCCACCGCAGTGCCAGCCCCAGGGCGAGCGTCGTCGCGCCCGGCGAGCCCTTCGCGCTCGTCACCCCGATCAACACGGTGCTCAGCCGCCCGAGCCCTGCAGAATCAGCGATACGTCTCCCGAAGCGACGCTGACCTGCAGTGCCGCGTCTGACGACAGCAGGAGCGACACGGCCGTCAGCCCGGCAGCGTCCGGAACCTCGATCGCTGACACCGACGCGGACGCCCTTACCGGCTGCACAGCTGCGGTTCCGTTGCCCGTCGGAGGCACGACCAGAACGGTCACCCGCGAACCCACGGTCATGCCGGCCGGTGCCTTGCCCGCCTTGACGCCGACGGCGACGACTGATTGGCCCACCGGCGGAAACGCCGAGCCACCCATCTGGCCGGGCGACAAGAGGCTCCCGGCCACCAGTGGCACCGCCGCCGTCCGACCGACGACCGTCTCGCGCTGCGATTCGCCGACCACCTGCACGGCATCGCCGGGCACGATCCGTACGACCTTCAGGTCTGGGTCCCGGATCGTCTGGCCTGCCCTCACGTCGCGGGCCAGCGCAAGGACCGGAGTTGCCGGATCGGTCCGCAACGCGGTGCCGGCGAACAGCAGTGAGCACGCGATTGCGAGAACCAGCCCCAGCACCACGTTGCGCGGTGAACGTCGGCGCACCCCAACGGGCGGAGGTGTCGACGACGATCGCCCGTTCGCCGCCGTGGCCGGTGCTCTCGTCAATGACACTGCCATCGGTCAGCCCGCCCCGTTGAGCGCGGACGAGCGCTGCACCCGAAGCGGCACCGTGGCGGTTGTCGTTACTGGTTCGACCGACCCCGACGTGCCGCCGCCGACCCAGCCGATTTCCCAGGTCACCGTCGCCCGCACCTCGTACACGCCGCCCGGTTGGCCACTCGACGGGGCCTTGTAGGTGTGGCTGCAACTCGACGCTGCTGCCGGATCCATGCCCGCGCTCCACGGAATTCCCGCGCCCGAGCAGGTGAAGGACGCACCGTCACCAGTCGACCACCGCACCTGGGCCGGAGAGGCTGTCGCCGTCACGCTCAGGCCGGGCACCGAAGCCGTCGCTGACTGTGCCCGATAAGAAGGGCCGTCCAGCCACAGCCACGTCGGCACGTTCAGCAGCTGAGCCGCCGGCGGCGCGGGATTGGCCCGGATCGTCGGCGCAGGCAGATTCAGCCGGGAAATCGCAGACCGCGCCAAGACCGCCGGATCCGGCGACTGTGCATCTGCGATCCACACGGGCAGCCTCGCCGAAGCCCCGCCATCGTTGACGCAGTGGCGTGAGTACCACGCTCCGGGCTGAGCGGCGCCCGACGGCGGTCCGTCCCGGCCAATCAAGATGTAACGGCAACCGTCCGCACCCTCGTGCCCATCACCGGAGCCGCCGCCGGTGTTCGGCCCGCCGTTGTGTTCGTCCCCAGAGTTCCCGTCGCCGGTCGAGGGCGGTGTACCTACCTCGACCGAACACTCAGGCACGTCAGGGGTTATGCCGCAGTCCACCGGTTTCCACTTGTCGGCCTGGGCGGGAGACGCAACCACCAGCAGAACCAGGCAGAAGGCTGCGGGTATGACACCGGCAGCGGGCCGGAGCCGGAGCCTCAGCACGAGCCGACCCCCTGTACCCCAAAGGACGTCACCTTCCAGCTCTCGCCGACCATGCTCACGGTGGCGTTGACCAGTCGGCGCCCGCCGGGTGAGTCGGTAAACGGAGTGCCATTCGGAGTCGCTCTCACCCTGGTCGCGCCGGAGGTATCCGCGCAGTCTCGGACTTTTGCCTGCGTCGGCGCGGCCGCGGGCGTGAGGGACTGGATCGACGGATTCACAACGACTTCGCCCTGTCCGACCAGCCCTTCGCGACGATCGGATTCCAGGCCGCTTCTCAAGACCTTCAGCGCGTCGCCGGCCGCGAATTTTGCCAGCTCCGGATGGTCCGGGTTGGACGTCAGCCCGGCGTCGTCGTAGGCGGCCCACATGCTGCGGTACGCACCCAGCGCGAGATCCTCCGGCGTAACCGGTTCGGCGGGAGAGGTGGAGTGGTCGCCGGACGTCGGCGCTGGTGAGCCAGTCTTGTCACCGTCACCACCTTTGCAACCTGTCCCGATTCCCACCAGGCCGATGAGCGCGAGCACGGCCACCACCCTCCCCCTACGGTGTGCCACCAGTTGCCTCCATCACGGTCAACATGTTCTGTCCTATCCCAGGATCAGAGCCTGCCGCTACGGCACGTGAGTGCGCTACAACCGCGCGCGCCAATCGTGCGTCCAGTTCGTGCGCA
Organism: Micromonospora sp. NPDC048905; assembly: GCF_040649655.1. Lineage (NCBI taxonomy): Bacteria > Bacillati > Actinomycetota > Actinomycetes > Micromonosporales > Micromonosporaceae > Micromonospora > Micromonospora sp. NPDC048905. The sequence goes on along the minus strand of NZ_JBEZFV010000002.1, from coordinate 683,183 downwards.
CCGCTGGTAGGGCTATATCGCGCCACCGCGACGGACTGCTCAGCTCCGCGCGGGGCGCTGATCAGAGCGGGGCCATCGGCAACCACTGCTCGTTACGGATGGATTTCGTTTTCACCCAAAGCGGCTCTAACCGGCAGCTCTCTGTCAGGTCGATAAACGAGAGGCCTTGACACCACTGCGACTACTCGGTGAAGTGAGTCCTTCGCGCAGTGTCAGATGCACGACAGCTGACGTCTCAGGCCAGGCGTTGGGCACCTGTGCGGGGGGAGACGATGAACTGTGGCATTGATCCACTTTCGGATCTTGGAGCAGGTTTTCGGGCACAGCTGGTGGGCTTCGATCTTGCTGACGCTCGCTGATCGGCAGCTTCGATACACCGAACTCGCTGCCGCCCTCGTCGAGCGCTGGGGGGCGAGGCCCGGCGACGGCCACCTGTCGAAGGCGCTCAAGCAGATGCGCCAGGCCGGCCTCGTCGACCAGATCGACGACGGACGCGGGTACCTGACCTGGACGCTGACAGCTGAGGCGCACGACAGGGCCGAGATGCTGGTGATGATCGAGAAGGCTCTCGAAGAAGGCCACATCAACAACGAGAGGAACTGATACGGACACGTCGTCCGGTTGACCTATCCGGCTCGATCCTCCGCGGCCCGAGCAGGAGGTCCACGGCAGCTACCGTCACCATCGAAGACTCCACCGGACGGCTCGCCAAATACGGCGTTGCAGGTTCGAAGCCAGCCTCGATGCAGGATGGGAGAGCCTCAGGGGTAGCCAGGAGCGCCTCAAGCACGAAGAGATCAACCCTCACCACTCCCGCTTGGCCAGCCAGACCGTTCAATGGGCGCTGATCGATCGCCCTGCCCCTCCCTGTCTCGTCCTGAACCGTCACCGTGGTAATTCCGCCATGCTCCGTGCCTTGGGGTGAGCGGCATCTGTCGTCGGCCACTGGCCGAAGGGTCACATGCTCAGAGAGTGGATGGACGACCGCTATCGGCCGGAGCTCGGTTCAGTTGGCCGGGCGTCGCGTGGCGGGGTTGCGGCGCATGGGCAGATGGCCGGGCCTTCGGGCAGGTTGATGGGCGGTTGTGGGGTGTAGCCATGACGGATGTGCATGCTCTGGGCGTCGGTGGTGGTGCTGGTCCAGGACAGCAGGTTCACGTGGTCGAGCCGGCTGCGGTGGTGGTTGAGCAAAGCCGTGGCGTGTCCGGAGCCTCTGGCTATGGGTTGTGCGGCGAGAAACGCGAGGTGGTAGTGGGGTTCGGTGGGTCGCTCCTTGGCGAGCAGTCGGTCGAGTAGGTCGAATCGGTCGGCGTGGGGGCCCGCGGCGTCGTCCAGGCGGGTGGGGTAGTTCGCTGGGGGCGGGATGGGCCGGTATCGGTGGAAGCCGACGGTCGCGGCGGTGGCGTCGTCGGTGAGGTAGATGTCGCCGTAGAACATGGCGTGTTCGATCCAGATGCCGAGGACGTCGGTGAGGATGCGGCGCCGTGGCCCTGGGTCGGGAATTAGCCATGTTGCGAGAGGGCTGGGTTGGAGGGCGTCGGCGATGAGTGCGGCGACGTGGTCTTTGTCTGCCCAGCGGGCGGCGCGGATGCGCGGGACGGTGTCCATATGGCGGGCTTTCCCGTGAGTTGTTCGTTAGTGGGGTCAGGAGTTGTCGCTGCTGGCGGCATGGGTGTGGACGAGGAATAGGTGGTAGTCGTCGACCAGGGGGCCGGTTCGGTCGCTCCCGGGTGGTGGCGTGAGTGCGGCTCGCTCGTAGGCGAGTAGTTCGCCGGTGGTGGGGTTGAGGATCAGCAGGAAGCGGATGCCGTCAGAAGTGGCGCTGACGCCTACGCCGGTTCGGCCCGCCCTGTCGGTCACCGAGCCGTGGTACGCAACGCCCGGCGTTTCGCGCAGGACGGTGAGGATCGCTGTGCGGGCGGCTTGGTTGGGAGTACGCCAGCCGAGCAGGCTGACGAGGCCGCGAATGACGGCGGTGTGTCCCAGGAATCGAGGCTGGGTGGCGTCGATGTGCGCGGTGAGCGCTGTCGGGTCGGCGGCGATCGGCCCGATGGGCCCGTCCAACTCGCCGGGGTGGTAGGTGCTGTCGTCGGTGGGCTGGTTGCCGCCGGGGTAGCGGCTGCGGATGACGCGTCCGGAGGCGTCGTCGGCGCGCCAGCGTTGCTCTTCGAACAGCACGATCCGCGCGGTGGTGCTGTTGCCCGCGATCGTGGTGTCCGTGGCCCACTGCAGCAGGTGGACGTAGGCGAACCGGCCCGGGATGGCATCGCAGCCGGACGGCCCAACCGTGACCGCTTCCAGAGCCTGCCGCGCCGAGGTCGACTCCGACAGATGCGTCGGCGACGGGTCGAGTCTCTGCTGTGCGCGTGCCTTGAGCTGTGCCGCGCTCAGGGCGGCGGGTGAGAGACACGGCGGCCCGGCCGGCCGGGACGCAGCAGTGGTGGAAGGTGAGGGTGGGGATTGGGCTGGCCCGGCGGCGCCCGTCCAGTTCGGGATAGCTGTGGCGGTGGCGAGGAGGCCGAGCGCGCAGGCGGCGGCAGTGACCTTTACGGCTCGCCGGCCCAGCGGGTGGGGCGTCTCGGTCGCGGGTCGCACGTGGGGCAGGTTGTTCACGGTCAGCTTTCTCGAGGTGAGGTGGATTGGGGCTAGCGGTAGGCGGCGGTGGCGAGGTCACCCACGGCGGCGTCGACGGCAGCGGTGATGTCGCGTACCGGCTGGTAGTGCTGCCCGGCGATGGCCTTCAAGCGAGTCGTCAGGGTGGTGATGTCGTCGTCGAGGTAGAGGTGGCTGGTGAGGCCGAGGTCTGCGACGAGGCCGGCGAGGGCGGCGGTGTGGTTGTCGGGTTGTTCGTGGCCGGCGGCGAGGTAGCGCAGGCGGGAGCGGGCGATGACCGCCCACTTGCTGTCGGTGGGCAGGTAGGTGTCGGTGCGCATGAGGCCGCCGAGGCGCCGTCGGGTGTGGTGACGCAGGATCCCGCCGGCGACGAGTCCGGCGCGGGTGCGGTCATACAGGTCGTCGGAGAACATCCGCAGCCACCCCCGCAGCGGTGGGTGGGCGTGGCGGATGGTCGCGGTCGCGGCGTCGGCGATCAGATCCCCGACTGGCCGGTCGATGTGCGGGTGTATCCGTGGGTGGCTGGCCGGGCGGGTGCCGCCGTTCGGGTCGAGGGTCACTCGCCCGGCCAGGTACAGGTCGATCAGGACCGCGCCCGCGAGTCCCAGTGCGAGGGTTTGCCGGTGCACGTGGGGGTGTCCGGTGTCGTCGTCGTGACCGAGGAGGAACAGGTCATCGCGCAGCGGCAGGCGCGGGATCGACGCGGTCATTCGAGGGCTCCTACCGCAGCCCGGCGGTGAGCCGCCGCAGCCGCTCGTGCGCCCCGCCATAGGCGGGTCCGGGGGCGGGGAGCAGGGTTTTGTCGACAGCGGCGAGGACGGTGTAGTTGGGGTCGCACACATTGCCGATCGGCGCCCGCCCCGCCTGCGACACGAGTTGGTAGGCGTCCAGGGTTTCCAGGCCGGTCAGGGCGCTGACCCAGCCAACAAGGTCGTGCTGGGCGATGCGGTACGCGTCCTCCAACGGACGGGCGCACCCGATCGTCAAGATGTCCCGGTCGGTCTCCAACCGCGGCCACCGAGTGCTCACGCCTTTGATGACGTCGATGGCGAGGGTGGTGGTCGTGGCGATCTCCACGCCGACGCCGCAGGCCTCGCCCTCGCCTTGGCGGGCGTGTCCGTCGCCGAGGGCCAGCATCGCCCCGTGGACGTTCACCCCCAGGTACAGGGTGGTCCCGGCGCGCAGCTGCGGGGTATCGAGGTTCCCGCCGTGCGTGTCGGGCACGAGTGTGGATCGGGCCTCGAACCCGCCGGGGGCGACACCGATCGTGCCGATCATCGGGTCCAGCGGCAGGTCCACGCTGTGGTCGCTGCGCGTGGCCTGAAACCGGACTGTCCCGGCCTGCCGGTCGATGCCGTACACCCACACCCGCTCCTCCAACGCCGGCTGCAACATGGCCGTGTGGGAGGTGGACGTCAGTGCCCCGAAGTGCGGGAACGTCGACGACACACCCCAGTCCCGCGTCGGGGTGATGGTGGCGAGGTGGACGGCGAGGGTGTCGCCGGGCTCGGCGTCCTCGACGAAGAACGGCCCGGACACCGGATTGAGGTACGGCATGCGGCACACCTGCGACGGCAGGTCCGCTGGCCCCCTCACGAGACCACCGAAGCAGTCCTCCGTCACGACGGTGAACACGTCACCGCCGCGCACATGCGCCACCGGCATCCGACCGCCGAAGGTGTACGCCAGCTCGTCTCGCGCGGGTCGGTAGGTGAACCTGTCCATGCCAGTCACACCCGCTCCACGTGACGCGCCTGCGGCTGCGCGGGCGCCAAGCCCGACAGTGCAGGTCGGCGGCCGGACAGGTACAGGCCAGCCAGAACGATGACGCCGAGGGCGAGCCACGCCAGGCCGAGGCGCTGGGCGGCGATGTTGGCGTTGACCACCACCCACACCAAGATCGCGAAACCGACGGCGGGCATGACCAGGTGCGCCCACCAGTTCCCGCTGCGCTCCCGGATCAGGTGATGCACCACGACCGAGACGTGCAGGACAAGGAACGCGACCATCGCCCCGAAGTTGATCAGCGACGACAACAGGGTGATCCCATCCGCACGGGTCGCCATGTACAGGCCCAGCGCCAGGGACACCGCCCCGGTGAGCAGCGTCGCGTTGATCGGCACGTTGCGCCGGATCGACACCTTCGCCAGAAACGCCGGCAGCTGCCGGTCCCGGGCCATCGCGTACAGCAACCGAGACGTCGCGACCTGCGCGACCATCGAGTTCGGCAACCCCCACGCAATGGCTGTCGCGACTGCGCACAGGGTCGCCAGCCACCCCCCGCCAGCTACGGCGGCGGCGTCGTAAAAGGCGGTCCCGTTCGGGTCACCCTCGGCCAGCAGCGAGGCCGGGTCAGGGACGAGCATCGCGGCCAACCACGTCTGCGCTATGAACAGCACCCCGGCAAGAATCAAGACGGCCGCCATCGCGCGGCCGATCTGACGGGAGCCGCCCTTGGTCTCCTCCGCCAGCATCGAGATGCCGTCGAAGCCGAGGAAGGACAGCACCGCGAGCGACACCGCCCCCGCCACCACCGACCAGGTGAACGTGTCGGCGTTGTAGAACGCGTCCCAGCCGAACCGGCCCCTACCCGAGGCAAGTGCCCAGCCGGCGACGACCAGGAAGACCGCCAGCACGATCAGCTCGCCGATCAACATCACCCGGGTGACGGCCGCCGTCATGCGGATCCCCACCGAGTTAACGACCGTGTTGACCGCGACGAACCCGACTAGCCACAGCCACACCGGCACCGACGGGACCGTGGCGTGCATCGCCACCGACGCCACCAGATACAGCAGCCCCGGCACGAGGACGTAGTCCAGGAGGATCACCCAGCCGGCCAGGAACCCAACCGTTGGGCTGATGCCGCGCCCTGCGTAGTTGTAGACGCTGCCCGACATCGGGAACGCCCGCACCATCTGCGAGTACGAAAACGCGGTGAACACCAACGCCACCACGCCGACGGCGTACGCCAGGGCGACCATCCCGCCGGAGCCGGCGTACACGCTGCCGAAGATCGCCATCGGCGCGATCGGCACCATGTACACCAGCCCGTAGGCAAGTAGATCCCTGAACCGCAGTTGGCGGCTCAGCTCCTGCCGATATCCATATCGCGACAGGTCATTCTGGAGACTCATTAGACTCCTCAGGTATTTGAGTCCTGGCTCGCAGTTGGTCCGTCAGCCAAGGCAACTACTCGTTGGTCTGAAAACGGCTGCTGATGATTTGCCTGGCAAGCCGGGGGCATCTCAACGACGAGAATTGCGTACCGAGCTAGATGAGTCGATAGCGATGATGCGGACATGCGTTGTTGTCCGCATGCGACTGTCCGCGTAGCGTTTGAGCACGTACGGTAACGCCCGTCTGACTGCGGCAGCGGCGGGCAAACGGCATCCAGGAGTACCGGTGGCTCAGGTTCCGCGACGGCTGACCCCGCATCGATCAGTGCTGCATGGGTATGGCGCCGCGCTGCGGCAGTGGCGCGAGTGCCGCGGGCTGTCCCAGCGCGCTCTAGGCAGGCTGGTGCACGTCAGCGGGGACCTCATCGGCAAGGTGGAAAAGGCCGAACGTTGGCCGTCCGCCCGCCTCATCGAGTCGTGCGAGGCCGCACTGCAGACGGGTGGCGAGCTGGTCGCTTTCCTGTCGGACCTTGAACGTGAGCGTCGACTGACCGGCGTCGGCTACCGCCTCGCCGGCGGTGCGGACGGCCAGCTCGGGGTCTTCATGGATCATTCCGAGGAGACTGACCTGCTCCGCTCGTGGCACGAGCAGCTCGCCAGTCTCGCCACAGCCGGAAACCGCACCGGATATGCGGGGATGGCGTCCACCGCCCATGCGCAGATCAGTGCCGCAGCCACCATCGGGCGACGGAGCAGCGCAACCGACCGTCGAAACGTGCTCATCGCCCAGGCCATGTGGGCCGAGTTCCTCAGCTGGATCGACGAGCAGAGCGATGCCGCCGAGGCGGACGCATGGCTGCGACGCGCCCAGCAACACGCCGTCGAGGCCAACGCGCCGGCACTAGCAAGCTACGTCCTGATGAGGCAGAGCCAACGCGCCCTCGAACGATTCGACCCGCGTCAGGCCGCTGCCTTGGCGCAGCAGGCTCTGGACGAGGTCCGGTTACCGGGCCGCATTCGCGCTCTGCTGCTGGTACGTCAGGCTCAGGCTTTCGCGATGGGCGGCGACCAGAACTCCTGCGTTGCCAGCATCGACGAGGCGCACAGAGTCGCCGGCAGCGCCGACTGGGACTCGGAACTGCCGATCGATGTTGGCGTCCACTGCAACCCGGTGTACGTGACTGCCCATGAAGCGCAGTGCCGTCTACTCCTCGGCCAGCCGGCGGCGGCAGCCGATCTCTACGAGCAACTTCTTCAGGACTGGCCAAGTCAGTGGCGTGTCGACGAAGCCCTCTGGCGATCGGCCCTGTCCACCGCCTACGTCAACAGTGGCGACGTCGAACGCGCCGCGACCGAGGCCACCAACGCCCTGACCTTGGCCGCTGGTACCTCCTCCGGGCGGGCTCTGCGCTGGTTGAACCCCACGGCGGTTGCCCTTCGACAGCAGCCAGGCGTTCCTGAGGCGGTGGCCTTCGTGCTCGCCTATCGGCAGGCGACTCTCGAAGCGTGTAACCATTAGCCCGTGGACCTGATCACCACGGCAACGAGCACCGACGAGTCCGAGCGGGCGGCGTCCGTCGCGGTCCTCCCAGTCGGGAGTTTCGAACAGCACGGCGCCCACCTGCCGTTGCTGACGGACACCATCGTGGCATGCGCGATTGCGAAGGCGGTCGCTGAGCGCTACGACCTCTTTCTGCTACCGCCCGTGACGATTTCCTGCTCCCACGAGCACGCGGCGTGGCGTGGAACGGTCAGTATCAGCGCCACCACCCTCGCCGCCGTAGTCGTCGACATCGCCACCTCTCTGCGTGAATCGGGCATCGATCAGCTCGCCGTGATCAACGGACACGGCGGGAACTATGCGCTTGCCAACGTCGTCCAGGAAGCCAACGTCGCCGGACCGCGGATGACTCTGTTCCCCGCTCGGGCCGACTGGGACGAGGCTCGACTGGCCGCCGGCCTGCACAGCACCGCCCACCAGGACATGCACGCTGGCGAGATTGAGGTTTCACTCCTCCTGCACGTCGCGCCGGAGGTCGTGCGTGATGGCTTCCAGCATGCCGACCACGTTGCGGACGACCGACGTCACCTCCTCACCCGGGGCATGGGTGGCTACACCACCAGCGGCGTCATCGGTCTGCCGTCTCACGCCACCGCCGCCAAGGGCAAAGCCGTACTCGAGGACCTTGTCCGCTCCTTCGCCGATCACTACGGCCTCCTGCCGGGGCCCAAGGCATGACCAGGAATTGACGCTGGCGGTCCGGGCGTTGCGTTTCCGGATCACTGACCGGACGACGGCTGGCATCGTCACTCCGATCGAGGCCGTCATGCGGACAAGTGCTGTTGTCCGCATCCGGGTCACATCAATGGTGACGTCGATGGCTGTCTAATGGTCGACGGGAGGCGCTGACGACAGATCCATCGTCGTTCGAGAGGGCAGATGGTGCCCCGCATCAGCGCTGTAGGGCGCGGACCGATATCGAGGTTCGACGTCGAGCGAAAGGTCGTCATGCCCGAAAAGGTCGTCACACACAAGGCATTCTGCTACATCGTGCGGAATAGGCAGCTGCTCGTCTTCCGGCACACGAATTACAGCTACGAAGAGGTGGGCATCCAGGTGCCGGGTGGCACCATCCGCCCCGGTGAGGCTCCGGAGGATGCCGCGCTGCGCGAAGCCCGCGAGGAGACCGGGCTCACGGACCTCAAGGTCGTCCGCAAGTTGGGTGAGTCCGAGTACGACATCAGCCCGCTGCGGTTCGAGACCCAGCACCGACACATCTTCCTCCTGGAGCTCTTCCAGCCCACGCCCATGCGCTGGTCGAGCCAGGAAGACCACGACGGCACCAACTGCCGACCCGGTTCGAGTGCTTCTGGGTGCCGTTGACGGCGGGGCACATCCTGCAATCCGGCCAGGGCGCGCTCCTGGGCCGGATCTTCGACTGACGGATCGGCCTCCGCGCTCGGAGTGCCTGCCGACTCCGAGCAGGACGCCGTGATCCCTGCCTCGATTCAAAGAGCGTCAGCTCCGAGCCGGCGCAGCACGCCTCGAATGTGAACCCGTCTGGACTCCGTAGCGCTGGGGCGCGCGGACCTTCACAAAGGAGTAGGCATGACGGTGATCGAAACACGACCCTCTGCGCCCGTTCAGATGGCGAGGGCAGACGTCGCCGCGGCGGTAGCCGCCGCTGAGCGGATGCTGGCCGCGCTCGGCGTCGACACACAGGTCGAGCACCTCCGGCGCACCGCGGAACGGATGGTGCTGTCGTACGGCGAGGTCCTGACGCCGGCGCCGTTCGAGGCAACGGACTTCGTCAACGACGCGAAGCATCAGGGCTTCGTGATCGTGCGGGACGTGGCGTTCGCCGCGATCTGCGCCCACCACCTGCTGCCGTTCGTCGGCTCGGCGACCGTGGGATATCTCCCGGGTGCGCGGTTGTTGGGGCTGTCGAAGCTGACGCGGCTGGTTGAGCACGCCACGCGAGGGTTGCAGGTCCAGGAGAACGTCACGCAGCAGATCGCCAACGGACTGCAACAGGTCGTCCCAGACAACGGCGGCATGGGGGTGATCGTCGAGGCGGAGCACCTGTGCATGACGCTGCGGGGAGCGAAGGCACGCGGCGCCTCGACGGTGACCTCGGCGTGGCGGGGCGCGCTGGAACGCGATGTCTCGGTGCGGTCGGAGTTCCTCAGCCTGGCGGGGCGGGGGTGGCGGCCGTGACCGCTGCCGTGTTGCCGCTGGTCACTCCGGTGCCCGCGCACGTCGTCGTCATCGCCTCAGGTGGCATGGACAGCACCGTGTTGGCGTACGCCCTGCACCGGGCTGGGTCGACGGTGACGCTGTTGTCGTGCGACTACGGGCAGCGGCACCGCCGTGAGTTGGACTACGCGGCGCGGACCGCCGAGGCCTTGCACGTGCCTCACGTGGTGGTCGACCTGACCGGCATTGTCGGTGTGCTGACGGGCTCGGCTCTCACCGACGCCCAGGTCGATGTGCCGGACGGGCACTACACCGATGCTTCGATGCGCGCCACGGTCGTACCGAACCGTAACGCGATCATGCTCGATGTGGCCGTGGCCCGCGCGGTCTCCGCCGGTGCGGACGCGGTGGCGTTCGGTGCCCACGCCGGTGACCACCCGATCTACCCGGACTGCCGACCAGCCTTCCTTGCCGCGTACGAGTCGACTGTCCGGCTGGCGAATGAGGGCTTCCTGCCCGCTGGCTTTCGGGTCGTCGCGCCATTCATCGACTGCTCGAAGGCCGACATCGCCCGGCTCGGGGACACCATCGGCGTCCGGTTCGCCGACACCTGGTCCTGCTACAAGGGCGGCGAGCGGCATTGCGGGACCTGCGGTACGTGCGTCGAGCGGCGCGAGGCGTTCGCGATGGCGGGCGTGACGGACCCGACCGAGTACGCCACCACCAAAGGGGTGATCTAGGTGTTCCGCATCGGCAAGCAATTCCGGTTCGAGGCCGCGCACTCGCTGCCCGACCTGCCCGAAGGCCACCAGTGCGCGCGCGTCCATGGCCACAGCTACCGCGTCGAGGTGCACCTCGTCTCTGACGGCGAGCTGACCCGACCCGGGTTCGTCGTGGACTTCGCCGAACTCGGCCCGTTCAGCGCGCATGTCCGCGACCACTTCGACCACCGCGACCTCAACACCGTGCTGGACGCACCACCGACGAGCGAGCACCTCGCCGCCTACTTCTACCAGTGGTGCCACGACCATCTGCGACTACCGGAACCGGTTCGCGTGGAGAAGGTCCGGGTGTCGGAAACAGCGTCCACGTTCGCCGAGTACGGGCCAGACCTGCCATGACAGCCCCGTCCATGCCCGCCGTACCGCCATTTCCAGCCGGCTCGCCTGCGGTGCCGGCGCGGCCGTTGCTGGTCGCGGAGACATTCGGCCCGACCCTGCAGGGCGAAGGACCGAGCACCGGCCAGCAGGCGTTGTTCCTACGGCTGTCGCGGTGCAACCTCTCCTGCCCACGCTGCGACACCCCATACACGTGGGATACCTCCCGCTTCGATCTCCGCGCGCACACGGCCGACCGCCCGGCCGAGGAGATCATTCGGTGGGTGTTGACACAGCAGACACGGCTGCTGGTCATCACCGGCGGCGAGCCGCTGTTGCAGCAGGACCGGCTGCTGCCCGTGGTGGACGCGATCACCGCTGCGGGGCGACGGGTAGAAATCGAAACCAACGGCACGGTCGTTCCCCTGCCGGCACTTGTCGCATCGATAGGCGCGTTCAACGTGTCTCCGAAGCTTTCTGGCTTCGCCGGACCGAGGGACGGTCGGCGGCGGATCAACCCGGACGCGCTGTCGGCACTGGCCGGCTCGGGCCGGGCCGTGTTCAAGTTCGTGGCCGCCGACACAGCGGAGTTGGACGAGATCGCCCGGCTTCAGGAGCAGTTCGGGCTGGACCCGGTCTGGGTGATGCCCGAAGGCACCACCAGTGATGCGGTCCTAGCCGGAATGCGGGACCTCGCGGACGCGGTCCTAGCCAGAGGTTGGCACCTGAGTAGCCGCCTGCACGTGTTGCTGTGGGAGGACACCCGTGGCCGCTGAATCACCGGACTCACGCAGGTCAGATGGGCTTGGACGGGGCCGTCGTTCCCGCCGTGACGGGCCGCGCGTGTGGGGGAGCGGCCCTGCGATCGTCGGCGGCGGGATCGTTCCTGCCGTCCAAGCGAACCCCACGATAGCCCAACCGGCCCCACCTGTGCAGTCCCCGGCGCACTCCCTCATGCCGTACCTGGTGGACCTGCCGCATCTGTTGGCGGCGTCTCGGCTGTGCATGCGCCGTGCCGGCGCACCGGGTGCTGACGGCGTTACCTGGTCCGGTTACCGCAGCGGGCTACGACCGCGCCTCGCTGAGCTGTCCGATCGGCTGCGGACAGGGACGTGGGAGCCGGGCCCGCTACGGAACGTGGAGATCACCTCCTACACGGGCAAGGTCTTCCCGGCGGTGATCCCAACGGTGGAGGACCGCATCGTGCACCGGGCGATGCGTCGCGCCGTCGAGCCGATCATCGAGCACCACGTCCTGGCGGACTGGGTATCGGCGTACCGGCCGCGCCGCAACCGGATCACCGCCCTGCGCCAGGCCGAGCAACATCTGGCGGCGGGACGGCAGTGGGTCGCCGATGTCGACGTGGCCGGTGCCTCGGCAGGCGGCAGCACCGATCAGTTCGTGGACTGGCTCGCCGTCCACGTGGCCGACGGCTCGTTCCTGCGGCTGTTCCGCCGCATCGTCGGGGCGCTGCCGACGCCACTGGTCCCGGGCAGCGGCCTGTGGCCGGTGCTGTTTCACCTGCGCCTGTCCCAGGTCGACGCCATGCTCGCCGGCTGGCCGGTCGTGCGGTTCGCGGACAACTACCTGATCTTCGCGACGGACGAGGCCCGCGCGGTCGCCGCGATCGACGCCCTCACCGCCGCCCTCGCCAACTGGCAGATGGAGCCGCACCCGCGCAAGAGCCGCGTCCGGGCACCGCACCAGGCCAACACCGAAGACCTCTTCCTCATCGACGGATAGGAGCCGACCGATGACCATCACGCACACCGGACCGCTCGTACGCCCCCGTAGCGTCCGCTGGATACATGTCCCTGCTGGTACCTGCCTCTACGGCGACGCCCGCAAACCCCGTCCCGTGCCTGACCTCCTCGTCGCGGAGACGCCACTGACCGCCGCCCAATGCGGCGTCGGCGACACCGACCTGCCGATCACCGGCATCAGCCACGGCGACGCCGTCGGCCTCGCCGCCGAAGCAGGCGGGCGGCTGCCCACATCGGTGGAGTGGGAATGGATCGCCGCCGGACCGAGTCGCCGCCTCTACCCGTGGGGCGACGAACCGTGGACCCCCGACCGCGCCCTACTCACGGGGACCGGACAGTCCCCACGTGCCGCCCAGCCGGTCGGCCGGTACCCATCAGGCGCCACGCCGCAGGGCGTGCTGGATCTGGCAGGCAACGTCTGGGAATGGACCGCCAGCACCGCGATGGGCCTGGGAAAGATCATCCGAGGCGGCTCGTACGCCTCCCCACCGCTGTATGCACACACCACCTTCCTCAACGCTGCCCCCGTCGAACGCCGCAGCCCCGGCATCTCCGTCAGGCCGGTGCGCACCCCATGAACCTCCCACGCCTGCGACTCGTCCATAGCGCCCATGCCGAGCGGGCAGAGCTGGTCATCGTCGGCTGCTCGGCGGAGAAGACGCCCGCGACCACGCCGCTGCCTGCCCTCGACCTCTACGACGGTGGTTGTGTGCCGCACCTGCGTGCCCGGCTCGGTCACCTGCCGCACCAGCGCAGCCGGGTCCGATTCCTGTCTGCCGAGCACGGCCTCGTCACCGCCGACACCCACCTGCACACCTACGACCGGCCCCTCGACCCGGCCCGCGCCGTCGCGCTGCGCCCGCGCGTCAGGGCTCAGCTGCAAGCCGACCTGCTCACAGACCACATCCCCGACGACATCCTCGTCATAGCCGAACCGCTCTACCTGGTGCTCCTCGCCGAACTCCTCGCCGATCCCCACCGGCCGCGTATCCACTGGATCGCTGACCACGACGCCGGTTGGCCCGAGGCAGCCAAGGTCCTCGACGCGTGGGGGTGGTGAGCATGCCCACCACCCTCAGCGAGGTGCTAGCCGTCACCGCCAACGATCACCGCCACATCACCGCGACGTTCACCCGCCGCACCGGCCTGGACTGGCATGCCCCGACTCCGCCGCAGCTCGGAGCCGGCGCCCGGCTCAGCGTCGTCATTCCCGCCTGCGACACCGCCCATAGTCTGGCACCGGTTCTCGACGCGCTCGCTGAGCAGCACACAACGGCGACGGTCGAGGTGATCGCGGTCGACGACGCTTCCACCGATGCCACCACCGAGCTGCTCGCCGCGCACCCGCGCGTCGACCGCGCCGTCCGCCTTCACGTCCGCTCGGGCGCGGGAGCTGCCCGTAACGTCGGGGTCCACCTCGCCACCGGCGACACGATCGTGTTCCTCGACGCCGACATGGTCCTGCGAGACCACGTTCTGGCCGACATCGCCGCCCGCGCCCGGCATCACACCGTCCTCGTCGGCTTTCGGAACAACATCCCCTACCTGCCCGACGCCAACGGCTACGCCGTCGTGCCGCCCGGTGAGCCTGACCTCGACGCGGACCATCGAGTGCGGTGGACCCCACCGGCCGGTGTGCCGATGTTCTACACCGGCCAGGTCTACCCGACGCCGTTCGTCGGCAGGCCACTACAGGACACCCGCGATTTCATCGACCTCGGCAACGGTCGCACCTACTACGACTGGGACCTGCCCCGCATGGCTGTGACCGCCCTCGTCGCGGTGCCTCGCCGGGTGGTGCTGGACGTCGGTGGCTTTCACCCCGCGTTCGGTGCCGAGGGCTGGGGCGCCGAAGACACCTATTTCGGTGCGGCCCTCATCGGCCACGGCTGCTTCGTCATCCCGCTGCGGCAAGCCCGAGGTTGGCACATCGATCCACCCGATCCCGCTGCTGCTTGGAAGGCCAAGCTCGCCGGTGTCGCACCCCGAATCGCCCTCTACCGGCAGCTCTGCGCGCAGCTGAAGCCCACCGGCCGCGCTGCGGACCTGGCCGAGCGCGCCGGGATTCTGCTGCGGAAGGCAGAGACCCTGCGATGATGCGAACTTTCGCCGCCCACGGCGACCACATCCACGATCCCGCATCAGGGATGACACACCGCGCTCCCACCCCCATCGGGAGCGGCCGAGTCACCCTCGCCCAGGCCACGGTGACCGGCTGGCCAGCCGTTGCGCCCGGTGACCTCGGGCGGTCTACCCCCGACAGCATTTGCTGGTCGCCGATCGTTCGGTGCAACCTGCACTGCCCGCAATGCCTCGACGACACCTCAGTGAAAGAGGCGGACACCACCGAACGGCACCGGGTTGCCCACGTCCTCGCCGATGCCGACGTTCTCGGAGTCGATATCTCCGGCGGTGAGCCGCTGCTACTGCGAGACCTGCCCAGGCTGCTGGACATCGTCCAGAGCGGGGGTCGCAGCGCCGTCTCCATCACCACCAACGGCTGGCACTTGGCCCGACGCGCCGCCGAGCTGGCCGGGCACACCGACGCCATCCGGGTCAGCCTCGACGGCCCCGACGTGGCCCGCCATGACGCCATCCGGGGATCGCTGAGCTTCGCCAGAGCCATCGAAGGCATCCAGACCGCGGTCGCGCTGCGCATCCCCGTACAGATCCAGACCGTGCTCATGCGCCGCACAGCTGGCTACCTGCAAGAGATGGTGGACCTCGCGGCCGGACTCGGGGCCTGCGGGTTCAGCGCCCTGCAGATGCTGCCCATCGGCGCCGGCACCGCTCTGCCCGACGAACTGCTCAGCGACGACGAAGCCCTGACGCTGTTCACCGCACTGGACGTTCCCGAGCGGCTCAACATGCGGCTGCGTACCCGCGATGTCGCCGGCGACTTCACCGTCATCCGCGCCGACGGCCGAGTCTGGCGCAACGACAGCACCGCCCTCAACATCGGCGGCCTGCACCCCCTTCGCAGCGCCACCGACCTCATCCTCAGCCCTCGGGAAGGCACCCCATGAACATCTTGCCGGCGCACCAACCACCTGCCCGCCCGCGCACGTTCCGCCACCAACGGATCCTCCGCATCCAGCTTGACGCATACGACCGGGCGATCGAGGTGCTGGCCGACGCCGTCCGGCAGCGGAACTGGCCCATCGCCGCCACCATCGGCATCGCCAACGGCGGTCTCGCCCCAGCGCGGGGCATCAGCGAACTCCTGCACATCCCGAGCTTCCACGTCGATGCGAAGCACAACCCAACCGACGCCGCCTACACCGAAGCGACCGGCACCGTTACCTACGACCTCAGCCCCCTCACCACCCGACCGGCTACGCGCAGCCTTGGCGGCACCGTCCTGGTCGTCGATGACATCTGTGGCACGGGTGCCACCTTCGCCACGCTGCTGCCCGAACTCGGCGTGCACCTTGGCCCGGACGTAGCCCTGCGCACCGTGGCGTTGTGCCGCAACGCTGGGAGTGTCTTCGACCCGGACCTGTGGATCTGGACTGTCGACGACTGGGTCTGGTTCCCCTGGGAACCAACACTCGCAGCCGAAACAACGATCGAGGAGCTGCCTATCCCGAGCCGGGTACGGACCGCATGACCATCGCGTTCGTCCTCGCCTCCTGGCGGCCCGATGTCCCGGCCGGGATGGAACGCGCGGTCATCGCGCACGCCGTCGGCCTCCAGCAGATCAACGCTGAATCCGTCATCGTGACCGCCGACCCGGCGGCGCCACCGACCTACCGCAACGTACCCATCGAGCGGCTGCGCAGCCTCGACGTACAGTTCCCCTGCGACGACGGCACCCTGCGCGCGGCGATCGACGCATCCGCCACCGCCATCGGCGAGGAGCTTGAGCGGCTGTTCCGGCGACGTCAGGTACGCGCCGTCGTCTACGTCGACGCCCTGTGGGGACTCGGCCGGGTCATGCCGACCCACCCCGGCATCCGCACCGTCCTCGCCGCACACGTCATCGGCCACGACGTGGACCTCCAAGCAGCACTGGCCCGTCGCCCTGATGCCATCATCGCGCCCTCAGCCACGGTGCTTACCGAGGCGGCAGTCCGCGGCTACGACAGCAGCAGTTGGAGCGTGGTGTCGAACGCCCTGCTCACCGTGCCCGAGCGCCGACCTGGCAGTTACCGCGAGCGTCTCAGGGCCAGCGGTCCCGTTCGGGCCCTTGCCCGGCTCGGACCGGAAAAAGGTGTCGCTGAACTGCTCGAACCGATCAACGTCCTCGACCGGCCCATCGAGGTTGCGCTCGCCGACGCACCATTCGAGCTGGCCGCTGGCAGCCAGGAACAGGTACGCCGCAGGTGCCGCGCCCTGGTCGCAGAGACACCCGGCTTGACCCTGCTGCCCGGCCTCGCCTGGCACGAGGTCCCGCCCTGGCTCGCCGACGCCAGCGTCGTCATCGTCCCGTCCCGGGCCGAAACGTTCGGCCTCGTCGCGCTGGAAGCCATGGCCGTCAGCACTCCGGTCGTTGCCTACGACGTCGGGAACCTGCCCCACCTGATCGGCGACGGTGGCGTCATCGTGTCGCACCGGTCCCGTCCCGACAGCCTGTGGCGCGCCGCCCAGCACCTGCTGGCCGACCCGATAAACTACGCCGCAGCATCACGGGCCGCGTACTACCGCTCGCGGGACTATTGGCCCGCCCTTGTCGCTAACCAACTCTTGAAGGTGGTGAGCTGATGGGCGGCTCTGTCCTGCCATCCGCACCCGAACCCTGTCCGCTCCTGCTCGTCGACGGACACAACCTGCTCTGGGGCGCCACCTTCGGCTTCCCCGCCGAAATCCGCTCCCGTGACAAGACACGCCTACTCACCGGCGTATTCGCGTTCTTCGCCCTGCTCCGCGTCGCCATCCGCGAAGACCTCAGCGACCAACCCGAGGTCATCGTCGTGTTCGACGGACAGTACGGCGGCAGCGACCGCAAAGAGGTCGACCCCACCTACAAGGCCCAACGGCCCACCGATCCGGCCGCACTGGCCCCGATCCAGTTCCTGCCCGACGTGAAGCGCGGCCTCGACCAGCACGGCATCGTCTGGACCGAACTCGACCACGCCGAAGCCGACGATGTCATCGCCACACTCGTCCGCATCACCCCGCCACCCCGCGAGATCGTGATCATGTCCCGCGACCGCGACTACTACCAGCTCGTCACCGATCGCGTCCGCGTCCTCAACACCAAGATGCACCCTGGCAAGCGCTACATCGGTCCCGCCGACGTCTTCGCCCGCCACCAGGTCACACCCGCCCAGTGGGCGGACTTCCGCGCTCTCACCGGCGACCCCGCCGACAACATCCCGGGCATCCACGGCATCGGTGCCAAGACCGCCGCCACCCTCCTCGCTGACGGCTTCACCCTTGACGACCTGGCGTCCTCCGACCGTCTGGACACCGGACGGGGACGCCTCGTCCGGGAACAGCTCGGCCTGGCCCGCAAATGGCGGGACATGATCTGCCTCAACCACGAGCTGGACGTTCTCGTCATCCCCGCCGGCCAGCGGAGTCAACTCCTGCCCGCACCGGCCGAAATCGTTGAAGGGCTGGGCCTGTGGTGACGCCCGACTGCATCATGCTCACCCTCATGGCGCACCCGGACGACGCCGAACTCTGGGCAGGCGGCACCATCGCCCGCCAGGTCCGCCACGGAGGCACGGCCGTCATCGCCGTTCCCCACCACGATGCAGTCCGCGACGCCGAGGCCACAGTCGGCGCACGCCTGCTCGGGGCTGATCTCTACCTCATGGACCAGCTCTCTGTCTCGACTGTTGCCAACGTGCTCAGGGAAGTCCGCCCCGACGTACTGATCACCCACCCGACGAACGACATCCATCCCGAACACCGTCGATGCGCCGAGGCGGTCCTCAGCGCCCTGCCCGCCGTCGTCATCACTACCGGGCGCCCAAAGCGGGTCTACCACTGCGACGGCTACAACAACCTCGACCAGCACGGCCGTCCAATCGATCTGCCGATCATCGTTGACGTCGGTGACCAATGGCCCACCAAGCTCGACGCCCTCCGATCCCACACATCCCAGCCGATCCTCGATCACTTCGGCCCGATGGCCGAGGCGCTCGGGAAGCTGCACGGCCGGCGGATCAACGCCGCGTACGCGGAGGCGTTCCGCGCATTGCCGATTCTCGGCCGCATACCAGCGGCCACCGGGCTTTGACTGCGTGGCTCATGGGCTAGAAGGAGCGATCGCGAAAGGCACAGACGCGGCGGAATCCTCAGCCGGTCGCGACCGCGGCCACCGCCGAGCAGCAGTGAGCACGCTCGGCTTCCATTGCCTGCGCGACATGAGCCGCGGTGACCTGCGGCATCAGCGGCACGAGCACGGTCAGCCAAGGCACGCTGGCGAACTCGTCCGGCTCGGGGCGGCCCTCAGCACTACCGGCCGGTCCTGCCCCCGCGAAAGGACCGGTGGGTGTTGTCGTACATTCCCGCATCCGGCTCCTGCGCGGTTACCCGCTCGACGCCCACGACCAGCCTCTTTAGGCAGTGGCAGGGCCTCTTGCCAGTGACAAATCGTAGTAACATCAGCGTTCGTCGACCTCTGCCGCCTGCGCCTGGATGCAGTAGCTGCGACGCACTCGAAGGGGATGCGCCATGGGGCAGACGCCAAGGGCATTGGAGGCGTTCGCGTCGCAGCGCCACTTCTTCGGCGCCGAGCTCCGTCGCCTGCGCGAAGCGGCGCAGTGCTCGCAGGCAAAGCTCGGGGCGATGATCTGCTTCAGCGCCGACCTGGTGCGTCGGGTGGAAACAGCGGACCGGTTCCCATCCCGCAAGTTCACCGAGGCGTGCGACGCGGCACTCTCGGCTGGCGGCGCTCTCACGCGGATGTGGCCGCTGATCGAGGAAGAGCGTCGCAGGACCCGAACGATTCCAGGAACGGCCAGCCCTTCTGCGGGCGGCACCGCAGGCCACACGAGGATTGGCGAACGCGCCGAGCTGGTCAGGCGGGTAGCTTTTCAGCCCGGCGTCCTCGATCGCGCCGCATTGGAATGGCTGACCGCCGAAGTCGGCTCGCTGACGCAGAGGGTCGACGCTCCGGCCCGTTCGGGGTGGGTGTCGGAAGAGAATCTCCAGGCGGCGGAGACCTCGCTGGCGATGTTTCGCGAGTTGGACCACACCTTCGGGGCCGGCCGAGTCCACGCCCAGGTGCAGCACTACATCGAGGGCGAGCTCAATCAGCTGCTGGCGGCCTCGTCCGCGAACGAGGTCGTCCGTGTCCGCCTGCAAGGGCTCGCGGCGGGATTCTTCGAGCTGTGCGGGTACCAGGCGGTCGACACCGGCGCCTACGGGCTGGCCCAACGCCGCTATCTACGTGCCCTCCGGCTGGCCCAGTCCGCCGGTGACCGCGTGTACGGCGGATACCTGCTCGCGGTCAACATCGCTCATCTGTCCCTGCACTGCAACCACCCCGAGCCCGCGCTACGGATGGCGCTCGCGGCCTTGACGGGCAGCGAGACCCACGCCACCCCGGCCGTGCGGGCGGCGCTGCACGCCGTGGCCGCCCGCGCCCAGGCCCGCCTCGGGCGCGAGGCGGCCTGCGCCGCCCACCTCGGCGTCGCGGAACGGCAGCTTGCCCGTAGCCGGGCGGGCGAGGAGCCGCCGTGGATTCGCTACTTCACCGCCGCCTACCTGGCCGACGAACTCGCCCACTGCTTCCACGACCTTGGCCAGCCCCGGCAGGCGCAACGGCACCTCGGCGCAGCCCTCGCCGGGCTGCGTCCGTCGCACGTGCGCCGGCTCGCGATCGACACCGCGCTCCTCGCCTCGTCATTGGCAACGGCCGGGCGGATCGATGAAGCCTGTGCCACAGCGCGCACTGCGGTCGACCACGCCGCCGCGACCCTGTCCCACCGCTGCGTGCAACGCATCGTCGACGTCCAGGTCGACCTCGATCCCTACCGGGGCGAGCCGGAAGTGCAGGAGCTCGGCGAGTACGTGCGGCACCGGCTACCGTCCGCAGTGGTGTAGCCGTCAGCCGGACGCCAATGCGGCCATCGCCGAGCGGTAGTGGGCAAGCTCTGCTTCCAACGCCCGGGCAGCATGAGCTGAGGTGGCGACATAATGCCCAACACCGTCGAGCAGCATCAGCTCGTGCGGCGCGCCCCGATCCTGCAACTCGTCGGCGAGTTCCCGCACGTCGTCGGCGGTCGCTACGTCGTCGGCGGTGCCATGGATCATCAGGACGGGTCGTCGGATGTCCTCTGCACGAACTCGCCCGGCGCCACCGCGCAGCCGGGCCGCGTGTGCGCGCTGGAATCGAGGCACGGTTTCCGCCCAACGCTCGGGATCGACGATCGCCGAAACCGCGGTCGCCGCAGCGAACGGACCGTCCTGTGTCACCGCGTGTAACGCGGTATATCCGCCGGCACTGGCTCCACGGATGAACACCGCCCCCGGGACCGCCCGGCCCTCGGTCAGCAGGTGTTCGGCGGCGCGGCAGTCCACCACGTCGTCGATGCCCCAACGGCCGTAGAGGGCCTGCCGAAATGCCCGCCCGTACCCGGTGCTTCCGCTGTAGTCGACGTCGACGACGGCGAACCCGCGGCTGGTGAAGAACTGCGCCTGCCAGTCCAGCCGGACCAGGCTGGAAGCCGTCGGACCCGGATGCGCCCGTACGATGACGGGCGCACACCAGTTCGGCGCCGCCCCGGTTGGCGGATATACCAGCGCCACCACCTCCCGGCTGCCCTCAACCAGGATGCGCAGCTCCACCGGCGTCGACACCGCCAGCCCGTCAAGCCCCGGATGCTCGGCCCGAGCCAACACCTCGACACGCGGCTCGTCGCCCAAGTGCACCAGCGCCACCTGCGGGGCCACCTCCGGTGACGATCCCACCAAGGCCACCGATGCGCTGCCCACCGCGAGGTACGGCTTGATCGACGTGTAGGGCAGCTTCACCGGCGTGACCGCTCCCGATCGATCAACGACGGTCAGGCGGTGGCGGGGCCCTTCCTGCACCACCATCACAATCCGGCCATCAGCCAGGAAGTCGTAAGAGACGTAGGCCAGCTCCCAGGGCTCTGCTGCGCACTCGGCCGCCAACGGAGCCACCGGCTCGACCGATTCTCCATCCCAGCGGTAGAGGTTCCACCAGCCGCTGCGATCCGACGCGAAGTACAGGGCGGCGTCCGGTCCCCACCGCGGCTCCACCACGGACTCCGTCGGCCCGCCTGCGAGCTTCACCGGATCGCCGAGCAACCCGTCGGCACCGTAGGGCGCCACCAACAGCTCGCTCGAGTCCCACGGCATATCTCGCTCACTCCACCGCAACCAAGCCAGCATTCCCGGCCCGGGTCGCGGCGCCCCGAAGAAGCCCGAGGTCTCCGCAAGCACCCGCATCACCGGGGCGCCGACGAGTGGAACCGCCACCAGGGCGTCACCGTCGTCGGTTTCCCTCACCGCGAGTAGCTCGCCGTTGCCGATCGTCAGGTCACCGAACGACGACGAGTCCTCCACCATCAGGCGGACGTTGCCTCCGGCTACCCGGTAGAGGCCGTTCGCGCCGACGCACCACACCTCGTCGCTACTCGGGGCGTACGTACCACCGCCGTAGGCGTGCACACTGCTGGTCACGGCGAAACGCGATGGAGTTACGTCGGCCACGCCGTCGTCTGCCGACCACCGCACGAGGGTCGGGCCGCTCCCCGAGCTCGGACGGGACTCCAGCCAGTACAGCGCATCCCCGACCCCGCGTAGCTGGTCGAAGCCGATTGACGCGCGGACGGCGCTGGCCGCAGAGACGGCATCAGATTCTGGTGCCAACTCCACGGACTCCTCCTCGGGCGACCGCCGCCAGCGATCCGTCGTGCTGATCCATGGCGGTGAAACAGGGATGCCATTGTCACCCACCCCCGGCCCGGCGAGCCGGACGCGGGCCAGCACGTGGGCGATCGCCAGACCCGCCTCGCGGGTAGGGCCGGAGACCACGCAGAGGTCATCTTGCCCGCTCCGTTCCCTCGGCCTGTAGTCGCGTGTGTTCCTTCGCAGGCGGGCCGCCTTCCGCACGGGCTCCGGCTCGACGGCCAGCGAGTCGTGTTGGATACTCTTCCCGCTCATTCCGGCCGCTGCTGAGGTGGCCGGGATCGCCGCATCCGACGGCGTATGCAGCTACGGGAGGAGGGGGCGGTCGTGGCATCTCCAGTTCAAGACCACCGTGTGCAGGTCGTGCAGAAGTGGGGCTTCGGGATGGCCCCCGTGAAGCCCGAGGTTCAGCAGAAACGACGTCAGTCGGTAGCTGCCGTGCTGAGCTACCTGCAGAACGACCGGAGTGAGTCCAGCTCGTCACTGCTGGAGGCCCTGTCGGAAGTCAAGGGGCTCTACTCGCGCTGTCACAAGCAGGACCAGTGGGACTGGTTCACCGTGTGGCAACAGCTGGGTCGCCCTGGACGTAAGCGCTGCCTACAAGCTGGTGACGCCCTCAGTCGCCTACGCACCGCGATCAGGGATGGCGACGATGCCACCGCTGCGAAGCAGCTCACGCTCCTGATTGATGCGGACGTGCAGGTTCATCTGGCCGGACTCGTCGGGGAACAGCCGCGTGAAACACGAGGAGCTGGCTACATCTACGTGCTGTCGACTCGCGAGCAGCCGCGGGTGCTGAAGATTGGCTACACCGAGCGGACCGTCGAGGAGCGGGTGAGGGAGATCAACCGGGCGACAGGCGTTGTGATCCCGTATGGCGTGCGCGCTTTGTGGGTGGTCGCGGATGCTCCGTCGGTAGAGGCCGAGCTGCATGCTCGATTGGCGCCCTACCGGGTACGCAAGGACCGTGAGTTCTTCGACCTCGACTTCCGCGACGCGTCCGCCCTCATTCAGGGCTACATAGATGGTCTCCGACGCGAGGACTAAAGTGGTCGCCCGTGGAGCAGCTGTGGAGCAGCTGACGAAATGCGACACGTTCTTCCTTCAGGTCGACGGGCCGGCCCGCCAACTCAGCCAGGAGTTCCGGTAGGCGCAACGTCGTCAGGTGTGCGTAGCGGGCGCTGTAAACGCCGACGGCTTCGATAGCGAACTCGTCAGGGAAGTCCAGCAGTACGTAGCCGAGCAGCTGCATGATGGTCGGTGCTTCCAATGATGAGCGTCGCGTCCCATCGCGGTGCTTGCTGCCGAGGCCCGTCTTGAGTTCGAGCAGCAGGCCTGCGGCGATCAGGTCGGCGTCGGCGTTCATCAGCGATGATCCGGCGAAGGTCGGCCCGAGGGCCCACGCGCCATGCCGTGCCGACAGGGACGGCAGGAGGCTCCGCTCGGCGAAGGCGCGCAGAGTCTGGAGTTCGTCGAGCGCCGCGGGTGGGGCGAGCTCAAGTAGCTTCTCGGCGTTGATGGACCTTGGGGCCAGGGCCATCAACGGGGATCCGGGTGTGGGACCGACCCGGTACAGGTCGGTAAGGAGCGCCAGCGCCCAGCACGCCCGGGCAAGGAGTTGATGGTCGGCTTCGCTGCCTGCGGCCGGCCCGCTGAACCGGCAGGTCCCCACGCTGTCGCCGGTTTGGGAGTAATTCAGCGTGCGCGCCAGTTCGTGGACCGCATGCCGTAGCGGGGGAGTGCGCGCGCCGAGCAGTGCCAAACGCAGGTCCGGACTGGGATGCACCATGAAGCGCACCATCCAGTCGAACGCGGAGCCGATGGTGCCAGGGTTCGCCTGGCTCCCAGGCACGACAAGGGGGCCCACGGATTCCCGATACCGTGCCTGCAGGTCCTGCCAGCGGCCGAACCGCTCCTGAATGAACAATCTCGCTGGCGAGGCTCTGTTGCTCAAGGCCACGGTCAGCGCCGGCCAACCACTAATGATGGTCATGCTTCGACCACCGGGCACCGACGCCGCTGCCCGCCACTGTCCATCATGGTCGAATGCTATCGAACGGCGCGGCATCCGAGCTGCCCGTCGTCACCGGACCGTCGATGGGCGATGGCCAGCACGGCTGCTGTTGGCGAGATCGGGTACCACCAACAGCAGCCGGCTGGACTGGCGATCAACGAGCGGTGGACAGGAATTCGGTCTGGGCCTGCCGAAGGGTGCTGAGGTCGTTGGGTACGGGCATGACGCCGTAGCGGTCGAAGGCGTCTACGCTCGCTCCGAGCGAGGGCGGGCACCGTCGCTGCCACTCGGCCAACGGCACGGTTGGGCCGCCTGGGCGTAGTGGCTCGGCGAGCCGGTCGAACTCCACCTGCTGCCAGTCACGCAGCTCGTTGCCACGCCGCACGGAGGCCACCAGCGACGCGGCGACCTTGGTGGCCGTGGCCGTGTGCGGCTGGACCACGTCGCCGTTCATGATCGAGTGCCGGCCCAGCGGCAGTGCGGCGCGGTGGCCGTACCGCTCGCCGACGACCTGCGAGACGTGTCGGCAGGTTTCGCAGGCCAGCCACGACCACCGGGTTCGGGTGGTCACCGTGTCCCGGACACACAACAGGCACAGGTCGAGGTCACTGGAGATGTCCTGGCCCTGCCACTGCTGCTCCCACTCCGGCGTACGCGGCTGGCAGCGGCACCGCTGCTCGCGTGGGGCACCGTCGCGGAGGTGCCCGCAGGTCAGGCAGACCGCGAAAGCGGCAAGGTTCAGCTCTTCGGATGGCACCGTGAACTCGCTCTCCGGTGCCAGGAGGCACCCGCTCTTGCCGTACCGCTGCTTGCGGTCGGCCTGGTCTTCCCCCGGAGGCACCGTGCGCGGATGGCGCGGTTGCCGGGTCAGCAAGCCGGGAGGCTTGACGCTGACCACTCTTGACGCCCAGGAAGCATAGAGATCATCGAGGCCGGCAGCAACCCGCGGGGGAGACCTGAGCCGACGGCGGTGCGGAACCATCCGTCGGCGGCGAGTCGGAGCCGGGCGAGCAGGTCGGCGACTTCCCGGGTCAGCTCATGGTCTGGCCCGTAGACCACGCAGAGGTCGTCGTGCAGCGGTTGCAGCTCGTCCGCGGCCTCGGTGGCCTTGTCTTCGGAGACCAGCAGTATGCCGATGTTGAAACGTAGGTCGAGAGCCGTGGGGGAGACGTCGCCGGAGGCGGCGCGTACGTGCGTCAGTACCTGCCGGAACTGGCGCAGGGCTGTCCCCGAACCGGTAGACCCCCTCAGGCAGGCTGACCGTTGAACTGACGATCTACCTGACCCGCTCGACTGCACCCGCAGGATCGGGCAGATCGGTGCCGAGGGCCAGTACGTCAGTGAAGAGCCCAGTGGAGCCGGAAGGATCATCATGTGGATAGTTCTGGTAGTCAGACGGCCTGACTGAGCTATCGATCAGCTGTGCTTGCGGGGACGCCCGCGATTCGATTTCAGTGGACGCCAAGCGCGTAGATCCTCCTCGATGACATCCCACCGGACCATCAAGTCGTCTAGCAGGGTGCGGTGGCTCTCGTACTGCTGGTCGCTACACCATTGCTTTACCCACGGCAGCAACTCGAGCAGCCCGGCGAGCAGCGGAACGCCGTCCTCGCGGGTCGGCGCGGCCGACGCGAGGCTTGATAACACCATTGCCCGATCCTCGACGGGCCAGCCGGCCCACCCCACCATGGCGTCCTTGATGGCGCCTCCCGAGCGCGCATAGGACACGAACCGTTCGCCAGGCACGTCGTACTTGCCACGGTGTCGCCAGTAGCTCACCTTCAGGAAGTCGGCGCTGGTGTATTTCGGTGGTATCAGGGCCGGCTCAGTAAGACCCTGGTCCTGCTCCCGTTGTAGCCGCCACGTCTCCTCCCACTGAGCGCGCTTTGCGATGCCCGAGTCTCGGTAACGTAGGGCGGCGAGGTGGGGGACGACCTCGTCCGCGAACAGGTCTCTTACGACGTCGACCAGCGGTTGGCCTGGTGCGTACAGTTCAGCGGCCTGGATGAACGCCGGGTCCTCGCCCAGCAGCTCGGCTAGCTCCACCATTGTTCGCGGTCGTGCACGCCTTGCGCCGTCTGCGCTGTCGTACCAGAGCTCAGCCGTCTCGCACCTGTCGAGCAGCCAGGTCCGCACCGCTCCGGCCGCCATGGTGTCCCAGCCAGGGGAGGCCCATCGTCGTTTGAACTCCGGCCGTTCCAGGGTCCGCAGCCGCCTGTCCCGCTGCATCGCGTCGATGCGCCGCTCGACGACCTCACGGTAGGACGCCGGCCAGTGCGTGGGCAGATCGGTGGTCGGAAGAGCGCCGTGCCGCACAAACCAAGCAGTGTCTAGCTCGCCGACGACCATCTGTCGGGCCATGACGATCTCGAATGCTCGCTCGCCGAAGGCCAATGATGGAACGGCGGAGGCGGCGGCCACTAGGCCCTCTTCCTCGGTTACGCCATACCGGAGATAGACCTCCCAGTCCAGTTCCTCCTGCAGGGCCACCATGCGGGCGCGGATAGCTTCCCAGCGGGAACGAGCCGTGGAGAACCCTTCGCGGCTCGGGGACTGGTGGCTGAGGACCGCTGCGGGAGTGGCCTCAGACAGCTCCCGGGCGAGCCGGTCCAACTCATCGGCGTACGTGGTGCGCAGATTCTCGGGCAATGGGAGCTCGCGCAGCCGGGTTGCGGCGATCTCGTAGAAGGCGTCCCAGTGTTCGCCGGTGCCCGTCTGGTCGAGGCCCGGCCTGCCCTTGCTGTGGCTGCCCTGCTTCAGCCAGAAGCAGACTGAGGAACTGTTGAGCCATGCGGTCAGGTCGGTGCGGCGCTGCGCCGTGTCGGGAGGGAGCTCGATGATCGGCGCGGATTGCAGTGGCACCTCATCCCTGTGTAGGGCGGCGAAGTGGTTGTGGGTGGCAACCCATGAGTACGTGATCAGCCGGTCGTAGGTGCCCCTCCGACCGACGAACTGATGCCAGTCGTACCAAGGCCTTCCGCTCTTGTTGGCAGATCCCTCGAAACCGGATGGGCGGTTCCGCAGCACCAGACCGTACGGCCACAGCCGTCGTAGATGCGCGGGATGCTGTTCGATCGAGACGATGTCGCCCGATGAATCGTACGGGCAGAAAGCGTAGCGGTCGGCCTGGGCGTTCCAGTCCCGGACCTCGGAGCCGGAGATAACGCCCACGAGGGCGTCGTCAGCAGGAATTCCGAGCGTCGCGAACGTATGACGTGGTGCGGTGAAGATGTCGTCCGATCCCGTGTTAGCGAAGTATCCAATTCGCACCACATAGTCGTTCAGCCGACGTGACGCAGCGGCAATCCCCGCGAGGACCTCGGCCGCCTCATTTGTCGCAATCGTCAGCGGAAACGAGCGGAGTTGCTCTCGGCTGACGTAGCGAGATTCCGACCACGTGTCGGCGCGACCAGGATGCGCCGTCTGTCGCAGCAACGATCGCCAGACCGGCGCCCGAGCGGGATCGGACGGGACAGCCGGTTCGCCGCGCAGACCGGCCACGGTGATTACCGGCACCGCATCACGAGGCGGCTCATTGCGGCCGATCAATATCACAGTGGGCGTGCCGTGGCCTGGGATGAACGCGCCCGAAGTGTCGATGATGTGCGTGAGCGCGACCCGGTGCCCGAAGAACTCCTCGACGAGCCTTCGACCGAACTCGCGCTTCATGAACGAGTTGGATGTCAGTTGACCGACATGGCCACCGGGCCGAGCCAACTGGAAAAGCCTCTGCGAGAAGGGGATCGTGAGGGCGTACCTGCCGAGGCACGCGTCGTACCGGGCACGGTAGACCTCGTCGAGGACCTTGTCCCGCACAGTGATGTAGGGCGGGTTGCCTACCACCACGTCGTAGTCGCCGCCGAAGGGGTCCTCGACCAGCGAATCGGCGACGGCTACCGAGAATCGCCAGTCGAATCGGGCAACCTCGCTGAGCTTCGTGGCGCCACACGCGCGCACCGCAGCCATGAGCAGGCGGAACCGGGTGACAGCCACGGCGAAAGGGTTGAGATCCACCCCGTGCACGGAGCGCAGCGCACGACCGACCAGATCCTCGACAGCAACCGTGGGAGCGGCCCGCTGCCAGACGGAAAACAGCCGCGTGAATGCCGCCAGGACAAAAAGCCCCGACCCGCAGACCGGATCCATCAGGCGGAAGGCCTCATGCCCACGCTCCTGAAGGGCAGGTTCAAGCGTGAGGTCCAAGATGAACTCGGTGACGAAGGCAGGCGTCTGCACTAGGGCGTACTGCTTGCTAGCGCTCTCGTCGATGACCTGGTAGAGGTCGCCTAGGAAGCGGGTGTCCAAGTCCGCGGTGGCGAGGTCGTGGGCCATTCCGCCGTTCGCGTCGGGGCGGTTCCAGAAGGCGACCAGGTCGCCGGCCATCTGGTCCGAGACCGGCAGGTCGAAGATCATGTTCTGACCGCGGTCGAACAGCCCGGTCCCCGGATCGACGGCCGCGAAGGACTCGAACCGGGAGAGGAGCCACGGCAGCTGCTGGTCCGGAGCCGCAGGTGCCGACTGTCGATCGATCAGGCGGTTGTCCTCCGCGAACCGCACGAACAGAGTGCCGAGCACCCACCCGACCGCTGCTTGGTCGACATGCTCGTCCGAGACGTCGCTGGCCCCGGACGTGTGTAGGTCCTCTTGGACAAGCCGCACGAGCCGGCGCAGTTGGGTGGATAGCTCCCCGGTCGACACGCTGAGACCCACCTCCCGAATATTCGCATCGTGTTAGAACACTGCTACTCTACCCCCACAGCTTCCCCTCCGTCGCACGCCACTCGCCTTCGACAGGCACGGACGTGCACCGGTGCCCGACAAGCATCCGGGAACAGCCGGAGGCCACGAAAGGACGGATCGGCAATGACTCCTCCGACGCGCCCCCTCTGGCTCGCGGTGATCATCGTCTTCAGCCTCATGGTGGGCGCGGCCGCCGGACTGCTGACGGGGATGAGCTCGCGAGATCCGGTCGCCGGGATCTTCACCGGGGCCGCCGGCTTCACCGGCACCGTGCTCCTCCTGCTGGCGATAGCGGCATTCCTCACTTCCTCGCCCGACCGGTCCTGAAATTTCGGATCCGCAGCCTGAGTCGCCCGCGAGCCGCTGGACCATGCCGGTCCAGCCGCGCTCGCACCGTAGGCCCTTCGCGGATGTGCTGAGGCGCTCGGCACTGGATTCGGACGCGCCCCGCTCCGCAGGCCACGTCCGCAATTGGCCCGTACCCGCCAACACCATCTGAATTCGAGTACCCGGCTCCGCCACCCGAGCAGGCTCTACGTCTTCGAAAGAGCGGCTTGAGCCGGCCAGCCCGGCCGTCAACACCCCATCTGTCTTGAAGCCTCTGACCAATCAGCCAACGCGATTCCCGCGGATGTACATCTCCCTCGTAGGGCGGCAACTTGCGGAGCGGAGACGATGGCCACCCGCTACTGACCGGGTATGCTCCTGCGGCCCGGGGCAGTAGGTTCGGGGACGAACCAGGCGCGGTGCGGAGGGTGAACGGTGGCAGAGGCTGGGCAGGACCGCTGGATCGAGGTCTCGCCCTCGCAGTTTCCGCACGAAGCCGATGGGTTGGCACTGGTCCGCGCGATCATGCCCGACGAGACGCCGTTTCGCGCCTGGTCGAACTTCGAGTTCCGCGATTCGCGGGGTCGATGGCACGAGGTAGACCTACTTTTGCTCGGTCGCAAACAGCTCCACCTCATCGAGCTCAAGTACTACTCTGGCACCCTCCGCGGCGATGATCAGCGTTGGGCCCGCGACGGTCGGCGCCCCGAAGATTCTCCGCTCAAGCTGACCCGGCGCAAAGCGCAGTTTTTTGCGAGCAAGCTGAAGGACGAGCTGCGTCTGTGGGCGCAGGAGCAGAACGTTCAGATTCCCGACGAGCGAGACGTCATCCCGTTCGTGCAGGAGGCGGTGTTCCTGCACCACCCCGACCTGCGCTGCGTTCTCAGTTCATCCAGCGCTATCAACCTCTACGGCCTGGATGACCACAGCTCCCGAAGCAACCTGGCCGAAATATCTGAACTGGTTCTCGAACCTGCGGGGCGGCGGGCGATCGGCCCGAACCAGGAACACATCCTGGTTAAGCTGCTTGAACGCATCGGCCTTGTGCAACGCCGGGAGCGTGAGGCGGGGTCCTGGGTCATTGAGGATCAGGCCATCGACTCTGACGAGGGCTGGCAGGACTGGCTCGCCTACCACCGGGTGGTCCAGCAGGACCGTGCCCGGATCCGGTTCCGAGTCCTCCCACCGGCCGCCGGCCAGCAGGAGCGGGCGTCGGCCCGGCAGATCGCGGAGCATGAGTTCCGCATCATGTCCCGGTTGCAGCACGACGGGCTGCTGCGCCCGCGTGACTTGGTCGAATCCGAACTCGGCATCGGGCTCGTCTACCCCTATGACCAGCAGTGGCAGCGCCTCGACCTATGGCTGGCCGGCCAGGATCAGGGTGTGCCGCTGGCAACGCAGTTGTCGATGATTCGCCAAATCGGCGAGGCACTGCAGTACGCCCACAACAACCGAGTCGTACACCGTGGGCTGATGCCGCCCGCGGTCTGGGTGCGTCCGGTTCCCGGCACCCAGAGCGACGTCAAGGTGCGGGTCGGTGATTGGCAGGGCGCCGGCAGCGTCCAGAACGGCTCGGCCGCCAACTCTTCCCTCCACGGGGTGACCTCGCTGGTCGACGCCGCCCTCGCGAATCACGGACCGGGAGCGGCCGAGGTGTTCAGCGCCCCTGAAGGGGCGTGGAGCGCAGACGCCGACCGCATCCGGCTCGATGTTTTCGGCCTGGGGACACTCGCCTTCTACCTGATCACGGGGAAGGCGCCGGCACCCACCCGGAGCGCTCTCAAGCAACGACTGCGTGACCAGCACGGCCTTGACCTGGCGATCGAGCTGCCTCAGGTCCCGTCGACGTTGCGATCGCTCGTCCTCAAAGCAACTGATCCGGCGCCCAGCCGGCGGACGGCCGACGTCGCGACTTTCCTGTCGCAGCTCGCCGCAGCCGAGCGCGACTCCGCGACCTCAAGCGAGGAGACCGATCCGCTCGAGGCGACATCCGGAACGGTCCTCGATGGACGCTTCCGGCTGATCCGGCGCCTCGGGCAGGGCTCGACCGCTGTGGGTCTGCTCGTGCAGGATCTGCACATCGACGGAAACGGCGAGTGTGTCCTGAAAGTGGCCCTCGACGACACCGCCGCGACCCGGCTCGACGATGAGGCGGAGGTGCT
Organism: Micromonospora sp. NPDC048905; assembly: GCF_040649655.1. Lineage (NCBI taxonomy): Bacteria > Bacillati > Actinomycetota > Actinomycetes > Micromonosporales > Micromonosporaceae > Micromonospora > Micromonospora sp. NPDC048905. The sequence continues at coordinate 651,817 of NZ_JBEZFV010000002.1, read as the reverse complement.
GCGTCGGCTCGACGCCCCCCGCATCGTGAAAGTTCTCGAAGGACCGATCGTCGTCGGCGGCCGGCGTGCCCTTCTACTCGAAAGTGCCGGTCCGGAGACTCTCACGACCGCGCTGCGGGCGCGTACCCGCCTGTCGATCGACCTGCTTGAACGATACGGGACGGACCTGCTTGACAGCCTGGTCACGCTGGACAAGGCCGGGATCGACCACCGAGACATCAAACCTTCCAACCTGGGTGTACGGGAAAGCCGCAGCGACCGCACCAAGCATCTGATCCTCTTCGACTTCTCGCTGACCCGGGCCGCGGCCTCTGCTCTCCAGGCCGGCACCCCGCCGTACCTCGACCCGTTCCTGACCGGCACACGGGACCGGTACGACTCGGCCGCGGAACGTTATGCCGCCGCCGTGGTTCTCTTCGAGATGGCGACCGGCAGCACGCCCGTGTACGGGGACGGCGAAGGCGACCCGGGGAGCATCCAGGACGAGGCGACCATTCGGCCGGAGATGTTCGACACCACGCTGGCTGGCGACTTGGTCGACTTCTTCCGCAAGGCGCTGGCCAGCGATGCCAGCGCGCGGCACCACACCGCGGAAGGAATGCGGGCCGCGTGGCTGACGATCTTCGCGCGGGACGCCACGACCGAGCCGGACGAGTCCTACGACGAGCTGGCAGCCCAAGCCGTACTGACCACGCCGCTGCGTGACTCCGGGCTGACTGCTCGCGCCTTGTCGGCGCTGGAACCCTATGCCGTCCAAACGGTCGGCGAGCTGCTGACCGTTGACCCGGTGCAGCTGTCCCGCCTACAGGGCGTCGCGAACGCTACTCGTTTGCAGATCACCTCGCGTATCAAGGAGTGGCGCGCCCGGCTCGGGGCTGAGATCCGCACGACCGAACGTGATGGCCCGGAGCTGACTCCCACCGACGCCGCCGATCTCTTGCTCCGCGTTGTCGCCACGCCTCGCTCACCGTCACGCGGCGGAGTCGTCCGCCTGATCTTGGGTTTCGACACGGCACTCGATGCCTTTGCGACACACGCTCAGCTCGGAGCGAACCTCGACGAGCCGGTGCAACAGTCGCGCATCACGACGCTGCTCGGAAACCTGCAAGAGCGGTGGGCCGGGGACCATGATGCGCGGGCGCTGCTCGACCGCTTGGCCGAGGCCGTCTCGATCCGACTCACCGAACTCGGCTCGGTCGCGACGGTCGCCGAGTTGACTCGTACGGTGGTCGAAACGCTGCGGCCCGGTGCGCATCCGGACGAGCGGCTCGCTCGTGGCCTGCTTCGCTTCGCGTTGGAACGTCGTAAGGCGATGAACAAGGCCGACGGCTCGCAGCCGCCCGTCTGGGTACGTCGGCGCGGGCGAGTGGTCACGCTGCTGGCTGAGGATCAGGCGCTGTGCGATGTCGCTGAGTCACTCGCAACGGAAGCGGATCAACTGGTCAACGCGACCGGCGACGCCGCGAACGCGGTCATTCCGGCCCAACGCGCGCAGGCACGCCTCGAAGCGGCTGTCCCCACCGAAAGCGGCTGGCCGGCGGCTCTCGCCGACCCGTTGCGCCGGGTGACTCTGGCCGCCGCAGCATCGACCATCGCGGCTGCCTCAGGCGCTGGCGACCTGCACCACCGGGATTTCACCGCCGTCGCGGCCTTGGCCCAGACATTCGCGGACTTCGGCGGGCAGCAGCTCACCCCGGATGAGATCCGCGAACGAGTACGGGTCCGGTTTCCCGCAGCGCCGGAACTGCCACGGAGGCCGGCGCTCGACAGCCTGATCACGGATGCTGGCCTCGGCTTGACCTTCGACGACCGGCTGCGGGTCTACCGGGCCCTCCACACGGGCGCTGCGACGACCGGGCTGGATTCCCGGCCGGCGACCAGTCTCGCGACGACCACCTCCCCAGTGGGCACCACGGGCGCACTGGGTGCCAGGCTGGAAACCTCGATCGGCAGCCGCTCGTTCCTCGCGCTCGGCGCCCGCGCCGATCGTCTTGGTCGGCTGATCGATGCGGCCCAGGCCCGGTACGGGGCGACGACGGTCGACCTGACCGGAGCGTTGCTGGACGCGCTGCGCTCGGTGTCCGAGGCCGCCAACATGCCTTGGGATCTGGTGCGTGCCGCTGACGCCGAACGGGAGTCGAGTCGCCCCCGACGCGGTTTGGAAGAGCTGGTCCGCCGATCCTGGCCCGAGGTCGAGGCCGCCGTCGAGCGGGCGCTCACCGCGGGACGTGAGGACTCGCCCGTGCTGCTCACGGATGCCTCACCGCTCGCCCGCTACGACAACATGGCGCTGCTCACCCGCTGGACCGACCTAGCCGCCCCGCGCCGCAGGGCGGTCTGGCTGCTCGTGCCACAGCTCAACGGCAACCACGGCCCTGTGGTCGACGGCCGGCCGGTCCCGCTCGCCGCACCCAACCAATTCGTCAACCTCGACAACGAGTGGATCGACAGCACAGCTGCTCTGAGCGCAGCCACCCATAAGGAGCAGTAGGAATGGCGGTCTCAACGGGGTTGACGGCAGCGCTCAAGAAGGTGGTCCTCGATCTGGAGGACGACCTTCGCGACCGTGTCGCCTCGCAGCCCGACGTCCTGGCAATCTGGAAGCAGGAGCACCAGGCCGCGGAAAACCGCGAGCGGACGGCCATGTCGTGGCAGGAGTGGCGCGACGACCGGGTAACGCAGGCCGCGGTCGCATGGGTGCTGACCACGGTCTTCGTACGATTCTGCGAGGACAACCGCCTGCTCAAGCCGGTCTGGATCGCCGGCCCCGCCGACCGTCGGCAGGAGGCCCTGGACGCGGAACTCGCCTACTTCCGCGCTCATCCCGAAGACACCGACCGCGAGTGGGTGCTCCAGGCTGCCGAATACCTGCGGAACACGAAGGCGACCCAAGATCTGGTCGAGTCGCATTCGCCGCTGTGGACGGTCTCTCCGTCGGGTCAGGCTGCCAAGCGGCTCATCGCCTTTTGGCGCGAACGCACCGCCGACGGCGATCTCGTCTGGGACCTCGCAGACCCCGACCTGTCGACTCGATTCCTCGGTGACCTCTACCAAGACCTCTCCGACTACGCCAAGAAGACGTTCGCGCTGCTCCAGACGCCGGAGTTCGTCGAGGAGTTCATCCTCGACCAGACTATGGAGCCGGCGCTCGCCGAGCGACCGCTCGAAGGCTTCAAGCTCATCGATCCCACCTGCGGGTCGGGTCACTTCCTTCTCGGCGCCTTCGCCCGGCTGAACGATCGCTGGGCCGCCCACGCGCCAGGCTTGGAGGTGCAGGCGCGGGTACAGGAGGCACTCAACGCCCTCCACGGCGTTGACCTCAATCCCTTTGCCGTCGGAATCGCGCGTTTCAGGCTCATGGTCGCAGCGGTCCAAGCAGCCAGCCTGACATCCTTGGAAGAGGCACCCGCATTCGAGTTCCACCTTGCGGCCGGCGACTCGTTGCTGCATGGGCGACCGCAGTTGGCCCTGGACCTTCCGGGCATGGAGGACTACGACTCGGGACTGAGTGGGTTCGTCTACGTGACGGAGGACCTCACGGTTCTCCGTTCAATCCTCGACCCAGGCAAGTACGATGTTGTGGTCGGTAATCCACCGTACGTCACAGTCAAGGATAAGAAACTCAGCGCAGCATATCGTGAGCGGTACCCGACCTGCAAAGGGACGTACGCGCTGACAATCCCTTTCATGGAGCGGTTCTTTCAGTTGGCCAAGAGGGCGGCTGGTGACCGCCCTGCGGGCTGGGTCGGCCAGATTACGTCGAACTCCTTTATGAAACGCGAGTTCGGGTCCCGGCTGGTCGAAGAATTCTTTGTCAAACAGGACCTGCGGCTCGTGGTTGACACATCAGGTGCCTACATTCCGGGCCATGGAACCCCGACGGTCATTCTGGTCGGGCGCCCTCAGGCGCCTATCGAGGACATCGTCAAGGCAGTGCTTGGCATCCGTGGGGAGCCAGGGCAGCCCGCCGATCCGGCCCAGGGCTTGGTCTGGGCAGCCATTGTTGACAACGTCGCTAAAGATGAGTGTCATAACAACGTCTACATCACTGTCACCCGACTCCCGCGTAAGGCGCTGTCTACCCATCCATGGAGCCTCAGTGGCGGCGGCGCGTCTGCACTACTAGCAGCAATTAACAAGCCGCAGGCGAAGCTGGGAGAAAAAGTCCGTCTTATTGGGCGAACTTGCCATACGGGATCAGACGATGCCTACTTCGCGCCCGTTGGTACTTGGTCTCGGCATGGCGTAGCAGGCGACAAGATAAAGCCGCTAGAGACTGGCGATGCAGTGCGAGACTGGTCATTGGGGCAGGAAGTTGAGACACTTTTTCCGTATGCTTCTGACCTAAAGGCTGACCTCTCGGATGCTGCCGTGCAAAAGCTCCTCTGGAATCATCGAACCGGGCTTTCAGAGCGTCGAGAGCCAGGAGGGAATCATGCCGACATCGGCTTGACATGGTACGAGTTTAGTCGCTGGCATCCGGAACGATTTGTAATACCTCTCGGTATCGCTATGGCTTTTGTGGCGACACACAACCATTTCGTTTTGGACCGGGGTGGGAAGGTCTTCAAGCAGTCGGCGCCGGTGATTAAGTTGCCGGAGGGGTCGACGGAGGGCGATCACCTCGCGCTGCTCGGAGTACTGAACTCCTCGACCGCCTGCTTCTGGATGAAGCAGCAAAGCCAGGCCAAGGGTGGCGCGGACAACAACAGCGGAGGTGGCAATAGATGGTCAGCTGAGCCATGGGTCGAGCGGTATGAGTTCACCGGTACCACTCTTCAAGATTTCCCACTGCCAAATACTCTCGACTTGACTCATTCTCGTCCGCTGGATGAGTTATCCCACCGCCTCGCCGGCGAATTCGAATCAATATGCGGTGACGGCTTGGTGGCTCCGACTGCACCGGGTGTTGAACAAGCAAAGGCGGCCAGCGACGCGATTAGAGCTCGGATGATCGCAGTGCAGGAAGAGATGGACTGGCATGTCTACCGTTTGTATGGTCTTCTGGAGGAAGAGCTCACGTTTCCGTCGGATGAAGCGCCGGAACTGCAGTTAGGGGAGCGCGCCTTCGAAATCGCCCTGGCACGCAGGGTTGCGGAGGGCTCGGAGTCCACAGCGTGGTTTGCTCGTCATAGGTCGACCCGGATTACGGAGATTCCGACGCGCTGGCCGCAGGAGTATCGGAAACTGGTACAGCGGCGCCTTGATCTGATCGAGTCGAACAAATTCATCAACCTTCTTGAGCGTCCCGAGTACAAGCGGCGGTGGGCTACCGAACCCTGGGAGAAGCGTGTCGAGAAGGCGTTGCGGGCGTGGCTGCTCGACCGCTTGGAGGCACGCCTGTACTGGTTTGATTCCCACGGGCGACCAACCGCACGATCGGTCGCGCAACTCGCCGACATCGTTACTCGTGACTCCGATCTCATCTCCGTCCTGCAGCTGTGGGACGGACGCAAAGACCGGTCGGTCACCCAGCAGCTCTCCACGTTGCTGGACACTGAAAGCGTGCCCTTCTTGGCCGCGTACCGGCTTAAGGATTCTGGACTACGCAAGCGTGAGGCATGGAAGCACACCTGGGATCTTCAGCGTCGCGAGGACAAGGGTGAGAAGGTCGGCGAGATCCCGGTGCCGCCGAAATACGCCACCGCGGACTTCCGAAAGCAGTCGTGGTGGCAGCACCGGGGCAAGCTCGACGTACCCAAGGAACGGTTCATCCTCTACCCGGACGCCGGTCGCGAGACCGACCCAACCCAGTTGCTCGGCTGGGCCGGCTGGGACCACGCTCAGCAGGCCCTCGCCCTAAACGCGGTCATCGCCGAGCGCGAGGCCGAAGGTTGGGCCGACGATAAGCTTGTTCCCCTGGTCGCGGGCCTCGCGGAGCTTCAGCCCTGGGTGCGGCAATGGCACGACGAGACCGACCCCACTTACCAGCTCAATCTGGCGGCCTACCTGGAAGAGCAGCTGCGCGGCCGCGCTCACCAGGTAGGCATGACCGTCGAGCAGCTTGGCGCTTGGAAGCCGCCGGCCGCCACGCGCGGTCGTAGGGCGAGGGCTTGAGGGAGACATCGGAGTCATGACGATGCAGTTTGAGGAGAAGGCTTGAATACCCCGCTGCGCGACGTCATCACCATTCCTGAGCGCGCTGGCGCGGAGGACTACGTCCTGCGTTTGACCGACTCGGTAGGGCACAGCGCGGTCGAGCGCACGCTCGATGAATACGTCGTCACCGATGCGCTGGTCGAGGCATTCGACACGGCGATGGGGCTGGTGGCCGAGGGCATCACCTCCGGTACGAGCCGTGGTTCCTTCCTTACCGGGTCGTTTGGTTCGGGTAAGTCGCACTTCATGGCTGTGCTGCATGCCCTTCTCCAACACGAGCCTGCCGCCCGCTCCAAGCCTGAGCTTCAGCCTGTAGTGGCGCGCCACGATCCCGTTCTGGCTGACCGGAAGATCCTGCCGCTCGCCTTCCACCTGCTCGGCGCGCGGACGATGGAGGAAGCCCTCTTCCAGGGGTACATCCGCCAGATCGCCGAACGTCATCCCGGTGCGCCGCTGCCCGCCGTGCACAAGTCTGACGCGCTTCTTGAAGACGCCGAGCGCTACCGGGCCCAGCTCGGTGACCAGCAGTTTTTCGCCGGTCTCAACGGCGAGGCAGACGGCGAGGGCGGCGGTGCCGCGGACCCCTGGGCCGCCGTGCTGGGTAAGGGGCAGTGGGATGCGGTTCGTTACGCGGAGGCGCGTGCGGCGTCGGCGGCGAGTCCGAGTCGGCAGAAGCTGGTGTCGGCTCTGGTCGACGTGTACTTCCGCTCGTATACGCAGCAGGCGGAGTACGTCGACCTGGACACCGGGTTGGCGGCGATCTCGGTACACGCCAAAAGCCTCGACTACGACGCTGTGGTCCTGTTCCTCGACGAGCTGGTTCTGTGGTTGGCGTTCTCGGTGCAGGACCGGGAGTTCTTCCGCCGGGAGTCGCAGAAGCTCACCAAGCTGGTCGAGTCTTCCATCGGTGGACGGCCGATCCCGCTCATCTCATTCGTGGCCCGGCAGATGGATCTGCGGCGCTGGTTCGCCGACTCCGGCGCCAGCGGTGCGGAGCAGGACGCGTTGGATCGTGCGTTCCGCCACCAGGAGGGTCGGTTCGGCGTCATTCCGCTGGGCGACGACAACCTCCCGTACGTCGCGAATCGGCGCCTCCTGCAGCCCAGGAACGCTGAGGCTGCCGCGGTCCTTGAGGGCGCTTTCGGGTCGATCGACCGCCGCCCTGCCGTGTGGGATGTGCTTCTCGATGGCGTGAACACCGACGAGCGGCATCGCGGCTCCGACGAAAAGGCGTTCCGCCTCACCTACCCGTTCTCGCCGGCTTTGGTGTCCACGCTGCGCAGCCTGGCCAGCGTCATGCAGCGCGAGCGGACCGCGCTCAAGGTGATGCAGCAGATGCTCGTCGACCGGCGCGAGACCCTGACCATCGACCAGATCATTCCGGTCGGTGACTCCTTCGACCTCGTCGTTCAGGGGCAGACCGGGCAGGCGTTGGACGCTGAGGCGGCCGCGCTGTTCCGGTCAGCCAACAAGCTGTACACGGACAAGCTGCGACCGCTGCTGCTCGGTATCCACGGCATCGACGAGCGGACGCTGCGGGAGGAGCCGGAGAAGGTTCCGCCAGGCTTCCGTACTGATGACCGTCTGGCGAAGACTCTCCTGCTGTCGGCTGTCGCCCCGAGGGTGCCGGCCCTGATGGCGCTGACCGCGGCCCGGCTCGCGTCGCTCAACCACGGGTCGATCGTGTCGCCGCTGCCGGGCGGTGAGGCGGCGGTGGTGCTGTCCAAGGTGCGTACCTGGGCCCGGGACGTCCCGGAGATTCACCTCGACGGCGACGATCGCAACCCGACGATTCGGGTGCAGCTGTCCGACGTCGACTACGAGTCGATTGTGGAGCGGGCGAAGGCTGAGGACAACGAGGGCCGACGCCGTGAGTTGTTGAAGGACCTTGTCAGCGACAGTCTCGGCGTCACTCTGGCGTCCCAGGACCTGCAGGGCGCATACCCGTACGACTTCGTCTGGCGTGGTTCGAAGCGTAAGGTCGATGTGCTCTTCGGTAACGTCCGCGACCGCAGCTGGCTGTCCGACGACCACTTCCGCGCTGCGCCGGACACCTGGCGCATCGTCATCGACCATCCGTTCGACGACCCGGGCCACTCCACCGTCGAAGACCTGCAGCGGCTGGACGAGATGGTGGCGCGGGGCGTGCAGGAGCGCACCCTTGTGTGGCTGCCGCGATTCCTGTCGAATGACAAAATTCGCGAGCTGCGGCGTCTGGTCATCCTCAACTGGCTGCTCGACGGCAGCATCGAACGCTGGCAAGGCCATGCCGACCACCTCAACGAGGCTGACCGTGCCTTGGCCCGGTCGATCCTGGAGTCCCAGCGCAACACGCTGCGGCGCAGCCTTGAGGACGCGGTGCAGCAGGCATACGGCGCCGCGTCACCGCGCCCAGGCGTCCTCCTCGAAGACGCGTCGCACGAGCGGACGCTGTTCTCCTTCGAACGGCGCTTCGCCCCGGCAAACCCGGTCGGCGCCACGCTCGGTCAGGCCTTCAACAACCTGCTCGACCAGGCATTCAAGGCCCTCTACCCCGCGCATCCGCCGTTCGAACCAGGCGACGTCGAGGTCAAAGTCCGCGACCTGAAAACCGTTGCTCGATACGTCGCACAAACTGCGGCGGACAGCGAGAAACGCGTCGAGCTTCAGGCCGACGCCGCCGTGGTACGACGGATCGCCGAGCCACTCGGCGTCGGTAAGGCCACGGAGATGCACTACCTCTTCGGCGACGATCGGTTCACTCCGTGGGGTCAGGAGATCGAGCGAGCACTCGGCCGACGAGCGCAGGAACAGGGCAAGCCCGCCGACGGTCCGGTGACCGTCGCGGAGTTGCGACGCTGGATCCGGGACGTCTCGCCCGCCCACGGCCTGCGGGACGAGGTCGCCGACCTGGTTGTCATCGCATGGGCGGCGCTGCGGCAGCGGGCTTGGTTCCAACAAGAGACGGCGCTACCGGTCGTACCGGAGCCTGGCTCGCTCTCCCCGATGATGGAGTTGCGCACCCAGGAACTGCCGGCGGCTGGTGATTGGGAGACGGCGCGAACCGTGGCCGGCGCGATGCTCGGCATCACGGCCGGGGCGTATCTCACCGCGCCCGCTGTGGCCGATTTCGTCGGGCAGGTCGCCATTAAGGCAGCCGAACTGTCGAAGACAGCGCCCGGGTTGGTGGGAGCGATCGAGGCGGCGTACCGACGTCTGGCGATTGAAGATGGCAGCCGGCTGAGGACCGCCAAAGCCTGTTCCGCGCTGATGCAGCAACTGCGTCATCTGGACGGCGTCAAGCTCGTCCAGGTGTTGGCGAAGGCGGACCTCGGCGGAGCGACTCCAGTCGCCGCGGGTAAATCGCTGGCTTCGGCGGACGCTGTAGAAAAAGCGCTCATTGCGTTTTCTTGGCACCGGCTCGACCCGCTTCGCGCAGCCATGGACGGCGAAGAAAGCCGCGCCGCGGATGCCGCTGCCGTCGTCAACGGACTGCGTGCCGCCCTGGAGCAGGACGAGTTGCCAGTACCGATCGGACGGGCGCTTGCCTCCTGCGAGGACGGGATTTTCAGGTGGTTGGCGGGGAGCACCGTGCCCCCGCCGGGTCCTGAGCCCAAGCCGAAGCCGCCGGTGGTGCCGGGCCTCAAGGCCGGGAGTTCCAGCCGGGCAGGCGGAGCGGAGAACACAGAAATCATGGACCGGCTGCAAACCTTCCTGAACGACAACTCCGACGTCACCGTCGAGGTGACGTGGCGAGTGCTGCCGTGACCGTCGCCTTGGCCGCAACGCGGGTGAGCGCATCGATGGTGCTCGCCATCGTTGACGAAGCCCGCGCCAAGAACTACGGCAGCGGCGTCATCGGCATCCGTGGCGTCCCCGACCGAGCCATCACCGCCGACCTCCAACATCAGGGCCAGACCGTACGGGTTCGCGCGGCCGAGTCGGCGCTGGCCGCCCGCGAGCTGCTCGGTGACCACCGAGACGGCGACTGGCTCGTCGTCGTCACCGACCGCGACGATGGCGACCTCGGCGCCGGTATCCTCGCCCACTTCATCTGGCAGCGCTTACGCAGCCCTGACCCGTGGGAGGCAGTGCGGACTCGATTCGCTGCCACCGGGATCGACCCTGCCCTGACCAGCCGACCGGACAACCGAGAGCTGGCCACCGCGTTGGTCGCTGCAACTCCACAGGCGGGCTGGCCTGCAGCCCCGGCCGGGGTGCTCACCCGCACCCACGCGCTCGGTGCCGTGGCTGCAACCCACCTCGGCTTCGATACGGACACCGCCGACGTCCTTGGCGTCCTCCGCTGGTCGATCGCTGCGCAGAGCGTCGCCTCGCTCGGCGCCTTGCGACGAAGCGTCGGAGACCTACTTGCCGACACCACGCTTGACTGGATCGCCCAGCGGGCGGGCTCGGCGGCAGGCCCGATCCGTGCGCTGTTGTCTCGCGGTGAACTCGCCGACGTCGTACCGCTCGGTCTGGTCCTTCGGTTGTTGACCGCCGACCGATATGACCCGCCGACAGCCCATCAGGCACAACTTGCTCTGGTCCGGCTCGAACCGCGGTGGGGCGATCCCCGCCCGTCGCTGGTCGCGTTGGCCGCACTCGGACAAGCAGCGGACACACTGCTGTCCGACCTGATCCACGATCGGCGTGCCGATGACGATGTCGCGCGCTCCCTCGACCGGGCCGACGTAATCCTTAAGCAGCTCCAAGCCGAGCCGCTGGCCCGCTACTCAGGACTTCTCGCCGGCGGATTACGAGCGCGATATGTCGCGCTTGCCGACGCCCTGCGCCGGGCAATCGCTTCACCCAGCCATGTCGACAACACCAACACCGTCGAAACCGCCTGGGCTGCAGTTCAGACGCACCGGCTCAAAGCGACAACGCCACTGCGCGTTCCCTTCGAGGCCGCGGTACGACTTGTCCGGTGGCTCGCGGAGGTTGATCCACCGGCCGGCGCCGCCTCGGATGCCGCTGCACTCGGCGCTCTCGTGCGCCAGTACCTCGACAGCGAAGCATGGGCTGACGCGGCGATCAACGACGCGTTCGGCGGCGTTGACGATCCGAGCTTGTCAAGCGCACTCCACGCCGTCGTCACGGTCGCGCAGAAGCGACGCCGCGCACAGGAACGTCGCTTCGCCCGGGCGCTCGCCTCAGCGCCGCTCCCTACCGGCCGCGGCGTGCCCGCTGACTCGGGAACCATCTGGTACCTGGAGCAGTTACTGCCAGGCACCGTCATCCCGCTCGCCCGCAAGGCACCCACGCTGCTGCTCGTCCTCGACGGCATGAGCGCCGCCGTCGCGACGGAAATCCTGTCCGACGCGACTACACGCCTCGGCTGGCTCGAGGCTGCCCTGCCAGGAGCCGGCAACCGCCGAAGGTCAGCAGCGCTCGCGGCGCTGCCGTCGGTCACCGAGGTGAGTCGAGCCTCTTTGCTCACCGGCCGCCTAACCCGCGGGCAGCAGTCCGAAGAACTGCACGGGTACGCCGAACTCACCGCCAAAGGCGGGAAGATCACTGCACGGCTCTTTCACAAAAAGGCAGTGGATACGACGGCAGCGGGCTGGTCGGTCAGCCCGGACGTCGGCGGCGCCATCGACGACATTGAGCTGTCGCTGGTGACAGTCGTCCTGAACACGATCGACGACGCACTTGACCGCAGCGACCCCGCGGGAACGGTTTGGACCGCTGACGCTGTCAAACATCTTGAACCGCTGCTTGCGCGGGCTGCCGCTGCGGGGCGGACGGTCATCGTGACCTCGGACCACGGTCACATCGTCGAACGTCGCCAAGGCACACAACGGTCGTACCCGAACATTTCCAGTGCCCGGTCTCGCCCGGCGACTGCTCCCGTCCAGGACGACGAGATTGAGGTCAGCGGTCCTCGCGTCCTCACCGACGGCCACCGAGCCGTCCTGGCCGTCGACGAGACTCTCAGGTACGGACCGCTGAAAGCCGGCTACCACGGGGGAGCGAGCGCAGCGGAGGTCGTCGTCCCAGTCGTCGTCCTCGTACCCGATGAGACCCGCAACCGGGCCGGCCTGGACTTGCTGCTGCCGCAGGAACCCGCCTGGTGGCTAACCTCCGCAGCCGCTCCGCGGCTGCCTGCCGAGCCGCCAGCTCAGAAGGCCGCGACCACCAAGAGCCGCGGAGCTCGACAGGACAGCCCGACCCTGTTCGACCTGGGCCCACAGGTCACCGAGCAACCGGCGGTGACACTCGGGCGCGCCATCGTGACCAGCTCCGTCTACAAGGCTCAGCGGAAGATTACCGGCCGGCTCATCGTCACCGACGATCAGATCGCGAGCATCATCGACGCCCTGGTGGGGGCAGCTGCCAACCGGCTGGCACCCACTCTCGCAGCCCAAGCCCTAGGAGTGGCACAGACCCGGCTCCGGGGTGCGTTGACGCAGGTTCAGCAACTGCTCAACATCGAGGGGTACGCCGTTCTGGCCGCCGAGCCAGCCACCGGCACGGTCGCGCTCGACGTCACACTCCTCACCGAGCAGTTCGAGGTGCCTGCGTGACGCCGGACGTCTCCCAGCGCCGCCGACGTGAGGTGATCGACGCGCTTCGTCGTGGGACCGTTCCGGAGAGCGGACTCGACCTGCTCGCGGTCGGCCTCGACCGATTCTCCGCGGCTCTTGACGGTGAACTCGACACGGTCAGGTCCGGTGGCGCCGTGTTCAAGGCGGTGCGGGGCGAATACGGCGCCGGCAAGACATTCTTCACGCGACACCTGGCCGAGCGGGCTCTTCGCCGCGGCTTTGCCGCGGCCGAGGTGCAGATCTCTGAGACCCAGACGCCGTTGCACCGGCTGGAGACCGTGTACCGGCGCATCACCGAGTCCATGCGGACGGCGTCGATACCACCCAGCGCGTTCCGCGCTGTTCTTGACTCCTGGCTGTTCACGCTGGAAGCCGATGCGCTCGAAGCTGATCCCGCCGCGGAGGCAGACGTGGGCGCGGCGGTGGATCGGCTCCTCGAACAGCGGCTCGCCCAGGTCAGCAAGCACTCCCCGCTCTTCGCGCTGGGCTTGCGCGGCTACCGGGCGGCGTTGAGCTCGGGTGACACCGTCGTCTCCGATGGTCTGGCCGCATGGATGGCCGGACAGCCACAGGTCTCGGCGTCGGCGAAACGAGCCGCCGGAATCCGCGGCGAGCTCGACCATTTCGGTGCCATGGCCTTCCTTCAGGGGCTACTCACCGTCCTGCGGGACGCCGGTCATCCGGGATTGGTCCTTGTTCTCGATGAGGTCGAGACGCTGCAGCGGGTCCGTGGGGACGTCCGGGACAAGGCACTCAACGCACTGCGGCAGCTGATCGACGAGGTCCACTCCGGCCGCTTTCCCGGGCTGCATCTCGTCATCACCGGCACGCCGGCGTTCTACGACGGGCAGCAGGGTGTGCAGCGGCTCGCCCCGCTGGCGCAACGGCTTGCCGTCGACTTCGCCACGGACCCGAGATTCGACAACCCCAGGGCCGTGCAGATCCGCCTGCCGGGCTTCACTATCGAGTCCCTGGTCGAGCTGGGCGCCCGCGTTCGGGACCTCTACGCCGACGCATCAACCGCTCCCGACCGGATACGGACTCTGGTCGACGACGCGTACCTTGACCAGCTGGCTCGTGCCGTTGCCGGCGGCCTGGGTGGAAAGGTCGGCATCGTGCCGCGCCTGTACCTGAAGAAGCTGGTGGGCGATGTCCTCGACCGCGTCGACCAGTTCCCGGACTTCGACCCCAGACAGCACTACGCGCCGACCATGTCGGCAGCGGAGATGACCGACGTGGAACGCAACGCTGCAAGCGCCGACGACATCACACTAGACGTGTGACTGCCGCCGACCTGCTACATCCCGTCCTGCTGCACCACATCGTCAACTCCCTGCAATGGCAGGGTCTGCGACCCCTGCAGGACGCTGCTCTGGAGCCCCTTCTGGCTGGCGAGGACACGCTCCTCCTCGCCCCGACCGCTGGCGGCAAAACCGAAGCGGCAGCGTTTCCGCTGTTGTCTCGGATGGCAGCCGAGGGCTGGTCCGGAACCTCAGTGCTTTACCTCTGCCCGCTCAAAGCCCTACTCAACAATCTGCTGCCGCGCTGGGAACGCTACGCCGACTGGCTGGGGCGGCGAGCCGCGCTCTGGCATGGCGACGTCACCGCGTCGCGACGGCGGGCCATCCTGGCCGCCCGCCCGGACGTGCTTCTGACCACGCCGGAGTCCCTGGAATCGATGCTGGTCAGCCGAAACGTCGACCATCGGGCGTTCTTCGCTGGCCTGCGGACCGTGGTCGTCGACGAGGTGCACGCCTTTGCCGGCGACGACCGTGGCTGGCATCTTCTCGCTGTCCTGGAACGTCTGACCCACCTGATCGGCCGGCCCGTTCAGCGGATCGGGCTCTCGGCAACCGTGGGCAATCCGGATCGCCTGCTGACCTGGCTGCAGGGCTCCGGCGCGGGTGTTCGGACCGGACGTGTCATCGCTCCTGACCTGCCGGTCGCCGCGACAGCGACCGCGGCGACACCTCCGCCGGGCGAAATCGAACTCGACTTCGTCGGCTCCCTGCAAAATGCTGCCACCGTGCTCGCCGGGCTGCACTCCGGTGAGAAGCGGCTGGTCTTCTGCGAATCTCGCCAGGCCGTAGAACAGCTCGGGAGTCTCCTGCGGGAGCGCGGCATCACCACCTTCCTGTCACATGCCTCACTGTCCGCCGACGAGAGAAGGCGTTCGGAAGAGGCGTTCGCCGAGGCGCGTGACTGCGTCATCGTTTCGACCAGCACACTCGAACTGGGAATCGACGTCGGTGACCTCGATCGCGTCATTCAGATCGACGCCCCCTCGACCGTGGCGTCATTCCTGCAACGACTCGGGCGTACAGGCCGGCGGCCCGGCGGCATCCGCAACTGCCTCTTTCTCACCCGCAGCGGGGACGCCCTGCTGGAGGCGGCGGCTCTGCTGGTGCTCTGGGGCCGCGGATGGGTCGAGCCAGTCGTCGCCCCGCCCGAGCCACGGCACATCGTCGCCCAGCAGATGCTCGCGCTCTGCCTGCAAGAACACCGAGTGGGAGATCAGAACTGGCCGCAGTGGTGGAACGGTCTCGACCCCTTCGGCCGCGGCGCCACCCCGATCATTCGCCATCTGATCGATCAGGGCTACCTCGACAGCGACAGCGACATGCTTTACATCGGTCCCGAAGCTGAGCGGCGCTTCGGGCACCGACACTTTATGGGCATGACAGGAGTGTTCGTCGGAGCACCCGAGTTCACCGTCCTGGTAGGCCGCGACGAACTGGGCCGCGTCGACCCCGCGCTGCTCACCGAGGAGGTGCAGGGCGACCGTCGACTGCTACTCAACGGGCGAAGTTGGCGGGTCACCTACATCGACTGGCGGCGCCGCCGCTGCTTCGTCGAACCCGCCGAGAGCGGCGGGAAGGCTCGTTGGATGGCCGGGGGCTGGGCAGGCCTCGGATTCGAGCTGAGCCGCGCCATGCGCGAGGTGCTTCTCGGCGCTGACCCCCCGGTAAAGCTCACACAGCGAGCAGCCAAGCGCCTCGGCCAAGAGCGGGAAGAGCGATCCGCGCTGGTGCATCCGGGTGGCAACGTCATCCTTCGCGATCGGCACGGCGATGACCTGCGGTGGTGGACCTGGGCCGGTTTCCGCGCGAACGCCACCTTGGCGGCCACGTTGACCGAGGTGGTCGACCCTGTCCAACGCTTCGATGACTGCCAGATCCGCCTGCGGGCGAATCTCACCCGGGACGAATGGCGGACACTCATCGCCGATGCAGACCAGCGTCTGTGCTTGCCCGAGGTCAACAAGAAGGCTCTTGACGGACTCAAGTTCAGCGAAGCGCTGCCGGAGCGGCTCGCGCTGGCGACGTTGGCGTCTCGCCTCGCCGACCTCGATGGCGCAACCGCTGTCCTGCAGGAGCCGACGCGGTTCGTTCAGACATAGTCGGGCACTGTGTCAGTCTGGCTGCGTGACGCGCTCTCCAGTCTCACGCTTGATGGGGACCTGACACGACGCTCTGGCCCTTCAGCGTGCTGACCCAAATCCGCTCGGAGGTAGCGCTGGGCAGGTTCAGTCGGTCGGAGCTTTTGATCTTGCTGGTTCCGTGGGACAGGTTGTTTCGCCGTGCGTGCAACGTTGAACCTGGCTGATCGCGAGGAGATATCCCGTGGCTTAGCCGAAGGCCTGGAGTTCAAGCAGATCGGTGTGCTGATCGACCGGATCCGTTGGTGGTGTCGCGGGAGGCTGCCCGGCGTGGTAGCCGGCCCGCCGCAGCAAGCGCGCCGACACCTCGACGGTTGCAGTCCAAACACCAGGTCTATTACCTGGCGTCTGGCCGGAGGACGGGCTCGCGGCTGATGATGGTGAGGCTCCGGCGGGCCCTTGTCAGTGCCACGTAGAGGCTGGTCGGGTGATGGGCATCGGCATCAAGGATGATCGCATGGTCGTACTCGAGACCCTTGATCAGGACAGGGCGTGAGATGACATGTTGCGTCGTCCGGCGGCCTGTGACACGTGCGCGGTTGCGGAGCTGCGTCACGGCTGCCGCCACGTCGGTGCTGCCCGAAGTGGCGATTCGCAGGGCGTTCAGGATCGTGTACCAGGCGTCGTGACGAAAGATCTTCGTGGTCGGCACGGAACCGAGGGCGTTGAGCGCTTCGTGCACTCGGACGGGTGACGGATCATCGAGCAGCACAGACAATCGGACGAGGGCGTCTTGGGCACCTTGGCGTTTCAGGTGGGCAACGCTTTGGCCGGCTGCAAGCTTCTTCAGCACAGCGGTGTCGAGGACGTCCGCGAGCTTGGCGGCGCAGGTCTTGGCGAACTTGGCGGTCTCGGAGGCGACGGTCGCAGGATCTCCTTTGTCGACGAAGGCGGCGAACTTCATCATCTCCTTGCCCTCGATTTCCTCCATCACGGTGTAGAGACCACCAAGGTTTCGGGCCTGGGATGCGACATCGTGGGGCAGGTCGCCGATGGCCACCACAGACCCGACTGCGGTCCGATGGCCGAAGCAGGCACGTGCCCGGTTGGCGGGGTCGGCGGCGATCCAGGTCACCGGTGCGGACTCGTCGAGGACGATGGGGGCACCGGTGATGATGTCGGTACGTACCTTGATCAGCCACTCCCCAAGGACCTCGTTGTGGCCCAGCCAGCGCCACGGCCGCGCCGGGAGCTCCGTGTTCGGCCATCGTGCCGCGACGTCCGTTTCCCAGGTGATTGGCACGTTGCCGCCGAAGTTGAAAATGCTCTGCAGTGGGTCGCCGAAGACAGCCACCGGCAGGATCTCGCCCAGGGCACGGATGAGGGCGTGCTGGTCGGCTCCGCAGTCCTGGTACTCGTCAACGACCGCCAAGTCGTAGCTGGCTGCCAGTACGCGGCGAATAGCGCGGCTGGATACGACAAGCTCGGCGCCGGTGTAGTAGCGCAGCGAGTCAGACCAGTTCGGCAGTTGCGGCGCCGAGAACTGCGCGAGCTGCGGGTAGCGGTTCACCAGGGAGTGAGACCAGCTCGCGATTGTCTCCACGCGTACATGCCTTTGCGTGACCCCGAAGGCGGTCATTCTTCGTCGAAGCGCGTCAACTCCGGCGTTGGTGTGAGTAAGGACCAGGGTTCTCTCGCCGGCGTTGGCTGCTAGAGAGCCGACGGCGGCGATGACGTGGGTTTTGCCAGTACCTGCAGGCAGCTGCACAGAGCACGGCATAGCCTGGCGGACCTTGCGGGCGACGGCGAGCAGTTCGTCATTGGGAGTAGTAATGGCTGTCTCCGTAAATGAAACTGTGCAGGTCTGCGAGGCGGTGTCCCAGCGCGACGCCCTTGAACTGGTCCCAGTGATCGAGGACGAACGCACCCAGCCGTTCACCGGTGTCTTCGCGCTTGAACCATGCCTTCTTCCCGGCCGCTGCGGCAACGGCTCGCTGCAGCTCCGGTAGGGCATGGCCGGCCTCCAGCCATGAGGCAGGGCTCAGCTGGCCCGGTGCGGGGACCCGATCTAGCTTGGCGATGACCGCGTCGCGGACAGGGTCCTCACCGCTGAGCTCGGCGGCCAGCTGCAACAAGTCCGAAAGTCCGTCGATGTCGAGTGCCGAGGTGATCTCGGCCTCCGTAGAGTGCCCGGCCTGCCAACGGATTACGGCGACGCCTGCGTGAGTGGCGGTGGCGATGTCTGCGTCGAAGTTCGGGTCGTCGTTGTCCACGAGCAGCAGCGTGCTGAAGCCGAGGTCCTGGAAGACCTTGGCCCGCACGGGTGCGGTCTTGCCGCCTCCGTCGGCCAGGGCAACGCCGAGCGCAGCATGTGTCGGCTGGTCGGCGTCGATCTGTTCGGTATCCCAGGCCCGCATGAGGTGGCGGACCATGCCGACCTCGGTCTTACCTTCGCCCACGATGACTTTGCGGGCCAGTACCGCGCTGGGGCAGGCTCGCAGGGACGACTGGGCGTCATGGACGACGTCGGGGACCTGGCGCACGGTGGTCTCGCCTGCGGTGCTCCGCACCACGCAGATGTCGGCCGTTTCGAGAGCCTGTACAGCGGAGGGTGAGTGGGTGGTGATGATGACCTGTCCACGGCTGCCAATCGCACGCTGCTTCACCCGGTGCAATACGTGCAGCAGCCGATGCGGCTCAAGGCCCTGCTCGATCTCGTCGACCAGCATGACGTGCCCATTGAGCGCAGCGCCTTCCTGAACGGCGATGCTGGTCAGTCGGCGAGTGCCCAGGCCTGCGTGCGTGAGGGGCACGGCTCCTTCATGCAGCAGCAGGGCGCCCGTCGACGCGACCGCCAACGGGTCCCACCCTGGCCGCAAGCCCGTGTAAGCAGCACCGCCGATACTGCTGGCGGCCAGAGCGACCGTGTCGGCCGCTGCTTGCAGGGCGGTATGAGACGCGTCGAAGACGGCGTTGCGCGCAGCCCGCCCCGCCAGGGTGACGGCTTGGCTCGCACCAGAGGTCTCCGTGAGCCGAGTGAGCGCGGAGCCACGGCCCCACCGCAGGTGGGTGTCGACTCGCTCGTCGATGCGGAACAGGCCAAGCGCCTTGCGCTTGGAAGCGGTGAGCGGCTGGGTGGTCTCGGTGGAACCAGGCCGCATGACAGTCCACTCAGCCTCAAGGTCTTCATCCACGCGCAGCTGCAGCAGGACGCACTCTTCCGCGCCGTCAACCGGGTCGTGCAGCAGCTGCCCACTCTCGGCAAGTCCGCACAGGTCGAGGCCGAAAGCGCTGTCGGCCAGCATCGTGTCGTCGAGATCGCCGATCAGGAGTTGAAGCACGATGGGCTGGGAGACGTCACACCGGTGGAAGTCAGCGTCGGTGAACTGGACCGTCCATCGCGGGCTCAGCACGAGCGCAATGGCGTCGAGCAAGGTCGTCTTAGTGCTGTCGCCGGGACCGACCAGGCACACAAATCGCTGGCGAGGTAGTGACCAGTCGGCGTGCCGAATGCCGCGGAAGTTGCGAGCGATGACCCGCCGAATCTGCATCGGCGCATTCTACGGCTTGGGCGGACCGACTTGAACTCGAACACCGCGGGGCGACTCCTGGTCATTCGAACGGCCGGGCATCGCCAGCCGAGCGGTCCGGAAACCTTGAGGCTCAACCCAACGTGCGGGCGAGCTATTGCGGCGGGCAGAGCAGCCGGCGCAGACAGTGAATAGCCGACGGGTAGGTCGGCTTTGCCTCGAACGGAGTTCAACTCGCAGGTTGCGTTAGGCTGCGCTCTAAAACCCGCCAGCCCGGGGGAGGGCGGAAGGAGTTGACTTTGAGGCAGTGGCGTCGAGGTCTCGTCGCGGCTCTGGTGATAGTTGTTGCGGCAGCGGGACTGTGGGCGCTGCTCCGATACGGCCTTCTGTCGTGGCTGCCGAGTGAGAGTGATCCATTACGGCCTGTTATTGAGGGCTTGAGCTGGGTGGTGGCGATCCTCTCGTTCCCCCTCGTGGTCGCTGCGCTCGTGCTCCAGGTGCGGGCCGGGCGGCGTGAATCGACGTCCACCAGCGCGTCACCGCAGCCAAGGATCACCATCAACAATGGTGTTCACGGTCATGGGTCGGGGCAGACTGTCGGTGTTGTGACAGGCGGGCAGGTCGCGACGGGAGAAGCTACACAGTACCCGCGCCGGCCCGGCGAGGACGTGGGACAGTCCTTGTCGGAGAGAGGCGACGCCCCAGTTGAAGAGCCCACGACCGTCATTAATGGCGGAGTGGCCACTGGGACGGGCGGACTCAGCATTGGACACTCCGGTCCGGTGAGCTATCACCACACCGTTGTCGTTGATCCCTTTCCGCCTGCATCAGAGACGCTTGAGCTGCGGTTGGTGCCGGTCACCGAACTCGACCCTTTCGATCTCGAGGTTCACCGAGCCATCACCGCTCCAGGCGAAGCCGGAGCAGCGCTTCCCGAGCTCCCTCGATACTTCTTACGACCGCACGACGAAAAGCTCCGTCAGAGCGTGCAGCATGCTTGCGATGGTACGAGCGAGTTCATCGTTCTCGTGGGTGGGTCTTCGTCGGGCAAGACACGGGCGTGCTGGGAGGCGATCCAGCAATTGCCCGCGCGGTGGACGGTGTGGCACCCCATCTCGCCGTCGCCGTCGCAGGCCGTGCTTGATGGGTTGGCGCGGCTACCCCCGTTCACGGTTGTCTGGTTGAACGAACTCCAGCATTACCTGGTTTCACCCGATCCCAGTGTGAGCGAGGTGGTGGCCGCGAACTTGCGCGAACTCCTTCGTGATCACGAGCGTGCGCCGGTGCTCATCGTGGGAACGATCTGGCCGGACTACCTCAACAGGATCACAATGGCCCCTCCTCCGGACCAGGCGGATCTGTACGCGCAGGCTCGTATCCTCGTTGCCGGCAACGAGTTGCCGATCCCCGGGCGGTTCAGCCCAGAGGAGTTGGCCGCCGTCGGCGCCGCGGGAGGCGACGACCCGCGCTTGCGGCAAGCCCTTGCCTTCTCCAGGTCTGGCGAGATCACGCAATACCTAGCGGCTGGGCCAGCCATAGTCGAGCGGTATGAAGCTGCTCCCTCCGCGGCTCGAGCGGTTATCGATGCCACGATCGACCTTCGTCGGCTCGTCGCTGACCTGGACCCGCCCCGAACCTTTTTGGAGCACGCTGCTCCCGGGTATCTGTCAAACTCCGAATGGCAGTCGACCAGCGACGACTGGTTGGACCAGGCACTGGCTTTCGCAGGCGCCAGGTGCCGTGGTGCATCCGGACTAGTGACGCGGCGGAGGCAAAAGCCGGGGCAGAGTGAGCAGGGCGAAGCGGGTTTCACCGTGAGTGACTACCTGGCGCAGTGGGGCAGAATTAGCAGGTGTTTCCAGGTCCCGCCGGTGGAGTTCTGGCAGGCAGCCCGTGATCACTTCGCCGACGCCGGAGTCCTCGTGTCGCTTGGCTCCGCGGCGGCGACCAGGTGGCGCCTCCGGCACGCAGCCATGTTGTTCGAGCGGGCTGCGGAGCTCGGCAACGCCCGCGCACTCGTTCTGCTTGGTGACATGCACGCTCGATCCCGAAACCTCGAACAAGCCGAACTGCACTACCGGCGAGCGGCAGCCGGTGGCGGTACGGACGCGCAGATTGAGCTAGCCCGCCTTCTCGTCGCTCGGGGAGAGATCGATGAAGCTGAACGATGGCTGATACTGGCGGCAGGTAAGCACGACGCTAAGGCTCAGCAATTGCTGGCCCAGCTTGCTGAATCGCAAGGAGACAATGCCCGCGCGGAAAAGTGGCTACGAGAAGCGGTCGAAACGGCCGGTTTCGAGCAAGCATGGCCGCTCAGGCAGCTAGCGCGCCTTCGCTCCGAAGCCGGTGACGCGCGTGAGGCGGCAGAGCTTCGTGCGCGGGCTATGAAGGGTTCCCAGATTTTCGCTCGTCGGCCGTTGTGGGACATCCAACAGCGAAGTGGTGGTGCGGACAAACTGGAGCAGAATCTTCGGCGGCGTGTGTCCGAAGCAGAGTTGGCGGGACACGGAGCCGACCCGCGTGACCTCGTATTGTTGGCCGAAGTGTGCGAAGACAAGGGCAACCATGACGAGGCGGAGGCTTTTGCTGAGCGTGCAGCGTGGGCCGGAGACGTGTCCGCTTTTGAGAACCTCGTCGTGGTTCGTGGCAACAGCGGTCAGGATCAAGAGGCAGAAAGATTGGCGCGGCGCGCGACGGACGCCGGTGACAGGAATTGCCTGATAATCATATTCGATGCGTATACCGATGACCCCCGCTGGCAGCGAATTCGCCGGTTTGGCCTGGAGCCGGATGGCGGGACGGCCACGGATTGGTTTTGAGCTCGGTGGTGGACGCGCGCCGATCGACTCGACTCGCGATTCGCGCGGTGCCTGGGACGGACGAGATCCCGGTTTCGGTTGCCGAGATGTTCCGGCGGATTGGCGTCGACGCGACGACGGCCGAGGTGGCGGGTTGCCCTATGTGCGTCGTCGGATAGCCACGCAGGGCGCCGCGGACGGCCTCAGTGAGCCAGTTGGCCGCATTCAACAGCCGTTGCATCCGGTCCAGGGAGTGGTGCGAGGACTCCTTTACTCGGCCGGTATATGCTTTCACCGACCTGGGCAAACGTGCCTGAGCATGCCGCTGGACCACCGGACTACTGGGGGTCAAGGGGTCGTCGGTTCGAATCCGGCCGTCCCGACAGAGTTTCGGCAGGTCAGAGGCCTTGATTCACTTCGGTGAGTCGAGGTCTTTTGCTGTTCTGTCTCACAATTTCTCACGTACGCCCGTACTGCTGAATTTCGGGCGCTCAAGTCACCCGAACAGGCCTGATTCGAGGTGCTCGGCCGCCACCTTCAGGTGGCTGCTGTCGGGGTGAACGTAGACCCGTTTGGCGAGCGTGCCGCCGTCGGCGTGGCCGGCCCACGCCGCCAGCACGACATCGGGAACTCCGGCGCCGGCGAGGTAGGTCAGGCAGGCGTGCCGCGCGTCGTACGGCCGGACCTTGCGGACCCCGACCTTGGCCATCAGCTCGTACACCCGGCGGCGGAGCCAGTCGGTGCGCTGCGGCTGGCCGAGTTCGTTGACCAGGACGTAGCCGCTGTCGACGTAGGCGTTACCGGCCTTCAGGCGCTCTTTCTTCTGCAGGGTGTGGAACGCCTTGAGCGCCTTCGTTACCGTCGCGGGCATCGGCAGGCCGCGTTTGCCGGCCGCCGACTTGGCCTCCTTCTCCTCGATCTCACCGTCGACGAGCGTCCGGGTGTTGTCCCCGGCCGCGATCGTTCCGGCCTCGAAGTCGACATCGGACCAGCGCAGCCCGCACACCTCGGCCGGTCGGAGACCCATGAGCGACAGCAGGCAGGCGGCGTAGAGGCGTTCGCCCGTGATGCCGGTCAGGAACGCCTTCACCTCTTCCTGGGTCCAGGGCTTGCGCTCAGCCTGTGCCTCGACTGCGGCCTTCGCGGCCGCTCTGGGGATGGCGACGAACGCGGCGACGTTGCGGACGACGAGCTGACGCCGAACCGCCACGTTCAGCGCGGTTCGAAGGCGGCCGAGCGTCAGGCGCACTGACCGAACACCGAGCCCCGTTCCCGGCTTGCCACCACGCTTCCGGCCCTCCGTCAGCATCCAGTCGATCAGAGCCTCGATGTCGGCCTCGGTGACGTCCTGGAGTGGCTTGCTGCCAAGGCGGGCGCGGACCGGCAGCAGCGCATCGCGGTAGTTGGCGGCGGTGGCCTTCTCGACATCCCGTGTGGCGGACGTTAACCACTCGTCGAGGAAGTCGTTGACCGTGATCTTGCCGGGTTTGACGTACGTGCCGCGGTCGGTCTCGTGCTTGATCCGGGCGTACTCCGCCTTCGCTTCCTTCCTGGTGTCGAAGGTGTACGTCCGCTGGTCCCGACGCCCGTCCGGCTTGCGTCCGACGTCGAGGACGAACCGGTAACGGGTCTTGCCGCTTCGAAGAATGATCTTCTTGATCGGGTCCGAGGTGCTCACGTGGGGTCCTGCTCCTTCCGCGGGGTTGGTGACGCACTGCTTCCGCGCGCGGGAAGCTGCTGCGCACTTCAAGAAATGGTACCGAAAACTGGTACCAGTTATCGGTCCCGATGGGCACGCGCGTCGGCGGTTGGTGATAGGCGATGTGGAATGTGGGAACCTCGACTCGTCATCCAACCGTTCGAGAGATCGCCGAGGAGTTGAGGCATGCCGCGACAGCGTCCTGTCGCCGAGGAGCTGCCCCCGTTGCCAGCGCGCGAGAAGCGGGATCAGCAGGTCAAGATCCGGCTCACGCCCTCGGAGGTGGAGAGGCTGGCGGTGATGCGGCCTGACCTCGCGCCATCGGGGATCGTCGCGTTGCTCGTCGACGACGTGCTCGCTGGACGGTACCGGCCGGCATGGGCGGCCGCTGCGCCCGACGAGGCCGGCCGTCAGCGGGAGGCGTAGCTACGTGTCCGTCCGCGCTGGAGGGTCCTCACGGCTGGGCTGCTGCGGTTCGATGCCAACGAGGTTGAGTAGGTCCGCTGTGCGCACGCGGTAGGTGGTTCCGATCCGAAGCACCGGACAAGGGAAGGCACCTCTCTTCGCCAGTTCGTAGGCCTTGGTACGGCCAACGCCGAGAGCGCGAGCGGCGGTCGCGAGATCGACCATCGCGGGTAGTTGGAGTAGCTCGTCCCGGTTGAGAGTGCTGACGTTCATCACCCTGCTCCTTAGGTCGAGGGGACCGGACGCCGGGGCGTCCGGCTGAAGAGGCACGGTCTGGCATACCTCGACACGACCATCCGGTCCGGGCGTTGCACGTGGCGCTACCCGTTCCTGGTAGCGGCGTCCCGGGAGCGCCGGTAACACGGCATGGGCTCCAAGGTCGGGCGTGCTTCCTCGCCGGTCCGGCCGTTCTGTCCCTGCCTTTAGCCGTCTTGCTTCGTGATTTGGCGACGCTTCGGAATGGCGCTGACGGCTGGCGCCGCCTGCGGGCCGCGGAAGGCATCAGCCCGCTACGGCCGCCGTCGGAACTGCTGGGGCGCGTCTTCCGGAAACAACTGCCAACGGGCCGGGTGCCGGCTTGACGCCGCTTGGCAGCGCTCGGGAACGCCTCGTCTTAAACCTGACGCCGCTGCGCCAGCCAACGGGCTGCCTCCGGTGGAGGTGACGGGATGACAAAGTGGACCGACGGCAGGTTCGAATGCACGTGGCACGACAATGCTGCGCCCTGGCATGGGCCTCGACGCTCTGGGAGGCTGGGTGCTCGATCTTGGTGCTCTGGTCGCGTTCGCCCCACCAGCGGCTCTAGCTCAAGGCCAACCCGAATTGTCCTGAAGCGTTCAGATAGGACTATGGCGCCCGACGGAGTCGCGAGCCGTCAGGGTTTGCGTAGTGCATCACCGTTCTGAAGTGCTACTTTGCCGCCGGTGGCGACGACGGTCAGGACAATTGCTGCGGCGGCGACGCCGAGTGTTGTCTTGTTGACTAACCTGTCCAGAAAGTGCTTGTTTTCGGAGTCTTTTGTGGATTCCTTGTCCGCCGTTTGCATGAGCAATTCGTTCAGGTACCTCCGCGTCTCTGGGTCCAAGTCGTCGCGTTGGAGTTGAGCGATGATCGCTGCTCTGGTCTCTTGGTAGCCCCGATGAACGTTCTTTTGACTCTTCTCGTTAGACGAGAGAGTGGACTCGTGCACTTTGCGCACCGTAGTCATCGCTTTGACGGCGAGCTTTGTGATCTCAGGTAGTTGCTCGATGATTTTCAGCTGGACCTCCTTCTCTATCTCCGGCATCATGGCCACGAGCTGGAAGACTTTGTCTTTGGAGAGATTCCGCCAGGTGTCGATGTCAAGCACCTTCTTGACGTCCTCTTCACTTCCGAAAACCATGCTGTGCCCCATCTGTCGACAAGAGAGACCCGCGGCGGAGAGTGTAGCCGGGGCCAGCCGTCCACACCGGCGTTCGATCCGCACTGCGGCGCGGCCAAATGAAGTGTCCGGATCTGCTAGTAAGTGCACCGAGCGTCGCCATTTGCGCCACATTTGCTCGCGCCGGTGCGCGGTCCCCGAGGGTACCGAAGCCAGTTCTATCGGGGCTGCGTCATCGACACCATCCTGGACCACTCGCCGGCCGACTGCGTCCACCGGCCCACGTGCCGGCCGAGCCGCCGTCCCTCGGGCTGGTGATGACCTCAGGTTCGAGGCCCTGATCCCAGTCGCCCGGCTTGGGCCCGCCAGGCCTGCGGATCTTGCGAAGCCTGCGGGGCCAGCATCACCGGTCATCGATGAGACCCGGTATGACTGTGAGCCGCGCGTATTCGTCCGGTGCAAGTGCTGGTGTTGAGCGGCCCTGGTTGTTACCGACTGTCACGGGTGACTGCGGTACGGCCACGGCGAGGCCGATGAGGACGGACAGCATCCGGATGGAGACGTCATAAGGTTTGGTTCCGGGCGCGGGCGAACTGCAGGGCGCTAAGGGCTTCGCCTGTGGCGTGAATGTCAGGGTGGTCAGGGCTGATGACGCGCTGGCGGCTGTCGAGCGCGGCGCGGTGTACGGCCAGCGCTTCGTCGGCGCGGTCCAGGCGGGGCAGCATGGCTCCGTGCAAGGTCATACTCGTCAGGGTGTCGGGGAGGTCGGGTCCAAGCGTTCGCACACGATCTTCCGCACCCACTTCGTGGATTTAGTTGATCTTATTTTGTCGGCCGAGCTCGCCGGTTATACGCTGGCCTCCCGGCGCCGTGATTGATAGACCAGCATGATGACTGAGTTTCCGTATGCGAACGGCAGCGTGTTCCTGCAGGGATTCGGTGACGAGGAAGCCGCAAAGGTCATGAATGTCGTCGACCTGATGGCGGACCTGGAGGCGCAGGTACGCCTGGTGCGGTCATGGAGGTCTTACCGAACAACGACCTTCATGCCGGAGTCGGGCAGTCGGTTGGCGTACGACGACCAGGAGGCACCGCTCGGGGTGTCGGTGAGCCTGCCAGCGCGGATCGGTGTTCACGCGGCTCGTGAACACCTAGACGTCGCGGCGATGCTGTGGGAGGCCGAGCGGATCGCATCTCCAGCAGCTTGGTCGTCGCTGTGCCGCCCAGCGCAGCTAAATGCAGCGCAGGTGATCTGGATGCTCGCACCACCGCAGCAGGACGAGCGGATCACGCGGGCGTTGATCACAGCCGCAGATGAGCGCGCCCAGGAGAAGAAGCAGGCCGAGGACGTGGTGCGGTACGCATTCTTGCCTCCGCAGGGGCTCGACGATGCCCGGGCGCACATTGCAGAGCTGACGGAGTCCCGCCGGCGGCTGTGCGCCGAGCTGGCCCAGCGCGGATGCACCCGCCCGAATTTCAACGCCACCGCTGTGGTCCAGTGGGCGGCCGAGCACCTTCACCCAGGTGATGTGGTGAAGCAGTACTCGCACATGTTCATGTGGCGGGTCGGCAGCGGTGCCGCGCACGGGAAGGTGTGGCCGGTGCCGATGCTGGCCCGCACACCTGAGAAGTACGACGACTACATTGATGCCCGGCACGCGCTGGAACCATCGCACATGCACATGTTCTTCACCGCTGCCACGGCGATGCTGCAGGCGGCGCTGACGCTGCTGGAGGAACAGGCCAGTGCTGGCGAGGAGCAGCCCAGCACCCGGTGAGGCCTGCGGCTGCAGCTCCCGCAGCGCGCCAATCGAGGCGACCGTCTACAGCGCTACCAGCCGCTGATCGTGGTGCTCGCCGCCGGCCCAGGCCGATCAGGTAGCGCAGCAGGTACCCGACTGAGCGGCTTCGGCGGTGGGTGCGCAGGATCACCGGCTGGCCCGCGTGAGCAGCTGGTGGATGTCCGAGGCGGTCGCGTCGACGCGGGCACCGCAGCCGCGCACGCCGTGACCTGCTCGCCGTCCAGCGCACGGTGCCGGCCCACGCCGCCGCAGCCGCGACCACACACGGCATTCTGATAGCCGTCCCCCTCGGTGCCGATTCTGGCCCCGCCCCGCAAAGTAGATCCGGACCACGCAAGGTAAGTCCGGACATCGCAAGGTTCGACCGGACGCAACACCAACGAGCCCGTAAACGCATCCGGCCGGACAGGTGGCGGTTGGAGCAAGATATGGCCATTGCTTATCAATCTGCGACCGGGCGCGGTCGCAGATTGGCAATGGGTAGCGGGCGGCGCCCGTCGCGTCGGCCCCGCTGAACCCGGTACCGCTGGCGCTGACGTCGCCGGCAACGCCGTGGGCGCACAGTGGTGTCAATGGACAGTGAGCAGCCCGCCCCGCCCCGCACGGCCCGCCATCGTGCCCACAATCGGCCGGGTCGCCCCCACGCCGTGCTGCTCAGGCTGTCCGATGAGGAAAAGGCCGCGATCGACGCAGCGGCGGCGATCACGCAGCTGACCACGACCGGCTACGCGGCCAAGGCCGCTGTCGCCGCCGCGTCCGCCGCTCAGGCACCCGGTGGTACGTCCGGCGACCTACGCGATCTGCAGCACGAGTTGTTCGCCGCTCGCCGCGCGGTGGTGATGTTCGGCAACAACGTCAACCAGGCCGCCGCCGCGTTCAACTCGACCGGCCAACTGCCCGACTGGGCCGCTGAGGCCGTCCGGCTCTGCGCGGCCGCGGTGGCCCGGCTTGACGAGGTGATATCCCGGATCGACAGGAAGCTGCGGTGATCACGCGGGTGCACCGACGGGGCTCCCGCATCGGCGGCCTGCTGCGCTATTTATGGGGGCCAGGCAAGGCGGAAGAACACATCAACCCGCACCTGGTCGCCGTTTGGGATGGCGCAGGCACTCTGGCAGGCCTGGAGCCCAAAGTCACCGCCAACGGCAAGCGGGACCTCCGCGTGCTGACGGCACTGCTAGAGCAGCCGGTCCGCGCCGGCCACCGGCCGCCGACCAAGTTTGTCTGGCACGCCAGCATGCGGCTCGCCCCAGAGGATCGCCATCGCAGTATCAGCGACACGACGTGGGCGAACATGGCGGTGCAGATGCTCACCGAGGTCGGCGTCGCCACCACCGCCGCCGATCCGGGCCTGCGGTGGATCGCCATGCGTCACGCCGATGACCACGTACACATCGTCGCCACGCTGGTGCGCGAGGACGGCCGTACCAACTGGTTGCGCAATGACTACCCGCGTTGCGTCAAGGCCACCTACAACGTCGCCCGCCGCTGGAACCTGCGCCGCTGGGTCCCGCCGGCTGACCGCACCGCGCACCGCCGCCCCCACCCCGCGGAGGTCAGCAAAGCCCGCCGCGCCGGCCGCGGCCGAACGCCGCGGGACGAGCTGCGCCGGCGGGTACGCACGGCTGCGGCTGCTGCCGGGTCGCAGGAGGAGTTCTTCGCCCGGCTACGAGAGGCGGGCATCCTGGTCCGGCTCCGGCAGAGCAGCACCGATCCCCGCCAGATCACCGGGTACGCGGTGGCTCTCCCCGACACCCGTACCACCAGCGGGCAGCGCGTGTACTTCGGCGGCGGGCGGTTGGCGCCCGACATGACCCTGCCGAAGCTGCGGCTGCGGTGGGGCGCTCCCACGTTCATGCCGGTAACGCCAGCGGTCGGACGGACCGAGCGGGTCGCCGCGATGCGCCAGGCCGCCAAGGTGGTCACCGCGGCCGCCGACGACATCCGCCGCGATGCCCATGCCGTGCCCGGGCGGGCGCAGGCCACTGCGGTCGCCGCAGCGGACCTGCTCACCAGCCTGGCCTACACGATGGAAGGTGACCGGCGCGGGCCACTGCATCGGGCCGCCGAGGTGTTCGACCGGGCAGCCCGGGACCTATACGGCCGGGTTCAGAAGTCCACCAGCCGCTCCCAGGAGATGCGCGTCATGTCGCGCCTGGTAGCGCTCCTGGGCCGCCTCTCCGGCGACGACGACACCATCGCAGCCCTTGCACTGGTCATGGACCTCGCCCGGCTCGCCGACACCCTCGAACAGCTACGAAATGCCCAGCACCGCCTACACCAGGCCGAGGCCGCCCGGACCGCAGCCGACGCCCTTCGGCTGGTAGCGGGCGGCCGGCAACGGGCGGTAACGCTGCCGCTAACTCCGACATCAACACCCTCACCGACAGTGAGAGGCGGCCGGCGTACCAAGCGCGGCCGCTGAGCAGGCTAGGGAGGTGCACGTGTCGCACCCGCAGCAACACGAAGACCCGATGGCCGAGACCCGCCAACAGTTCCTACAAGGTCTGGCGACGATGGCGACCGTCGGCGAGGCCGGCGCCCGCTGGGCCGCCGTGGGCATCCAGAACAAGGCTGCCGAACGGGAACGCGATGTCCGCCGCGACATGGCCGCCGCGGCGGCCCGCCGCGAAGCCGACCGGCTGGCAGCGAAGGTACGGGCGGACCGGGAGCAGATGGCAGCGTCGGTGGACGGCGATTGGCTGGTCAACAAGGCCACCTTCGCCGAGGCCGCTGCCGTATGGCGTACCGCGACGATCCACGCCAGCAGTGACCCGGTAGCCCAGCGGGCGGCCGAGTTCGCCGAGCAACGGCTGCGGCAGATCCGCCCGGACCTGATGGCCGCCTACGAACGCCATCGGCAGGCGGGAGTACCGATCCCAGAGGCCATGCGTACTGCCGCCCGGGAGGTGTGGGAGCGTGACGCGCGCTCAGCTGGCCGCCCGCGCGGCGGCGCTCGCGCACATGGCGGCATGCCCGACCGGCGGGGAATCACCCCGGACGGTCCAGTTGCGCTGCCACCCGGTGGCCGCGCGCTGGTCGACGACCTCGACGCCGCCGTTAGGCAGGAGGCGATGAAGCTGGCCGAGTACGTCCGGCCGGAGGCCCTCGACGAGTTGCAGCGCCAGTGGCGCGCCGCGGGGAAGCTCCCCGCTGGCGATCCGGTGCAGCTGCTCCGCGATCTCGCCGCGGAGATGAAGCAGGCGATCAGGGTCGGCGACGCCGACGGACAGCCGGTCGAGGCGATCCGCCTTGCGCAGCGCCACGTGGATGAGGCCCTGGCCCGCGACCTGCAGAGCCGAGCTGCTGCCGAGCGCGACGAGGGAGTCCGCGACGGCGGGACGATCGACAGTCCCCGTACCGTCGCTAACGAGCACGCAGCCGGGCAGTCGGCGAGCGTGCTCCACGACGACAATGCCGATCACCTTGTCGCCTACGCAGCGACTGTCCAGGGCGCTGACGTCCTTAGGACGCCGGCTTGGGTGCAGGCCTTCCCAAAGCTTCGCGTAGGTCAGGTCAGCTCCGCGGTCGCGGGTAAACAGCCTGCGGCAGCGGTCACCGCGGTTTCGATGCGGGGCAAGACACGATGACGGCCACCACGTCGCAGGGGATCCGAACTGAGGCGGCTACTCAACTTGACGAACTCGGGGCTCAAGTGGCGAGCCTGGCGGCGCAGGTTGCCGATCTACAGCAGGCCCAAGCCGAACGCGTCCATCCCGGCGATGGAGACGATCAGCCGCCGCTGTACTCGACCGTCGAGCAGTGGGTGACCACCTACCTGCTGCCGACCTTCCCGCGCCCGGTCGGCGAGGTAGGCATGACCCGCTGGCACTGGTGCGAGCAATGGTGGCGCCACGACGAAGCGGTCACACGGCTGACGGCCCTGTGGTACGGCTGGGAACAGGCCCGACTGCAGATGACCGGCATGCTGCCCTGGCTGCGGGAACTCGACCATCAACTGCCCATCCTGTACGGCGATGATGGCCCGTTCCGCAATTGCGCTGCGTCAGGTGAGCTCGGCGAGCCGCGACACCATTCGTTGTCAGAGATGCCAGCCGAGCAGGCTCCAGAGAACTGGTGGAAGTGGTGGGAATGACACCGCGCCGTCTGCCGTAGCGTGCGTGACCACGTACAGGCCGTCCCGCCGCTGCTTGTTCCCACACGTCCCACCGACGCACCGGAGCACGGCATACATCGGGATCGGCACTACCTGCCGCGGCATCACCGGCGTTGCTCCGTCGGATGGTCGGTTGATCGAGATGGCTAACATCCCCTGGTGACCGAGGAGTTGATCGGAGGTTGCGCCGAGGATGACGAGGCCATTGAGGAGCTGTCTGTGATCGCGGCCACCAGTCCGCAGAGACTGCCTCCATACCTTGGCTTTCTGCACGACCGCGACGTGTTGTGGCCGGGGTAGTTGTACCGGGCTGCGGACACCGACTTGGTCCGCCGAGTCATCGAACGGATGGACAGCGGCCGGACGCCGGACGCCGGACCAGCTCAATCACCCGCTGATCATCCTGGGGCACAGTCCTCGTCCGCTGGCCGAAAGCGCCATGCGTAGCTGGTCAACGACCATCGGTCGGCGCGGACAAGCTGTACGTCGGGACGTTGGACGACGCGCGTGAGGGCGGCTGGACGGTCGGGCCGCACGGGCAATCGCGGGACATTCGCGGCGGCGCCGCGCACTGGCGAATCATGCGCGAGGTGCGCGCCGCACGGAGGTCAAAAACCGTCCGTGGTGTGCGTCGCCGCAGACCTGGACACTGCCGATCCTGCCGTCGGTACCGCGCTGAGGCGCACGGGGGTGGCCAGGGAGGCCGGAGATCGATACGTGCCACTTCTGCGCCTGGTATACGACGATGTATAGCCAGGCCACGCCGGGCGGCGGCGCCGTCTGGTGCGGTTTCGCCGCGGGAGCTGCTAGCAAAGCTGACTGCTGTAAGGGTTCCAGGCTGGGCGGTCAAGCAACGCTTAAACGCACCCGTGGCATGCCGGAGGACCGTTGCAGGGGGTGAGCGTTCTCAAGAAGGCCGATACGTTGTTGGTATGAGCATGAGCTGGATACCACTCGTAGCGGCTGTCGTCGGTGCCTTGATCGCGCTGTCTGGCACGCTCTTCGCGGACGTGCGTCGGGACAGGCAGCAGCGCAACCGCGACTACGAGCAGTTCAGGCGCGAAACCTACGTCGAATTCGTGCTTGCTCTGAACGCCGCCCACGCGGCGCTACGGAAGGTAAGCGACTCGCCTATGTCAGTGGAGGAACGTCGAAATGCCGTCAACGCTGCCATGAGCGATGCCGGCCTGTACGGCGCACGCGAACAGTTGCTCATGACGGCAACCACGTCGGTGGTCAAGGCAGGGGAGGCAGTCTTCCACCGCGTCGTCGGCATCCGGAA
This sequence comes from Micromonospora sp. NPDC048905, assembly GCF_040649655.1. Classification (NCBI taxonomy): domain Bacteria; kingdom Bacillati; phylum Actinomycetota; class Actinomycetes; order Micromonosporales; family Micromonosporaceae; genus Micromonospora; species Micromonospora sp. NPDC048905. The sequence goes on along the minus strand of NZ_JBEZFV010000002.1, from coordinate 618,756 downwards.
GGCAGTCAGGGACGGTGCCACGACTTCATCTGTCGAATACCACGAGGCCTACCACCCATTCGCCGAAGCGCTGTGGAAATTTCGTATGGTGGTACGGACGGATTTCCGACAGTTGGTACTGGCGCCCATGGACGTAGACCGCACCACTTGGTCAGAACTCGAATCATGCGCTGTCTGTGGCAGATCGATGACACAGCGGTGACGTGGGTCTGCCGTCATCGCCGACGAGATGGCAGTATGGCGACATGGGCAGCCCTCACCAGGCCGGCGAGGACAGGCCGATGCCTCCGGTCAACTCCCGGAGACGTGTCCTGGCGGTCGACACTAACTGGTTCTCGACAGGCGGCGGCATTAACACCTTCAACCGACTGATGTGCAAGGCGCTCGCCGACGCCGGCTGCGACGTTTGTTGTTTGATTCCGGGGGCGTCCAAGGCGGAGGAGGAGGACGCCTCCAACGCGAGGGTGACGCTTGTTGGACCCAAGGATATACCCGGCGCTACGGAAGAGAATGCGCTTTTCCTCCGGCCGGACCTGCCGGACGGGTTTACGCCCGACATCATCATTGGTCATGGCCGCGTTTCTGGGCCCGCAGCAGAGGCCCAAAAGCAGTATTTCCCGAACGCCGTCCACCTTTATGTGATGCACACAGCACCCGACCAGATTGAGTGGCACAAATCGGGTACGGTGTCGCCAGCGGTCAAGGCCGAGACGAAAACTAGGATAGAGACAGAGCTTGCCCGGCGTGCCGACCACTCGCTAGCAGTCGGCCCCCTGCTGGCGGCCGAACTCGAGAATCTCTTAAACCGGCCAAACGTGCTCAGCGGCCTATCGATCTATCCCGGCTTCGACGGAATAAGTAGGCTCGAGCCGAGGCAGCCGAAGCGTCAGCGCGAAATCCTAATCATGGGCCGGATGGAGGACCACCGGCTCAAGGGCCTGGCGCTCGCAGCCCGAGCTTTGGGCCATGTCCGCAGCCAATTGGGCGTCGATGACGCGTCGACCATCAAGCTCGTGGTGCGCGGCGTGCCGCCGGACGAGGCGGACAAGCTTCGTACGAAGATCCAAAAGTGGGCGGGATGGCCCGGCCTGTTAGTCGTCCCGCGGACGTTCGCCGTCAACGAGGCATGGCTGGAAGAAGATCTGCGGCGCGCCACTCTCGTGCTGATGCCGTCACGCGCGGAGGGATACGGCCTTGTCGGCGTCGAGGCGATCTCGCTCGGTACACCCGTGCTGATCAGTGAAGCCAGCGGACTCGCCCAGCACCTGCGTGACGCGGCACCCGAGTATTACGACCGGATCGTGGTGCCCGTTGAGGGCGGGGCCGACGACGTCCGCCGCTGGGGCGACGCGATCGCTGCAGTGCTCAAGAATTCGCAAGTCGCGTTCGATCGGGCGGCTGCCCTGGCACGGCACATGCGGACGACGGTGACCTGGAAGATGGCGGCACAAACCATAATCGACCTGGTACCGCAAGGCTTGAAGCATACCGACCTGGTGGCAGAGGCGGAACCCTCAGCTCTGCCCATACGGCGGGATACCCTGTCGGTCCTGATGTTCGGTTCGCCTGAAAACGAGCGGCTGCTCCGCGAGTTGCGAGTGCAGGTGGCCGCAGTAGCGCCGCACGTTCATCTCTGGACGGTTACGGAGGACGACGAGCAAGCGCTTCGTCGTGCCAACGCGGTGATCGTCGTGCTTGGCCGCCGCCGGTCGGAGTCCGTCACGGAGGACGCCGCGCGTCGGCTGATCCGTGCCGCCCAGGACCGCAGAAGACCGGTCGTGGTCATCCGGACCGATCCCGCCATGGCGGTGCCGGATGAGGCCGCTGAACTGTCCGTCGTGGACATAGCGGAAGGTTCCGCCTCCGAATGGCGGCGCCTGCATCGCCTCCTAGACGAACTCGGGTCGGCGGAGGACAAGGCCTTTCCGGTGACCCTTGAGGCTACGGCCGAGCCGCGGACCATCCCACGGCCGAGCGGAACTCGACGGGTCAACGAGATGCCGCGCGGATCGTCCGTGGCATTCGTCGATCGCGAAGACTACCTCCCTCCATTGTGCGACCTGATCCGCAATCCGGAGGTACCCGTTGTGTTGCTGCACGGACGCGACGGCATCGGCAAGACAGCGATGCTCCGGCACCTCTACGATGACCCTGCTCAAGCATGCCCCGGATCGCCGTTTGACGGCATCGTTTACCTCTCGTATCGCAGCCATCGGTGGATCACTCCCGAGAGCTTGCTCGCGGACATCGCCCGGATCGCGCAGAGCGGCGCCGACGATCAACCACACGCACGGCGACCTTGGCGGACCATGCTTGGCGAGGTGCTTACGGCGGTCAGTGGACTAAAGGTGATCGTCATGATCGACGATGCCGATGACCTCTTCGATGACAGGGGCGAGTGCAAAGACCGGGAACTGCGGGAGCTGATCATCACACTGGGCGTTCAGGCTCCAGAGCACTCCATCACTCTCCTTTTCAGCGTTCAGCACCAGCCCGCTGCTTTCCTCGGTGACCTGCGTCGACGGGCCAAGACGCTGTCACTGGAACGCGGACTTCCGCGGCTGTGGGCAAAGAACCTCCTGCGCAGTCTTGATCATGATCAGCTGGGCCTGGGCACCGCATCGGAGGCGGAGTTAGATCGCCTCTACGACATGACCAGGGGACATCCGCGGTCGCTCGAGCTGATTGTCGGTCTGCTTCGAACGACGGCGTGGACCGTGGCGGTGCTAGCCAACCGCATCGACGGCCTACCTGATGCCCCGGAGGTCCTTCTGCAGCTCATGGCCGACGAGCTGACGAGGACGGAGCTGCGCGTCATGCAGGCACTCGCAGTCTACGGCCGGCCGGTGCCGCCCAAGGCCGTTGACTATCTGCTTCACGACATCGTCCAGGGTGCCGACAGCAGGGGACCGCTGCACCGGCTGTTTGGACGAAACCTGGTGCGCCGACGTGAAGATCACTATTACATTCCTCGCGTTCCCGACGCTCAGTTCTTCCTGTCGACTCTCCTCGACGGACGTGTCGCTGCAAGCGGTTTGGACCGCCCGACGCTGTGGCAGCAGGCCACCAGCTACTTGCAGGCCCAGCGAGTTCACCCGGTTCGTACCGTGGATGATCTGTGGCCCCGGCTTGGGGAGATTGAGCTTCATCTGCGGATCGGGGAGGCTAACGGCTCAATAGCGGCCCTCCGTGCCGCCTTGGAACTCATGGACGACATCGACGACCGCTACCTCGCCCGGTGGGGCCAGAGCCGGATCTTTACCGCATGGCGCCGGCGGTTAATCGGAGCGCTCGGGGAGCCAGCCCTTGAAGGCCGGAACCTTTCATACCTTGTTGCCGCGGTTCAGCAGCAGGACGGACAGCCAGACGACTTGGACAACCTCAGGAAGGCCTTGCGCCACGCAGCGGATGCCAGAGATAGCACGGCCGCGACCTTCGTCAAAGTGCAACTAGGTATTGCGCTGTTCGAGGCCGGCTTCGTGACTGAGGCGGCTGGCAATTTCCGCGAAGGCATTACCAGCTTCGAGAAGCTTCGCTGCGGTAGGCGCGAGGCCGGGGCTCGGCTCGAATACGCCCTCTGCCTGGCCAAGGGCGGCAAGCTTGAGGAGGCGCAGCACGAGCTCGCGCGGGCTTGGCTTCTCATCAAGCCGCTTCCGCTGGACGACCACCGGGAGATCCGGGTGCGCCTGCTGCAGAATGTGGGCTGGGTGGCAAGTCAACTTGGGCACGACGAAGAGGCCCTAGCTCGGATCGATCAGGCGCTCGACCTTGCCGGCTTCGCAGACAACGCGAGTGATGGAGAGCTGCACAACGCCAAAGCTGCCGTCCTTCTGTACTCAGGGAAGGCGTCCGGAGCCATAGTCGAGGCTGAGAAGGCTGCCGCGATCGGAGAGCGTCGTGCCCACTACGCGATTTCGCGGGAGGCCGCAGTGAACCGGGCGCTCGCCCTTCTCCTCCGCGACAACCCTGGCGACGAACAGCACGCGATGCAAGCGGCCGACTCGGCCGCGCAATTCTCCAGCACAGTACAAGCGTTAGGAGCGCTCGCCGTCAAAGGGGTTGTCGCTTTCCGTCTCGGCGACGAGGACAAAGCAAGGATGGCGTTCTTCCAGGCATTTGCTAAGTCCGACGAGCGCTTTAGCCGTGACCAGCACGACTACCAGATGCTCAACGCGCGTGGTCTCGCCCTCTGTGGGTTGGCGCTCCTGCGTGAACGTCAGGTGCAGGACGCGATCGACGCCTACGAGTCGGCACGCGCCATCACCTGCGCACCCGGCGTCATCCGGCGGAATCATCTGCACCTCGACCTGTTCGGACCGCACGCCGACCAGGCCATCCTCGCTCAGGTGCGCGCTGCTAGCGGTCGCGCATCAGTGGATGATTGGTCGTAGGTACGGTCAGTACGCGCGCCGTAGCGCCCGGCGGGGCACCAGTTCGGTACCGAGCAGGTCGAAAGTGACTGCCGCGAGCGGCTCTTCACCAGACACGAACTGATTTACGGTGGCGGGCTGCCTGTACCAGGGGTCCGTCTCGCTGCGGACGTCCACAACGACCCTCTCGTCCCGCTTGAGGGCCAGACCGGAATCGTCCATGGTGCAGCGCTCGGACCAATCGTCGGGACGCGGCCACGTCCAGTCGTCATGGCGGTAATGCGGATCATTCATCAGTTTCTCCCTCGAGCTACATGAGGACGCTACTTGGCGTACTACGTGCCGTTCTACGCCAAGATGGCGTCGCGACACCGCCAGGAAGTTCCGACTCCTGACATGGCTGGCCATATCCTGCGGTGCCGACCAATCGCCCGTGGAGGCGCCTACAGATGGAAATCCGTGCCGCCATCCTCGACCCGTTGCCGCTCTACTGCGACGGCGTAGCTGCAGCGTTGAAGCCTGGTGGGTACATCGTCGAGCGACCACCGGACATCTGGGGCTGGCTTGCCGACACGGGGCGACAGATCGTCCTGCTCAGCCTCAGCGACTCCGTCGACTGGCAACTGCTCGCCGACCTCCACTTGTCCCGTCCGGATGTTCACATCCTCGCTCTGGTCGGCGAACTGACAACGGCGTCGTGTGCTCGCGCGCTGATCGCGGGTGCCGCGGGGGCACTAGCGCGTGACGTATCAGCGAATATGCTGCGCAGCGCATTCGAGCAGCTGAGCCGTGGGCAAGCGGTTCTACCCGTCGAAGTCCTCACCTTGCTCACCGGCAGCTCAACGGACCGGGCGCGAGCCACCACCGGCAATCGTCCCGATGAGGCACCGGAGATCGTCCCATCGCCCCAAGAGCGTGATTGGCTCCGCCGTCTGGCCACCGGCGCTACGGTGGCCCAGCTCGCCCAAGCGGCGGGTTACTCGGAGCGAATGATGCATCGGTTGTTGCGCTCTCTTTACGGCAGGATGGCCGCGAGCAGCAGAACTGAGGCCCTGATCCGAGCCCGCGACCTAGGTTGGATTTAGACCCGGCGCCGTGCGGCGCTACACCTACGACTGTCGGTCGTGATTGAGGTCGAACGTCATCGGCGCGTTTGCGGCGTCAACGCTGCGTGAGCCCATGGGGGAGCAGCTTCAGCTGACCCGTCCCCGCCAGGAGCGCTGTGCCATCCGATCCCGGCGCGCGGCGCGGGTGCGCTGTGCCTGATGGGTCATCTCAGCGGTGGACGTCACGACGGCCTCGGTCAGTCGGTCTGCGCTCGGCTCGTCGTACCAAGGCAGCAGGTCGAGCATGGCCACCTTCACGCCGGTGGCGAACAACAACGCCGTGCCCTTCGGCAGCGCCCGGATCCGCGCCGGATCGAGGATGCGCTGCCGACGCACCGACGTCTGGTACGAGGTGTGGCCCTTCCCGTCGCGGGTGCGGGAGGCGACGGTGACGTCGTGCTCGCCAACGAGCCGGGACAGGTCCTCAGCGAACCTTGCATCGTCGATGCCCGCGCCGACCAGTTTGACGGTGGCGGCCGACCACAGCGCGTCCATGCCCTGCTCACCCCACACCCTGGTCCCTTGCCGGTAGGACTGCAGGATCGTCAGCGGGATGATGCCTCGGCTGCCGAAATGGCTGTAAAGCTCGGGCAGGTCCGCGATCTTGCAGATGTTCGCGGCCTCGTCCAGGCAGGCGACCAGCGGCGGATCGAGCCGGCCACCGTGCGCCTCGGCTAGCGTCACTGCGGCGCGCAGCACCTGGTCGGTCAGACCAGCGACGAGCGGTGCGGCCGCTCCGGCGCCGTCTTTGGACAGCAGGTACAGCGTGTCGGTGCTCTCGACGAACGCTTCGACGTCCAGCGCCGGCAACGGCAGGTCCGGTGGGGTGACCCAGGCCATGATGGTGGGGTTGGCCAGGCACGCCGCTGCGGTGCGGGCGGTTTCGTAGAGCCCTTCGCGGGTCTCCGGCGCGCCGGCCTGCCGGCCGGACATCGCCCGGGCGGAGGCCCCGAACCCGTGGCTCTTGAGGATCGTCGCAGGCTCCCGCGAGGTGGAGTCCGACAACCACGCCTGCACCGATGCCAGCGTCCGACCCTCCAGCGCGGCAGCCAGGATCAGCGACGTGAGCAGGTCCAGCGCACCCTGGATCCAGAAGTCGTCGCTGCCCTGCGAATTGCGGACCTGTTGGACGAAGTGGTTAGCCAGCCGGTGGGCGTCCTCGACGTCGTCCACGGCGGCGAGCGGGTTCCACCACCAGCCCTGCGGCACGTGAGCGATCGACTGCGGGTCGAACACCCACACGCTGCCACGCTCGGAGCGAGCGGCTGCCGTCGTCGCCCAGAGATCGGGCTTGTTGCTGGTGGCAAGGGCCGCCCCCGGCGCGCCAAGGATGGACTGCACGGCTAGGGCAGTGGTTTTTCCGGCGCGGGGGGCCATCACTGCGAGGATGACGTCCTCCCAGGTGGAGTAGAGCCGAGGGCCTGAGCCGCGCCGCCGATGCGCGCCGAGCACGATCCCAGCGGACTCGGCGGAGATCTCCTTCACCGCCGTATCCGCCAGGCCGTGTCGTAGGTGCCGAGCCTTGGCGGCCACTGCGGGCAGCGTCATCGCACGCACCTCGGCCGGGCCAGCCAGCGACGGCAGCGGGTCTTCGGCGTCGGTCCGGCGCCCGAGCCGCCACAGCGTCGCGAGGGTGACCAGGCCGAGCAACACCAGCAGCAGCACCGCGTAGACCAGACCGACAACGGCGGGGGACACCCCGGGCCACAACACCGACCATTCGGTACGCAGCAGGTGTTCCAGGTACGCCGATCCGAAGCCGGGACCGCTAGCTGGCTGCCCGGTCACGGCGGCGGCCATCCGTCCAGCGAGCCAGGACAGCCACATCAGGGCGATGACCGCCCACGCCAGCCCCAGCATCAGGAACGGGGTGAGCGGACCTCCGGCACTGCCGCGCGGCTCGACGGGCCGGGTGTTCATGGCTGCGCCTGTCGGATCGCGGCGTCGGTGTCGTAGAGCTCCCACTCGTCGCCGACCAGAGTTAGCGACACTGGCAGCCCGTTGCGTTCACCCGTTTTGATCAGGTACTTGCCTCGGCCTGGGTGCACCGAGCCGGCGAACCATGCTTCCGGCGCGGCCCAGGATGCCACCAGCTCGCGTTCGGGCCCGGAAAGCTTGATCACCTCATTGACCCGGTTCAGCTCGCGAGGCGGCAGCCCGGCCAGGATCTTGATCGCGGACCGTTCGATGAAGCCCTGCGCCTTTGCCCGGTCCTCCCGAGTCGGCAGAGCGTCGAGGTCGGCGAGAGAGTGGGTGACCATCACGCTGGCCATTCCTCGTTGTCGGTTGAGCCGGGTGAGCGCGTCGGCGTGCTCGACGAGGCCGGATGCACCTCGCAGTGCTCGCCACAGCTCGTCCATCACGCCGAGGTACTGCCGGCGCGGTGCGAGGCCCTGGTCGGCCAGTACGGATGCGGCGTCGACCATGCCGAAGCCGTACGCCCAGGTGCACAGCATCGCGGCCGCTACCAGTTGGTCCCCGGCAGCGGCGACCTGGGAGATGTCGACGCTGACAGCCGGGGCATCCAGGTCCAGCGGCTTGGTCGTCGGGCCGTCGAACACCCCGCGCAGGCTGCCCTCGCACAGCAGCGCCAAGGTAGGCACCAGCTGGTCGACACGGCGGCGGTACTCGCCGTCGGTCCGGGCCCGGGCGGCGGTGAGCAGCTCGTCGGCGCCGGCTTCGACCAGGCTCAGCACGTCGGGCACCGTGGGGTCGTGTGCCAGGCGTTCGGCGAGTAGGTCGATCGCCCGTCCGAGGACGATCTCCTCGGTGTTGTTCAGCGCCTGCCCTCGCACCAGGGCGCACAGCGCCAGCAGCAGGGACATGCGCCGGCCCCGGATCTCCAGCCGTAGTTGCCGCGCGTCGGCGCTGCCCATGCGCGCGAGCGCGCTGCCCAGCGGGCCGGAGTCCAGTGGGTTGAGCCGGTCGAGGCCACGGCCCACGCGGATGACCTGTCCGCCGAGGTGCTCGACGAGTCGGGTGTAGTCGGGTTTGGTGTCGCCGAGGATCAGGGCGCTGGTGCCGAACCCGGTCATGCCGGTGATGAGCCGCTTGACCACCGTGGATTTGCCGACGCCGGGTTGTCCGAGGACGAACACACCGGGGTTGGTGATGAGGCCCTCTCGGAGCCATTCGAGGGGGTCGAGGCAGACGACCTCGCCCCAGAGCATGTGACGTCCGATCGGTACGCCGATCGTGGGTGCCCCGGATCCGGCGACGAAGGGGAACAGTCCGCACAGCTGGACCGTCGTTCCTTGGTACTCCATTCCAGGGGAGATGTGGCTGGCTCGGCCGGCGCCGGGTGTCCGTACACCCCATGCTGGCGCCGGCGTGACCGCGTCTGCGGCGGCGGTGCGCTTCATAGAAGTCTCCTGGTCATTTGGTCAGCGGGGCCAGTGGCGGGCCAGCTGCGGCGGGCATACGCCGCAGGGCAGGGTGGTGGCGAAGCCGGCGGCCTGGCTGGCGCGCAGCTGCCGCAGCCGAATCTTGGCGACGTCGGCTCGGGACTCGACGTCGGCAATGGCCCGGCCCAGGTCGTCGGCGCAGACGACGGTGGTGGTGACGAACAGCGACATCAGACCCACCCCAGACCCGGTCGCCTCTTCCCGCGCGGTCTGCAAGGCCCGATCCCGGTCGGCGTGGTCGCGAGCGGACTCGTCGCGCTTCTGCGCCCGGTTGTACGCCGCCCGGAACGCTGCGGCGTTGACCTCGCTCTCTACGATCCGCGCGGCCTCGCCAGCGGGGAAAGGTCGGTACAGCAGCGAAACCCGTTTCGGGTACGGGCCGGGCGCCAACATCCGGGCGAGGACATCGGCGTGCACGTGCTGACGTGGTGCCTCGTGCCATGCCCACGAGACCGAGGTGCCGGAGTCGTGCACGTACCGGTCGAGGTGCTCCTCGGCCATCACCGGTCCGGCGGTGTCCCAGTCCAACCACCGGCTCAGATCAAGACCGGGAGTCGCCGCCAGCCGGGCCATGTCACCTCGGCTGGCCGGATCGAACGCCGTCCGAACGATGGCCGAGATGGTCTCCGCGCGGGCTCGGCCGAGGACGGTCAGTCCGCAGCTGCCCAGCGAGTCCTGCAGACCCGGCAAGGCCCGGCTGATCTCCTCCAGGGCCTCGTCGAGGTTCTTGGGTTTGCTGGGGGAGGCACCGGGCCTGAAGGTCACCGACACCCGGGTCTCCACGTCGGCGGCGGCTGCCGGGGACACCTCCACCAGCCGTTGCAGCACCCGCCGGGCGGAAGCCGGACCGTGCGGGACGACCCGTCGGCTGACGTGATCGGCCAACCGGGAACCCGGATCCGGCGCGGTGTCCACGGTGACGGTGACGTGGTCGACGATCGACAGGTAGCCCAGGTTCGCCAACCAGCCGCCCCAGTTGGCCACCCACGCCGCGCTCGCGTCGGGATCGGCCAGCCAGGTCGAGGTGGCCGCGCAGCGAAGCGTCACCGTCATGGTGTCCAACCGGCGGTTGTAGACCACCCCGTACCGGCCGCTGCCCTCGTCCTCGACGGTCAGCAGGGTGGTCGGGGCGAGCACGCCCGGAAGCTGCCAGGCGTGTTCGCCGGCCACCATCACCCCGGAGCGGTACGAGGTGTAGCCGCGGCTGGTGCCGATCAGCCATCGCACTCGCTGTGCGACTCCGGCTGATAGCGGCACCCCGTCCCATCGCAGGACCAGTAGCACCACGAGCAGCACACAGGGACCGGCGGCAACGGCCAGCGCCCGCAGTCCCATCGATCCGGAGATGATCAGCGTGGTGATCGCCGCGAGGACGACGAAGGTCTGCGTCGGCCCGAGGCCGAACAGCCCCATGCCCCGCGCCCGCCGCCAACCTCCGTAGGTACGAATCTGCGCCTGGTCGCTGCTCATGACGGCGTACTCCCGTCCCGCATCGCGGAGCTGGCCGTGTTCGCGCCCGCCTTCGCTGCCGCGGCCCCGGCCTGCGCGGCCAGGACGGTACCGACGACGACCGGTGCCGCCGGCCCGGCCGCGGATCCCGCCGCCCCGGCCGCCGCGGTGCCACCCCCGGTCGCCGCGCCACCCGAGGCCGCGGCGCTACCACCGGCGGACGCGGTAGCACCGGTACCGGCGGGCACGGTGGTGGGTGTTACCGGACCCGGCATGCCGCCGGCAGTGGCGTTACCGCTGATCACCGTCGGAGCGCCACCGGTCGTACCCCCACCGGATCCGCTCGTGGGCGAGGGCGCGGACGGAGTCAGCATGGCCCCGGTGGGGCCGTTGTCGCCGCCGTTACCAGGACCCCTTGAGTCCATGTAGCGGGCGTGGTCGCCGGCGCTGTGACCGCCGGCCGCTCCGCGTATCGAGGACGCGGCGTGCAAGCCTGCGGCGGCGCCGGCACCGGCCATACCGAGGCCTCCGCCCCCGGAGGCGACACCGCCGGTGAAGACGGTGAAGAACTTCATCAGCGCGGGTAGGGCGATCACCGACAGGGCCAGCATGCCGAGGCCCATCAGCCAGTCCCGACCGTTGCCGCGCATCATGACGAACGAGGTGGCATACACGGATACCGCCGCTGGCTTGTACAGCGCGAGCGCCAGCGACCAGCCGAGAGTTTTGTGCAGCCACTGACTGGTGCCTCGGGTGATGGAGCCCGCCGCTGCCAGCTGAAGCAGTCCGGCCAGGATGACCACGGCGCCTTCGCGGAAGACCATCAGGATGGTCTGCACCACGGCCGCGAAGATGACGACGACACCGACGAGGATCATTACGAACGGGGCTACCTCGGTGCCGGGAAGCAGCAGTGCCCCGAGCGCGGTGCTCATCGCCTCGTTGGGTGGCTCGTTGGACTCCTTGAAGATCGCCTCGTCCAACAACCACGTCGAGTAACTGTCCCCGGCCTTGAGGACCAGGTGGGTGCCGGCAACGCCGACACTGCCCCACAGGGCGGTGTTCCAGACTCCCCGTACCACCTGCAGAAGCGGTGCACCCTTGCGGCTGATGACGATGGTGATGCCCTGCCACACCAATCCACCGACAAGGACAAGGATCGTGATCGGCAGCATGAACCCACGCAGCTGCTGCGCGGGTCCGGCGGCCGCGTTGCACTGGGCCACCCAGTCGGTAGCCCACTGACCCGGGTCAGACCCGCTGGTCGGGCACAGGTCGTTCGACGGGATGAGCGTCCAGCTGGTCAGCAGGCCGGCGACCCACTGAATGGCGTCTTTCGTCGCGTCGGCCAACCCATCGAGGAGCGCGTCGACCATTGAATCCCGGACGGCACCCGGGGCTTGAACGCCATCGACGATGACGCCGGCGCAGGTCGCGGGCATGAAGGGGTTGCAGAAAGGCACGACGATCACCCGCCCGCGTTGAAGGGAAGGAACATGGCGGTGTACGGATCCAAGACGACGGTCACGGCCTGGTCGAACGTCCCGCCAGCGGGTGCCAGCAACGCCCAGTCCGAACCCGTCCAGCGCATACGAACCTCTGTGCTGACCATCAGCGACCTACCCGAGCCGTCTGGTGCCTCGGTCAGCAAGCGAAGGACGACCTCGTCTTGGGTGTAGTTGACGATCCGGTAGCCGAGCAGAGTCGCAGTCAGGCGCCCGAGGGGCTGCCCATCCGCCACGCCCGTCTGGCCGCGCAGCTCGTCGTACGCCTGCCTGATCTGAACCCGCATCGCGGCCGCGTCGGCTCCGACGATCTGAGTACGCAGTGCGGACTCGAAAACAGCCGGACCGACCTGCGGGTTCACGCGCACGACAATGTGCACGGCGGCCAGCACGGCACCACCAAGGTCGTGTGTAAATCCCCGAGCCTGGCCCTCACCAGAGACGCGAGGACCGGACTGTCGCGAAACAGGCACCGAGACTCCCGCGACGTCCACCCAATCCAGGTCACGAGGCAGAACTGCCTGGCCGTTGGCGGTGGTCTCGGGACGGACCAGTACCGGTCCCAAGGTCGAGGAAGCAGGTCGATCCGAGTCCGCGCCGAACGCCATTGCCACGGCCGCAGCGCCGAGCACCGCCGCAGTGGCCAGACAGAGGGCGGTAATCCGGCGACGCGTGGTGCGGTGGGCGCGAGTGATGACGTCGTAGGTCATGACTCAGCCCGGCAGAACTGCGCCGACGACCACGGCCGCAACCGCGCCGCACGTGAGCCCGGCCAGCACCCACGGGATGCCAGCCGCGCCGTCGGCCGCGAATGCCGACCGGTTCCGGCGACCGACGGCCATCATGATCCCGCAGACAAGCAGACCGCCGACACCAGCGACGATGAGGATCCACTTCATCCAGCCGATGAACAGATTCCCGGTGGCATCGAGGCCGGGTGGGGCGGCGGGCGGGGGAGTAGGGACTGCCAGGGCGTCGAGCGCAACCCCAGCGAGATAGTGAGCAAGCACAGCAGTCTCCCGAAGGTCATGACGCCCTCGGTTGGGCATCTGCCGTGGACCTTCGCCGGGTAGGGCTGACGGCAGACTTGACGCTGGGATTGCTGCCACCGTTACCGCCGCTACCAACCACGACTGGCAGCGGTAACGGCCTTCGCGACTCGGCACCGTCGTGACCATGAACGCGCGAACTCAAGCAGTAGCGGCGCTTGTCCTGATGCTGTCCGTTACCGGCTGTTCCGGCGGCGGACGGCCGGCGCCGACCCCGCCGAGCACAACCAGGGCCGTGTCCGCCCCCAATTCGGCTGGCGTCGTTGCCCCGGTGCCGCCGCCTTCGCAGGCCGGGTTCGCGTACGAGGACCCCGGCGAGGTGTGCACCCGCTTCACCGCGGCTCTCTACAGCGCCGACACGCGGCGAGATGCTGGACCGGACGACGCCTATAAGCGCGCCGCGAACTTTGTCAGCGGAACACTGGCCGCACAGAGCCCGGCTGCCAAACGGGACGGTCGTTGGGCGACCTGGGCCGAATACCGGGCGTACGTCGACGCCGCTGTGGAGCCCTTCGTCGACGCACTGCAAGCCGCAGATACGGCGATCTCCGCACGGCGCACGGTCCGGGTGACCGCAACGCCCCTCAGTGAAGACGGCTGGCGCGGCTGGACTGAGGACAGCCTGGTCGACTGCACCCTGCGCCGCGGCGGCCCAGACGGATCCGGCTGGCGGGTCGCCGGATACGAGATCCGCCAGGCAGGTCTGCGATGAGCAAGCCGTGGCCATTCATCGCGGGAGGGCTCGTTGTTGTCGGTCTGGCACCGCTTGCGCTGATCGTGTTCGTTGGCCTCGCAATGCTCCCAGTGAGCCCAGCGACGGACTGCACCATCAACCCGCCGGGCGTCTCGCCTGGTGCTTCGGCTGCGCCGCCGGAGTGGCCCGCTGAGGGCTCCTGGACCTCCGAGCAGGTCGGCAACGCGGCCGTCATCGTCTCTGTCGGAGCCGAGCTGCACGTGCCGCGCTACGGCTGGGAGATGGCGTTGGCCACCGCCATGCAGGAGTCCACGCTGCGCAACCTCGGCCACCTCGGCGCGGACAACGACCATGACTCGCTGGGTCTGTTTCAGCAGCGACCCAGCCAGGGCTGGGGCACCTCCGAGCAGATCCTCGACCCCCGCTACGCCGCCCGGAAGTTTTACGAGCGCCTGGTCACGATCGATGGCTGGCATGCCATGCCGCTCACCCAGGCCGCGCAGGCCGTGCAGCGATCGGCGTTCCCCGACGCGTACGCCAAGTGGCAGCCCGAGGCGCAGCAGTTGGTCGCTGTGATCAGCGATGGCATGAACATCGTCTGCACCAGCGACGGCGGGGACGGGCTGCCGTCCCTGGACGATGCTGGACTGCCCGAGGGTTTCGTTCTGCCGTCTGACCCGCAGCTGCGAGCAGTCGTCACCTTCGCCCTGGGCCAGCTCGGCAAGCCCTATGTCTGGGGTGCCGAAGGGCCGGACAGCTACGACTGCTCCGGCCTAATGATGGCCGCCTGGGCCAAAGGCGGCGTGCAGATCCCTCGGGTCACCGCCGACCAGGTCCACACCGGCACCGCCGTCTCATCCCTGGCAGCGATGCGACCCGGGGACCTGATCTTCATCCCCGGTTCAGACGGCACGATGACCCGGCCTGGACATGTCGGGATGTACATCGGCGTTGATCGGAGCGGACGGCAGTACCTCATTCAGGCACCCAAGACTGGTGACGTCGTAAAGGCCGTCGCGGTCAGCAACTGGAGTCGGCAAGTTGCTGTCATCCGTAGGCCGACGCCGTGACAAGTCCTGTACTCGGTCAGATGACCTGGGGCGCTCACGGGGTCAGGCTAGGCATGTCCAGCAGCACCTTTGGTCAAGCCGATCCGAATCTGCTGACGAGAGTGCGCCGGCCACGCTGAGGAAGACCATCGTCTGCACGGGAGATCATGGAGGATTATTCAGGACGGTGGAGACCAGGCCGATGACCTGCGGCTGAATGCAGCTCAAGGCAGGTTCTGAATAACCCTACATGACTATCCGTCAAGATGACATTGCTAGACTGTCGTTTGCAGCTCAAGCTGTATTCGCTTGGTCAGAGCAGCCTTAGCAGCGTTTTCGGCTGGCACCCGCACTTCGTAGAGTCGACTCCATTCCTCCGACGTTTGCTTCCCGTTGAGCCGTTTGGCGGCGGAGTCGGCGTTAAGATCTATTGTCAAGAGGTAGAACGATTTTGAAATATCCTGCACGCGTGTGCGCCAAGCATCGAACAGTTCGATCACCTCATCGGAGCCATACGTTCGCAGCAATGCGTCAGGAGACAAATCAGTTACGAGATGAAGGTGCCTGGGGGCTTCATCCTTATCGAGCGCACCATCCGGGTGACTTGCATTCGCCCAGAAAGAAACCCGCTGAACCTCTTTCACAATTTCAACATAGGCGGTCGCCCGCCTTTCTTGCTGCCGTTGCTCGCGAGCCAAGCGAAGATCGTGTCCGCTCTTCTGCTTGGCCAGTTCAAGCTCGTGCCGATGTCTCTCTTTTGCAAGGTTCTCGGCATGTTGGCGACTCCTTTCGCCGGTCTTGAACGAAATGACGATGCCCGAAATGCCAACAAGCGTACCGAAGCCGCTCGTCGCAACCGGTACTACCCAGTCCCAAGCCATGCCTCATTTTGACTGAGCGATGCAAGATTCGGAAGTGCCGTCCAGGGACGGTTCCGCTGATCGCTCTGGCCTGCAGCGATCAGCTCGCCACGGGCGTGACAACTCGGTGCAGCGCTCGGCTCGCGGGCATGCCGATGTCAGCGCACTGACTCTTTGATATGTCAAGGCTGCCTATGGCCGTTTCCAAATCAATCTCAGATCCGCTGATGATAGTTAAATTGGAGATTTCCGGGCGCGGCGCCCCGTGGGGCGAAGCGGGATGCCGTGATGGTTGAGAACGTTTTTGACGGTGCCGGCTGCTACACCGTATCGGCCCGCGAGCTCAACCATTCCCGCAGTGGCGTACTCGGCTGCAAGCTCCTCTCGACTGAGAGACCATATCGCCTCGGTGCGACCGAGGCGCCCTCGACCTCTCAGCGTAACGCCTTGTGCAGCTAGAACCTCCCGGATGGGTGCTTCGCTGACGCCGTAATAAGTAGCGAGCTCCGATAAGCCGAACCCCCTTTGATAAGCCTGGGCCAGTTCAAGCTGTGGCAACTTCTCTGCGATGCGCTCGCGCGGCGGGCGCTCGGGCATGCCGGCGAGTTCAAGAGCCTCTCGTACTCGAGCTGGCGTAGAGCGCACCTGGAGGGCGATCTCATTCACCTTCCGCCCCGCGCGCCGGAGAGCCATAGCCTCTCTCATGAGGGTGTTCGAGTCGCCAATCGAACCTGTCCAGCGGTGTGTTTGCGCTGGCGCACCTGGGAGAATTTTCTCGTGCTCGGCACAGCCATCAACCGCAATTCCGTTAATGGCAAGCCATCGCGAACCTGAGACGATGTGGACCTCTACAAGGTCCGTCCTGTAGTGCTCAACGGAGGCAACGCGGTCTTCGGGCTTTTTTCGGTATGTTGTCATCCCAGCCGTCAGGTTATCGAACTTGCTCGCCTTGCTGGTGTCGACAAACCCAGCTACATCGGCGAGGCGCCGAGCGTCCGAGCTGCCCACAATTAGCCGCCAGTTCGCCTTCGTCGCGTAGGCGCGTAGGCCTCCCTGCCCATCCGGCATCATGCGGCTCCCGGCTTCACGGGCAGCATTGATCGTTGCGCGTATCCCCAGCCACGCCATCAGCCGTTGGCACCGACCCAGAAGGTCACGGTCTGATTGACTCAGCCGGATCGTGACCCCCTTCTCGGGCTTGCCTTCCACGTGTCCGTCGGTATCAAGGAGGCCGGATATCACGCCTCGAATGAAGTCTGAACTGGCTGATTCCATCCTGTCGTTGAGCGTCTTAGCGCCGGGAAAGAGCTGCCACTCAGTCATGAAACCGAGTAGCGCAGAGCTTCCCAGTTGGTCCTTGTTATGGCCGGGGATCCTTCGGAATCCCATCCAGTTCGCCCGGTGCGGAAAGCGCTGCGCTATAGACAGAAGTAGTGCCTTGACCGGCTCCACGCCTGGTCCGTCCCAGACGTCGAGGTGAACCAGGTTACCGGCGAAGTGACCATCGCCGATGAAGTGGCCGATCAGATATCCATCGTCGTAGGAGCCCTCACCATCCCATCGCCACGCAGGCAATGCCAACCCCACCTTGGTGCCCGGCTGCAAACGGGCTATCGGCACCGCGGTTTCCGTTGCGGAGACGACCCGAAGCGCCCGGCGGGCGGGAGTTCGGCCATTCCGGAGCCGTGTCGCGGCCGCATTCGGAATCATCACTGCTCCGTCGGCAAGACCGTCTTCCATCCCTAACGTGGCATCGAGCCCACCAGCGAGGCGAACGCGTACCGCGGGGCCGCGCTTAAGCGTGCTGACCTGGACCCTCGTGCGCTTGCCATCAGCGGCTGCGATTGTCACGGCTTTCCCGACCAACGTGCCTGTTTGGCGTGGGCCATCCTCAGTGAGCAGCCAGGTGTCACTGCCGAGTGCTGCATATGTTGTCACGTAGATGGAACCGCCTTTCCCGGCCTGCCCCGACGTCGCGGAGCATCGTCAGGCTGCCATTCTGACTCTGGGGTACGACAAATTTGAGTACGGCGGACCCGCAGATCGGATAAATTGGGAAATCCACAGCATCTTGCACAGATGGTACGGCGCACTGTCATGCCGCGATCCGGGCGTTCGACCCCTCATCGATGTCCGATAATCTCCGAAGTCGAACGCGAGAGTGCCCGCCGCGATGCGGTCGATCAGATCACTGGCGTCGTCGGCTTGCCCGATGACGTTGTCCAATCCGCTGCTGTTGATGTCTACCAGCAGCACCGCTGCGGGGTCGCTGCTCAGGTCAAAGGCGAGGTGTTCCGGGGGCGCGTGCGTCGGCCACCGTGACGTCGGCCTAGTTGGCGACAGCAGTCGGGACCACGGCTGAAGCCCGATCGAGTAGATCAGCAACATCCGCCCCGGATTATTAACATCGCCGCAGCGTTACCGGAACGGCCCCCACCAGCGCACGGTAGCCGCGATCCCCGCGTTGGTTGACTGCCCCACGGTACTGAACGTGGCTAGGGCGCCAACTGTCGACAATCCGCTGGATTCCACGTCAACTCAGGCGAGAAGGAGGAACGCAGGCACAGCGATGAGGATGCCGGCTAGAGCGCCTGCGACAACCTGACCAATCGTGTGATCGCCCAGCCGCACACGAGACCAGCCCACCAGGGCGACGATCGCCAGCGATGGGATCAGCGCCGGCCCGAACACGATGATCAGTACGGACATCGAGCCACTCGCGACCGCAGCGTGTGCACTGAGCTTCCACACCTGGTTGATCGCGGTGACGATGAGCAGCACGGCGAACATCACCACGACCATGGCGACGAGCGGCTGAGGTGCGCCGACGAGTGCGAGCACGGCGAGACCAACAAGGACGGACAGCAGTCCGTAGACCAGGGGCATGCGGCGTTGCTCGCGTACCCCGATGTGGTGGTCGGTGAGTCGTCCTCGTCGCACGCCGACCCAGATGACGCCGTACGGGACGGCGGAGCAGAACAGTATGGCGAGCAGTGCCCAGCCGAGGCCGGTCACTACGGCGGGGGCGGTGCTGTGCAGGGCGATGATCAGCGGCATCAGGGCCGCGAAGACCGCCGGCGCACATGCTTCGGTGACGATCCGTGCCACTCGGGAGGTGCTGTTGGCAGGCAGGTCAACGAGTGCGGACACGATGAGGTTCTACCTCTCGGACGACTGCGGAGTAAGAGGCAACGCTGCGGATCTGGCGTGCGAGATGATTATCCCAGCCATCGGGGATGCGATCGCTCGGGCTACCTGCGCGAGCCACGTCACCTGGTCCGCGGCATCGAGGTCATCAGCGTCCGAGTCACGGGGCGGGCCCAGCGGCAGGGTGAGTGCTTCGGTCGTCTCAGTGGAGGGGGGTGCGCCATTGAGCCGGGAGGCCAATGCCGCACCGATGACGACGGCTTCAGCCATGGCGGTCTGCTGCTCACCGAGGAGGCCGCCTTCCCTAGCAGCGGTCTGCGCCTGCGTGAGGACTGCCGTCGACATCCACGGTCGCAGGGTGGCGTAGCCGTCGAGAATCTCCACGGTGATCCTGACCCGGCGCAGGGAAGCGTCCCGGGCGACCGATAGAGCGCCGCGCACACCGGACGGCGGCGGAAGTAGCGCGATCTCAGGCAGCACGGCATGGATCCGCGTCCACAACGGGTACAGCCGGTAGTAGTCCCGGAATGCCACGGCCGCCACCCATAGCCGTTCCAGGCCGATACGAGGGCCCCAGGATGGGATTGTGGAGCCGATCAGGACCAGAAGGATCGACGTGCTGAACGTCAGTACGACCACCGAGTCCGTGATCCGAGCAAAGTCTGGAGACCTGTTTCCCAAGGCGACGGCCACGAGCTTGGCGGCCACGTACGCGAGCCCCCACAGCGAGCCAGCCGTGATCATCCGGAGGCCGAAGCGCAGCAACGGCCGATGGGCGATGCGGGCGTAGCGGTTCGCCAAGGCCACTACCTGCGTCAGTGACCAGCCCAGGTAAGCCAGGTACACGAACAGGTAAGCCAGGTATACGAAATGGAATGGAGGGTGGACGGGCTCGCCGTAGTACTCGCGGGTGCGAACGCGCGGATCGGAGAGACTGCCATCCACGAGTGTCGCGCCAAACATCATGATCATGACAGCGATGGTGAGCGCCAGTGCGATGGTCAGCCGCCGCACTCGCCGCCGGGTGCTGTCGTCGCCACTGGTCATGTAGAGGAGGAATGCTTGTGCCGCCGTGGCGCACACCAGCGACAGGCAGTTGGACATCAGTCGGGTGACGTCCGGCGTCCCAAACAGCTGGTCGATCTTTGGCATGAGCGGCTGAAGGGTCATCGAGATGGTGATCGCGATCAGGGCAAGGCACAGCGCACGAAGAGGGCGGTTGCCTCGATCCCGCGCCAGGTCGCGCAACTTGTAGAGGCTCATGCCCCAGCAGATGAGCGTCACGACGATCATGAGGCCTCGAGCGAGGCTCACCATCAGGCCGCCCGGCCTTCCAGCGTTGCCACCAGCCTGGCGGAGATTTGAGGATCAGCTGGCGCGGAGGTCGGAATCGTGGACCACGACTCGGCGCGTTGCACGGCGACCGTCCCGAAGACTTCTGCCCGGCGCTCGATCGGCTCGTCATACGCCAGACGCGCCAGTGCAATTTCGGGTACGGATGGATCCACCGACGGCATGAGCATGGCCGCGAGGCATTCAAGATCATTCGGAACGGCGACGTCATCGAACATCATGTGCCCGTATTCGTGGCCGATGATGAGGCTCTGGCGCACTTTGCCAGCATTGGCGTCGTAGAAGACATAGTCGGCGAGCTCGCCGGCTACCCAGAGGCCGTGGGGGGCAAGGGCTGGCAGATGCCGGGGCATGAGGTGAACCTGGCGTCCACGGCGATGTTCGATCCGGTCGTGAAGTTGAGCGAAGGTGAAGGTCGAAGGCAGCTTGAGTGCGGCGAGGAGCTGCGCTGCCTGCTGTCGCAGGTGGCTCACGCTGCTATCGGTATGACGTTGCATCGAGTTCCCTGTTCATCAGGCTTCGGCATGGTCTGGTCCCGTGGCGAGATCGCAGCGGCCTCACCGCTCTGCCCTGCCCGGGTGGTACTCGAGAACGGAGGAGAGCTGCTCCAGCAACAGTGTCTGAGATCCCGAAGGCGGCTTCGGTGCCACCCAGCCATTCACCAGTTGCAGCACCCGGCTGGCGAACACCTCGGCCTGGTGTTCCTCGCGATGTGTGTAGACGACGCGCTTGAGACCTCGCCGCAGGTCGGCCATGTCAGCTGCGTGAAGCGCCTTCTTGATATCGCGGCCGACGGCGGGGCTACCGACGTGAGCAAAGACCATGTGGCCGATGCCGTGCAGGACGAGATGGTCCCGGTGGAGGAGAGGGAGATCCGATCCAATCAGGATGTGATCCGTCGTCGCGCCGCGACACCACATGGCGCGAGCCTCTGCCTGGCGCGTCCGGACAGCCCTCACCACCAGCGGTCGGCCTCGGGCACGCTGCAGTGCGGCGCAGAACTCGCTCACCGTGAAGGGCGCTGGCATGGAAAGGCTGTGCAGGAGCTCGTCGCATCGGCGAATCTGCCGCTCGTTCCACGCTGTGGTCTGGTCGTCGTACCACCACCAGCTCTGTAACCGTACGCAGCCGGCGGTGACCGGTGGTTGGTGGCTTGCTTGTCTGAAGACGTCTGCCATCAGCGGCGCTGCCGTTCGCTGCTCTCCAGCCGGCCGCGGGCGGCAGCCTCCAGTCGCTGCACCTGCTCGATCATGGCGACAACTGCCGCATGGCCCTCAGGCGATAGCCGTGCGTCTATCAGACGCATAGCTACCTGCTTGATATGCGGATCGGTCAGAGCCTGGGCGAGCCTGTGCTCATGTTGATCCTCGGACGTCTCAGCGAAGAAGGCGGGCGGCTGCCCGAAGAAGGCCGCAATGGCGTCGACGATCGAACGCCGTGGGTCGGGCGATCGACCCTGGCGGAGGTTGCTCAGGTGGGTGTGGGAGATCTTGCAACCCCGCCGAGTTAATTCGTTCGCGACGTAACGGATGCTGTAGGGCTTCCCGGCAGGGTCCGTGACATGGAGAAATAGCCAGTCGAGCCGTTCGGCGAACGTCTCGCCGGCTGAATCGTCGGCCTCGACCATCGGGACTCCTCGCAAGTTGGAACACAAGGTTTACACGATAGTCCTTGATGGAATCAAGCATTGACACGGCTACACAGTGTATGCGTAACATTACGAGCCTCTGGCAGCGGGTGTGGCCAACGGGGCTGCAGTGTCATTGCCCGCTGCCAGAGTGCTCCTGCAAGCGGATGCAGCGCCATTACCACTGCCGCGCTGGCCGCAGTCATCTTCGAGCCAGCCTGCGGCAGAGCGCTTGCAGCCGGCGGTATGGCCATGCGCTGGACACATAGTCAAAGGGGGACGCGTCGTTGCGCCAGATCCAACTGATCACCAGCCGCGCTGCCATCGCAGCTGCGGTAGGCGCCCTCGCCGTGAACCTGGCCGCGTGCACCTCGGACGAGGACGCTGCCACACCGAGCGCAGGACCGGTCAGTTCACAACCGGCTCCCAGCATCGACGCGGAGGACGCCCGTGCGAGTGCGTCCACGCTTGCCGCCTACCGAAACTACGTACAGGCCTACGTCACCGCGTCGAATGCCGGCGACTACAACGCAAAACTCGACAGCTTCGTGGCCGATCCGGCGCTGCTGACTGTGCGCCAGGACTTGCTGATCAAGTTTCAACAAGGACTCGTCACCAAGGGTGAACCCACCTCGACGCCCAAGGTGAGCAAGGTCGACACAAGCCGGCGCCCCTTCACCTCCGAGGTCGAAGACTGCTTCGACACCGGCAAATGGGACGTCGTCTCCAAGAAGACCGGCAAATCGGCGCGGACCACGGGACAGGCGACAAGGTACGTGGTGATCGCGAAGGCCGAGTTGTTCGACGACGGTCAGTGGCGTATCCGAGAGGTCAGCGCCCAACGGGAGAGGCCATGCTGATCCGAAGGACGCTTGTGGCTGCGACCCTGGCGATCGGCGGCAGCAGTCTCGTGGCACCGCGCCCGGCGTACGCGGACTACGAGCACTGCGACGCATTGGGCAACTGCTACTGGGTTGTCGAGAGACCCGGCACCGGGGGTGGCCGCAACGGCGGCGGGGGAAACAACACGGGTGGTGGCGCCGGTAAGGGCTGCAGCTACGAGGGCCAGACCGTGCCGTGCGTGGTCGATGGGCTCGGCGTGTGGGACGGCTCCTGCTACGTCGACCGAGTCCCCCCACCGCCAGGCGGTCGGACCGACGGCTACTGGAGCATCCGCACATGCGGCGTTTTTGGAGGCGTCGCCTCCCAGACGCCGGCGACCTGGTCGGCGGATCCGCCCGCCGGGATTCTGCCCTCATACCAGGAGCTCGCCCAACGAGCCATCGCTCAGATGAACCTCGACGGTCCGAACATCGGAACCGCCCCGCAGACCGACGGCGCCGGCCTGGTCGGACTGCCCATCTGGCTCTGGAACGCGGTGGGTCCCAGCACCTGGGGCACGATCACGCGAACAGCGGCAGTGCCGGGGCGGGCAGTCACTGCCACCGCCAGGGCCGAGAAGATCGTCTGGAGCATGGGCGACGGCCAATCCGTCACCTGCACCACGCCGGGCACCCCCTATCAGCCCTCATACGGCAACAGGAAGTCGCCGGACTGCGGTTATGACGGCTACTCCCGGCCGAGCACCGCTCAGGCCGGAGGCCGTTACACCGTCACAGCCACCACATCATGGCTGGTCACGTGGAACGGCGGGGGTGGAAACACCGGCTCCCAGACCGTCGACCTGTCCTCCACCACCACGATCGACATCGACGAACTGCAGGTGATCACGTCATGACCAGCGCGCCGATCAAGTCCTCCCGTACTGCCTCGCCGGTTGCTGCTCCCTACGCCGTTCCCCGGGTCGCACCGCAACGCCGCTGGCGGCCAACTCTCGTCTGGTTGGCGGTGGCGCTTGTCGCTGCCGGTGGGCTGATCGCCGCTGCGGTACTACGCAAGGTCGGCACCACCGCCGAGTATCTGGCAGTGAGCAGCACGGTCGAGGTTGGCTCAACTATCGATCGTTCGGATCTCAGCACGGTACGCATCACCGTCGACCCGGCCCTCAAACCGATCAGGGCCGGCGCCGCTGACGAGGTCATCGGCAAGTTCGCGGCGGTCGGGCTGGTACCCGGCACCCTGCTGACCAGGGCGCAGCTCACCGAGACGGCCGTGCCGGGGCAGGGTGAGCAGCTGGTGGGACTCAGCCTGTCGCAGGAGCGCATGCCCGCCGAGAGGGTGAAACCCGGAGCTCGGGTGCTGCTCGTCGTCACCCCGGCCGACGGTCCAGCCTCGGCCCAGCAGCAGACGACGGCTGCGCCGATCAGCATCACGGCGACCGTGGTGGACGTGCGTGCCGGCGTCAAGGAAGGCACAACGCTCCTCAACGTCGCTGTCCCCGATCGTGACGGACCCCTCGTCGCTTCCCGTGCGGCCGCCGGGCAAATCGTCGTCGCCCTGACCCCGGGGAGTTGATGTGGCCATCATCGCGATGGTTTCGGCCAAGGGCTCGCCCGGCGTCACCACCACCGCATTGGCGTGCGCCCTGTCCTGGCAGGGACGCACCGTGCTGGCCGAGTGCGACCCGGCTGGCGGCAGCGTCCTGAGCGGCTACCTGTCCAGACTCGAGATCCCGCCCATCGGCCTCCTGCCGCTGGCCGCGGCGGCCCTCCGCGACCAGCTCGCCGACACCTTCCCTCACCAACTCGTCGATCTCGACGCCAAAAACGCGGGTCAGCGTCTCGTCCTGCCAGGCATCAACGACACGGTTCAGGCGGGCACCATCCGACCGACCTGGGATCCACTGACCACGTTCTTCGGCCAGCTGGAGCACCGTGAACCCGGCTACGACGTCATCGCCGACTGCGGCCGACTCGCCACCAGTGCACCGCCGTGGCCGCTGCTGTTCCGCGCTGACCTGCTGCTCCTCGTAGTACGCGTGACGAACCTGCGGACCATCGCGCCGGCCGCGGGCGCGGCAGAGATGCTCCGCCGGGAATTGACCCAGTACGGCCAGGGGACCGGAACGCTCGCCCTGGCTCTGATTGGCGACGGTCCCTACCGCCGACGGGACATCGAACAACGCCTGCAGCTGCCCACCGTGATTGAGCTCCCCGACGACCGGCGTACCGCCGAGGTGTTGAGCGACGGAGGCGGCCGACTACGAGGCAGCGAGCGATTGCTCCGGGCCGCCGCCAGTGCGGAGCCGGCGGTACGCGATGTGATCGCGCGGCGGCGGGCTCACCTGGCGCCTGCGTCAACAAGGGGGAGTAGCCGTGCCTGAGGAGCGCCAACCCAGCGGTCCGACGTGGCCGGCAGCCGTCGACCGCGTAGCCACAAACGGCCACCGCTGGCCCACGAACGGCACCACGGGCGCCTTCAGACCGGCGCCCGAACCGCCCGCCGTTGCGGCACATCAAACTGCGAGTACCAGCATCGACTACGCGGCGGTACGACTGCTGCGCGCCCGGGTCAGCGCGGAACTGACCGTGGCACTCAGGGAGACGCCGAACGTCTCCACAGCCCACCGGCACGCCGAGGCCGAGCGCATCGCCGCTCGGCTGGTCCGCGAGCATGTCGACGCTCTGCACCAGGCCGGGCAACCGATCCCGCAGGCCGAAGAAGACGCCCTGCTCGACGCGGTCGCGGCCGACATGTTCGGCCTCGGCCGCCTGCAGCAGCTGCTCGATCGTCCGGACATCGTCAACATCCACATCCTCGGCTGCGACAACGTGCGGATCGAGCACACCGACGGTCGAATCACGGTAGGCGAGCCCGTCGCCGAGACCGACAAGGAACTCATCGACATGTTCCAGGTCCTGGCGATGCGCGCCGGAGCGACCGAGCGTTCACTGTCGTCGACCAAACCGTGGCTGGACATGCAGCTGCCCGACGGCAGTCGCCTCACCGTACTCATGCAGGTGTCGGTGCGCCCCTACGCGGCCATCCGCCGGCACACGCTGATGGACGTCAGCCTGGAGGATCTCCGCGACAAGTACGGCGCCATCGACGACCTGATCTGCCACTTCCTCAAGGCGGCCATGGCCGCCGGCCTCAACATCATGGTCGCCGGACTGGCCGATGCCGGCAAGACGACCCTGCTACGTGGTCTGGCCCGTGAGATCCCGGACCGGGAGCAGTTCGTCACCCTAGAGGAGTCCCGCGAGCTCGGTCTGCACACCACCGGACGACACCGATGGGCGATGAGTCTCGAGTCGCGCGAGGGCCATGGTTCACGCGGCACCGACGGTCGACCTGCGGGCGAGGTCACGATCATGGACATGATCCCGCTGACCCTCCGGATGTCCGTGCAGCGAATCATCGTCGGTGAGGTCCGATCCCGAGAGATCGTGCCGATGCTGCAGGCCATGGCTACCAGCAAGGGCTCGCTCTGCACCATTCACGCCCGGCACCCCCGAGCCGTGATGGACCGTGTCATCGAGCTGGCGCTACAGCACGGACCCGAGATGACCGCCGAACTGGCACGGCGAATGGCCGGCGGGGCCATCGACCTCATCGTGTACGTCAACGTCGAGGACGAGACCAAGCTCGGTGGTCGGAAACACCGCTATGTCTCTGAGGTCCTCGAGGTGGGCGGGATGAGTGGTGATCAACTCGTCACTACCCAGGTCTTCGGTCCGGGCTCGGACGGACGAGCCGTACCCCGGCATCTGCCGGAACGTCTGCTCGAACCCCTGCTGCGTGTCGGATACGACCCGCGCCACCTGACCGCCTACATCCAGCAGGGAGAACACAACCACGGCACATGGACGGCCGGTCTTGACACCCTGAAGAGGCGGCCATGAGCCTGCTCGACCTCGCCGCTGTGCTCGCGGGCATGCTGGCTATCGCAGGCGCGGTGCTCGGTGTTTTCGGCGTCGTGGGTACCACCCGTCCGCCCCGACCTTCATCGGCCCTACAGCAGCACGCCCGTCGCTGGTGGACCGGGCCCGGACGCACGCGCCGGGAACGCCGCGCCCACCAGATCAGGGTGGGTACGGCGATCGGCGCAGGTGCCCTGACCTGGTTGCTGACCGGCTGGCCGGCCGCCGGGCTGATCATCGGCATTGCCCTCCCCGGGATACCGTGGCTATTCGCCGCAGGTCGTGCGGAGAAGCAGGCGATCGCCCGGCTGGAGGCCGTGGAAGCCTGGACTCGCCGATTGGCCGACATCGTCGCCCGGGGAATCGGTCTGCAGCAGGCCGTCGTCGCCACCGCAGCGACGGCGCCGCAGCTCATCGAGCAGGAGGTCCGCGACCTGGCGGCGCGTTTGCAGGGCAGCGCCGACCCCATCGCTGCTCTCCAGCAGATGGCCGACGACCTCAACGACTACACCGCGGATCAGGTCATTGCCCCGCTCATGCTCCACGTCACCGACCGCGGTGAGGGTCTACACGAGGTGCTGACCGGAATCAGCCGATCCATCGCCGCCGAGATCGAGATGCGCTCGACGGTGGATGCGAAACGCGAAGGCCCCCGCTTCGCCGTTCGGTTCCTGACGGGCATGACCATCCTGCTGCTCGGCTACGGGGTGATCAACCCGCACTATCTGCAGCCGTACGGCAGCGTGCTCGGGCAGCTCGTGCTGCTCTTCCTCGCCGGCCTGTACGTCGTGCTCATGACCTCGGTCCGCAAGCTCAGCCTGCCGCCCAAACGGGAACGACTACTACCACCGGTCGAGGTGCAGACCTTGGCGGCGACGGCATGAACAACAGCTACGTCACCGCCATGGTCCTCGCCGGCGCGATGGCTGGGTCCGGGGTGTTTCTGCTGGTCGTACAGCTGATTCCGGCCCCACCGGCGCTCGGTCCCGCGCTTCGACGGCTTCATCCGCTGAGCGCCGCGAGCGATACCCCGGCCGGCATCAGCTGGCTCCGGCGGCGGTTCACGGTGCCGTACGCCGACCTGCGGTTGCTGGACCGCAGCACCGACCAGTACTTCCTCACCCTGGGGCTGTCGGCACTGTTCTGCCTGGTCCTGCCCGCCCTGATCACCGTCGCCGTTGCGGTGCTGTCCCTGCCAATCTCGGTGTTCATCCCCGTGGGCGCGACGATCGTCGCCGCCTTGGCCGGTGCAGTACTGGCCCACCGAGAGGTCGTGTCCAAGGCCGCAGTCGCACGGGCGGAGTTCACCCGGGCCATGTGTACCTACCTCGACCTCGCGGCACACCAGGTTCTTGGTGGGCATGGTCCGGTGGAGTCGCTTGAGCGCGCGGCCAGCGTCTGCCACGGCTGGGTCTTCGCCCGCATCCGAGAAGCCCTGCTCAGCGCCCAGCTGCAACTGCGACCGCCGTGGGACGAACTGAAGGTCCTCTCCCGCGACATCGAGGTCATTGAGCTGGGTGACCTGGCGGACATCATGCGCACCGCCGGCAGCGAAGGTGCCAACGTCCACCAGACGCTCCGCGCCCGCGCCGACTCGATGCGAGACCGGATCCGCACCGAGGCTCTCGCCCAGGCCGAGCTGCGTACCAACAAGCTCGACATCCCCGCTGCCGCACTGATCCTCGTGCTCCTCGTCCTCATCGGCTATCCGTTCATGGCCCGACTGTTCGTCCGCTGATCCCGGCACACCTCTCACGGAAGGAACCCGCCATGCTCACCATTCACGGCGTCGTCGCCTACCTGACGACTCGCTGGCAGGACTTGACCGATCCGACCCACGCCGACCGCGGCGACAGCCCAGTCGGTACCGCCGTCATCACCGCGATCCTCGTCGCCGGCGCAGTGGTCGTCGCCGGTGCGATCGTCGCCGTCGCCAACGGCTGGGTCGCCCTCATCCCGACCCAGCCGTGAGCCGGGAGCAGCCCACCAACCGCCCGTGCCCGACCGGACGCGGGCAGGCGGGTTCCGGGCCCAGCGATCGTGGCAGCTCACCGGTGGAGTTCGCCATCATCGCGCTGCCGATGATCCTGCTGACCTTCGCCGTCATTCAGGCCGGGCTGATCTTCTTTGCCCAGTCCATCGCGCTGGGTGCCGCAACGCAGGGAGTCAACGCCGCCCGGGGCTACCAGTCCTCAGCCGCAGCGGGAGAGACGCGAGCCACCAACTTCCTGTCGACCGCCGGGGTGGGCCTGGAAAACCAACAGGTCACCGTTATCCGCACCGCGACCGAGGTGCGAGTCACCGTTACCGGCCAGGCGATCTCGGTGTTACCAGGGCTCAGCTGGACCATCAGCAAGTCCGCCCATGGACCCGTCGAGCGGCCCACCACGCCATGAGCACCCGGTGGATCCGCGATCAGCGCGGCTCGGCGAGCATCGAGATGGCAGTGGTGGCACCGGCCATCCTGGCGTTGTTCGCCGGCGCCGTCATCGGTGGTCGGATAAACCTCGCCCGCCAGGCGCTCGAGGCGGCGGCCTACGACGCCGCCCGTACGGCGTCCCTGGCCCGTACCGGCAGCGAGGCGAACGCCCAGGCGCTGGCCGCTGCCGACTCCACCCTCGACGCCCAAGGGCTGAGCTGCACCGACTTGGCCGTCGCCGTTTCCACCGCGGGCTTCGGTGTTCCAGTCGGCCAACCCGCCACCGTTACCGCCACAGTTAGCTGCACCGCTACCTTCTCCGACGTCGCGCTGCCCGGGATGCCCGGCACCGTGCCGCTGGCCGCTTCCTTCACCAGCCCGCTGGACACGTATCGGACACGGCAGTGACCGTGCGCAAACGCCGGTTGGGCGACGACGAGGGTCGGATCACGATCTGGTTCGCCGTCCTCGCACCGGCCTTCCTCGCCTTGATCGGCCTGGTCGTCGACGGTGGTGCCAAGGTCCGCGCCTACCAACGGGCGGACAACATCGCCGCCGAGGCGGCCCGGGCTGGCGGGCAGGCGATCCAGGCGGGGCAGGCCATCGACGGCGGCGCTAAGGAGATCGACGCCTCGATGGCCGCCACCGCGGTCCAGGCGTACCTCAACGATCTCGACGGGGTCACGGGCACTGTCACCGTGGACGGCGTCCAGCAGCTCACCGTAACCGTCACTGTCACCTACAACCCGATCCTGCTCGACCTGTTCGGTGGGGGAGCAGGCACGACGGTGACCGGCCGGGCCACCGCGACCCTCATCGCTCAGTGACAGACCGGGAAGGAGTAACCGTGGCGCGGACCGTACCGACGATCGGTCGGGGCAGGCAGGTGCTCGATGGCCTCGGCGCCCTCGCCGTGGTCGCGCTGATCGTCGCCCTGCCGGTCCTTCTCGTCTGGGCCGCCGGCAATCCGTTGCCCGGTCTCGGAGCATGGTTCACCGACCTGGTCGAAGATCCGAGCGCAGCCGCCTCCCAGGTCTGGCACACCATCAGCAGCCGGGACGATGGAGACCTCTTCCTGCAGACACTGGCGCTGATCGGTTGGGTCGCCGTCGTGCTGGCTGTCTGGACCTGGGTCACCTTTCTGATCGCCCTGGCCGTGGAGACGATCGCCCAACTGCACGGGCGTCGGCGCGGTCGGGTTCCGCGCAACATCGCTCGCATCCCCGGCATGCGACTGCAGCAACGTGCCGCGGCCGCGCTCGTCGCCGCGATCCTCGGTGCGCTCGCCGCTCCGGCTTTGGCATCAGCATCAGTGCCTGCAGCCATCGCCAGCCCGCCTGCAGTCGCGGTTGCGAGCGCGGAGCAGGTGGCACCGCGCACGGCCGCATCGGAAAATGTTCCGAACCTCGCCGGTTACCTTGAACACTCGGTGGAGCGCGGAGAGAGCCTGCTCGACATCGCAGAGGGGTACAACGTTTCCTGGCAGCGCTTAGCTGAAGCCAACCACGGCCGTGCGCAAGCCGACGGGCGAAGCCTCCAGCCAGGCAACACCCGGGTGTACGCCGGCTGGAAACTGCGGATACCGGTGGACGTCTCCCTGGCAGCAACTACCACGACGCAGACGACACCAGCTGCATCGGCCGGGCCACTTGTCTATGAGGTGGCACGTGGCGACTGGCTAGCCGGCGTCGCGCAACGCTTCCTCGGTGACGCCGATCGCTACGCAGAAATTGCGGATATCAACCCGGATCTCGAACGACGTGAACACCGATTCCCGAACCACATCGAGCGTGGCTGGCGCGTCAAACTGCCCAGCGACGCCCGCGATCGTGGTCCTGTCGACCACGCCCAAGGCCAAGTTGTGGCTAGCGGCCGCACCGAACCGGGTCCGAGCGCACCAGAAGTCGACGACCAGCCAGCAGTGCCCCGCTTACCGGACGCTGGGGGGAATCGGCCCGGCGCACCAGCTCCGCCGTCACCCGAGACCTCTGCGGCCCCTGCGGCTACGCCAACTGCCTCGGTCAGCCCGTCCGTGACGCCCGGACCGTCGACCACAGCAGGAGGTACTGCGGATCCTCCCGCGCCGCGTGACCAGACCAGAAACCCGGCCGAAGACGGCGACCTCGACGAGGTGATCGTCCTGGGATCGTTGGCCGGTGCAGGGTTGCTCTCCGCGCTGCTGCTCGCCACCGTTCTCCGTCGCCGGCGCCGCCAACGTCAGCACCGTCGACCCGGCCGCCGGCTGCCACATCCTCAGGGTGGTGCCACGGAACGCGCCCTGCGAGTTGCCGAGCAACCCGCGGACGTCGACCGACTTGACCTCGCCCTACGCAGCCTCGCCGCAGCGCTGGCGGAGCGGGAACAGCCCTTGCCGGATATTGCCGCCGCCTGGATTGTCGACCGCGAGGTTACGGTCGTGCTCAGCGAGCCGGGCCCACAACCGCCCGCACCGTGGATCGCCGCGGGCAGGGACTGGACCCTGCCTGGTGGAGCGGTCATGCCGCCCGTTGACGAGCAGCTGTCCCCGTTACCCACTCTCGTCGCCATCGGATCCCAGCCCGGTCGACACTTCCTGATCGACCTCGAACGTCTAGGCAGCCTCACCATCGCCGGTGACAGCGAACGCGCCCTCGCACTGCTGCGCTACCTCGCTTGCGAGTTGGCCTGCAATGCCTGGTCCGACGAGGTCGAAATCATCGTCACCGGCTTCCCGGTGCTGGAGACCGAACTGCTCATCGCCCTCAACCCGGACCGGGTGCGGGCGGTCTCGTCCGTCGCGGAGGCTGCCACGCGGATTCGGCGGCGTGCCGCAGTCGTGGCAGCTGCCCTTAGTGCAACCGGATCAGCCGACACGTTCGCCGGTCGCATATTCGATGTCGGCGAAGCCTGGGCACCTCAGGTGCTGCTCGTCGCCGATCCGGACGCGAACGATATCGGCGTGCTCGATGAGCTGGGGAAGGAGTTGCGGGGGCTTGGGCGATCCGCTGTCGCGGTGGTCAGCACCACGACGTCCCCCGCCGCCGCAGGCCCGAACACCGCCCTGATTGATGTTGGCGGCCGACTGCGCCTCGCCCTGCCGTTCCTCCTTGTCGAGGGCGCCGCAGCAGGATTGCCGGTGCGAGAGTTGGAACCGCTCGTCGAGATCATGACGCAGGCGAGGGCGGCCACGGACGAGCCGACCCCGCTGGCGACTGAGCCGGAGTCGTGGGCGGAAGATACCGACGCCGCCGGCTCAGTGCTCGACCTGTTCACTACGAGCCAACCGGCCAGGCCGACGGCGCCCACGTCCGGCGATGCAGCGACCGGCGCCGTCGACACGTCGACGTTGGCGGACCCCATCGTCGCGGTGCCCGGCATCGAACATGCCCGTACTGTCGCCACGGCTCCACCGCGCGAGGTCACGGCCGCGATTCGCCAGCGACGCCGCCAAGCTGACCCGCAGCTCGATGCCGATTTGCGGGCCTGGCGAGAGCGGGACAGCTACCGTCCTCGGATCAGCGTCCTCGGGGCGGTAGTGGTCGAAGCCCCCGGCCCGGTGCCCGACCAGCGTCGCCGTTTCCACGCGGAACTCATCGTCTACCTTGCTCAACGCGGCGCCCGCGGAGCATCGGCCGAGCAGCTCACCGATGCGCTGTGGCCCGATCAGCAGGTCAAGGACGCCAGTCGACGGGTGGCCATCACCCGCGCCCGCCGGTGGTTGGGAGAGACTGCCGACGGCACCGCCTGGCTGCCAGAGATGGGATCCGACCGGCTCTATCGGTTGGCGCAGGGCTACCTGCTGGACTGGCACCTGTTCCGCCGGCTGCGCAGCCGCGGCGAGAGCCGTGGTCCTGCCGGCGTAAAAGACCTTCGAGCTGCGTTGGAGCTCGTTCAGGGTGCCCCTCTCGACGGAGCCGACCGCGCCTACGCAGCCGGTACCCGCAACCCCTTCACCTGGCTACCTGAGTCCGACATCTATCCCGGGCACATCACCTCTGCTGTCGTCGACACCGCCCACGAACTTGCCGAGCTCTACCTTGAGGCGGGCGACCCCGCAGGTGCGCGGTGGGCCGTACAGCGGGCCTGGCTAGCCGATCCGGAGCGCGGTGACGACGGGCCCTGGCACGACATCATGCGAGCCGCGCACGCGGAAGGACATACCGCTGAGCTGCGGAACCTTCTGGGTGAGCTGATGCGTGCGCGAGAAGCCGAGGTGCCCGAAGACCTGGCACCGGTCACCTACGCCCTGCTACGCGAACTCCTGCCAGATTTGCTGTCCGCGAGCAGCGGGGCTGGATAGACGGACCAGCATCGGGCGGGTTTCGTCTCACCGCGATGTGTCAAATTACGAGGGGAAGAACCTGATGATGACATCGAACCAAGCTCACGGCATGGACTATGCCGAGGCAGCTCGAGAGATAGCAGCTCGACTTGCCTATGGTGCCGATGACACCACCGCCGCAGGTGCTGTTCAGCTGGCGATCGAGGCGTGGAAGTGCCTGGCCGGCACCGACCTTGCTTGGGATCATTACGGCCTGGAGCTGCTTGACGTCCGAGCGAGGCTCTACTCGGATCACGACGACGTCGTTGTTGACGCTGGGGCGCCGGTCCGGGATGACGCTGAGACTCGCCTCGCCGTGACGGCGCTGCTGGAGCAACTGGCGCAGTACCACGATCGTCTGGCCGCCGGTGATCGCGACGACCTGGCTCGACGGCTTAGCCATGACGCCGGCGCCCAACAGCTGCGACGCGCGGCCGCGGCCCTGGTATGACGGTTGGCCAGTGGTACAACGAGGCGTATCAGGCCTTACGTACCGCGTCTACCGCCATGGGTCTGAGCCGTGCAACGACTGCGGCCGATATCAATGCCGCCGTGATTGCCAGGTCTGCCATCTACACGCAGTTGGCTCGAGCGACGGTCCTGCTGGTTGGTGGCCGCCCGGCAGCGGAGGCGCCAGATCGGGCCCGTGCCACGGCCATTCTGGCTAGGCACGGGCAGAGTTTGACCCAGCTCTACGTCGGGCTTCAAGCCGCCGCGGTCATTGATCGGCAGTTTCCAGCCTCTTCCGCGGCCGTGGTCGCCGGACCGGCGCGTTGGCTCCGTCGGGCTGCCGACGCCATCGGCGTGATCGGTGACATTCTTGCCAGTCACGTCCCGCCGGGGCAGACACCTCGTACTCCGGAAGGGCTCGCGGTTCGAGCTGGCGGGGGGGTCCAATCTGGCCTCGCCGACATCGCCCGGCTCACCTCGGCCGCGATTATGATCGACGTGGCACTGCCGGGATGGCTCGACCAAAGGCGGGACCATCTCACCGAGATCTACCGACCGGCGGCGGAGGCCGCCAGGTGGACCGCCAGCAGCCGCTTGAGCGCGGTCACCCATGAGTTGATCTCCTTGGGTCGCGGACAACCCCGACTACACGGGCTCGACGTTGCCCGGCCTCCGATGAATCCCGCACCCGCCGTCAGTACCGCGGATGACGCGGTCACAGCTGTCAGCGCAGCGCGAACGTGGATGTGGCAGAACACAAGGGAGTTGACGGCTGTCCACCTACAGCTCGGGACTCAACTCGGCCTGGCGGTGCGTGTGCTGTCCAGCGCCGGCCACCCGGAGACGACCGGCAGCTGGCGTCAGGCAGCCATTGCGGCTGCTGACCTGCGTGCCACCCCTCCGATTGGCCCAGCCCGCGACACTGCTGCCGAACTGACAGAGGTCCTGCGCTGGCTTCGATCTCTCAGCAAGGGCGACCATGGAGGGCCGGGCGGCCGGCAGCTCCAGCAGATCTCACGCCTCAACTCGGAGCTTCCGATCATGGCGGCCACGCTTCACAAAGGGCTTTCGGCTGCCCTGCAGCGCCGCGACCTGTTTGTCAGGGATGAAGGCATCCTGCAGCGCCCTGTTGGCTCACTCATTTTCCGCGCCGCCGAGCGTTGGCGTCCCGCCACGAGAGGCGACGACGTCGTTCAGGATCTCACCCATGGGCTGGTGCAGGGGCAGGACGCCCGCAGTCAACGTGAAAACCGGAGCCCGTTATCCAGCGCTTTTCCGAGCCCGCCACGGCCTAGGACAGCGATTTCTGGGTCGTCCAGCGCGGGGTTCGATCCGTCGTCCGGGCCGACTGTCCGCCGGTCGCGGTGATCTCGTGCTGGCTAACAGTTCATGGACGACGTCACGTAGGGCTGATGCCCCTGATGCAGAAACGCGTCGATCTGCGGTGATCACTGAGGGCAGCGAGCCGGTTACGACCGTTGATAGGGTCACCGCCATGACCGCCTCGCGACGGGATGGCATCTCCGTCGGGCACCAGCATGACCCTGCTGGCAGCAGTCCGCACGACTGCCGGAAAGGACCGATCCGATGACGCCCGGGTCACGAAAGCCCTTGAATCCCGACGTACCCGCTCTCGGACCTGACGTGGATGTCTACTCGCCGGACCGGTCCGTTCGCATCGCCGCATCGAGTCAGGGTGATGTCGCGGTCGAGGTGGACGGCCTGCGCCGTCACACGGATGACTCGCTGGCTAGGCAAGTGCGGGCGGCGGCCAGGATCGCGTTGGCCGCACTGCAAACGTCGGCACGCGACGGTAAGCCACCCGTGTACGAGCGGCGGAGTGGTCGTTGAGCGGTCAGATGAGCAGGAAGACGCTGGCCATCGTGGCCGGCATCGTCGTCCTGGCCCTCGGGCTGCTGGGCGGTTGGCGGTGGTGGCCGTTCGGTGACGACGAGGTCGTTCCCTCGTGCGCCGAGTTTGCTGCAGCCCTACCGGATGTCGTTGAAGGGTCGTGGATCCTGACGCGTACGGAGCCGAAGCGCGAGGTTGACCGGTCGCGGGTTCGCTGCGATCTCGACTTCACCTCTGCTGATCAGACGTATCAGGGCAGGGTCGTGTTGAGCGTCATCGAGAGCAGTGACGAGGACTTCCTCCGTAGCACGGCCACGACCGGCCCGTGCGAGGGCGAGCAGGTCCCGAACCCGAGCGCGGCGCGATACGAGGTGGCGCGATCCTGCTCGGCGAGGATCAACGACAAGGTTTACGCCGGCGTCTTCCTCGCCTCCGACAAGCGTTACGCGCACATCCTCGCGGACTTCAGCAACGCCAATTCTGCGGTCGCGCAGCTCGTCACGTACGCCAACACCAGCGCCCAGCGCATCACCGATCGGGCGATGACGCTGAAGGCCACGGATTAGGAGGACGCCGTGGGCAAGTTGCAACGCTACTTCGAGGACGTGGCACGGATCAGAGCCGAAGGCGTCTCCGCCAACGGTTGGGTGACGGTCGTCCGGGACCACGACGGCGACCTGAAGGTCGACATTCGGTCGGGAATGCTGCGCCGGTGCAGTCCGGACCAGGTGGCGTCCGAGATTCGGACGGCCCTGCTCGCAGCCCTGGCGGATCATCGGCGGCGGTACCGCCGGTTGCGCATCGACTACTTCGGCTCCCCGGTCGGTGTCGAGCTGTTCAATCCGAGCGAGCCAACCCAGGAGCAGGGGCAGGCAGTATGACCACGGACACGTCGGCCCTGCGGGTCGAGTCGCGGGCACTGGTGGCCTTCGGAGTGGAGCGTTACGAGGACGCGGTGACCTACAGCGCCGTTCGCCGCTACGTCGGCGACGTCGGTGCGATCCCGGTGGCCGCCTGGGGCACGCTCGAGGGGATTTCCGACAAGCTCAACCGGGACTGGGCGACGGCCTTGGGTAGCAGGATGTCCGAGGCGGCGATCGCCCGCGACGAGATGGAGCGCATCGCCGACGGGTTGTTGCAGATCGCCGCTGACTACGAGGGCACCGACCTGGACGTTGCCACCAACCTCGACGTATTCAACCGGGATCTGGGGCCATATCTGCCGCTTGGCGACGGCTACGGCAGCAGCGTACGAGTCCGTCCGGGTGGCGCAGGCATCCTGTCCCAACCGCACGACCGCAGACTCCCGGACGACCAGCCGGTGTTGGTCATCCCGGAAGGCAACGACCGGCTAAGCGCCACCCGCAACGAGCGACTACCGCGGACCCGCGTCGTCGAGGAGCCGATCACCATCGGCAGCACCGACGGCAACAATCTCGGCTTCAGCGGCGGCCGGACCATTTACTACGAGAACGGCGAGGGCGACCAGCTCGACACGTTCATCCACGAGCACCGGGACACGCTTCTTCAGCTGGAGGCGATCCTGATTGAGCTCGGCACCGGCGACCGCCTCCCACTGACGGGCCTGATGGTCCACGCCTGGCGGTCGGCGCCCAAGGTGATCTGGAACCGGGCCGACCTCCTGCATTCGGTCGCCGGCACCTACGCCGAGTTGCGCGCCGAAATGGACGGCGAGCTGAAGAACCTCAAGCTCTACTGGGAGGGCAGCGCCTTGCAGGCGTTCAGCCAGTACGCCGAACGCGCCTCGGCTTACCTGCTTCAGCTCGAGACCCAGACGCGCTGGCAGGCCGAGGAGGGTAAGAAGGCCGCAAGCATGCTGGAAGGCCTCCGCAACGCGTACGCCGGCCTCGGCTACCAGCACATCGGCACGCTCATTGAGGCCCTCAAGGGCTACATCGAAGCGGTCAACGGTCTTTTCTCGTCGTGCTCGAACCCGGAGGCCGCGCTGCAGAAGGTCGTACAGGAATTTGTCACCTTCCTGTTGGAGGCCGAGCGCCTGCACGCCGAAGCCATGTCCGACCTGATCAAGATTGATGAGCAGGAGCGTAAGGAACGCCCCGACCTCGGCACCCGAAACCACACCACGACGCCCTTCCCGCAGGCCGAGGTGGGTGCCGATGCCTGGTTGGACGGCGGCAAGTGGGCTCCCCGGCCGGACCGCCCTGCGGCATGACCGCAGACCTCCGCAACTCGGCGCGTCTGGTACAGAATGCTGATGCCCATCAGGTGGTTCAGGGGTACGCGGCGGGCCGGGTGCTGGCGGTGTGGCCCCGTTCGAGGATGAGGACGTACGAGAACAGGCCCGGCCGCCGCCCTGTCACCCGCTCCTGAGCGGCGAGGATCTCGCCGCTATTCGGATCGATCACGAGCTGCGACGTGGAGCCGTCGGCAGTCACCGAGAAGCCCAGGCCGGGACGTCCGGCGAGATCAGTGGTTTTTCCGAGGTATTTGATCTGGGGGACTGTGGCGAGGACTCGGAGGCTTGCCGCCCGCTGCTCTCGGTTGAGGTATTGGCTTGTGGCGAGCCCGACGACACCGCCGGTGAGCATCCTCGGGTAGGCGGGCTCGGCAGCCAGTTCGCGGGGTGCCAGCGCACCGGTCAGCGTTTCTGCGTCGGCCGGCAGCGGTCCGGGTAGGTGCGGATGCAAGGTGTTCACCCGGTGCCGCGTCAAGGTCTCGGGCGCCTTCGCAAAGAGTTTCCGCTCGTCGCGCTCCGGCTGATGGTCAACGCCGGGTAGGTCGGGAAGGCGCCGGGTGACTTCTTGGCCAGAGCCGTCGGCGTCCCGGCGCCACCGCCGCACGTCCGTACGAACGATCATGTTAGTTGCGCGGGTCCACGTCTGGGTGTGCAGATAGGTGTACGGAAGATCGGCCGTGCCGTCGGCGGGTGTGGCGGAGATGCTTTGGGCCAGGGCCATCAATCGCTGGTGTGGGGTCAGATTTGGGTCGGCCGAGGTCACACTCGGCGTGGCATCTAGCTGATTTCCATCGGTCAACGACGTGGCTGGGCCTGGCGTCTGCTCCAGGGGCGTTCCCGACCCGCAGCTGGTGAGAAGCATGCTTCCGAGAAGGCTGACGACCACGCAGCGGATGATGACGGTCGATCTGAGCATAGGTCTCTGATTCCTCGCTGGTGTCTGAGAAGGTCGATCCCGGCATAGGATCCGTCGTCGAGGCGGCCTTGGTGCCGGGCGTTAGCTGGTGATCAACCGATCTGATTCGCCGTCGCCGGGCGGACGGCAGCCGCGCGGGCGATGCGGCGCAGCGGCCAGAGTCGGGGCCCGCTCGGCAGGTGCAGCGGCAGGCTCGCGAGGTAGCCGTTGGCCTGCAGGAAGTCGCGGGCAGCCTGGTTGGTCACCACTGTGTCCACCGGGTGACCGAGTTGATCAACGACCTCGTGGTGACGAGCGAGCAGCTCTGCGCCGATGCCCTGCCCACGGTGGCTTCGTGCCACGTACAGCCACGCCAGCCATTGATGCGGCGCGTCGGATCGGTAGCTGCCCACCAGCGAGCTGAGCTGCTGAAACCGAGGTAACGCGCGCCTTGTGAAGGTGCCCAGATGGTGATCGGACAACACCGGTGCGTCGTCGGCCGGATGCCGGCGCCACACCGCGACGCCGCCCATGTCCGGCAGCAGGTCGACGTCGCCCCACTCAACGGAATGGTCAACTTCTGTTGCCAGTAGTCCCTGGAAGACGGCTTGCCGCTCGGCGGGGTCTGGAACAAGCCACTCGGCCACCGGGTCTTCGGCGAGGCCGTGAGCAAGGAGAGCGGCGATCGCCGCTACATCTTTGGGCTGCCCGGGGCGTACGAGCAGGGTCCTCACCGCGGGGGTCACGGGGCGTTGCGGCGTGGCAGCGGTCCGCTTGCGGGGAAGCCCGCGGGCCGGGCGGCATCGGGTTGCCCGCGCCACATCCGCCATATCGTCGGCCCGGTGGTGGGAAGGATCAACGGTGGACCCGCCCGGTAGCCGAGTCTGACGTACAGCTCGCGGTTGCGGACGTTGCTGGCCTCCAGGTACGCGGGCATGCCGAGCGCGTCGAGCTGGCGGTGGCGGTGGCTCAACAAAGTGGCGCCGACTCCGCGATTCTGCTGTTCCGGGCTGACGGCAGCGTAGGCGAGGTAGTGGTGTGGCTCGCTGGGGTGAAACGCCTCGAACACCGCGTCGAGGAGGGCAAACTTCGGCGCGTATACCCCGGTGGCCGCTTCCAGTACAGCCGGATGCTCCAGAAAGTTGGGCGGGGGTTCGATACGCGGGTACCAGATCGCGACGGCGGAGAGATCTGCGGTGGTGTCGACATAGCCATTGTCGAAGCCGTGGTTCAGGACCAGCTCGAAGTAGCGGCGGTAGACGGCGTGGCGGTCACTGCGGTCTGGGACCAACCAGTCGGCTACGGGTCCGTCGAAGAACGCCTCGGCGAGGACGGAAATCAAGCCCTCCGCGTCGCCGCGGCCTGCCTGGCGAACCGTCACGTTGGTGCTGATGTCGGTCATGATCACTCCTGGCTCTGGTCAGGCCGGTTGGCGGACGGCGGCAACGCCGCGCAGGGACGCGATGGCGCTCTGCGCGCCGAGGCCGATGGCGTCGTAGACGTCCGGCTTGGCGGCCCGAAGGATGAGTGCCCAGGTCACGCCACCAAGGGCGACGATGGCGTACGTGGTAGGGATGAGCCAGCGCAGCGGCGAATGCGGGTGTACGCCGAGGAGGGTGTCGAACTCCTGCACAGTGACGGCGAGGATGGCCGCCAGCGCGACCGTCGCGATCAGCGGCGCGACGACGGCCCGCCAAGGCCCCTCGGTATGTCTGATCCGGGCGAAGAAGCCGACCACCGCCGCAGAGGTCACGGTCATCAGGGCCAGGACGCCGAGGCCACCGGTCACCGTGACCCAGAAGAAGAGGTGCACGATCGGGTCGGCGTTCGCCACCGCGTAGCCGACGAGTACGACCACCGCGACGACGCTCTGGATGATCGAGCCGATCTTCGGTGCGCCGGTACGGTGGCTGGTCCTACCTAGCGCCGCGGGGAGCACTCGCTCCCGCCCGAGGGCGAACAAGTACCGGGCCACGGTGTGGTGAAACGACAGCAGCGCGGCGAACAGACTGGTGATGAAGAGGACGCGGCCGATCGTGATGACGCTCGTGCCGAGGTGCGGCGAGACGAGGTTGAAGATCAGGTCGGTCCCGTCCGCGCGGGCGGCTCCCACGACCCTGTCGGGACCGGTGGCCACGGACATGGCCCACGCCGACAGGCCGTAAAGCAGACCGGTGATCGCCACGGCGATGTACGTGGCGC
Source organism: Micromonospora sp. NPDC048905 (assembly GCF_040649655.1). NCBI lineage: Bacteria > Bacillati > Actinomycetota > Actinomycetes > Micromonosporales > Micromonosporaceae > Micromonospora > Micromonospora sp. NPDC048905. The sequence goes on along the minus strand of NZ_JBEZFV010000002.1, from coordinate 578,045 downwards.
GCGGTACGGTCCGGCCCGGGTCTTTGGTCTCCTCGCTGAAGACGACCGTGCCCTCGAATCCGACGAAACCTGTGATCGCGGTGACCAGTGCGGCGCCGATTCCGGCGGCGAAGACGTGCGACGGAGCGAGGGTGTCGAAGGTGACCGTCCCGGTGGCGGGGTGACCGACCATTACTGCGTCGAAGACGACTGCGATGGCGCACTCGGCGACGAGCATGACTGCCAAGACCTTGCCGTTCAGGTCGATGCGCAGTAGGCCGAGAACGGCTACAACTGCCCAGGCGATCAGAGCGCACAGCCACCAGGTGGTGCGCCAGCCGTACTGGCTCTGCAGGAACTGGGCGAGGACCGCGCCGAACCCGCCGTACAAGCCGATTTGCATGGCGTTGTAGGCCAGTAGCGCGACCATGGCTGCCGCGACGCCGGCCGGGCGGCCGAGTCCCCGGGTGACGTAGGTGTAGAAGGCACCGGCGTTGACGATCCGCCGGGACATGGCGACGTAGCCGACCGCAAACACGGCGAGCACGGCGGCGACGACCAGGTACGACACGGGGATGCCGGTCACACCGGTAACGGCGTACCCGGTGGTTGCTCCGCCGGCGATGACGGTGAGTGGCGCGGCCGCGGCGATCACGAAGAAGACGACGGAGGGGATTCCGAGTCGGCCGCGTGCCAGGACAGCTGTGACCGTGTCGGGTTTCGAATGGGGCATGGTTTCTCTTTCACGTGGGGTGTCTGGTGCGCGACACGTCAAGTGGTGCGGTGGCTGAGGACGCCTGCGCCGATGACGCTGCTGAGGTCAGCGAGGAGATCGCGTAGCGGTAACCACGATTGGTTGACCACCTGGCGCAGGTGTGTCTGGGCGCTGTACGGCGCGCCGTCGAGCAGAGCTGTGTCCAGCTGGGTGTGCAGAGTCAGGCCGGCCAGCGCGACATCGAAGTGGTCGAGCTGCCGGTAATTGCGCACCTGCTGCGACAGTCGTGCCCAGGACCAGGCCGCAGTGTTGATGTCTGTCGGCAGGTAAACGGTGCGCTGCCGCCAGAGCCGGCTGACCCGGTGCTGTCGGAGAAGCCCGACCTGCCACATGCGTGTGGCTACCTGCTCGTAGGCGGCGGTGGCCAGAAACGTCAGCCAGGTCCGGGTGTCGGTGTGCTGCGGCTGAGCGATCAACCGGTCGAGGACGAGGTGTTGCAGCCAGTCGTTCGGCGGGATCGTCCGAAGGACATAGACCTTCCCGTGCTCGAACGTGATCCGGCGCATGTAGTACAGCTCGGCCAGCAGCGCGGCGGCGAGGCCTGAGGCGAGTGCGGTGTCGAAGAGCCGGGGTCGGCCGGTCTGATCGTCGTGCGCCATGTAGAAGAACTCGTCGGCGATGCGAGGGGTGACTGCGGCAGCGGTACCGACGGCTCGCACCGGTCGACGTGGCGGTGCCGGGTCGTCGTGGGCTGGCGTGGGCTGTTCATCTGCTGCCTCAGGTGGTCTGTTCACCGCGGCTCGCCTTCCGGAGGTGAGTGGCCGGAGGCGGGGAGGAGCCCGAGCCGCCGGAGGAGGTGTCGGCCCCCGGCGTGGTGGGTGAGCTCCTCCACTGCCCAGGCCTGCTGCTCGCATTCGTTGTTCCTGCAGTGGAAACAGGTGCGGTCATCTACGTGCTGGAGCACCGTCAGGCGAGCCGACTCGAAACGGTCGACCGGACGGTCGCTCTCGTCGGTGCTCGTCACGGCGTCTGCGCGATCCGGCGTAGCGCGGCGACACCAACGCGCAACTCCATACAGGGCGGGTGTAGATCAACCTTGGGGTAGTCACACTGGGGTCGGTGGCCGCGTACCCAGATCCACTCTTCACTGAGGTGAGCGAGATCGGTTCGGAGCCAGGCGACGACGACTTCGACACGCGTGCCAGGGGTCAGGTCGCGCCCGAAAGACCAATCATCGGCGCCGAGCCTCAGCAGCGTCCCGGGCTCCACGGTGGGCAGGTTGCCAGGGTCGCTCATGGTGTTGGCTTCTCGTCGCCCTGTGGGTTGTGACGGATCCGCCAATCGGCAGGCACCCGATCAAGACCGGCCCAGAAGGCACGGTTCTCCGCAGTGAGCTCTTGAGGGGAGGCCTGGTTCGGGCCGGCCGTGCCAGTCCGGTTCCATCCGCCGTGGTGGCCGAACAGCGTCGCTGCGCCTTCGCAGTCGATGCCAAACGGTCGGTACTGCCGACCGTCCTGTGCTGGGACGAACCACTTGATTCGCTTCGCCACCGTCATCTCCCTCACTGGCTGGGCGCGCGGCCGGGATCCTCCGGCCCTGGCCGCACATCCGTCCGGGGGTGCAGGGACCGACTCGCGCGGGGGACGCGACGGGCCCCTGCACCCTGCTCGCCTGGGTAGTGCCGAAACAGGCACCTGCCCAGCTGGATCTCGGGCGATTGAGCGACCGCGTGGTGGGGGTGGTCCCACCCTGCGAGCAACTGAATGCGACTCAACGATCACTGAATGCTGTGCGACTGGGAATGCCGACCTTTGGTCTGACCTCGTATACCGACCTCCGGTCCGACCGTCTTCTGACCTGGGAATTCATGGCTGCGCAGGAACCGTCTCCAAGATCGTTTTGCTGTCTGTCGGGGTTACATTGAGATCACCGAGCCGGCCGCATGGTCGACCGGCTTGAGACGAAGCCGTGGAGGCCGCCGGTGACCAGACCCAGTCCGCACGTCCGGCGACGATGGCTTGGGCGCGAGATCAGGCGCCTGCGTAACGAGCACGGGCTGGCTGCGGAATCACTTGCACGCGCTGTCGGATTTCCGCGGCAACAGCTCAGTGCTCTAGAAAATGGGCGTCTCGGCCCCGACATCGACCTGGTCAGCGGGATCTGCGAATACCTGGCAGTCGGCACCATCCGGCGCAGGGCCATCATGGACGCGGCGACCGACGGCTGGGCGCCCGGATGGTGGATGGCGAACGCGGAACAAATAGGTGCCCGGCAGGCTACCTACGCCGACCTGGAGAGCGGCACCAGAGTCATCACGGAGTACGCCTTGGCATTGGTTCCCGGTCTGCTCCAGACGAAGGCGTTTGCCGATGCTCGGCTGCGGAGTGACCCTGCCCGGCACCCCGAGACCTTCGACCCCGCGGCAGCCGTGGCCGCCCGCGCGTACCGGCAGCAACTGCTACTCGCCGCCGATGGGCCGCGATACGAGGTGGTGCTCGACGAGATTGCGATCCGACGCTGCGGCGCCGACCCACATATCGTCGCCGACCAGCTCCGGCACATCGTCGCCGTCTGCGCTGCACACCCAACCGTGACCGTCCGCGTGCTACCGATGGACGCGTCCATCAAGGGCCACAGCGCGCCCAGGTCGGCGTACTCGATCTACCGCTACCGCGACACGCCGGACTCGGTGGCTGTCGCCGCCGACACGCTCACGAGTGATCTGATTTACACCGAGCCGGATGAGGTCCAGCCCTATCTGAGCCTGCACAGCCGGCTGAAGGCCGCCGCGCTTCCACCCAACAGCAGCATTCATCTGCTCCGCGTCGCGGCGCAGGACCTGTCACCGATCAAAGGAGTTCCCGCATGACTTCGCGATACACGAGGTGGCGCAAGTCCACCCGCAGCGACGATGGCAACTGCGTTGAGGTCGCCAGCGCCGCCAACGGCACCGTCGGCGTACGCGACTCGATGGACGCCACCGGCCCGCTACTGGAATTCCGCCCTGCGACTTGGAGCGCCTTCACCAGCGGCATCCGTGCCGGCAAGTTCAGCCTTTGACACCGCCCCCGTCCACTGCAGCGCCGTACGATGCGGCTCGACCTTCGACTTGAGGGCTTGATCCCATCGGAACCATGGCCCTCTGGGCCCGATGTTGGCATCCTGGACATCGAATCCACATGGCTTCGAGTAGCCGATCAGCAGCAGCCAAGCGCCCGCTACGGATAGACGTGAAAGGGGGAGCCAGTGTCACGTCATCCCGAAAGCGTTGTTGAACTTGGGCGGCAGCCCAGAGTTGGCGGCAACGAGGGTCTCAGCCTTCACCTGCGAATGCGCCGGGACCAGTAGTGCCCCGCCACCCGGACACGGTGATCAGCCCGAACACCCTGCTCAGCGGCGCCCGCCGCCGTCTAGCCTCACCTCGGCGGCCAGGTCAGTCACTGTCGCGCAGCGAGCTGGCCGACGCCGTCAACGCCGCTCTCGATCGGCTCTACCCCGGCAGGGTCCTCACCGCGCACTACGTCGACTCTCGCTGGATCGGCAAGCTCGAACGTGGCGAGCACCGTTGGCCCAGCGAAGAGCGTCGCGCTGCTCTCCGCCACGTTCTCGGTGCCGTGAGCGACGGCCAACTCGACCTCTACAGCCCGCGGCGTACCGACGTCACCACTACCGCCAACCACGGCATTGAGCAGCCGGTGCCGGGAAGTTGGGATGAGACGATCTTTGAGCTGCGAGCCCAGTGGCATCTGCTGGTCCAGAACGACAAGCTGTTCGGACCGCAGTACGCCCTGATTGGGGTTACGGCTCAGCTCAATCTGCTCGACCGGCTGCTCAACGACGTGCCATCGTCGCTTCGTCCCAGCCTCATACGCCTGGCGGCCCAGTACGCGGAATCGGCCGCCTGGTTGAACCACTCACTCAACGACGCCCCATCGGCCCAGCACTGGACCGGGAAGGCGCTCGACTGGGCAGATCAGATCGATGATCCAACCATGACAGCGTGGGCGACGTACCGCAGCAGTCAGCACTGGCTTATCGCCGGCAAGCCGTACCGTGCTATCGAAGAGGCCGAAGCTGCGATGCTGCAGGACAAGAAGGTACCCAGGCCGGTGCGCGCGGCACTCCGCGTGCAGCATGCCCACGCGCTCGCCACAGTCGGCGAGCATCGCAAGGCCATGCAGCTCCTGGACAAAGCGCATGAGTGGGCCGCAGACCGCAGGCCAGGTAAGCCCGAAGGCGAGCACGCCTCCTACTGCACAAGCGGCTACATCGAGGTTCATCGAGGCACATGCCTGAGAATTGGACGTCGGCCGGAGGAGGCCATCACGGTGCTCGACGCCGCGCTGCCGTCGATCCCATCGCTCCACCGCCAGGATTTCACCGCAGCCCTGCTGACCAAGGCCGCAGCCCACGTGGCGGCTGAGCAGCCTGAGCAAGCCGCCGCCACGGCGCACATCGCCCTACCGATCGCTCGGCGAGCTGGATCGCGCCGGATCCTGCACCAACTTGGCCAGATCGGCTCCGCTGTCGATGAGCACCGCCACTTGGCCGACGTCCGTGCGTTCTTAGACGACCTTGTGGAGACTGCCTGATGGCGTCAGACCTCGAGCTGTCCGCGATGCGGCATGCCATCACCCTTTCCGCTCTTGGGCTAGGCACCACGAGCCCGAACCCGCCTGTTGGGTGCGTGATCCTGGACCAGCACGGAACGGTAGTAGGGGCGGGATTTCACCGCCGTAAAGGGGAGCCGCACGCTGAAGCACACGCTCTCAACGCGGCGGGAGGTGCAGCTCGTGGTGGTACAGCCGTCGTCACGCTTGAACCATGCAACCACGTCGGAGTTACGCCGGCTTGTCGTCAAGAGTTGATCGACGCCGGCATCTCTCGGGTGGTCATCGCCGTCATCGACCCAACGTCTCGCGGTGAAGGTGGCGCGTCAATGCTCATTGCCGCAGGCGTCGAAGTCGAGACAGACGTGTTGCGCGAGGAAGCCTTGACCGTCCTTGAGCCGTGGCTGACCGCAACTGGGCGCCGTAGGCCCTACCTGACTTGGGCGTTCGCAGTGAATGGCGAGCATCAGGCGTTGGCGGAGAAACGGCTCCTGATGGACCTTCGCGCTAACGCTGATCTCGTCACAGCGGGCAAGACCCTCGACGAGGGTCAATCAGGAGGCCACGCTAGCGGGCATTTCGTACTGCCCGGTGATGCCGAAATTGGCGTCGGCCTGTCGCAGTGGCTGTCAGCCGCCTACGAAGGCGGCGTACGCAGCGTGCTTGTAGTCGGTAACGAGCACGTAGCTGAGCTGCGACCGCACCTACACGCCGTCGACGAGATCGTCGTCTCTCTACCGCGAACTGACCCGTCTCGAGCGTTGGAAATGGTCCACCCCGGCCTCATACCGATCGGGTTTCGAGTGGTTGAAGTCATGGCTCACGCGGACTCGTCGACGTCCCGCGTGCGATGCCTCCAGGTGTAGCGTAAGGAGGAACCGCATGCCGGTCGCTTGCTGATCATTGAGCGGTGTCAGCCAGGGAGCACAGAAGACAGGTCACCTGGAGAGTCGGCGTGTCGGCATGCTGGGCGCCGAGCACTTCCTGCGCGCCGACAACGGCTGTGTAGCCACAACGCCACGCGCGCATCCACCCATCGCCGGCCATTCCGAGGGTGTTTGAATCGGAGTGTGCAGCGAGGTGCCGGCGGTTTGTCCAGGTTAGACCTAATGGCAGTCAGCCCGGAACCGAGGTCATCGAGACCGTCGTGGCTGGCGGCCAGTGCCCGCCTGCGTACCCCGACCCCGTGCGGACGATCGGTCTCCCCAGAGGCCCGTGCACCTACGGGTCAGGGCGAATCAACCAAGTGTCCATGGGAGTCGCGATTGAATATGCCGGCATGCCGAAGGGTCGCCGGCAGCAGCCATCTCTGCAATCTCAGCGTGGCGGCCTTCCTGGGCCAGTAGCTTGAGCAGCGCCTCCCGCGCCTCCCGGTCCCCATCGTAAGCCATTCGGCGAATCTCGTCTTCCCGGCCTTGGTGTGCCAGCAATTCGACTAGACACCGATGAGCGTCATGTGCGGACTTTCCGCGAGAGAGCGCCCTCAACTCTTCCTCCGCTCCGGCTGCCGCCAGGGCTCGGTGCAACTCCGGCGCCGCAGCAGTAGCGTCGCGTTCGGCCAGCTCACGCAGCTCCTCGACGAGGCCCAGCTTGGAGAGTAACCGCGCAAACAACGTCATTTCAGGAATACTGTCGTTCCCTGCAATTAGGATGCGAAGTTCGTCGACGCGTCCCTGATCCGACAGAAACTGGGCGTAGTACATCCGTGGGACGCCGTAACCGTTGGCTTCTTCCTGCACCATCCACGCTCGGAGCTCTTCACCTCGGCCGGTAACGGCAAGGAGCCGGGCCAGAGCGCGGGCGGCCTCATCCGGAAAGTCGCCTTCACCGTTCTCGATGAGGTCGTCGTACTCCTCCACGGCCTCATCGACCCTGCCTTGCTCGACGTAGACAGCGGCCAGACACATTCGAGCATCTTGGTCGCCAGCCTCTGCGAGGTCGACCAGCGCGGCCTCCCGGCAATGGTCCCTCAAAAACCGCACGAGGTAGAACCGGCCCTCCTCATAGCCGCCGTCCGCGAGTCGCCGCAGTACAGCCTCGTCTCCTCGCTGGTAGAGCACTTCGGCGAGGTTATACCAGCCGTCTTGGCTCACATCGTCTTTTCCCCAGTGCGACATCAGCTCGTCGAGGCGATCCTGGTGGATCATCAGCCAAACGATTCCCCAGCGAGCCGCCCCGACGCCTTCATCGAGTAGCGCGCGGAGACTGTCCTCACGACCTTGATCTAAGAGGAGGTAAGTTAACCGCCACGAACACTCTTCGTCAATCATGTAGGTACGCAGCAGCAAAGGAAAGGCCTGCTCCCTGAGTCCACGTTCATCGGCGGCTAGCGCCAATTTGCTGAGGATCTGCACGTCGGTGACATGAGTTCCAACGACCTTCCACAGGGCCGCCGGTACGGGAAGATAGTGGCGTTCGAGTCCGCCACGCTGCTGCAGGTAATCGTGGAGCGCGTAGCCGCCTTCCGCACCCATCTGCGAACCGCGCAACGGCCGGAGGGCCCGGATCCCGCCTCGCAGCTTCGCCTTTGCATACTGCAACGCATCCGCGACGGCACCTGGTGAGGCTTCGGCGAACTGGTCGTCGGTCAAGTAAGCCGTCATCGCGCTGGCCAACAGGCCTGAGCTGAGGACGTGCACACCCAGGTTAGTAAGGTCAATGGCTGCGGTAAGGACCGCCGCGCCGTAGGGCTGGCTAACCTGACCGAGCTTCCAGTGTTGTAGAAGTTGTGGAGCGCCGGCGAGGTGCTGCGTGAACCCGTAGTGATCGTCCTGAAGTGCGGCTGCGAGTCGTTGATCGCCGGTGGTCCCGGCAAGGGCCGCCGCGCGCCTGGCCTCCAGCTTGGTGAACGTGTCGCTGACCAGGATGACAGGTCCCGTCGCCAGACTCAGGCATTCTCTTGCAGGGCGCCATGGATCTGCAGCAGGCGCCGATCCGAACAAGGAGACCCTGGGCACAGCACTCATTATCTGGTAAGCATCTGGCCACAACACGTGGACCACGATGTTTGGTCTACCTCTCGTCTTTGTCCATGCCGAGACCTCACTGGAAGTCAGGCCCTCAGGCATAAGGAAGCGCGGACTCGGCGTATCATCAAGCCATATAAGGGTGCGTCCCGATGATGCCCCCATCGCTTCCCGGACGCCGTTAGCATCCTCGGCTAGCAAGATCTGCCAATCATCTAGGGTGTGCCGGCAAGCCTCATACAGGCTCCGCGACTTGCCCGCCGACGAGTCACCGATTACCACGATCGATCCTCCTCCGCTCTCGGCTGCACGGCGCAGTTGGGCACGAAGCGCTGAGTCGTGATCGCGAGCGACATATGGAGGAAGGCGTGACGACTCCATCTCCAGCTCTAACGTGGGATGAACTCCGAGATCGAAAGGCGAAGAGGAATCGATGTACAATAGACGCCACGATCTGCGATGAGGTGCCGGCACCGTAATGGCAAGGTCGGGTGCTACGAATCGCCCGCGCGACCCCCTGCCGCTTTGGGCCAGATCGGGAAGGGCGTTGCCAACGACATCGAAAACCTTTGCGAGGACATTGGCTGGAGTGATGAGGTGTGAAAAGCCCTCGCGCACGCCGGGGTAGGCGTTGAGGTATGTCGATAACTGGTCGCCATCCCACAACGCAAAGTCCTCGAGGCCGAGCTGCCCGGCGTATCCGTCCAACAAAGTGCGTACGTAATCCTTGCCGTTGCCAGGAACGCTGGAGAGCCGAACATTCGTCGCAATGATAAGGTATTCCGGCGGTCGCCCGTTGTTGAAGCGACGGGAGCTCGGATTGAGCCATGCGGCGAGCTCGAGTTTGATCTGTCGGCTTAGCCACTGGGTGTCTTTGCTGCCGACGTCCTTGCGGCGGTACTTGGCCTGGAGCACTACATGGCCGTTCCATGGCTGGACGGGACCGGGGTAGGTCAAAGGCCCGTCGAACGTAGCCTCCCGTCCCCCGTCGGGGCCGTCGCCGAACGCCTGGATACCCGCGCCCAGCACGTGTACCGCCAGGGCCCGACAAAGGTCCTCAAAGAGGCGCTCACCCAGCCGACTCAGATCGTCATTCATCTCACCATCATCAACTATCGGCCCTGACGCAGCTCAGCGTCAGGTCGGACCAAAGGTCGGCATACAAGGTCGGACCGCAAGTCGGCATTCCCAGCCGCTGCACGCCGGGAGAGTCTGAGCGCAGGAGTGATGACGTCGGATCCGTGAGCTCCGCGGGTTCTGTGGAGGCTCACCTCCCGGCCATCGGCAGGGAGCGCGACCGGCTTGGGTGCCCCCGCGCCGGATGTTCGTTGCAAGCATGCGGCCGTTGCGAGCCGCAGCGGCTCGGATTGGTCGGAGGGACGTTCATGAGCGTCGAAACGAGAAACAGCGGAAGTCTGCGCCAGGCGATGGTCGATCAGCTGGCCGCTGATCATGCCGATAAGGGCTTGATGCTGCGGCCGGAGGTGGAGGCGGCGATGCGGACGGTACCTCGCGAGCTGTTCACGCCAGGCCTCCCTGTTCAGGAGGCGTACGAGAACAGGGCGGTCATCACGAAGCGGCGCGGTGAGGAGAACATCAGTTCCGTCTCGGCGCCGTTCCTCATCGCGGAGATGCTCGGCCAGGCGGCTGACGCGCTCGGCGGTCTGAGGGGCCGTCACGTGCTGGAGATCGGTAGCGGCGGCTACAACGCCTCGCTGCTGCGGGAACTTGTCGGCGCGGCCGGCTCGGTGACCACCGTGGACATCGACCCGGACGTGACGGATCGGGCCGTCACGTGCCTCACGACGGCGGGCTACGACGATGTCAAGGTCGTGTGCGCCGATGCCGAGCGTCCGGTCGAGCCCGGCCGCCGCTATGACCTGATCATCGTCACCGCTGGCGCGTGGGACATCCCGCCGGCGTGGTGCGAGCAGCTCACGGACAACGGGGTCCTGGTGGTGCCGCTGCGCACGTTCGGGATGACGCGATCGTGGGCGTTGCGTCGTGCCGGTGTCGGCCTGGTCAGCGTGAGTGAGCGGCAGTGCGGGTTCGTGCCGGTACAGGGCGACGGGGCGTACGACGTGCAGTACGTCGACGTGGCCGACGGGGTCCACCTGCGGCTCGATGAGGGCCAGCAGATTCCCTCTCAGGACCTCGGCGGCCTGCTCGCGACGCCTCGGCAGGAGGCATGGGCCGGAGTAAGTCTGCCGCCTCCCACCGTGCTGGCTGACTTGGACCTGTGGCTTGCGACTCGCGTCGGCGCCGCAGGACAGAAGTTCGTGGTGCTGACTGCACAGGATGAGGCCATCTCGTCCGGCGCCGTCGCGCCGTCGTGGCGGTTCGGGACGCCTGCCGTCCTGCACGACGATGGCAGTTTCGCCTACCGGTCGGAGTTGCGGTGGACCGGCGACGCGTTCGATCTGGGCGCGTACGCCCACGGCCCCGACGCCTCGGCGGCGGCTGCGGCAGCGGGGCGAATGGTCGAGCACATGCGGGCTTGGGTGAGCGCCGGCTGTCCCGCGCCGGCGCTGCACGTCGTGCCCGCGCAGACCCCCGACGGCGACTTGCCGGCCGGGACGGCTGTGGACAAGCGGCACAGCCGCATCGTCCTGGCCTTCGCCAATGAAGGAAGGGAGCCCTGATGGAGCTCGACGAGCACGAGGTTGGCCAGGAGTACGTGGAGGGCGAGCTCAACCTCCGGCTGGTTGACGCCGGCCCGGCGCTGAGCGCGTACGCCACCGCTACCGACGACGGATGCGGCTCGGGTAACACCGGGTCGAGCGCCTGTACCGGCAGGTAACAGCCGCCGTCACGGCGGGGCCCGGCCTTCATGAGGTCGGGTCCCGCCTCCAACCCCCATTTATGCCGCCGGCTCTAGGAGCACGCGATGTTCCAAGCGACGGGTGCAGCCATGATCAGGGCAGCGTCCTACCCCTCCGACCTGACATTGCCGACGTGGCCGGACCTGACCGCCGAGCAGCCAGAGCAATGGCGGGATTGGCTACGGCAGGCATGGGTGCTACCAGAGTTTGCCGCCGCCGTTACCGTCGCTGCACCACAGCTAGCCGACCAGATCGCCCGCGTACTCACCGACGAAGCCGTGACCGGTCTGCGGCTGCGCCGGGCGGTAGAGGCCACAGTCCGATACCTCCTGAGGTGGACGACGCGCGCGACCCCGTTCGGCCGATTCGCCGGAGTCGCTCCCATGCAACTCGGCCCCCGCGCGACAGCCTGCTGGGGTGCCGCTCATAGGGAGGTGAAGCGCCCCGACGGCCGGTTCATTGCCGAGCACACAGCCCGGGCGGAACGAGACTTGCACACGCTCCGCGCGGTCACGGTCGTGACCAACCCGATCGGGTATTCGCGCGGCGGAACGTGGGTGTTGCCCTGCCATCACAGCAACGGTGACCGGATCAGTGACGTGCAAATCGACCTCACCGACGCGATACGACGGGCGGTGCAACTTGCCAGCTCGCCAATCGCGTTCGCTGACTTGACCGCCCAGATGGTCGATCGAGCGAACATGGACCAGCCGGACGGCACCGCAGGTGTCGAACGGCTCTTGGCCGCACTCGTTGCCGCTGGCGTCCTTGTGTCCGAGATCCGCCCTCCATTGATCGCCACCGACCCAGCCGCCTACCTCAGCCAACACATCAACCTGCCCGATCCCGGCGAGTGTGTTCAGGTCGACCTACGCGTCGACTGCTCGGTGACGCTGCCACCGGCCGTGGTCCGGGAGGCGTGCGAGGCCGCAGCAGCGCTCGTCAGGGTGGCGCCGCGTTTACCGGGCTGGGGGGCCTACCATTCCGCATTCATCGAACGCTGGGGCCCCGGCGCGGCCGTGCCGTTGCGCGATGTTCTGCGGGGCCTAGGCTTTCCCGCCGGCTACCGCGGCTCGGGGCGCCGCGAGCCGGCCGGACTGACCGCCCGCGACACCCTCCTTGCGGAACTGGCGCAGCGCGCGGCCCTGCAAGATTGCGCCGAAGTGGTACTCGACGCGGAGCTGATGGATGAACTGCGCGGCGACGACGATCGGCCCCCGGTTCCACACACTGAGCTCCAGTTCGCCCTCGCCGCATCTACCCTCAGGGACCTCGACCGAGGCGACTTCACGCTGACGGTCACCAGCGGCGCCCGCCACGCAGGCGCCGCAGCAGGTCGGTTTCTGCACCTGCTCGCACCTTCCGAACTCGCGCTGTTCTCGGACGTCTACACCCACCTGCCAACGGCCCTGCCCGGCGCGGACCCAGTACAGATATCCAGCCCTCCACTGGGCAGCCGGCTGGCCGCTCTCGCCCGTGCCCCGCAACTGCTGCCAGTCCTGCCCGTCGGCGACTTCCACCCCGACCCGCGATGGACACTCGCGGACTTGGCCGTCGCAGGCGACGGTCAGCGGCTCTGGCTCATGTCGCGTACGACAGGCCGGCCGGTCGAGCCCATGCTGCTCAACTGCCTGCTGCTGCCGACGCTCCAGCAGCCGCTCATCCGGTTCCTGACGGAGATCCCCATAGCGTGGACGGCACCGTGCCTCCCGTTCGACTGGGGTCGCTGCTATGGTCTGCCGTTCCTGCCACGCGTACGGCGAGGCCGGTCGATCCTTTACGCGGCCCGCTGGATCATTGCCGCAGGGGCACTGCCCGGGCGTAGTGCGACCTGGCACCAGTGGCGGGCGGCCTGGCAGCGGCACCGTGAACAGCAGCGGCTACCCGCAGACGTACTCCTTGGCAGCGGTGACGCACGGCTACGCCTCGGCCTGGACGACGCCGCTCACCTGGCGCTGCTGCGTAGCCACCTCGACCGGCACAGACACGCCACCCTCACCGAGGCACCGGGACGGGCCGGCTGGATCGACGGCAGACCCGCCGAACTCCTGCTCACCCTGATCCGCACCCCGCCGGGCGACGAGCTGCCTCCTCGGCCGGCGCGGCCCGCCAGCACTGTGCAGCACCGCCCCGGCCAATCGCTCTGGCTGGACGCCCGCCTCACCGGCCAAACCGAGCACATCCTCGCCGACCTGTCGAAACACCCCGAGGTGTTGCCTGCTGGCTGGTGGTTCCTGCGCTACCCCGATCCAGAACCCCACCTGCGGCTGCGTATTCCACTCGACGACGTCAACCAGTTCGCCAATGTTGCCCGCGACGTTGCCGCGTGGGCTGAGCGGCTCGACGAGCAGGGCCTGCTGGCTGACTACAGCTTGGCCACTTACCGGCCCGAGACACGCCACGGCACCGGGCCCACCCTCGCCGCAGCCGAAGCGGTGTTCGCCGTCGACTCACGCGTCGTCCTCGCGAACCTGACCGGCGACCGGTACGCCACCACAGCCACCAGCATGCTCATCATTGCCGACGGCTTCACCGGCGACGGCCCACGCTGGATAACCGAACACGTCCCGCATCGCAGTGGTCCGCGCCTGGACCCGACCCAGCTCAGCCACGTTCGCCGACTCCGCGGAGACGACAACCTGACCGCGGCGCTCACCACGGCGTTGACCGCCTACCGGGCACTCGTCGACCGAGACGGCCTCGACCCGCACCAGGTGCTGGCCGACCTGCTTCACCTGCACCACGCCCGCATGATCGGCGTCGACCCCGCATCCGAGCAGCACTGTCTGCGCCTCGCCCGGGCCGTCGCCCGCACAGCCCTTATCCGCGGCGCGTTATGACCGCAGGACAGTCACTCGCCGATGGGGCAGTCGGCATCGCCCTTTGGCACCTCGAAACCGGCAGATGGAACGCGGCGTACACCGCGCTCGAGCAGGCAACCGCCGACGGTGTTAACGCCACCGACAACGCCAGCCTCTACTACGGCGTACCCGCGCTCGCGTTTGTCCTCGCCGCCTCCGACCACCCCGCGCTCACCCGGGCCCGAGCCGTCACCGCAGCCGGGACCGCCACGGTGACCCGCCGCCGGCTACGCACCGCCCACCGCCGCATCGACCAACGGCAACAGCCCGCGTACGCCGAATTTGACCTAATCCGCGGCCTGACCGGCCTCGGCGTCGCCCTGCGCCGTATCGGGGACCTCGACCTCCTCCGCGAGGTACTGACCTACCTCGTACGACTCACCGAACCCATCGGGACCCTTCCAGGCTGGTGGTGCCCACACGGCCCCAGTCGCGCCGAGGCAGTACCCGCCGGAGGCCACAGCAACCACGGCATCGCTCACGGCATCACCGGCCCACTCGCACTCCTGGCGCTTACCCTCCGCGAGGGCATCACCGTCGACGGACAGACCCAGGCAATCAACCGCATCTGCGACTGGCTCGACACCTGGCAACGCCACACCAACACCGGAGCGTGGTGGCCCCAGACCATCACGCTCGACGACCTTGACCGTGGCCATCCAAGCCAACGCGGACCGCTCCGGCCGTCCTGGTGCTACGGCACCCCCGGCCTCGCTCGCGCGCAACAACTCAGCGCGCTTGCCCTCGGCGACACCACACGCCAACGCCTCGCTGAGAGCGCGATCGTCGCCTGCCTGAACGACTCGACCCAGGTCGGCCAACTCACTGACCACAGCCTGTGCCACGGAACCGCCGGACTCCTCACAACCGCACGTCGCATCGCCGCCGACGCCCTCACACCCATACCCCTCGCGCCACTGCAACGTCTCCACCAACAGGCACCAGAGGCGACCGACGAACTCGCAGGCTTCCTCGACGGGACATCCGGCGCCGCCCTGGCCGCGACCGGAACCACAAAGACCTCATGGGACGCCTGCCTGCTCCTCTGCTAACCCACCAACATCGACCGGACGGCACTCATGGAACAGAACTCCTGGCAGCAGGTGAACATTGCCTATCCCGGCCCAGACTCCAGGCAACGGGAAGTGCAAGCCGCCGAACACCTCACCCGCGTGCTACCGGCGGCTGAGGCCGAGGGCCTCATCACCTCGTGGTGGTTCATCCGCAAGGGCCCGTGGCGGATTCGCTACCTCCCTGCCACGTCCACCAGCGATCCGGTGCACCTACTGCTCACCGACACCATGAGCTGGACCAGCGACATCTACGAACCGGAGATCCACGCCTTCGGTGGCGCCGCCAGCATGAGCGCCGCCCACCTCCTGTTCCACCAGGACAGCCACCACCTCCTGGACTACCTCAGCGACAACCCAAATGACCGGCGGGAACACGCGCTCATCTTGTGTACTGCGCTCATGCGCGCCGCCGGCCTCGACATCAACGAGCAAGGCGACGTCTGGGCCCAGATCGCTGATCAGCGCGGCACGTTGGTAAGCCCAGCACCCACCCAGGACGTTCGAGCACGGGTTGATCTCATCGCCGATGTCCGCCGCCTCTTGGTCGGCTCACCTCGCCCGGGCGGCATCGCCAGCGAGTGGCTGAGCGCCTTCGAAGATGCCGGCAAGGCGCTTCGCGCCCTCCGTGAGTCGGGCAAGCTCACACGCGGAATCCGCGGAATCATCGCGTTGCACGTGATCTTCCACATGAACCGTCTTGGAGTCCGCGCGAGTACCCAAGCGACCCTCACCCGCGCCGCCAAAGAGGCAATCTTCGACGACCTTCCTCCGTAATACCAGCAGCCGATGGTGGGGTCGTGCTGAACCCCCTGCTCGCCGTGCCCGATACTTGACCACATCGCGATCACGATCCGTTCATCGCGACGGAATTCGTTCGCGTCCTCGCCTGCCTCGTGGCGGGGAATAGCGTGGTGGCTCCCTCGAGATGACTTCTCACCCGGGTGCGTTGAGCTGGCGGCGCATACCATCGCTCTGGACCGGGAAACGGGCACCGTTCGGGGGCGGAACGCTAAGGGACGTCTCGTATCTCGACGATGGTGAGATGTCCGTCGCTGGTGCGGTGGTCTTCGAGGTGATCTTCCGCCGGTGACCGCCGTATCAGTACGGTCGGTGGATCCCTCGCTCCGAGAGCGTCGCTTCGTAGAAGCCGAGGAAGCGCTCTAACTCTCCGACTGCGTCGTCCAGCTCGTCGAGAGCTGCGCGGTCACCGGGGTCATGGCGCAGTAGGCGCGCCGTGTCCGCCAACTGCAGCAGCAGGGCATCGAACGTATCGCCCTGCAGATGGATGCCGGGATAGGCCCTACCCGGAAGCTGCACGACGGCAAAGTTGGTACCACGGGACAGTACCTGCGCTTGGTCCTGGCTCATCTGAGCAGGATTCCAGCACCACTCGAAGATCGTCCAAGGGAGGTCTCCTCACCCCGGTGACTGTCTGGTTAAGACGGTCGGGGGGCTGCCTGGGCGCAGGTGACCACCGCAGCCCGCCCGGCTTGGATTTTCCCGTTCACCGGGCTGCAGCCCGCCCAGTTCCGCAAGCTAGTCCGACTGGTCGCCGAACGCGGCGGGGACGCCATCGCTGACGGCCGGCCGGGCCGACAGTGTGCCCTCAACTTGCCAGACCGGGTGCTGCTGGTGGCCACCTACTGGCAACGAACCTGACGATGCGCCAGATCGGCCCGCTGTTCGGGGTGTCGCACTCCACCGCGCACCGGGTCATCGACACCCTCGGCCCATTGCTGGCCCTGGCACCGGTGCGCCGACGGCCGGTCGACCAGCTCGCCATCGTCGACGGCACCCTGATCCCCACCCGCGATCACCGCTTGGCCGTCAAGAACAAGAACTACCGGTACCCGACGAACCTGCAGGTCGCCAGCACCCAGATGGTCATCGCTGTCGGCGACCCGCAGCCCGGCAATCGAAACGACACGATCGTCTACCGCACCAGCGGCATCGAAGAGAAACTGGCCGGGCGACCCGTCATGGCCGACGGCGGTTACCGCGGCAACCCCGAGGTGATCATCCCGTACCGCAAGCCCGCCGACGGCGGCGTCCTGCCAGCCTGAAAGAAGAGCTGAACAGCCACCACCGCACCGTCCGCGCCGGAGTCGAACACGCTCTGGCCAGGATGAAGTACTTCAAGATCCTGCGCGACTACCGCCGCGCCGCCCACACAAATTGGCCGACGCCGCTTCCGGCATCGCCAACCTTCACAACATCATCCTTACCAGCTGACCACCGGCCCAGTGCCGGGCAACCCCTCCACCCAGTTACGAGACGTCCCTTAGGGCGGGTATCGGTGGCGCCGTCGAGTTGCCCAGCGTCGCACCCGGGCAGCAGATGATCTAGGAACCTCTGGTAATCATTGGTTGAGCGTGAGGTTCCGAACTTGAAAATCGGGCGATCTGGTGAATTTAGGCCAAGAGGGCGTCCTGATAATGCTCGAAGTTGATGAATCTATGCTGTTGAGCAAGGGGCTGCGCCCGGTCTCCGGACCGGGCGAGGATCGCAACAGCGCCTGCGCGGTGGCCTGCTGACGGGAGCCGATCTCGCTGCGCCCGGTCTCCGGACCGGGCGAGGATCGCAACCGCGGCTGGACCGTCGACTCGGTCCTCGTGTACTCGCGCTGCGCCCGGTCTCCGGACCGGGCGAGGATCGCAACGCCGCCCGGAAGCCCAGTTCGAACCGGGACGCGAGTGCTGCGCCCGGTCTCCGGACCGGGCGAGGATCGCAACCCTTATTTCCCCGTAGCGGTGCCTACCGGCGGCGCTTGCTGCGCCCGGTCTCCGGACCGGGCGAGGATCGCAACTGGAAACTGCGCGCAGCAGAATCGGTTGCCGGACCGGGCTGCGCCCGGTCTCCGGACCGGGCGAGGATCGCAACTCCGGCGTGACGCCCGCGACCTGCTGCCGGTTCGCGCGCTGCGCCCGGTCTCCGGACCGGGCGAGGATCGCAACGTGGTGTTCGCGGTGGACCTGCTGGTCGACTGGGAGCCGCTGCGCCCGGTCTCCGGACCGGGCGAGGATCGCAACCCCACGACCCACGGGCAGCCGACGTCGCCGCCGTCGGTGCTGCGCCCGGTCTCCGGACCGGGCGAGGATCGCAACCTCGGCTGCTGCGGCGACCAAAACCACGCATCCGGGGCTGCGCCCGGTCTCCGGACCGGGCGAGGATCGCAACCTGGCCCTGTCCATGGGTGAGGCGGTGCGCCAGGCCGGCTGCGCCCGGTCTCCGGACCGGGCGAGGATCGCAACTTCGGCAGCGTGTCCACCTCAACTCCGTGCTCGCGTGCGCTGCGCCCGGTCTCCGGACCGGGCGAGGATCGCAACCTCGGCGGACCGTGGGGTGTGGCGCTGCTTGGCGCCACGCTGCGCCCGGTCTCCGGACCGGGCGAGGATCGCAACAGGCTGCGGATTTGCCACAGCCCGACCGACGGCCCCGCTGCGCCCGGTCTCCGGACCGGGCGAGGATCGCAACGTGTGCACGGGCGCGGCGCGGTGGTACCTGGACGCGCTGCGCCCGGTCTCCGGACCGGGCGAGGATCGCAACACGATCCTCGATGATGGTCAGATCAACTACCTGACCGGCTGCGTCCGGTCTCCGGACCGGGCGAGGATCGCAACACGTTCTGATCTGGACTGATGAATCTTTGCTCTCGCTGGCTGCGCCCGGTCTCCGGACCGGGCGAGGATCGCAACGATTCGGTCAACAACCGGCCGATGATGCGGCGAGAGCTGCGCCCGGTCTCCGGACCGGGCGAGGATCGCAACTGGTATTTCAAGGACGGTGCTGCGGGGGAGTGGGAGAGCTGCGCCCGGTCTCCGGACCGGGCGAGGATCGCAACGAAGTCGTCCCGCTGGACGTTCCCGTGGAGGCTCCGCGCTGCGCCCGGTCTCCGGACCGGGCGAGGATCGCAACCTGGTGCCGCCCTTGAGCATCGCGACCAGCCAAAGCAGGCTGCGCCCGGTCTCCGGACCGGGCGAGGATCGCAACGTCTGCACGGGCTGCTCGGGCACCAGCCGTGCCTTGCTGCGCCCGGTCTCCGGACCGGGCGAGGATCGCAACAGCTTCACGCCCGCGCCGGAGCCGGCCAGGCTCACCGCTGCGCCCGGTCTCCGGACCGGGCGAGGATCGCAACGTCAAGGGCAACTTGCTCCCGATCGCCGTCGGTGTCGCGCTGCGCCCGGTCTCCGGACCGGGCGAGGATCGCAACAACACCGTCGGCCGAGACCGCGGCGTGAGCGCGCTGGCTGCGCCCGGTCTCCGGACCGGGCGAGGATCGCAACTGGTACGCCCGCAGCTCGACGTAGTCGCCCTCGCCGAGGCTGCGCCCGGTCTCCGGACCGGGCGAGGATCGCAACCGGCAAGGGCGACGTGCTTATCGACCTGATCGAGGCCCGTTGCGCCCGGTCTCCGGACCGGGCGAGGATCGCAACACCTGAAGGCGTACCGCACGGCCGACGGCGGCGACATGCTGCGCCCGGTCTCCGGACCGGGCGAGGATCGCAACGCCGACAAGGGGCTGCTTCGCGTCCTCTACACCGCTGGCGCTGCGCCCGGTCTCCGGACCGGGCGAGGATCGCAACGCCATGTGGCTGGACGCACTCCGGGACGGCACCCGGGAGCTGCGCCCGGTCTCCGGACCGGGCGAGGATCGCAACGGGTGGGAGGTGTACCGGGTCTACATCGACAACGACATGCTGCGCCCGGTCTCCGGACCGGGCGAGGATCGCAACTTGGTCAGCGTTTCCATAGGGTCGGACCCCATGTCTACTGGCTGCGCCCGGTCTCCGGACCGGGCGAGGATCGCAACGGCCGAGCTTGGCCGACGTGTCGCTGATCCGCCGGGTGCTGCGCCCGGTCTCCGGACCGAGCGAGGATCGCAACCACGCGTCCGCTAAGTCGTCGACAGTCCATGGAACGCTGCGCCCGGTCTCCGGACCGGGCGAGGATCGCAACTCGTCGTCTGCGGCCAGGCCGCTGAAGTGGATGTGGCTGCGCCCGGTCTCCAGACCGGGCGAGGATCGCAACTACGACGCCATCGCCGCAGCAGTGCGCGCCCTCGTCGCTGCGCCCGGTCTCCGGACCGGGCGAGGATCGCAACAGGGTCGACGGCGGCACCATGGCGTAGGGCAGGCCGGCTGCGCCCGGTCTCCGGACCGGGCGAGGATCGCAACCATGTCATGTACCCGCCGGTCGTGCCGAACGTGCCGGCGCTGCGCCCGGTCTCCGGACCGGGCGAGGATCGCAACAGCTTGAACGGAGTCGACGCGCTCTTGTTCGGGCTGGCTGCGCCCGGTCTCCGGACCGGGCGTGGATCGCAACATGAGCCGTGCGGGTACGTGCGGCACTCGTCGGGCTGCTGCGCCCGGTCTCCGGACCGGGCGAGGATCGCAACCACGTCGTGCCGATGGCCGCGCTGGTGTACGGGGTGGCTGCGCCCGGTCTCCGGACCGGGCGAGGATCGCAACATGCGGATCGTCGACGGGGTCCTCGACGTGACCGCGCTGCGCCCGGTCTCCGGACCGGGCGAGGATCGCAACAGGTGAAACCGGCTGTAGTCGGCGCCGCGCGGGGCGCTGCGCCCGGTCTCCGGACCGGGCGAGGATCGCAACAAGGCCGTGTTGATCGAGAACGTGCCCGACGTGGCCGCTGCGCCCGGTCTCTGGACCGGGCGAGGTTCGCAACCGGGTGTCCGCCGTGCCGGAGCCGCGCCTCAACGCGCTGCGCCCGGTCTCTGGACCGGGCGAGGATCGCAACGCCAGCCAGGGCTGGAAGGAAGTCCTGGGCGGGCTCGCTGCGCCCGGTCCTCGGGCCGGGCGAGGATCGCAACCGGGACGTCGAGCTCGCGGCGTCGAAGGTCGTGGACCGCTGCACTCGGTCCCCGGACCTGGCGAGGTTCGTAACTTGACCTGGATATCGCGTCACTGCGTTGTGGCGCGGTGCTGGTCCCGGTTCTCGGACCGGGCGAGGATTGCAACTCGAACAGGTCGTGCGCCCCGGTGCCGACGTCCGCGCTGCGCCCGGTCTTCGGACCGGGCGAGGATCGCAACGCGTTCGCGATCGCGAACAAGGTGCTGTGGACCTTGGCTGCGCCCGGTCCCTGGATCAGGCGAGGATGGCAACCGCGCGCGATGGAGGTCCTGGACGTGCTCGCCGTCATCGGTGCTGCGCCTGGTTCCGGACCGGGCCGGCGAGGATCCCCAACTGGGTTGGCTAAACGGTTCGCTGTGTTCATGAAGGTGATTGGAGAGAGCTGCGAGCTGGTGCGGCGGGTCAAGCCCATCGCTGTCCAACGTTGCTCACCATTTGCGAACGATTTGGAAAAGGAGTCCAAGGGCAGTCAGGAACGCAAGGATTCCGGCCGGTAGCCCTTCCACGGTGCCGACCACTATTCCGCAGGCCGCACTTATGGTGAGGATGAGCGTCCACCGTAAGGAGAGTCGGGAATCAGGCTCATCATCATTTGGGTCTGGACCGTTTGAGGGCGATTGGCCGACGCTCATCTACTCTCCTCGAATCTCGGGAAGCGGTCATCGCGGAAGGCCGCTATGCGATAGCGCGCCAGCTCATTTCTAGGCCTCAGGGCAGGGGCGGTCAGGCCAGCACAGTCGCCGGTCATCGGCGTAAGCGCTGCCATGGTTGCACGCCGCCTGCATCGATGCAACCCTCAGTAGTAACGCCAACACCCTAATCTGTTGACGACTACAGAGAAGTTGCTAGAGGGAGGGCCGCTATGATGCCGCTGGTGGTTGTAGAGGCCCCGGGAGGGGACTGCGGCTGGCGTGGTCGCGTTGAGCCGAGGGTCGCAACTCTGTTGTCGTGCCAGAGTTCGGTGTTGGCACCGAGGTAGCCGCGGGTTGGGGGTAAGTCCTCAACCCGCGGCGCTCAGGCAAATATCCGACAGATCGCGAACGTGACATTGACTCCGTTGTAGCGGGGTGGCTGGATAGGCCCGTGTTGAAGCCATCTTGTAATCAGTTTGGGGACCGTGTGTGAGCGGCGAGGCTCCGTTGTGGGCGCATAGCCCTGCTCCTGGTACCGAGGTGTGGCACTCTCTCGAGGATCACCTGCGCGGTACGGCCACCCTTGCGCGACGTTTCGCGGCCCCCTTTGGTGGCGGCGACCTTGCATACTGGCTGGGTTTGCTGCATGACTGCGGCAAGGCCGGGTGCGCCTGGCAGGAGCGGTTGTTGAAGGTTGCCGGTGGTGGCGGCCGTGTCGGCATCGACCACAAGGCGCTCGGTACGCGAGTCGCGTGGGACCGTGGCCTGAGTTGGTTCGCTGTCGGCATTTTCGGACACCATGGTGGACTCCTGGACCGGCGCGACTTCAAGAAGAAGCTGGCGGCTGCGTTGAGGGACAACCCGCGGAACGTGGCGTCGGCGGAGGCTGCCCTGTCCCGTCTGTTGCCGGAACTGCCCGCCGACCTGAGTGCCGCGCTGCCTGAGCGTTGGCAACAGGATCCGCTGGTGGGGGAGATGGCGTTGCGGTTGTGCTACAGCGCTCTGGTTGACGCCGATGGGTTGGACACTCACGCGCACCACCATCAGCTCGCCGCTCCGAGGGTGCGCCCGGACGCCGACTTCGCCCACCTGTTCGCCCTGTTCGAGCGACGTCGGGCAGAGGCGCTCGCGCAGCGTCCGCCGTCGCCGATCGATGGGCTACGGGAGCAGGTTTACGCGGGGTCTCTCGCCGCTGCCGAACGACCTACCGGGATGTTCCGGTTGCACGCGCCGACTGGGGTCGGGAAGACGCTCGCCGCGGCTGGCTTCGCGCTGCGTCATGCGCAGCGCCACGATCTGCGTCGGGTGATCGTCGCGGTGCCGTTTTTGACCATCACCGAGCAGAACGCCGATGTCTACCGGCGGATGCTCAATGAGGACGGCGCCGAGCCGGTGGTGTTGGAGCATCACAGCCAGGTGGATTTCGATGCTCCCGAGGCTGGGCCTTGGGCGCGTCAGGCCGCGGAGAACTGGGACGCGCCGTTCGTGGTGACGACGTTCGTGCGTCTGTTCGAGTCCCTCTACGCCCGCAAGCCGTCGGCGATGCGGCGGGTGCATCGACTGGCCGGGTCGGTGATCGTGCTGGACGAGATTCAGGCGCTGCCGCACGACATGCTCGTACCGATCCTGAACGGCCTGCGTCTGCTGGTGGAGCACTTCGGGACGACGGTCCTGCTGTCGTCGGCTACCCAGCCCGAATTCTGGGCGTTGCAGACCTTTGCGGACCTGGACCGGTTCGAGTTGGTCTCGGAAGTGTCGGTGCTGAACGAGAAGATGCGGCGTGTGTCGTACGAGTGGCGGCTGGACGCAGGTCTGACCCTGGGTCACATCGCTGATGACGCCAGCGGGTCGGCTGGCAGCGGTGTCGGTGGCGGGTCGGCGATGGTGGTGGTGAACACGACAGCGGATGCGCGGACGGTGTATGAGCGGTGGCAGGAGGAAGGCTTCGGTGATGTCGCCTGGCATCTGTCGACGCGGATGTGTCCGGCGCATCGGCGGCGGGTGCTGGAGGTGGTGATCCGGCGGTTACGTGCCGGTGAGCGAGTGCTCCTGGCGGCGACGCAGCTGGTGGAGGCGGGCGTGGACCTGGACTTTCCGCTGGTCTATCGGGCGATGGCACCGGCTGATTCGTTGCTGCAGGCCGCCGGGCGGGCCAATCGGGAGGGGCGCTTAGAGCGTGGACGTGTCGTCATCTTCGCTCCGTCAGACGGTGGACAGCCTGCGGCGTACAAGAAGTTGGTCGGTGTGGCGAAGACCTGCTTCGGGCCCGACGTGGCCGATCCGGACAACGAGTCGGCGTTGTCGGACTACTACTGCCAGGTCTACGACGCGCTCAACCTGAAGGACCCGGAGCACGTTGGTCAGCGCATCCAGCAGGCCCGTAAGGAGTGGGCGTTCCAGACCGTTGCTGATGGCCCGCTGATCGATGTGAACAGCCGCCGTCGTGATCACGAGCGGGCGTTCCGGCTCATCCTTGACGAGGGCATCTCGGTGGTGACCCCGCAAGGTGCGTTGACGGACGAGGAGTCCGCTGCTCTCGTCGACCTGATTGAAAAAATCCGCCACGCGTCGGTGCCGGACCTCCATGATCTGCGTCAGCTTCAGCCCTACACCACCACTGTGCACAGCGGTGTTCTCCGTAAGCCGGAGGTGACGGCGTACATGCGGCCGATCCTCGGCGATGAGGTGCGGGTGGGCGCGTTGGTGGAGTGGATCGGTGGATACGACGAGGCAACTGGCATCACCTTCGACCCGAGATTCGAGGAGTTCGTGCAGTGACGACGGATGTGATCGACGGGGTGACCCTGCGGCGGAGCCGCGAGGGTGACCTGCCCGTGGTGGTTCAGGTAGTCGGCGAGGCCGCCCTGTTCTCCCGCCCGGAGCTGAAGGTGGAGCGGGTGAGCTACCCGGTCATGACGCCTCCCGCCGCGGTGGGCGTGCTGGAGTCGATCTACTGGAAGCCGGAGTTTCGCTACGAGATCGTCGCCATCGAGGTGCTCCGCCCGATCCGGCAGTTCACGATCCGCCGCAACGAGACCACGGACGTGGCACCGTTGGCGGAGGCGATCAAGGGCACCCGCCGGGTGGACACGGTGGCGCATCGCGATCAACGCAACGCCGTGTGCCTGCGGGACGTGGCCTACCGCATCCACGCCCACATGGTGCCGGCTCCGCACGCGGACAAGCCGGCTTCCGCGTACCGGGATCAGTTGCGCCGCCGGGTCCGCCGGGGTGCCTGCTTCCAGCGCCCCTACCTGGGTACGCGGGAGTTCAGCGCGGAGTTCAGTTGGCCGGACGACACGGTCGAGCGCCAGCACGATCTGCATGAGGACATCGGCATCATGCTGCACTCGATTCACCGCGACGGCGGCGGCAGTCCTCGGATGGAGTGGTTCTCCGCCCGGGTGCAGGCCGGGGTTCTGTACGTGCCGCAGCGGGGGATGGAACTCGCCCTTCCGGGCGGGGGAGTCTGATGTTGCTGCAGCGGCTCGTCGAGTACGCGGAGTCCAGTGGCGAGGTGACTCCACCGTTCTATGGCAGGAAGCCGGTGCGGTTCCTGCTCTACATCACCGCTGACGGCACGCCCGCCAACGCCGAGTTGGTCGATTTCGCGGATCCGGGCAGACCCGGCCAGCGTTTCGGGATTGAGCGGTGGATGCCGAACGTCACCCGTACCGTGGGGGTCGCGCCGACACTGGCCGCTGACACCGTCGAATACGTGCTGGGCTGGGTCGCCGAGGACGGCAAAGCCGACCGGGTGGCCAAGCAGCACACCGCGTTCCAGGAGCTGATCCGGGACTGGGCTGCCGCGGAGCCGGATGGCCCAGCTCCCGCCATCGCCGCCTTTTACGCTGGCGGTCACGCGCCGAAGGTCGTCACCGATGCGACGTGGAGCCGCGCCGATGCGGTGGCCTTCGTCATCGACGGGCAGATCGCCACCGAACACGAATCAGCAAAGCGGTACTGGGCAGGCGTCGCCGCCGGGCGTAAGGGCCTCGGCCGGGCCGGTTACTGCCTGGTCTGCGGCCAGGTCCGCGACCTGCTCAAGACGATCCCGCAGCAGATTCCACGGCGGTGGCTGCCCGGCGCCACCCAGAGCGCCTCGCTGGTGAGCGTCAACGAGGCGTCCCACGGCTATGAGCTGACGAAACTTCTGGCCCACACGCCGATCTGTGTCACGTGCGGTCTGACGTTCATGTCGTCGTTGACGGCGGTGCTGTCCGATGAACGGCACAGCACCGCACTACCCGGGCAGAACGCCCGTCTGGCCTGGTGGTTGGTCGGCGGCTCCCGCTTCGACCCCATGGCCCCGCTGGACGCCCCGGACCTCGACGACGCCCGCGCCCTGCTCACCACCCCCAGCGATGGGCTCGATCCCGGCGATGATGACCTGTCCACGTTCTGCTCGGTGATTGTCGGCGGCAACGTCGCCCGGGTCGTGATCCGCGACTGGGTGGAGATGCCGCTGCCCAGGGTCAAGGGCCATATCCGTTCGTGGATCGACGATCACGAGATCGCGGACTGGTCCGGTGAGGTCACCCAGGTTCGGCTGACCCAGCTGGTCCGCGCGGCGGGCCGGTGGCAGGTCGGGCGGGGTGGCGCCCCCGGCAGTTGGGTCAAGCTCGGCGCCAGGGGCGAGGACCGCCCGACCGGCCTGCAACACGCGCTGCTACGGGCCGCGCTGCTCCACAAACCGCTGCCGCCACGACTGCTCACCCATGTGCTCAACCGAATCCGCACCGACGGCCGGGTCGATCCGGCACGCGCGGCCCTGATCCGGCTCGGCCTGCGCCGCCGATCACCTCGACTTGACGATCCCGAAAGCCGAACCGCCGAGTTTGAAAGGCTGACCCCCACGTTGAACTTGGACAACAACGACCCCGCTTACTTGTCCGGCAGGGCCTTCGCCGTTCTCGATGACCTTCAGCAGACGGTTTTCCGCGCGGCAAACCAGCCGCTGAACACCACCTTCGCCGAGCGGTACATGGGCCGCGCCATCACCAACCCGAGAGTCGTCCTGGTCAACGGGCAGCGGACCTCGACCGCCTGGTTGCGCCGCCTACGAGGACCGCTGCGCAAACCGGGCTGGGCCAGGGCATACGCCAACCGACTCGACGACATCTTCGCCCAGATCGACACCAGCCGCGACTCGATCCCGAGCACCGCCGTCCTGGCGCAGAAGGCCCAGTTCGTCCTCGGCTTCCACCAGCAACGCGCCGCCATGCGCGCCGAGCGCATCGAGGCCGCCGCCAAGAAGAAGAACACCGACCTGCCACCCGCCTCGGACGACCAGCCCACCACCGAAGGAGACGCCGAATGAGCGACAACCACCTCGACCCGGCCCGCCGCCACGACGCCGTTCTCCTGTTCGACGTCACCGACGGCAACCCCAACGGCGACCCCGACGGCGGTAACCAGCCGCGCACCGACGACGAGACCGGCCAGGGACTGGTCACCGACGTCGCCATCAAACGCAAGATCCGCGACACCGTCGCCCTGATGCGTGGCGACGACCCAAAGTTTGGGATCTTCGTCGAGGCCGGCCACGCGCTGAACACCCGCATCGAGGAAGGCCTCAAGGCCAACCCCGGCCGCGCGGACGAGGCACAGCGGTGGCTCTGCGAGCACTACTTCGACATCCGCATGTTCGGCGCCGTCCTCAGCACCGGCACCACCAAGGGCGGTGCCGGACAAGTACGCGGTCCGGTGCAGCTCACCTTCGCCCGCAGCGTCGACGCGGTCCTCCCCACCGATCACGCCATCACCCGGGTCACCCAAACCCGCCAGGATGACATCGACAAGGGTGAGCGGACCGAGATGGGCTCCAAATGGACCGTGCCCTACGGCCTTTACCAAGCCCGCATCTTCTACTCCGCCCCCCGCGCCGGGAAGACGGGCGTCACCTCTGACGACCTCGCCGTCTTCTGGCGGGCGATCACCCTGATGTTCGACCACGACCGCTCCGCTACCCGCGGCGAAATGAAACTCTGCGGCCTGCACGTCTTCAGCCACCCCGACGCCCTCGGCGTCGCACCGGCGGCCAGCCTCACCGAACGCGTGTCCCTCAGCCGCACCAACACGGAAAAGCCCGCCCGGCACCACCTGGACTACCAACTGACCCTCGCCACCGACAACCTGCCCGACGGTATCGAGTTCACCCCACTGGTGAATCTCTGGCCGTGACCCCGACGACCGACGGCGACGGCACCCTCGCCGAGATCCCGCTCTCCGCACTCGAGCACTACGCCTACTGCCACCGACAGACCGCGCTCATCCACGTCGAGGGCATCTGGGGTGACAGCGCGCAGACCGTACGCGGCGATCTGAGCCATCGACTGGTGGACCTGCCCGGCCTGACCCGGCGGGCAGGTCTCACCACCATCCGCTCCCTACCCGTGGGCAGCGCCGTGTACGGACTCAGAGGCATCTGCGATGTGGTGGAATTCGCGGGCGCCACCGCCACCCCAGTGGAATACAAAGTCGGCCGCTACCAGCCAGACGGGCCCGCCGACCTGCAACTCGCCGGTCAGGCCCTGTGCCTCCTCGAAGCCGGGTTCGACGTACCCCTCGGATACATCTACTCCGTCGCCGAACGCCGCCGCCACCCGGTCACGATCAGCCCCGACCTCCTGCACCGGGTAGTGCAAGCGACCGAGGCCATCCGGCGTCTCCTCGCGTCCCCACACCTACCAGCGGCACGCAACGACACCCGATGCCGTAAGTGCTCACTGCGCGACGACTGCCTACCCGACATGACCGACGGTCGACAGACCCGACCGGCAGCCGACCTCTTCACCCCAAGGCCGTTGAGACAGTGGCGTGACTGAACTACTCAACACCCTCTACGTACAAACACCGGGGACCAGCCTGCACCTCGACGGCGACACCGTCCGCGTCTACCACCCGGAACAGACCGGACGACGCCTGCTGCCCCTGAGCCGAGTCGACCACCTGGTGCTCTTCGCTGGCGTGACCATCACCGACGACCTGCTGCTGCGCTGCGCCGACGACGGCCGATCCGTCAGCTGGCTCACCGGCATGGGCCGATTCCGAGCCCGCGTCGCCGGCCCCACCAGCGGCAACCCACTCCTGCGACAAGCCCAGCACCGCGCCGTCGACAACCACGAGCACCGGATCAAGATCGCCAAAGCCATGGTCGCCGGCAAGATACACAACTCCCGTCAAGTTCTGCTCCGCGCCGGCCGCGACACATCCGGTCACCGGCAGACCGCGCTACGAGCATCAGCGGAACTCATCGCCCAACGACTGGAACTGCTCAAGAGCGCCGAGAGCATCGACAGCGTGCTCGGCACCGAAGGCATCGCCGCACACGACTACTTCGCCGCCCTGCCATACCTGGTCACCGACAAACAATGGCGCGGCACCGGCCGAACCAAAAGGCCACCCACCGACCCCGTCAACTGCCTCCTGTCGTTCCTGTACGGCATGCTTCGAGTCGCCGTACACGGCGCACTCGAACACGTCGGCCTCGACCCCTACATCGGGTTCCTCCACGCCACCCGCCCCGCCAAGCCGGCACTCGCACTCGACCTGATGGAAGAGTTCCGCCCCCTCCTCGCCGACCGGCTCGCCTTCACGCTGCTCAACCGACGAGAACTCTCCACCGACGACTTCGAGCTACTCCCCAATGGCGCATACCGGCTCACCGAGACCGGCCGAAAAAACACCCTCAACGCCTGGCAGGCTGCACGACGACGAGCCTGGCCGCACGCCCAACTCAACCGCGAGATAGAAGGCGCCGTTCTCCCGCTCGTGCAAGCACGCCTGCTCGCCCGGCACCTCCGCGGAGACCTCGCCACCTACCGCCCCTGGACAGTCAACTGACGTGGACATCCTCATTACCTACGACGTCGAAACCATCACCCCAGCAGGCCAGAAGCGGCTGAGGAAAGTCGCCAAATCTGCGAAGCGTACGGACACCGCGTCCAGAAATCCGTCTTCGAAGTCGTCTGCCGCGACACCGACAAGGTAAAACTCGTCGCAGCCCTGCAAGGCGCCATCGATCCCACCCGCGACAGCATCCGCATCTATCGCCTCCCGGCCAACGCACTCGACAACGTCGAACACCTGGGGCTGCCACGACACGTCGACCCCCGCGGCCCATTCGTGATCTAGGAACCCCCAGCGACCACCCAAAGAGCCTGACGTTCCCAACTAATAAATAGTATCAATTCGGACCTATCTAGCGCTGCCGCGAGTGCCAAGATAGTGATGAACCAGAATATTGGCTGTTCACAAGCCGCTGCGCCCGGTCAACGGACCGGGCGAGGATCGCAACGTCACGTCCGGGGGCGGGTGAGCGAGCAGGCTGGCTGGCTGCGCCCGGTCAACGGACCGGGCGAGGATCGCAACGTGGCCCGTCATCACACCGAGGCCGTCGACACGGCGGCTGCGCCCGGTCAACGGACCGGGCGAGGATCGCAACTCCGGCAGCCGCTCGTCACCAGCCAGCAGCTCCTCGCTGCGCCCGGTCAACGGACCGGGCGAGGATCGCAACTGGCTGCCGACGGTCGCCTCGACGAGCAACGCCGACACGCTGCGCCCGGTCAACGGACCGGGCGAGGATCGCAACACCCCGGTCGTGCTGGACAGCATCGGCACCATCCGCGCTGCGCCCGGTCAACGGACCGGGCGAGGATCGCAACCTGCCCCGCCGTCCGGTTGTTTCGCATTGGGAGCGCGCTGCGCCCGGTCAACGGACCGGGCGAGGATCGCAACCGGTGTCAGGGCGGGCCATCAGGCGGCCTGGAGGGCGGCTGCGCCCGGTCAACGGACCGGGCGAGGATCGCAACCTGCTCATCGCGGAGCGGGTGAGCGTCGGTGATGCCGGCTGCGCCCGGTCAACGGACCGGGCGAGGATCGCAACTGACGGCGGCGACGTTCCCCACGACGTTCCGCGAGGCGGCTGCGCCCGGTCAACGGACCGGGCGAGGATCGCAACGGTGGTAGAGGGCCACCTGGTCGCCGGTGAGGTCCCGGCTGCGCCCGGTCAACGGACCGGGCGAGGATCGCAACTACGTGCCGAGGCGTGAGGGCGTCGACAACGACCTGAGCTGCGCCCGGTCAACGGACCGGGCGAGGATCGCAACGCTGGTCGTGATGGCGATCCTCACGCCGACGATTCAGAGCTGCGCCCGGTCAACGGACCGGGCGAGGATCGCAACACGGCCTTAGCGGCCTTTCCAACTGGTGCGACGGCACGCTGCGCCCGGTCAACGGACCGGGCGAGGATCGCAACGGGATCATCCAGCCCAACGCGTTCGTCGAGATCGAGCTGCGCCCGGTCAACGGACCGGGCGAGGATCGCAACGCGAAGCACTACGGCTACATGCCCATCATGCTGACGGGCTGCGCCCGGTCAACGGACCGGGCGAGGATCGCAACTGGACAACTGGGGCCGGAAGGAAGGCACCGACTACCGCTGCGCCCGGTCAACGGACCGGGCGAGGATCGCAACCCGTACATCCGGGCCAACTCGGCACCCTTGATCAGAGCGCTGCGCCCGGTCAACGGACCGGGCGAGGATCGCAACTTCGCCGACCGGCCCATGAACATGATGTTGCGGAAGGCTGCGCCCGGTCAACGGACCGGGCGAGGATCGCAACCTCACCATCACCGAGTCGCACCTGTTCACGCTGCAGCTGCGCCCGGTCAACGGACCGGGCGAGGATCGCAACGCCGTCGAGTACCGGCGCGGTGTGCCGCTGCCGGCCGCGCTGCGCCCGGTCAACGGACCGGGCGAGGATCGCAACGCGGAGGAGTGCCTTGTGTCGCTGGCCGAGGTCGTGCTGCGCCCGGTCAACGGACCGGGCGAGGATCGCAACGGTGGTCGTATCGGCCCGCTGATGGCGTCCGCGCCGGCTGCGCCCGGTCGACGGACCGGGCGAGGATCGCAACGACGGGCCGACGCCGCTGACGATCACCGACGACGGCGCTGCGCCCGGTCGACGGACCGGGCGAGGATCGCAACCCCGGCCGCCGCCGGGCCGCCGGCGCCGGGGACGGACGGCTGCGCCCGGTCGCCGGACCGGGCGAAGATCGCAACGACGCGGTCACCATCGGCACCGGCAACACCTTGACGAGCTGCGCCCGGTCGCCGGACCGGGCGAGGATCGCAACAGGGTCTTCGCGAACCCCTTCGCCGAGGGATGAGTGCTGCGCCCGGTCCCCGGACCAGGCGAGGATCGCAACGCGGACTACGACCCGCAGCCGGACGCCGAGAACGGGCGCTGCGCCCGGTCCTCGGACCGGGGGAGGATCGCAACTTCATGTACGCGGTTTCCACCGCGAAGGCCAGTCGCTGCGCCGCTTCTTGGGCCGAGCGAGGGTCGCAGCGACGCCCGGCTGGCCAGGTCGGGCGAAGAACGCCCCGTTGCGGCCGGCTCTCGAACCGGGCGCGAGGACCGCAAAGATCTTCACCGCGAGCGCTATCCGCGCGTCCGGCTCCCCAGCTGCGCCCGGTCCTTGGACCGGGCGAGGATCGCAACTGGAGCAGTCGGTGAACGGTGAGGAGGCCGCCGGCCAGGCTGCGCTCGGTTCTCGGACCGGGCGAGGATCGCAACCGCAGTACGCGGGGCCGCTCGAAACCGCGACGGGCGCTGCGCCCGGCCCTCAGGCAGGGCGAGGATCGCTCGGTCATGGCCCTTTCGGCCTCGGTCGTCTCCGCGTGTCAGTAGAAGCTGTAGGCGGGCCTTGCGGGTGGGCGCGAGAGCCGAAGGGCCGCCTGTTGGCGGGTCTTGAAGTTCGAGTTCGCGCTCCATTGCCGATGATCGTTATAGTCCTCGCGGTGTGTGAGTTCGATGTAACTGGCCGCGCTAGGAGGTCGCGCCGTGTGTTCGGACGTCGTGGCAGCGGAAGCGGCGAAGGCGGTCGCGGCAGGGGCCGGTGGGGTGGCGGTTGCCGGGGCGGGTGATGTGCTGCGGACATTGCTGCGTCGTTTCGGCGCCTTGCCGAAGGATCCCGCGAAGCTGCTCGACGCGCTCGTGCGGGAGGGGAAGCGCGATGCGGAGTCCGCGGCCGAGGTCACAGCCGCGCTCGCCGCCGTCACAGGTGACGCGCTCGGGAGGGGCATGTTGCCGCCGGCGCAGTTTGCGGACCGGGACGCCGCGCGGGTCGAGCTGGCGCAGGCCGGTGCTCATCTAATCGCCGGCGTCCGCGGGGTGGGCAAGACCGCGCTGGTGCTCCAGGTGAGCAGCGAGGTCGCGGACCGCTTCCCGGGCGGGCAGGCGTACGTCGACCTTGATGCCTTTCGGGTCGGCGGTGGCCTTGCTGACCCCCGCCGCGTGCTGCGCTCGGTCCTCGGACCGGCGAGGATCGCAACCCGCTCGGCCGGATCCGGATGGGCCACGATGTCGGCCCGCTGCGCTCGGTCCCCGGACCGGGCGAGGATCGCAACAGGGTCTCGACGGGGGCCGGGGCCCCCGGGTCGACGCGCTGCGCTCGGTTCTCGGACCGGGCGAGGATCGCAACGGCAAGATCGACGGGGATGGCGTGGAGGGCACGCTGCGCTGCGCTCGGTCTTCGGACCGGGCGAGGATCGCAACCGCACCCGGCAGGTCGGTACCGACATCCGGTTCGAGAGCTGCGCTCGGTCCTCGGACCGAGCGAGGATCGCAACAGTTTTTCGGCAAGCGGGAACGCTTGAACGGAGCACGCTGCGCTCGGTCCTCGGACCGGGCGAGGATTGCAACCTGGAGGCGACGGCGCAGCTAACGAAGCGCAAGAACGCTGCGCCCGGTCCCCGGAACCGGGCGAGGATCGCAACCTCGGTGTCGTGTCGGCAGTCGCTGGCCTCGTGGCGGGAGCTGCGCCCGGTCCTCGGACCGGGCGAGGATCGCAACGCGGGGATGGTCGTCGGTGACGACATACGCTTCGTGCTGCGCCCGGGCCCCGGACCGGGGGATCGCAACGATGCCGACACCACCGTGCAGCCTGCCGCGCAGCAGGCTGCGCCCGGTCTCCGGACCGGGCGAGGAGCGCAACGCGGAGATGACGATGCGCGAGTGCAGTCGCAGCTCACGCTGTGCGCCCGGCTAGCGCGCCGGGGCGGGGGATCGCATCTATGCATCACCGTCCAGCGCGCAGCCAGCAGCACGGCTGCGTCTGGCCGCCGCGTCCGGCAGGGATCGCAACAACGTCTACCAGGGCCGCCGGCACCTGAACAACGTTCCCCGCCCGGTCCTCCTGAGATCGGCGAAGGTCGCGAGCTATCCGGCGTATGAAGGGCACACAAATGCCATCGGCACTTCGCGGCACCGTCGCGTTGCTGCCATTGCTATAGATGAGCATGACTGCATCACTGTTCAGCGAAGCTGGAGGCTCCCCATGCCGCGACTGACAACTGACACCCCGATACTCCCACGCCGCGGTCTGCGCTTCTCCGCCATGGCGATCGCTGCCCTTGTCAGCGCGGCGTTCTCGGTCACGGGCGCCACGCCCGCCTCGGCAACACCGCCGGCAATCCCGTCAAAGGCGACCGCGCAGTCGCAGCTCAACGCCCTAACCGTGGCCCTCGAAGGCTCGACCAGCGGATATTCGCTTGACCTCTTCCCGCATTGGATCACGATCAGCGGTAGCTGCAACACCCGCGAGCAGGTCCTCAAGCGCGACGGCACCTCAGTCGTCGTCGACAGTTCATGCGCGGCCACCTCGGGTCGCTGGTACAGCCCGTACGACGGCGCTACCTGGTCGGCGGCCTCGGACGTCGACATCGACCACATCGTGCCTCTCGCCGAAGCATGGCGCTCGGGCGCCAACTCGTGGACGGCCAGCCGTCGGCAGAGCTTCGCCAACGATCTGAGCCACCCGCAGTTGATCGCGGTGACGGACAACGTCAACCAGTCCAAGGGCGACCAGGACCCCTCCACGTGGCAGCCGCCCCTGTCGTCGTACCGGTGCACCTATAGCAAGATGTGGATCACCGTGAAGCACAACTGGAGCATGCGGCTGCAGTCGTCGGAGAAGTCCGCGCTGCAGAGCATGCTCAACACCTGCGCCTCCTGACCAAACCTCTGGCCGGCGCCGAGGCCGGCCAGGGGTTTGTCGTCTGCCACGCGCCGGGCGCCAGGTGCGGTGCGTGGCCATGCTTGATGTGGGGAAGCGCTTCAGCCGTCTCGGCAGGTTCGCCCTCCGCGCGGGGTTGCGGTCAATGCGCCGCCGGCGGGGGCGCTCCGGCTCCAGGATGGCCGAAGGTCGTCGGCGGCCGCCGGCTCCGAGGGTGGTGGCGGCGGTTCATCCTGCCTGCCATCGACCCGGGCAAGCCGAGCAGACCGCCGCCCGACCCACCAGCGTCCGTACGAGCCATCTGGGCCCGTGGGGCGTGGTGGGCCGGGCGGCGGCCCGCTCCCCGACGGGCGGGTCGATGGCAGACAGGATGGCGGACGGGTCTGGAGGGGAGCGACTCGCCTTCTTACCCGACGTCGTTCGGCGGCAGTGGACAGGGTTACCACTTCCCCTAGCTGGTCGAGAATCAGCGGGGCCCGACCGTGCCGATCCCTCCTGCGAGCCGGCCAGGCCGTCATGTGGCGGGCGAGGCTGTCCGGGCGGGACCGCACCTCACGCAGCGTCGGGGATCGATCAGCTGCGCCCAATGTGACCGCCAAGTCCGCGAGCACACCGAGCGCCTCCCGCCGCACTTGGCAGTACCCGCAGAGGTGCGGGCAGCTGCCTCTACCCAACGACCAACCCAACCGGGCCGCTCTCTTGTAGAGCTTGACCGGACGACTCCAGCGGATATTCTTTCGACCTCGGTTCTCTCTGTGTGCCTGAGGTTGGTGTGGAGCAGGCGGTTCGTCAAGCTGGTCGCCCCTCACCGGTCGACCCCGCCTCACCCGACCTGAGCCTTGCGCCTACGGACCTGACGATCAGCTAGGGGAGTAAGCGGATCATGAACGATAGTGCTGCGATTCTCCCTCCTCGCGACGACGAATTGGTACGCCGTGTTGGCTGGGAGCTCCTCGAGCAGGGCTTGAATCGAGGCGGATCCCTTTTCACGCCCGGGCGCCTAGTCTGGAGTGCCGAAACAGCGAAAGAGCTGTTCCACCTTTACAACGATCGGGTCGATACCGGCACGGATTCGTTCATGGTCAAGCTGCACAGGCAGCTCGACACTGGATCCGACCTCGCGATTCAACTGGCAGCGGAGCTGCTGACGCTGCAGGGACTGCCGTTGGTGAACCTGAGTGCCGGCAAGCTGCGCGAACGGGTAAGCACAGTGCTCGGCTGGATGAAGGAACCAGTTTCCATCCCTGAGCAAGTGCTGGCCGCGTTCGAGCAGGGGACGTGGAACGGTGGCATCGGCGGCCATACGATGATCTGGAAGTGGCTGGCGGACGCAGTCGTCTTCCTGCGCGAGTGGTGGACCATCTCGCCCGACCGCCGGCAGCGTGCGCTGGCCGACCCCTGGGAGTGGCAGGCCCTGG
Source organism: Micromonospora sp. NPDC048905 (assembly GCF_040649655.1). NCBI lineage: Bacteria > Bacillati > Actinomycetota > Actinomycetes > Micromonosporales > Micromonosporaceae > Micromonospora > Micromonospora sp. NPDC048905. Next base: position 542,075 of record NZ_JBEZFV010000002.1, on the reverse strand, counting down.
TGGACGAGGCCAAGATCGTTCCATCCCTGCGAGAGTCGCTGCTCTATCTGCGGTTTCCCACGCACTTCCTGCCGATCGTTAACACTGGACACAAGCGGGCGATCCGCGACGCCTTCAGCGGTCCAGATGATCGCACGCCATCTATCAACCGCGATCTGCTTGGGATCACCGCCAGAATCCAGAGCGAGACTGGCCAGCCAGTGGACTACTACCTGCCGCCATTCGTGAATCAGTGGCGAGTCAAGGAGAGGCCGCCCGGTGAACGGCGAGCCTGGCTGATCCGTCCGGGTCAAGGTGGTCCTAGCCTGTTGGCTGACTGGCTAAAAGAATCGTTCGTATCCCTCGGCGCCGCGCATCTCGGGGAGGTCACGTTAAGCGCGTCCCGAGCCGAGATTCGGTCGGCCGTGGACACCGGATACCAGCATCTCGACTACACCCAACGTGTCAGCCACGCCAACGAGTTCCATGCTTTCCTGAGCCAGATGGAAAGTGAAGACATCGTGACGACCCTCATCGACGACCGGATGTATCTGGGAATCCTTGCCGGTGGGCCGGAGTTTCGTCTGGCCGCAGCCGGTAGTGAGCTGCGCAGGCCGGCCGAGTGGGCCGTCGCGTCGCTCGAGGCTGCCGCGCTTCCCGCGCCCCTGCCAGCGGAGCTGGATCAGCAGGGCAATGTGGTTGATCTGACCGGTGCACTGCCAGTGCTGATCGAGCTCTTCGAGTCAATCAGCCAGGTAGAGCAGGAAACCGGCACGGCAAGTACGGCGGATGTCGTGGACCGAGCGGTCGGCCCCACCACCCTGAAGCTCAACGCCGCCACCGTGGCGTTGGCTGAGCATGTACACATGAGCACCGACTGGCTCACCCGGTTGGTTGAGCTCTGGCAGGAGCGGTCGCAGATCATTCTGTACGGCCCACCAGGCACCGGCAAGACTTACCTGGCCCGAGCGCTGGCCGGACACGTGGCCGAGCGGGACGCGATCCGCCTCGTGCAGTTCCACCCGTCGTACGCCTACGAGGACTTCTTCGAAGGGTTCCGGCCGGTCGAGAACGTAGAGGGCGGCGCAGTGAGCTTTGTTAAGACACCAGGCCCGCTGCGGGAGATCGCTTCGCAGGCAAGAAACGACCGGCACCGCCCGTACGTGCTGATCATCGATGAAATCAATCGGGCGAACCTGGCCAAGGTCTTCGGTGAGCTGTACTTCTTGCTCGAGTACCGCGAATCCACGGTGCGGCTGCAGTACTCACCGTCCGAGGCCTTCAACTTGCCGCCCAACGTGTTCATCGTTGGGACGATGAACACGGCCGATCGGTCGATCGCGATGATCGACGCGGCCATCCGACGCCGCTTCGCGTTCGTCGAGCTGCACCCCGACGAGGATCCGGTTCGCGATGTTCTCGGGAGTTGGCTTGCCGCCAACGGCCGCGAGGACGACGAGCGTCCCGGGCTGTTGGTCTCACTCAACACCCTGATCGGTGCCCAGGGCCACGACTTCAAGATCGGGCCGTCGTATCTCATGCGGCCCGGCCTCGACGATGAGGCTGCGCTCCAGCGCGTCTGGCGGCACGATCTGCTGCCGCTGCTCGAGGAGCACTACTACGGTCGACTCAGCCGGGCGCAGGTGCACAGCCGATTCGGACTGGCTGCGGTCCGTGCCCAAACCGCTTCCGTCGACATTGCCGATGATTCGGATGATGAGCGGTAGCAGTGGACAGCGTGGATGCGGTCATCCTGCCGGAACTGGATACCAGTGGTGTGCTGCGGCCCCTCGACGGCGCTCAGGTTCGGATACTCCGGGCGTCCGGCCTGGTCAAGCTGACTCCCGAGGGCAGGAGCTGGCGTATTCGACCCGGCGGCAAGGTGGGCGCGGTCCGCGCCGGAGACCTCGACGTCCAGGTGCAGCCGAAGGTCGGCGTGGTGAGGCTGCTGTTCTTTCTCGGGTACGCGAAAGATCCGCGGTTCCGCCCGGAGGACGTAACTGCGGCGCCGGCGTCAGGACTGTGGCCGGCAATGGCCGAGTCGTTGATCCGGCAGGCCGAGCGGGCCCTCGCTGGTGGTCTCCTGCAGGGGTACACCTCGTTCGAGGAGGCGCTCCCTCTGATCCGGGGGCGTGTTCGATTCGCCGAGCAGTTCGCCCGTCGGCCAGCTATCCCGCTGCCGATCGAGGTGCAGTTCGACGACTGGACCGTCGACATCGTCGAGAACCGCCTGCTCCGCACCGCTGTACGCCGAATGTTGGCCGTGCCCCGGCTCCTGCCGTCCGCACGGGAGCGGCTGGAGCGGCTGGACGCACGCCTTGCCGGGGTACCGGTCCTTCCGTCCCATGCGCCGGTTCCCCTGTGGAGCCCCAGTCGGATCAACATGAGGTATGTGCCCGCACTCCGGCTGGCCGAGCTGATCCTCGATAACCAGTCCGCTGAGCCCGATGCCGGCGGCATCGCAATCGCTGCCTTCGCCGTCAACATGGCCACAGTCTTCGAAAACTTCGTCGCCGCTGCGATCCGCGAGGCACTCGGATCCTGTCCGGGGGTGGTGGAGGAGCAGTATCGGACGTATCTGGATGCCGAACAGAGCATCCCGATTCGGCCCGACCTGGTCTATCTGGTCAACGGCCGGCCCGTCGCGGTGTTCGATGCAAAATACAAGCTTGAGCACCCAACGTCGGGTTTCCCGAACGGAGACACGTACCAGATGCTCGCCTACTGTGCTGCCCTCGATGTGCGAACTGGATGGCTGGTATACGCGAAGGGAACGACTCCGCCGGAGCGCAAGCACATCCGGAATACGGCGATAGAGATCATTCATCACCCGCTCGACCTGTTGAGGCAGCCGCACGAGATCCTCAATGACGTTGCGGCGCTGGTTCGGCGCGCAGCCGCTCCGAGCGCCTACTGAGGAAGGCGACGACTTTGTGCACAGCCGGTTAGCGACAGAGCGGCGGGCCAGCTGATCGCCGTCGCGCCGGCGATCACACCTGTCGCCGGTGGACCGACCGACGAAGGCCACCGGTGGCCGACGATGCAGCTGACTCTGCGCTGTCGGGGTGCGCGCTTCGAAGGGGTGTCCTCCGAACGCAACCCGCTCTGCTCGAGAAGTATGGGAATGCCTAGTGCCTTGACCACGAAGGTTCGCGGTGTCGGGGTCAGGCTGCGAGGGCGGCGGGTATCAGAGAATGCTCCACCGGTCGCCCGTGATCTCGTAGGTTGTGGTAGTCGTGTCCTCATTGCGTCGGTACACGTCTGACGGCTCGAATGGGCCGAGCGCTGGTGCGTCGCGCATCAAAGTACGGTGCCATCGGTTACGCAGGTCGTCCGTCCAGCCAGGGTCGATGTCGGAGGCGAAGGCGAGCAGGCCGTCGATGTGGCGGGCGAGCCCCAGCGCCGATGTGAAACCCCGGGCGACTTGATGCTCTCGCAGCCCGAACTTCTCTGCGGCGTGGATGTGCGTGGCGATCCTCGTTCTCGTCTTCTTCGGCAAGCGCACCCGGTCACCGTCGACGAGCAGACCAAGCACGATGCGGCGTGCGCCCGGCGTCGCCAAGCGGGTCTTCTTATCGTGGACAGCGAATCCACATTCGGTGATCGTTTGCCGAGCTTGACGCATCACGGACGCCGCCGTGCGACGGTCGAAATTTCCCGCGCTGGACAGAACGATGTCGTCGGCGTATCTGGTGTAGACCAGCCGGTGAGCTGAGGCAAGAGCTGCCAAAGCGTCGTCCATGGACCGGACCGTGAGATTCGCGATAGCCCCGCTGGTCGGAGCGCCCTGCGGAACAAATCCCAACGATTGAGCTGAGTATGGCGAGATGGCGAAGTGACGCTGACCGTGGATCTGAAATCGGGTCGGGTGCGGGAAGCCGTCGCGGGCCTGCCGGGTGCACAGACGAGCCAGTTCGAGTGCCAGCAGAGGCGCATAACCGAGGCTGGCGAAGAGGCGGTAGACGCGGCGCTCGTCGATGGTGTGGAAGAAATTGTGCAAGTCCATCTTGATCATCCAACGCGCTCCGACATGCCGTTCGGCGCACAGGCGGATCGATCTGCCGGGCTGGTAGGCGTAGCTCGCCGGGTGGGGCGGTACGTGATCCAGGATTCTGGCGAGGATCCACCGTTGGACGTTCATGAGTAGCGGGTCGGGCGAGGAGATCAGCCGCGGCTTCTTCCCCGAGCGACGGTTGATCTTGAAGGCGTGGTACGGATCGATGGACCTTTCAACGATGCGTCGCAGGTAGGGGTACGGTGCGCCGCTGCGGCGGGCGAGGTGGCCCAACGTGAACACCACGGCGACGCCCTGGGCTCGCAGGAGAGCGGATATGACTTCGACGGCGTCAATGACTTCGGGGGACCGGTCGAGCAGGAGTCCCGTCCGGCGGTAGAGGTGAGGGGAGTCGGTGTTCATCTACCTTCGATTCCTGCGCCCGGCCGGGCGCGAGTAGCGTGCCGCCGAGACCCCGAGGGACCAGGCACGCTGCTCGTTCCAGCCGCTTACGTGGGCTTGGTCATCGCCGACGCCGACGGCGCCGCTACTGTGTCGAGGCCTACGGTCCCGACGGTTCTCTAGACGGCACTGACTCCCCTCAACGACAAAGGATAGTAGGTAACATCGCTGTCGCTCAACCGTGGGCGGACCTGCCGGATTTTCGACCGCGCCTGTCGAAGCAACGCGTGCCCCTCGTCGGTGAGCCGCCGCTGATCATCGACCAGATGTAAGCGGTGTGCGTTAGCCAGCAGATTCTGCAGCTCAAAGAGGGTCAGGTGCAAGACGGTCATTAGCCAGTCGTCGGTGCGCGGCGGCTGGCTGAGTCCCGCCAAGACCAGTATGAGAAGCAGTGCGGTGTACGAGTCGCCGAACCGGCCCGATCCTAAGTTAGGGTCGTTCAATGCTTTCGCAACGCCGTCAAGGTCGGGTGGTGTCCGGCGTCCCGCCAGTGTCACTTGTTGTTCCGGCGTCAAGCGCCGATGCCCCTTGGCGAAGAAGCCGGCCCACGGCTGCACCGTGGACTTCCCCTTCCACAAAATATGCGGCAGGTTGTTCGGCAGCGTGTGGCCGACGATCAACAGTGACTCGCTTCTTTTGTAGCCGAGCGCGAGAGATTTGTTGACGGCGTAGCGTCGACAGACGTCACGAACTTCATTCCGTTCGTCATCGGTCCAGTGCGCGGAGACAAAATCTGCACCGAACTCGACGAATTTGATGTCATCGGCGAGCCGGTGGCGACGTACCACAGTTTGGCCTTGACGAGAGCAGGCGTATGTGACGATCGCGAACTTAATAAGATGGTAGGATCTCCAGCTGCGAATAGTGGGATTCTCCCACCATTTATCCAGGTGCTTCGTTAACGTATTACCGGACGCGATATTGTCGTCGACAAGCACGATTGTCCGCACCCGCCGGTCACGCAAGACCTCCAGTGTTGGGGAGGCGATCACGGCTCCTGTGTGTTTCAGAGTTTTCGAAACTTCGCTGATGATGTTGGCGGTGATGTGCTCGCTGCCATCCAAAGGGCCATAGGGCCGGTCCGGGAACGGCTCGGTGTACGCCAGATCATCATCCACCGGCCGCACCGGGTAGAAGGCCAACGGTCCTGCAGTCAGTGCCTGGATTGCCACGTCGCGCATCAGCTGCTTCATGCCGGCCCGAAATTCATCGGACGAGACGAACCGCAGCGCATCGAGGAGCCGTGCAGCCGCCGGCCGGTCATCAGGCAGGAAGTTGTCCAGCCACCGCTGTCCCTCGATCGTGTCGCTGAGGCGGACGGGCATCACGCAGCGAGACTACCGCGGTCGCCATGATCAGGTTGCTGCACTAAGTACCGTCGTCTGCCCTGAATACGGCGTCGGCCTGCCGCCCAGAACGGATGGAAGTCCTCGGTCACTCCAGCATGGACGTCGTCCTCGATTGGTGCTGCGCCATACCGTCGACCAGATTAGCCGAGCCAGCCAAAACGTCGGATCGACAGCAGACCTGGCAGGGGAGCCGTTGCCCGGCCCCACGATCAACCGCAGGAGCGACTTCGCCGTGACTGTCCAGTTCGAGTAGGTGAAGCTCTACCTGCATCACAATACCTGGATCTGCATCGACGACTGCCCGTTGTCGTCGCGGCTCGGCACCGGGCACACGAAGGTCAGCGAACGCCCGAGCCGATGGTGACCGTTCGGCCCGTGCAGCACTGTGACCACCGCCCGCCGGCGGGTTGGTCCGGATCTTCTATCTGGCCGGCTACCGCAACGCCCGGCACCGAGATCGTGGGTACTTACCGCGCCCTGTCCTCGCCGGACCGGCGGTGGCCTTCGGTCGCCGACGTGACCAACGTAGCCGGCGGCGGGCTACGCCAGCGCCTACGCCCGATCGACGCCACCGGAATCGGCCCCGGAGTGCGGCTGGCCGCGACGATGGCGTTGTGACCGTCACGGCTCTCGCCGGCGGCTGGGCCATGCTGGAGCTCAATCCGTGGACGACGGCGTGGTTCGGCTTCGAGCAGCACGGCCCGTCCGTCTCGCTCGGTCTGGGCGTGTGTGGCATGGCTGCTCGAAGTCGGCGACGTCGAGCATCCGGGTCTCGTTGCGACGCAGCCCGTAGGGAGTACGCGGTATTGAGCAGCGCCGCGTCCCGGAATGCTGACAGCCAGCCCTTGCGGCCCGCACCGCGAATCCGCGTGATCTGCTCATCCGCGTGGCCGAACAGAGCTCCGTGGGCGCGGCGGACCGGGCGCCGGTCCGCTCCTTAGAGGGCGGATCGACGGCAGACAAGACGGCGAAGACTTCGGTGAGCGGTGCGAGCCGGATAGCCTCATGAGCCACAGTTCTGGCAGCGAGCACGTGTTGACGGTGAGGTACTAATGTCCAGAACCTGGAAGTTCTCCGCCGTCGTCCTCATCGCCGCGCTTGCCGCAGCCGCTTGCAACCCGGCCAGGTCGACAGATGCGGATCCGCCATCGACATCAACCCCGAGTAACATCCGAACCGCCGCCACCCCGGCATCCTCAGCAGGGCCGGCCTGGCAGAAGCCGAGCCAGACGCCTGTCAACGATCCGTCGCTGTTCGCGTCATTCAGGTCGTCAATCTGTGGCGGTGTCAGGGAGCCCTGTCCGCCCTCATGGGTGGAGCCGAAGGCGGTCGCTCAAGTCGATGACGAGCTGACTATCTACCTGCCAGTGGCTAGCGGCGCGTCCGGTAGGGAGTCAGGTGACTGGATGTGTCGCAATGCTCGCGTGTGGGCGCGCGACGAGCTCGCCGACTTGACCGCTGTCGTGGTCTATGCCAACGACGGAGTAGTAGTGGACGAGGGCACGATTGACGGTGGCTGTTGACGGATCGTCTGTCCTGATCCGGTAGTCCGGTGGGCTGACGACCGGCGCGTGCGACAGGGGATCGGGACACCGCGCGGTAGCCACCCGCGTGGCGGCCTTCGGGCCCGTGCCGGGGCCGCCCGGCAACCAGGGACACCCCCAGGGCTGCGGCGAGCTGCGAACATCGTGAGGTCGCCGTCATCGATGCGCCCAGAGCTCACGTCGGTCTCCTGTCATATGGGCCGATTGCCGTGACCTGTCATGGATTCCCCGCAGGTCGCGGGCACCCGGTGGTCCGCCGGCGGTGACGCCGACCAGGCTTTCTCCTTCGCCATCGGCCTTGAGGAGGCCACTCCTCAGCGGGTCGCCGCGGTGGCTGCCGTGCTTCCGAAGACGTGGAACGTCGACTTAGGCCGGTTGGCGGCTGCGGTCCCGGTGTGCCGGCGGCGCCACAGCGAGGGGCGTGAGGAGGGCTGGGGAGAAGCTGCCGGTCTCCTGGACCAGGCCGTACGCATGGTCTACGAGGCCGGCGCCGATACCGACGCTGATGCTCGTGAACAGTTCCTCGGGCGGCTTTTTCCGGACCTAGGGCCCTTCCAGTGGGACACCGGGCGGCGTAGTGAACCGCTGTGGTGGCTGCGCCGCCTTGCGGCCATGTGCGTCCGGCTGGTGCACCAGCCATCCACAGAGCCTGCCGGGGTCCAGCGGGTGGTCCTTAATCGGGGCCGCAGGTCGGTCGGGCAGGTTGACTACCAGGTGTGCGAGAGGTGTCAGCGCGGCTACCTCTTGAAGATCAGCGTTGACGGGGCGGCCAAGGGCTACGGGATCGGCACCCGCACCGTGCTCAAGCTCTACCGACGGCACCCGGAGCTGACCTGGTATACCACCACCCAGTACGACACCGCCGGTACCTTCTGGCACAAGATCGCACGGCGGACGGGTGGGGTCTTCGCCCAGAACCACGACGGCGCGTGCGAGCACATGAAGACCGGCCGCCGAAACTGAGTAGCGGCCTGCTCAGGCTAGGAACGCGTCGACCACTGAATCGCCCCGACTCTGGTGGAGGCCACCAGCACCAAGACGATTCAGGACTCCGGCGACTCAGGTGCAGGGCTGGGGGGACCGAGCACCTGATGGATCGGCTTCCATTTTTCACCGAGCTCTTGGCCGGCAACCGGGATCGTCATGGGTTGGTCGGGGGAGTGCGGTTCGGCGAGGAAGATTCGTCCTTCCGCCCGGAAAGTCGTCTCTGTCACGACGACCTCGGTGTCGAAGGCGGCGTCCAGACCGCTGACCATGCCGTTCTGGTGGAGGACGCGAATGAAATTTAAGGTGCTAATCGTTAGCACAATGATCTGCGCGACCAGCGGCACCGCGGCGCGGAACCGCTCTCGCACACCGAACGTGCGCGTCTCCGCTAGTCGTTCGGCGTCAGCGTGAACGACGTCGCCGTAGATCCACGCGAACCCGAGCACATTGTCAGTGAGCTGCTCGAACTCACCGGAGCCTGCTTTGGACACCTGGAGGTAGTAGCCCCGAACATCCCGTCCCTTTGGTTGGATCGATGTCCATTCGGCCTTGAGTCCCCGTAGGTTCTGCATCACCGGCTCCGGTGCGCCTGCCGAGTGGAGGAGGTAGCCGAGGGCATTGAGGGCCTTCCCATAGTGGGTCGGGTCGTCGTTGAGGATCAACGGCCGCACCCGGGCTGCAGCTGACTCGACTTGCTCCTCGGGCGGGAACTCCTGGATCCAGGTCGCCGTTCCCGTCGAGGGTGTGATCTGGATCTTGGACTGCATTTGTGCGAGCGAGAGCAGGGCGGTGCGATCGCGGGCGAGCGAGTGCTCCTCGGTGCGGCGGGCGCGAAGGATGAAGGCGATGAGAGCAGCGCGGGCCTTACGCTCTTTCTCTTGATCTTCGGGGTTCACGATCATCACGATACCGAGTGTGACAAATCAGTTCTGTCTGGATCGTTCGGCAGAGAGGCGCTGGTCATGATCTCCAGCGCCCCTCCCCTAGCCGGACCGCCCGTGATATCTCACAACCGTCTCACGGACGGCCTGGGAAGGCCCGGTAGAGCCCGACCTGCCTCCGACCGCCGCCTGGCCGTTGACCTGGATATCCGGCAGGAGGCGGTATCGTTCGGCAGCTACCGGTAGGCCTGCTAGTTCACTGGGGGTCAAGGGGTCGTCGGTTCGAATCCGGCCGTCCCGACCGATTGACCTGGGGAGATGAAGATCTTCTCAGGCAACGGCGGTAACATCCGGTAACGGATGATCTTTGTCGGCGGTAACGGCGTGGGTTGTTGGCCGTCGCGGTGCGCGCTGTAGAACGCTCTAACCTGCCGCTTCATCTGCGTCCTGGATGGAGCGGCAGGTTTGCTCTTGATTGCGCGTCAAGCGCTGCAGATGCTGCCAGCTGCCGCTACATCGGCTCTTCCGATGAGCCTGGATGCGAGGCAGGATCGTCAGCTCTCCCAGGTCCTGGTCTTCTTGAGTTGACCAGTGGACAGTGGAGCGAACTGTTATCGCGTCGGCGGCGAGGTCGACGTCGGGCTGGCTCGGGCGACTACCTCCTGAGCCGTTCGATGAGCGCGGCGTCGGCTTGGGCGAGGATCGGCGAGCCGTGGAGCGGTGTGGTCAGGACCTGCCGGCAGTGGTCGGGTTCGACGCGGACCGCGTCGCCGGTGATCGTGGCGTCCTGTAGGACGGCGATCCGGTTTGCGCCGTCGCAGCAAGGATCGGCTGGGCGCAGCGCCGTCAGCGTCCGTTCGATGGCCGTACGCCGGTGCTGTGCAGGAGTAGCCAATGCTCGAAGGTGTCATCGCGACTGCCAGGAGAGCGGGTGGCCTGCGGCGATGACCGAGCGGTTGCTGCCGTCGAATGCAACCCACAGGTTTGTGGAGTACCGGTACTTCTTGTTCTTGGCCGACAAGCGGTGATCGTGAGTGGGAATCGGGCAGTCGGCGCTGGTCATCTGGTGGAGCACCGGGGCCAGTGCGAGCAGTGGGCCAACAATGTCGATGACCCGGTGCTCCCCGGTGCGCCGCAGTGTGCAACACCCCGAACATCAGGCGGATCTGGCGTATGGCCAGGTTCGTGCTCTGGGCACTGCCTGCCCTGCCGGTGCCCAACCACAGCGCCGACGAGCCCGAGAAAAGGTACGTGGCGGCGAGTACCTGCGGCGGCCGTACCGGCAGCGGAGTGGTCATGACACCGCTCCGACCGTTCACCGGGTTCGGCGATCAGGCGGTCGCCGACGGCCAGCCAGGTCAACCTGGGAAGCGCGGTCAGGTAGAAAGACGGCTGGCGTAGCGGCGATGTCGGTGACGGGTTGGGCGCGTGTAGTGGGCGTTCGGTGGTACGGCCACCGACCTATACCGCACCGTTACCCTCCGCACTTGATGATCGGACCGTGCGGTCGACCGTCGGCGTCCCGTCGGCGAGGAAGAAGCGCGTGATGGCTTGGCGTGTGGCCGTGGGCTGGTCTCCGTCTGCGCCGATCTCGAACAGTAGGTCCCGGTCGGTTTGGTTAACGGCCAATGTATGCAGCAGCGACAGGCAGGTCCGGCCGGTGTCGCCGGTCGGGTCGTTGGCCCTTTGCTCCAGCAGCGCCGCCAGCACGTCAGTCCGTAGCCCGGGGTGGTCGTCGGTGCCTCGGAACGCGTCGGTGCTGACTAGCAGATGCCCGGCTGCTGCGGCCCCGCTCGGCTCCGCCAACCGGCTCCGCAGTAGCTCGGTTGGCTGTTTTACGTCGCCGCCCACGTCGATCGCGACCGGCGTGAACGACGGCGCCGACTCGACCGCACGGGCCGTCCGGCGAGCCTGAAATGATCAGGCGCAGGTTCTCGGCCGGGGCGTCGCCCGCCACCCGCTGACCGTAGGCGAACCGAGGCACCTTCGGGTCGCGGGCCGATCACCGACGGGCCGGATCCGTTCCGGGTTCCGGGCGTGGTCGATCCGGCCCGGACCGTGTCATGCTGCACAGACCCGAACGGAGGACGACGATGGCTGCTGGCGATGCCGTACAGGTGCGGCCGGCGCGAGGGTCGCTGCGACCGCTGGTGTCCGGGGCGACGCTGGTCGCGGTCCTGGCGTTGCTGTTCGGGCTGCCGTGGTGGACGTTGACGGTGGCGGCGCGGTGGCCGGCGCCGGTGGTGGCCGCCGGCACGAGCGTGTTCGTCGTCGCGCTGGTCGCGTTCCCCGTTCTGATGTATTTCGGGCACGGCCGGCGGCGGCTGGACGCGGCGGCCCGCGCGGGGGACACCCTGCTTGGCCTGGTCTGGATCCTGTTCGTCTGGGCGCTGCTCGGCAACGTGGCCCGGCTCCCGCTGGCCGCCGCGGGGGTCGCCGATCCGGTGCGGTCGCGGGCTGTGGCGGTCGGTGCGGCGGTCGTCTCGGTCGTCCTGGCCGTCTGGGGGTACGCCGAGGCGATGCGAGTGCCCCGGGTCCGGCGGGTGGACGTCACCGTGGATCGGCTGGGTGCCGGTCTCGACGGCGTCCGGGTGGTGCTGCTGACGGACACCCACTACGGACCGATCAACCGGGCCCGCTGGTCCGCCCGGACCACCGAGGTGGTCAACGGGTTGGCTGCCGACATCGTCTGCCACACCGGCGACATCGCCGACGGTACGGTCGACCAGCGCCGGGCGCAGGCCGCGCCGCTGGGCGCCGTCCGGGCGCGGCTGGCCCGGGTGTACGTGACGGGCAACCACGAGTACTACGGCGAGGCGCAGGGCTGGGTCGAGCACATGCGGACCCTCGGCTGGGAGCCGCTGCATAACCGGCACCTTGTGGTGGAGCGAGGTGGCGCCCGGCTCGTCGTCGCCGGGGTGGACGACGTGACCGCCGCCTCGTCCGGTGTCGCCGGTCACCGCGCCGACCACGCCGCGGCGCTCGCCGGCACCGACCCGCGGCTGCCCGTGCTGCTGCTGGCGCACCAGCCCAAGCAGATCGACGACGCGGTCGCGGCCGGCGTGGATCTGCAACTGTCCGGGCACACCCACGGCGGCCAGATGTGGCCGTTCCACTACCTGGTCCGGCTCGACCAGCCGGTCGTGCAGGGCCTCAGCCGGCATGGCCAGACCCAGCTCTACACGAGCCGAGGGACCGGTTTCTGGGGTCCGCCATTCCGGATCTTCGCGCCGAGCGAGATCACCCTGCTCACCCTCCGAGCGAGGTAGCCCCGGCCGGGCCAACACCTACCGCCTCACCTGAACGTGACCCGGACTCCCCCGGTCAACTCCGGTGGCTATCCCCGGGCCCCGGGATCCATCCGCATGCACCCGATGTCCAGTCGCCTCGCTTGGTCAATGCGGCGCTCACCGACAGACCGAGGCACAAGACCTCCAGGGTGAGTGCGATCGTGAGGATGACGCGCTGGCTCTTCCCGAGGGTGACACCCAGTCCGACGAGCAGGCCGTCGACGAGCGTCTCCACCGTGGGGCGGTGGTCACGCTGGCGATCCCGTCCTGTTCCGCCGGTTGGGTGCCGACCCAAGAGGTGACCTGCGAAACGACGTCAATTGAAGGATGTCAGGGCAGGTTGTCAGCGGCCGACGCCGGATCGCGGCGTGCTGGACGGGAAGCGTGACGGTGGCCACGTCATGGACGACGGAGTCCAGCAGGCGTTGGACGCGGGGCTGCTGCCGGGAGATGAGTCGAACCGCGTCGATGATCATCGCCAGGATGGTGTCGTACGAGATGCCTCTCATCTGGGCGCGGACAGTGCCGTCGTCGCGGACGATGTGGGTCGGGTCGGGTCGGGGTGGGTGGCGAGCCGGCTCAGGAGGTCGTGTGCTTCCTGCACCGCGCGTACGGCGGTGGTGACGTCGTTGATGCCGGGAACAGCGCGCGTTCGGCGATGTCGGCGAGCTGGCGGAAGCCGAAACCGAGGTCCTGGCCCGGGGTGCGTTCCGCGCCGATGGTCACGCCCTGTCGGCCGCCTCGGCTGGCACCGGGCGAGGCGTGGCGTCGGCTGTCGCTGCGAAGGACGGGTGCGGCAATGGAGTCCCGGGGCACCAGCCGGCACGGCCCGGCGCGCTGATCGTGCACCGGTTCGCCATTGATGGCCACGAATAACAGGTCCGCGGTCGTCCGGCCGATTCCCTCGGGGTCCATGTCGATGCTGGTCGGGGTTGGGCCGGCAGCGCTGCCGCAGAAGATCGCGTCGATCGGAGCCTCGGCCGACAGCAGGATTCCCGCGGCCTGCCGCCCTCACGACTCGCTCCACTCGCCGTAGAGGGTGGGGGTGGCGAGGTGTAAGCCTTCGGTGGTGAGGGTCTCGATCGTCGCGGCGGCGTGGACGGTGGCGGAGTGGTGGTGCTCTGTGCCGGCGCCGAGGGCGTCCTCGGCGCCGATGAGCATCGGGATGCTGATCCGGCCGATGGTGTCAGTGGTGATCATGCCGACCGTGTGGGTGCGTCCGGTCTGCGGGCAGCGCGGCGGCGTTGGCGACGAAACCCAGCTGATCGGCGGCCTGTTGCACCCGTAGCCGGGTCTCCGGCCGTAGTGCGCCGCGACCGTTGAGCGCCGTGGAGGCCGTGCCGGTGGAGGCACCTGCGAGCGCCGCAACCTGGCTGATGGTGACGGCGCGTTCGACGGTGCTCAGCGTTTCCTCCACAGTTTCCTATCGGTCCCTGCTGGTCAGTTGTTGGGACCATGGGCATGTCGAAGTTCGACTTGACGTGACCGCTACTCTGTTGTTGGTCAATCACGGTGACCAAGTCGTCATGGGCCTCCCGGCTGGGGTCCAGTGAGGGCGACTGAAGGGTGTGCCACCCTCCGCGCGTTACACCCTTGTCGTTGTAGGTGCGTTATCTCGATTGCCGTTGGCCGGGCAGCGGAACGGGAGACGATCGTGCCCTCATTCGACCTTGCGGCTGTGCCGGCCACGGTGGTGCGACCGCTGATTGTCGCGATCGCCCACATTCCGATCATGCTGCTAGCGCTGTGTATCGCGCCGATCTTGCTCCTCGTGGCGGTAAGGCCCCAGTCGCACGGTGACCTGGCGGTCCGACTGCTGTGCGAGTTGCGGATCTGGAGCCGAGACGCGGTGGGTGCCGCTAGCGGTCGGCGTACGCGGTGACCCGCGTGCAGATCAAGGATCTCGCACGCGCCCGTCGCCGCTACACCGGTGAGAGCTACCAGCAGGCTCATAACCTCGTCGCGGCTGTGGCTGCCGGCGAGGCGCTGTTGCCCGACGCGCTCAGCGAGCCGCAAGCGGCCGTCGAGTCCGCTGTCATGAACCAGCTTCTCCTTGCGTCGCGGGAGTTGTCGGTAGACCTTCCCGATCGCTGTGTTCCGCTGCCGGTGCAGGCTGTTCGTCCGCTGGCGGCGTCGCTTCGCGTTACGGTGCCGATCAACGAGGTCGAGCAGTTCGCCGCCATGCTCAGCGCCGGGGGCACCACCTCGGGCGGGCGGGCGGGTGAGGCATTCATGGTCACCTCGGCCAAAGATGTCGTGACCCTGGCCTTGTCGGACCAGGCGGATGGGCAGGTACAACTGCGGTGTTCGTGGGATCGGCTTCGTTCGGCGCTACGCACCGCGCCCAGCGTCGAGGTCCTGTCCGGCGGCCGGCTGCGGGTGTTTTCTGGTTCGCTGCGGGCGGCACCCCGCCCGGAGCACCGTGCGGCGCTCAGTGCCTGCCTCCGGCGCTTCAGGCTGTTCTCGAACCCTCATGCCCTCTCCTGGTTGGTGGACTGGAATGAGTGGGTGCTCTCGGACCGCCGCCAGGATCGCCCGGTGCCGCCAGAGGATGTGCGGTCGGCATTTGCCAGGTCACGCTTTGGCCCGACGAGCGCCGAGGTTTCCGTGCTTCTCTGGGGCGGGGCGCAGGCGGGGACGGCTGGCGCCCCGCGGCCCCGGCCTTCTACTGACCGCGTCGATCCGCGCACCGCCACCACGCGCGTTTTCCCGGACCCGGAGAGCGATGGGGTGTCCCTCGCCGGCGTCACGTTCGTTCTCTCTGCCGCCGAGTTGACGCGACTCGTCGCGCAGCGCGCTCTGCCTGGGGCAGTCATCGGGCACACCCATCCCGACTCCGATCCCCTCGTGGCGGCCGCAGTTCGCGCGGCGATGCGCCGGGTGGCCACGTTGGCCGCGGAGCTTGTGCGGGCTGGGCTCGGCGCGGTCTCAGTGATCATCGGTTTCCAACTCCCACTGAGCACCAGGCAGGTCGACGTGGTGCTCGCCGGTGTGCATCCGGAGACCGGGCGTCCTGCGTACGTGGTTGTCGAGTTGAAGCCGTGGACGCATGTACGGTCGATAGCGAATTCTGATTCGCTGGTGGCGGTCGGGCACGCAGGAGTGGCGAACCTGCATCCGGGTGTGCAGGTTGGTGCCTACTGCAAATACCTGAGTGACGTTCTCGATGTGCTGGCCGCTGACGGGGACGGTTCGATCCGAGGGGCCGCCTATCTATACCAGGCCGTGGATCGCGACGTCAGCGACCTGCTCGCCCACAGTGCTGACGACCACGGCCGGGTCTTCACCAAGCAACGACGGGGACCGTTCCTCGACTACCTGCGCACTCACCTTGGTTCCGCCTCCGGAGCGGGTGCCGCTGACCAGTTGCTCGCGAGTCCCGTACGCCCCAGCAGGCACTTGCTGGGGTACGCCGGCCAAGAGCTGCGGGAGCGCTCACACTTCAGGCTGCTCGACGAGCAACGCGTGGCGTACGAGATGGTGTTGCGCGCGGTGAAGCGCGCCCGTACCGCGGAACGCAAGACAGTCGTGGTGGTGTCCGGTGGGCCAGGTAGCGGCAAGAGCGTCATCGGCCTGTCAGTGCTCGGCGAGCTGGCCCGGCAGGGCCATTCGGTCATGCACGCCACCGGGTCGCGGTCGTTCACGCAGACCTTGCGCCGGTACGCCGGTAAGGGAAGTCAGCGGCTCCGAAGCCTGTTCCGCTACTTCAACAGCTTCATGGAAGCTGAGCCGAACGGCCTCGACGTGCTGATCTGTGACGAGGCCCATCGCATACGGGCAACCTCGGTCAACCGATTCACCCCCGGAAGTCGGCGGGACCGGCATCGACCGCAGATCGAGGAGTTGATGGAAGCCGCCCGGGTGCCGGTCTTCCTCCTCGACGAGGATCAAGTGGTCCGGCCTGGCGAGCTGGGTAGCCTGACGCTCATCGCCCGGTATGCCAGAAAGCACGACCTGGAGATCGAGGTTGTCTCCTTGCATGACCAATTCCGGTCGGGCGGTAGTCGCACCTACGTCCAGTGGACCGAAGCCCTGCTCAGCGCCGACGATGATAAGCCATTGACGTGGAGCGGGGACGGTCGTTTCGACCTGCGGATGGTCGACTCGCCGGAAGAGATGGAGGCGTTTCTCGCCGGCAAGCATGCGGCTGGCGAGACGGCGAGATTGTCGGCCGGCTACTGCTGGCCCTGGAGCGATCCTCGACCGGACGGTTCGCTCGTGCCGGACGTGCAGATCGACGGGTGGGCCCGCCCCTGGAACGCCAGGAGTGAGCGCAGCGTCGGCGGTGCCCCCGGTTCCGCCTTCTGGGCAACCGACCTCAACGGCTTCGGTCAGATCGGCACCGTCTACACAGCGCAGGGCTTCGACTACGACTGGGCAGGCGTCATCATCGGTCCGGACCTTGTCGCCCGTGACGGCCGACTGGTCACCCGCCCTTCAGCATCGAAGGATCCGACGTTCCGCAACAGTGCAGCCATGAGTGACGAAGTCGCCGACCGCCTCATTCGCAACACCTACCGGGTGCTGATGACCCGGGGCATGCGCGGTGTGCTGCTCTATTCCACGGATCCAGAGACTCAGGCGTTCCTGGCTGCCCGGATGCATGCCGGGGCACGGTCTGCCACCGACTCCGGGGGTTCCGGGGGCTGACGACCGGTGGGCCGTGTTCTTCGCGGTACCCCGATCGTCTGGGCCGCCCCTTCGGCCACTGGCAGAGCATGACGGCCACGCGCCGCGGGACGGGACTCGGGCGGCGCGCTCCGGCGGGAGCCGGATGCCGAACGAGGCGCGTGTGCTCGTATACGGTCAGGGTCCAGCGGTGGCGGTGCGGCCATGGCAGTCCCACAGCTGCGCGCTGCTTGCCTGCCTCTACCGGCTGAGCAAAGATAACGCTGCCTGTCCGTGACCTGCCGTGCGATGCCGGTGGGCCTATGAACGCGATGGGAGGGACGGAATCGATCCGCGCCAGCAGGTCGAGGTGTTGTCTGGGCGCCTTCGGCGGAGGCGCTTCGGCTCCAGGCCGGGCGGGTGTGGCCGCCGGATTCGATCATCGTGCAGGAGCCGCCCTGTCGGTCGTTGAGCCGGGGAACGCTCAATGTTGCCGGCGAGCCAACGGCACTCAGGACGGGAATTCCTAGCGGCCGTGATCCCGCCGGATCGGAGGCGGGCATTTATGGGTGGCCACCTGCTATTCGAGATGAGGCGATATCTTCCTAGGATGCCCTGTGGGATGCGTGATCTGCCACAGAACCACGGGACCCAACGTCAGAGCGGACTCTTGACCGGACGCCGTAACAACTCCGGTAACGGATCGAGGTTAACCGGCGGGGGAGTGGCTGACATAGGTCAGCAGTGGGCATCATCGAAGGTCGCGGTTCTGTCCGCATTGGAGGAGGTGTAAGGCTGTTCTGGCACGGCGTGACACAATCGTTGTAGAACTGGGGGTCAAGGGGTCGTCGGTTCGAATCCGGCCGTCCCGACAGCGAGAGGGTTTCCGCAGGTCAGCGACTTGCGGAAGCCCTCTTTGTCTTGCGCTCGCGCAATTTATCGCCGTGTGAGGCGCTGCTGGAATCCTTGACTCGGGCAGTTTTGCGAGCAGGTCTTGGTTGCGTCCGCTGTGAATCGCCTGGTAGGCGCGCTGCATCGGTGTGGTGTGGTCGCTGCTGGACCTCTAAACGGCGGGCGATTTTGGTCAGAAAGGGCGTGATTTCCGTGCGCCGCTCTCGGCTCTTCTGTTGACGGGGAGCTGTTGGCTGGCGCCCGGTTGGGAAACGGGCGTCCGGGCGCTTAGGCCGGAAGCGGACTGCACGGCGGCGGGGGGCGGAAGCCTATGCCACCCAAGGATCGTGTCCGGACGGACCAGCAGCCGAAGCCGCCGCCGTACCACTCTGCGCGGAACCGGCACCAGCAGCGATGCCGGTTGCCCGGGCTCGTACGGCCACATCGTCATGTCGGCCGCCCCGGCGGCGGCGCCTCGCTGACGTCCTGCGAGGGGAACGGCTGAACCTACGACGCAGTCGTTCAACGGAAGCGAGCGATTGCGTGAGCATGCACCGTCGGTGGCATCGCCCCGCGGACCGCGGGCCTGACGTACACGAGGACAACGCCGATGCACGACGTACGAGTGACACACATCGGGGGACCGACGGCCCTCATCGAGGTGGCCGGCTGGCGGATCCTCACGGATCCGACGTTCGACCCGCCGGGTCGCCGGTACGCGTTCGGCTGGGGGACCAGTTCGCGGAAGGTCACCGGGCCCGCGCTGAGACCCGAGCAGGTCGGGCCCGTCGACGCGGTACTGCTCAGCCACGAGCATCACGCGGACAACCTCGACGAGAGCGGTCGGGAGTTGCTCGCCGACGTACCCGTCATCGTCACCACCCGCGCCGGTGCGCGTCGCCTCGGCGGCCGGGCGCGTGGCCTGCGACCGTGGGACGAGACCGTCCTCGATGCTTCCGGGCGGCTGCCGATCACGGTAACCGCGACGCCGTGCCGGCACGGGCCGCCGCTCAGCCTCCCCATCGCGGGGCCGGTCATCGGGTTCGCGTTGCGGTGGGACGGCCAGGAGCACGGCGTGTTGTGGGTCACCGGTGACACCGTCATGTTCCGTGGCCTGCGGGAGGTGCCACGGCGGCTGACCGTCGGCACCGTCCTGCTGCACCTGGGCGCCGTCAGGTTCCCGATGACCGGCCGCCTGCACTACAGCCTCACCGGACGCGAGGCCGTCGAACTCTGCCGGCTCGTCCGGCCACACACCATCATCCCGGTGCACTACGAGGGCTGGTCCCATTTCAGCCAGGGCAGAGCGGCGGTCGAGCGGGCGTTCGCGGCCGCACCGGACGGACTCGGCGACCGATTGCGGTGGCTTGCCGCGGCAACCACCGTCAACTCACTGAAGCACCGCCGGGGCGGCATCCCGCAGCGTAGTGGCGCAGCACATGCAGCCATCGCTGAAAGGGTTTCATGACATGCCGACCACTCGACGTACCCTGATCGCCGGCTCTGCCGCGGTCGCCACCAGCACCCTCATCGGGGCGCCGGCGGCGACCGCACACACCAGGCCGGCCACGCCGAAGCCGACAGTCGTGCTGGTGCACGGCGCGTTCGCCGACGCGTCCGGCTGGACCGACACCGCCCGGATCCTGCAGCGCGACGGCTACCCGGTCCTCGCGCCGGCGAACCCGCTGCGCAGCGTCTCCGCCGACGCCGCCTACCTGGCCAGCATCCTGGCCAGCGTGCCCGGACCGCTGGTCCTGGTCGCGCATTCGTACGGTGGCATGGTCATCACCAACGCGGCCGTCGGCAATCCGAACGTCAAAGCCCTCGTCTACGTCGCCGCGTTCGCCCCCGAACAGGGCGAGACGCTGCAGGGACTGCAGCTCAAGTTCCCGGGCAGCAAGCTCGGCGAGGCGGCACTGGACTTCCGCCCGTACCCGACCGCCGACGGCGCCGGCAGCGTTGACGGCTACGTCAAGACAAGCGTCTTCCGCGACGTGTTCGCCGCCGACCTGCCCCGCGCCACGACCGACCTGATGGCCGCCACACAGCGGCCCGGCGACGTGCACACCCTCGGGGAGCCGTCCGGTGCTCCGGCCTGGAAGCACATTCCCACCTGGTACCTCGTGGCCCGCCACGACAACCTCATCCCGGCCGCCGCGCAACGGTTCATGGCGCAGCGGGCCGGTGCCCGGATCACCGAGGTCAACGCCTCGCACGTGGCGATGATCTCGCAGCCGCGGGTCACCGCCGATGTCATCAAGCACGCAGCCCGTTGAGAGGACCCACAATCATGTACGTCACCACCGCTGACGGCGCGTCGATCTTCTACAAGGACTGGGGTGCCGGCCGCCCGGTCGTGCTGTCGCACGGCTGGCCGCTCAACTCCGACAGCTGGGAGGCGCAGGCGCTCTTCCTCGCCGAGCACGGGTTCCGGGTCATCGCCCACGACCGACGCGGACACGGCCGGTCGACCCAGACGTGGCACGGCAACGAGATGGACGCCTACGCCGACGACCTCGCCACGCTCCTGGACACCCTGGACGTGCGGGAGGCGTCCCTGGTCGGGTTCTCCACCGGCGGCGGCGAGGTGGCCCGGTACATCGGGCGGCATGGCACCGGTCGGGTCGTGCAGGCTGCGCTGATCTCGGCGGTGCCGCCGTTCATGCTGCAGACACCGGACAACCCCGGCGGGGTCCCGGTTGCGGTGTTCGACGCGATCCGGGCCGGATCCCTCGCAGACCGTTCGCAGACGTACAAGGATCTCGCGGCCGGGCCGTTCTTCGGCGGGACCGCCTCGCAGGGCGTGCGGGACGCGTTCTGGCTGCAGTCGATGGCCGCCGGCCACCGCAACGCCTTCGAGTGCATCGCCGCGTTCTCCGCCACCGACTTCCGACCCGACCTCACCGCGATCGACGTGCCGACCCTGGTCATCCACGGCGACGCCGACCAGGTCGTGCCGTTCGAGGTCGGCGGCATGGCCTCCTCGGCGCTGATCAAGGACGCCCGGCTCGTCGTCTACGCCGGCGCACCACACGGCATCACCGACACCCACAAGCAGCAGCTCGGCATCGACCTGCTCGCGTTCCTGAGGGAGTACGACGCATGAGCACGATCGTCCTCATCCACGGCCTGTGGGTTACCCCACGCAGCTGGGAACACTGGATCCCGTACTACGAGGCGCAGGGCCACACCGTCGTCGCACCCGCCTACCCCGGCTTCGAGGTGGAGGTCGAGGCGTTGCGCGCCGATCCCACCCCGATCGCCACGGTCACCGTGCCGGAGACCCTCACGCGCCTGGAGAAGGTCATCACGGCGCTGCCCGAGCCGCCGATCCTCATCGGTCACTCGTTCGGCGGCACGCTGACGCAGCTGCTGATGGACCGGGGGTACGGCGCAGCGGGTGTGGTCATCGACTCCGCCCCGCCGGAGGGCATCCGGGTCACCCCGCCGTCGCAGATCCGGTCCCTGTTCCCGATCCTGAACAACCCCGCGAAGCGGCACCAGGCGGCCGGGTTCACCCCGGCGCAGTTCCACTACGCGTTCACCAACACGCTGCCCGAGGACGAGGCGCTCGCCGCCTACGAGCGGTATGCGATCCCCGCTCCGGGCAGCTGGGTGTGGACCTACGGGCTCACCGCCAACTTCACGCCCGGGCATCAGGAGACCTGGGTCGACTTCCGAAACGAGCGGCGGGCCCCGCTGCTGTTCATCGCCGGCGGCGCCGACCACATCATGCCGCCGTCGGTGAACAGGTCCAACGCCCACCACTACCAGGCGGCCGGCACCGTCACCGACTACCACGAGTTCCCGGGCCGCTCGCACTGGACGTGCGCCGAACCCGGCTGGGAGCAGGTCGCCGACTACGCCCTGACCTGGGCGTCACAGCACCTCCGGTAGGTGCGCGGCGGCGGTCGGGCGAGCCGGTGCCCGACCGCCGCCGACGGCTGGTGCGTAAGACGATCTTGGGCGATACTGGCGTTCCGGGCATGTGCGAGCACGACGAGAACGGAACCGATGGCAGCGGCACGGCAGGCGGACCCCGATTCGCGCGGTGCCGGGCGATTCACGGCGCTGCGAGAGGTTCTCGCCTACCTGCGTGATGCTTCGTCCGTCGTTTCCGGTATGTACCTGCAGGGAAGCGCCGGCGTCGGCATGTCGACGGTGCTGTCCAGCGTCGCGGCCCGGGCGCGGCGTCGCGGTCACCGTCTCATCGTGGTCAGCGGGTCTCATGCGGAACGTGACGTTGCGTTCGCGGGACTGCACCAGATGCTGCACGCGTGCCGGCGCCTTCCCGCCGCCCGTCCGGCGATCGACCTGCTGGCGACAGCCGTCGGCCGCGGTACTGCAATCCCCGTCGCCAGCCTCGATCCTGCTACCGGCGTCGACTCGGCTGTGGTGAGGGCTGTCGGGTCGCTGCTCGCGGCGATCACCGTGGACGCGCCCGCGCTGGTCGTCGTCGACAACGCCCACCGCCTCGACGCGCAGACGTCCGCGACCATCGCGTCCGCGCTCGCCGGTGGACCCGTTCCCGGCCTGGCCGTCATTCTGGGCGGGCTCCCGGCGGGCGCTCGGGCGTGGCCGTCGCTGCGAACCCGGACGCTGCCCGGTCTACCGGAGGCCGCGGCGCGGCGGCTGCTGCTCGCACGGGCGCCGGGACTGGACCGGTGGCTCGCCGACCGGATCGTGGACGAGGCCGCAGGCCGGCCGCTCGCGCTGGTCGAGCTGCCGATCGCCTGGCGCGACGGGTACACCCCCGGCGCCGACCTCCTGAGACAGCATTCGCCGCTGACGACACGGCTCGCGCAGTCGCTGCTGGAGGAGGTCACCGCGCTGCCCCTGGAGGGCGCTTTCGGCTTGTCGGACGTCCTGGGGACCCGGGACAGCAGAGGCACCGATCCGCTGCTCGCCGCCGCGCTGGCGCAGACGGCGGACCCCGCCGACCCGCCCGCGACGCACGCGGAGTCCGGCGGGCCCATCCAACGCGCCGTGGCCGTGATGCGATCCGGGCAGCGGGACGAGCAGGCCGGCAGGGCGCTCATCGAGGGCGCGAGCGTCGCCGCGGACCTCGGTCGGTTCGAGGTGGTCGCGGCGCTGCTCGACGACCTGCCGGAGCAGATCAACCCGATCGACGCCGTCCGCCGCGACCTGCTACTGCGCCGCGTCGGCGACGGGACATGGCCACGGCTGCCGTCGGCGGAGACACTGTGCACCGTCGCCGACACCTGCCGCGGCGCCGGCAACCCCGACCTGGCCCTCGACCTCCTCGCCGGGTTCGCCGAAAACGTCACCTGGACCGACGTCGACGAAGCGGCCCGCCAGCGGCTCCTAGTCTCGCTCGGCGACCTCGACCCGCACCGCGACGACCCGCGAGGGCTGCTGGTCGCCGCGACCCTCGCCGGCCACTCAGCCGGCGTCGGCGTCGGCGTCGATGCCGGCCGGCAAGCGGGGCTGGCGCTGCGGCGGCTGGGCCACCTCGAACCCGCCACCGTGCACCTGGAACCCGTCGTCGCGACGCTGACCCGGCAGCGCCGTTTCGGGTTGCTGGTGCCGGCCGCGGCAGCCCTCGCCGACGCACAGCTGTTCCTCGGCCGGTGGGACGACGCCGACCGGCACCTGCGGGCCGCGACCGACGCGGCAGAACGCACCGGCCAGGTGGTGTGGCTGGCGTACCTGCGGGCGACGGCGGCGCTGCTGCACGCGTGGCGCGGCGAGGTCGACAGCGCCCGCGGCGCCGCCGACACGGCCGAGCTGACGCTGGGAGACCGGCCGGTGTGGCCGGTGCGGCTGCGGCTCGCCGCCGCCCGCGGGACCGCGCTCATGACCGAGGACAGCTTCGCCGAGGCATGCGTGGCAATGGAACCGGTGATGGTCGGTCAGGGCGTTCGCGCGTACACGATCGACCTCGCCGTCGTCGCGACCCTGCACGCGGAGGCCGCCAGCCGCGGCCGACCACGACCCGAGCACCAGCTGCCAGACAACCTGTCACCCGACGGCGAGACGCACCACATGTACGCGCGGGCGCTGCTGCAACCACACGAGGCGGTGTTCACCGACCTGCTCGAGCGGACCGGGCGGCTGCCGTGGCTGCGGGCGCGGGTCCAGCTGACCTACGGGTCGTGGCTGCGCCGGGACCGGCGCATCGGCGAGGCACGCGAGCAACTGCACGCCGCCCGTGCCGCGTTCGCCGCGCTGTCCGCCCGGCACTGGTCCGACCGTACCGAGCAGGAGTTGCGCGCGGCCGGCGCCGACCAGCGCGGCGGGCTGCTCACCCCGCAGGAGCTCGCGGTCGTCAAGCTCGCCGCGACCGGCCTGTCCAACCGGGAGATCGGCGCGCGGCTGGACCTGTCGGCGCGCACCGTCGAATCGCACCTCGCCCGGGCCTTCCCGAAACTGTCGATCAGCTCCCGCCATCAACTGCCCGCCCGCCTGTACGAGCTGACATGACCGACCTCTTCGGCAGGGCTCACGAGATCGGTGTGCTCGACGCCCTGATCGCCGGCGCGCGCCAGGGCGGCGGGTCGGTGCTGCTGCGCGGTGACGCCGGCGTCGGCAAGTCAGCGCTGCTGCACGCGGCCACCGCGATCGCCGACCGTCACGGACACCTGGTGCTGACCGCCGTCGGCATCGACGGTGACGCCAGCCCGTACGTCAGCCTTCGCCGGATGCTGCCACCCCAGATGATCGACGCCGCGGACCTGCCGCCCGCCCAGCGCGCCGCGCTGCTCGCGGCGACCCGCACGGACGACCCCGCCGCCGTGCCCGAGCCGTTCCTGGTCGGCATGGCCGCCCTGACCGTCCTCACCGACGCCCCCGAGGACCGGCCGATCACGCTCATCGTCGACGACGCACACTGGCTGGACGCACAGTCCCGCGCCGTGATCGCGTTCCTCGGCCGCAGGCTCGCCGCCGACCCGGTGCTGCTGATCGTGGCGACCAGACCCGTCGACGACCCCGCCCCGCCCTCGACGCGACCACGACCCTCACCGTGCCGCCGCTGCCCGCCGACGCCGCGACCGCACTGCTCGACTCGATCGCCGCCGGCCTGGACCCGTTCGTCCGCGGCCAGATCCTGCACGCCGCCCGCGGCAACCCGTTGGCACTGGCCGAACTACCCCGCACCTGGGCCAGCATGGCACCCGCCGCGGCGACCATCCCCGTCGGCGACCACATCCGGTCCAGCTTCGCCGGCAGCTACCGCCGCCTGCCACCGATCAGCCGCGACGTCCTGCTGATCGCGGCCCTCGACGAACACTCCGCCACCACGGAGATCCTCCACGCGGCCGAGCTCTTCGCCGGCCGACCGATCCCGCACGGCGCCCTGAGCCCGTCCGCGGCGGCGGCCCTGATCACGGTCTCCCGTAGCGACGTCGTCTTCCGCCACCCGTTGGTACGGGCAGCCGTCATCGAATCCGAGGACGCCGAACGCGTACGGGCCGGACACCACGCCCTCGCCGTCGCCCTGGAACGTTCGGATCACCGCCGCGCGCTGACCCATCGGGCACAGGCTGCCCATGGCACCGACGACATCCTCGCCACTGACCTCGCCGCCGCCGCGGAGGAATGCCGCCACCGTGCCGAGACGACGACCGCGATCTGGCTCATGGAACGCGCCGCCGGCGTCACCGCCGATCCGGGTCTGCGAGGCCACCGGCAGCTGATCGCCGCCACCTGGGCGTATGAGCTCGGCGACCGCCGTACCGTCGACCGGCTGCTCACCCACGCCCGCGCCGAGCCCCTGGCCCCGCTCGACCAGATCCGCGCCGCGTGGCTCGCCGAGATCTTCACCGGCCACGGCACCGACATCCTTGCCCTGCACCGCGACGTGCAGCTCGCCCGGGACTCCGGCGACCTCGAACTCGCCTGGAACGTCCTCATGTCCATCGCCTCCCGCTGCTACTGGACACCACCGGACGAGCCGACCCGGCAACTGCTCGCCGCCACCGCGCAGGCGCTGCCCGTTGCCGGGTCCGAGTACCGCCTGGTCTTCGCCCTGTCCGGCATCGACCAGGTCAGCCACACCGCCCGCATCCTCGCCGAATGCCGCCGCGCCCTGACCCGGGAGGTCCCGGACGCCAACGCCCTACGCATGTACGCGATGGGCGCCGTGGTCGTCGGCGACGCGCTCGTCGCCCGGACCTTCGGCGACGAGGCCGAGCGCCTGCTGCGGGCCCAGGGCCGCCTCGGGCTCCTGCCGCACGTCCTGCTCACCCGCATCCAGGCCGACTGGTCCATCGGCCACTGGGACCGCGCCCGGACCGCCCTCGATGAGGGTCGCCGCCTCGCCGCCGAGACAAACCAACCGACCTGGCGTAACTCGGCCCGCCTGAACGAGGCCCGCATGGCCGCCCTGACCGGCTCGTTCGAACACCTCTCACAGACCTTGGCCGAGATCGACGCCGAGGCGCTCCGCCAGGGCACCACCAGTTTCCTGCCCCGGGTCCAGGTCGTGCGCGGCACAGCGCTCGTGGCCTGCGGCAGGTACGAGAACGGGTTCGACGTGCTCCGGCGCGTCTTCGATCCGCAGGATCCGTTGTACGACCCGCGCAGCACCTTCCCCGCGATCATGTTCCTGGCCGACGCCGCGGTGCACACCGGCCGCGGTCTGCTCGCGCTGCAGCTCATCGACGGGGTCCGCCGACTGCTCGGCCCGACCCCACCGGTCGACTTCCGGGTCGTGAACGCCTACGCCGGCGCGGTCCTCGCCGACAGCGAAGCGTCCTTTCTGAACGCATTGGAGGGCGAAGCAGCCCACTGGCCCTGGGTGCTGGCGCGGCTCAGGCTGGCGTACGGCACATTGCTCCGCCGACGTCGTAGGGACGCCGATGCGGTGCCGCACCTGCAGTTGGCCCTCGCCGGGCTGTCTCGGATGGGTGCGCTGCCCTGGGTCGGACAGGCCCAGCAGCAGCTGCGCGCCGCGGGCGCTCAGACCTCCCAACCGGGTGTGGTGCCGCAGCAGGTGCTGAACGCGCAGGAGCTGCAGATCGCCACACTGGCCGCCACCGGCCTCACCAACCGCGAAATCGGCACGCAACTGTTCCTGTCCCCACGAACAGTCGGCTCCCACCTGTACCGCATCTTCCCGAAACTCGGCATTACCTCCAGGGGACAACTGACCGCCGTACTGAACACGACGCCAGAAGACTGACGTTCACGGCCGGTGAGACCTCCCGGATTGGGCCGGGCCGGCGTTACCGATCGGGCTGCGACGGAGACCCCTGCCGCAGACGGCCGGGCTGTGCCAGGTCCCGAACCGGGTGAGGATCGTAACGGCCCGACCGGCGAGCTGGTCTACGACCGGACGTACGCCGCGCCCAGGCCGGGTTCCTGCTGCATGGGCTGCACCTCGCGCTTCCCGGCGACCTCGACATCGCCAGCGGCCCGGCATGACGGCCCCTGGACTTCACCGAGCAGACCGCGGCACGGTTGCGCGCCGGCGTCGCCGAGCCGGTGCACGCTGCCGCGTCTGAAGGTCGGCGAAAGGATCGTCAGGACCGAGGCGCTGCACGGCGGCACCACTGCCGAAATGCGGACGCTGACCATCGGCACGCGGGACGGAAGCACCGAGGAGCTGGGGCTACGGAGCTTCGTCGACCCGTCCTATCTCAGACACGCCGGGGACTGGCTGAAACGGGAGGCCGAGCCCTGTCCCTGCTCACCGGGACCGGTGTGCCGGCTCCCGAGCTGGTCGCGGTTGATCCAACCGCCGTGCCGCCCGGCTCCGCGGAGCGGATCGCCAGCAATCTGTCGTCGTTGCTAAAAGGCAGGGGCTGTGCGGAGCGCCCGGCTGTCAGGCGCTTGCCCTGCAGGAGCCCAACGAGTTCCACGCCCACAGCCCGAATTCGGCGCGGCACTGCCGGGGGAGTGTTGCGACGACTCCTTTACTCGGCTGGTTTACGCTGTCGGCGACCTGGATAAACGTGCGTGAGCATGCCGCTGGGCCACCGGACTACTGGGGCCCCGAAAACCCCCCATTTACCGGGGTCGGCAACCAGGCTCGTCATCCATGCGCATCGTTGGGCATCGCGGGTGCGGTAGGCAGCCGCGCCCCGCGGTCGGCACCGAGTCGCTCGAGGATGTCAGAGACGTCCGTTACCGAGACAGCCCCCGATCCGCTCGAACGACCGGTCGTGGTCGCCCCCGGACGGGGACAGCAGCACGTCGAGGTCGTGGCGAGCGGCCGCCTCCACGACACTGGCGACGAAACCCAATTGCATGTCGGTCATCCGCTGACTCGCCGGGGGAATCACCAGGCCGAGGGTGCGGCTGCGTCCTCCCTTCAGCGCGCGGGCACTGGCGTTCGGTCGATAGTCCAGCTCGTCGATGACCGCCTGGATCCGCTGGCGGGTCCCCTCCGAGACGGTCCGTTTCCCGCTCAGGACGTAGGAGACGGTGCTGCGGGACACCCCCGCCCGGCGGGCGATCTCCCCGATGTTCATGCCGCGCCCTCGAATCGATTCTTGCTCGACACGGGCACGCACCATCTTTTCCTGACGAGCATATCCGTCCGGAAACCCAAGCCCCGAGGCAGCAAGTTCCCGGCCAGTGGGGCGTCGACCGGGTTGGATGCGACGGCCCGCACCCGGTGGCGCAACGAATGGACGGGCATTAATGTAAACAGGTATGACGTGTGACGTCGGTCTGCGTCGGTAGACGAGGCTCGAACCACCGCCGCCCACGGCACCAACCGTATCGAACTGGATCGGTCCGGCAACACAGGCTCAACCCGCCACCACCACGCTCCACCTCACCGCCGAGAGGATCCGATGAATGTGAAGAGACGACTGAGTCGTCTGCTCGCCGCGACGGGGACCATGCTGGTTCTCGCTGTCGGCGCCAGCATCTACGTGGTCTCGGACGCGCCGGGTGTCGCCCGCGCCGCCGGCACGGGACCGTGCGACATCTACGCCTCGGGTGGCACCCCGTGCGTGGCCGCGCACAGCACCACCCGTGCGCTGTACGGCGCGTACAACGGCCCGCTCTACCAGGTCCGGCGCTCCTCGGACAACACCACCCGCGACATCGGCGTGCTGAGCGCGGGCGGCTACGCCGACGCCGCCACGCAGGACACGTTCTGCGCCAACACGAACTGCGTCATCACGATCATCTACGACCAGTCCGGCCGCAACAACCGCCTCACCCAGGCCATGGGTGGCGGCGTGCCGGGCCCCGGCCCTGGCGGGTCGGACAACCTTGCCGACGCGAAGGCGGCGCCGATCACGATCGGCGGCCAGAAGGCGTACGGCGTCTACATCGCTCCCGGCACCGGCTACCGCAACAACAACACCAACGGCATCGCGACCGGCGACCAGCCCGAGGGCATGTACGCCGTCCTCGACGGCACGCACTACAACAACGGGTGCTGCTTCGACTACGGCAACGCGCAGACGAACGCCATGGCCGACGACATCGGCATCATGGAGACCATCTACTTCGGCAACAACAAGGTGTGGGGCTACGGCGACGGCAACGGCCCCTGGATCATGATGGACATGGAATGGGGACTCTTCTCCGGAGTGAACCCGCGATACAACCCCATGGCGCCCATCAACCACCGCTTCGTGACCGCCATCGTCAAGGGCGAACCGAACCACTGGGCCATCCGGGGCGGCAACGCCCAGGCCGGCGGCCTGACGACCTACTTCGACGGACGCCGCCCCAACGGCTACCACCCGATGAAGAAGGAAGGCGCCATCCTGCTCGGCATCGGCGGCGACAACAGCAACACCGCCCGAGGCACCTTCTACGAGGGCGTGATGACCTCCGGCTACCCGACCGCGGCGACCGAGGACGCGGTGCAGGCCAACATCGCCGCCGCCGCGTACGCGCCGTCCGGTGGCGGTAACCCGACACAGAGCGTCCAACTCGTCGGTGGCCAGTCCAACCGCTGCGTCGACGTGCCGAACGGCACCACCACCAACGGCACCCAGGTCCAACTCTGGGACTGCGTCGGCAACACCGCCCAACGCTGGACCCACACCGCCGGCAAACAACTGCAGGTGCTGGGCAACAAGTGCCTCGACGCCAGCGGCCAGGGCACCACCAACGGCACCCAGGCCATCATCTGGGACTGCCACAGCGGCACCAACCAACAATGGAACATCAACTCCAACGGCACCATCACCGGCGTCCAGTCCGGGCTCTGCCTCGACGCCAGCGGCGCCGGAACCGCGAACGGCACCAAGCTCCTCCTCTGGGCCTGCAACGGACAACAGAACCAGCGCTGGTCCACCCGCAGCTGATCCGTAGCACCACCCAATCGACGGTGCCGCCTCCGCGAGTCTCACGGAGGCGGCCCCGCCGGCGGGGCCGGCACCGGGCAGCGCGCGCGGCAATCCGGGGCGCGCGGCCGCGGG
>NZ_JBEZFV010000002.1:0-511727 GCF_040649655.1 Micromonospora sp. NPDC048905 | reverse complement strand
AACATTTAATCATATATAGCTATATTTATAAGTTATTTATTCATGTGTTAGTGTTTTTTAGTCGTGTTCTATGCCGATTCCGTGAGACTCGCGGAGGCGGCACCGCCGGCGGTGCCGGCACCGGTCAGCGCGCGCTGCATTCCGGGCAGCGCGGCCTCGTTGATGGTGGCGACGGCCGTGACCTCGGGATGGGTCACGAGCAGCTGTTCCACGCACGCCTCGCCGGAGGCCGTCTCGTCGCCGCAGCAGACCTCCACGCCGGTCAGCCCCCGGTCCGCCGCCGCCGCCCGGAAACCGGTGAGCGCTCGATGGCTGGGGCCGTAACCCGCGGCCACCAACTCGGCGGAGCGGTTGACCAGGGCCACGTGCCGGTGCCCCAGATCGGCCAGGTGGTGCACGCAGCGGGCGATCAGCCCGGAATAGTCGATGTCGATCCAGCTCATGTCGTGCGGCTCGGCGATCCGCCCGATCGTGACGAACGGCAGACCGGCCTTGGTCAGGCGGGTCACCCGGCCGTCCTCCAAGCGGATCTCCATCAGGACCACACCGTCCACCCGGCGCCCGGTGACGATCCGCCGTTCAGCTCGTTCTGCGCGTCGAGCGCACCGCACGGCCACCGCGCAACGTGACGCTCGCTCCGCGGCAGATGTGCGCAGTCGCTGGTCAGTTAACGGTCACGATGACCTTTCCGAGGGCGCGTCCCTCTCCAACGTGGGCCAACGCCTCGGGTACCTCGTCGAGGGTGAAGGCTCGGTCGATGTGGATGGCGAGGTCGCCCGTGGCGCAGAGGTCGGCCACCGGTTCGAAGTGGGTCGGCCCTTCCTTGACGGCGAGCACGCCCAGCCGGCGGTGTGTGAGTCGGCCGGCCGCGGCGCCGATCGTGAGTATGCGCAGCAGCGCCGAGACCGATCCGCCGACGCACCGGTAACGGCCGCCGGGGGCCAGTGCCCGGCGGTAGGCGAACACCGACCGGTGCGCGACCAAATCGAGGATGAGGTCGTACGGGCCGCTGCGGGTGAAGTCCCGGCTGCGGTAGTCGATCACCTTGTCCGCGCCGACCGACCGCATGAAGTCGAGCTTGCCGGCGTTGTCGACGCCGGTCACCTGGGCGCCGAGTCGCTTGGCGAGCTGAATCGCGAATGAGCCCGATCCTCCGCCGGCACCGTTGATCAGGACCCGTTTCCCGGCTGCGGCGCCTTTGGTCCCCTGCCACGCGATTACGCCCGCCTGTGGGATCGCCGAGGCCTCGGCGAAGGTAAGGGCGGCGGGCTTGCGGGCCAGAACCGACTCGGGAGTGATCGCGTACTCGGCGAAACCGCCCTTGAGCATGAGGTTGTCGCCGTACACCTCGTCACCGGGTCGGAACCGGGTGACGGCCGGGCCCACCGCCTCAACCCATCCGGCAATGTCCGAGCCGAGCGTCCGGCGTGCCGGTGAGCGCAGCCCACCGATGCGCGAATACAGTGGTGAGCCTCGCAGGGTCTCCCAATCGCTCAGGTTGACCGAGGTCGCCGCGATCCTGACGAGCACCTGCCGGGCAGCGGGAGACGGCTTGGGGACTTCCTCGATCCGCAACACATCCGGGGACCCGTACCTGTCGTACACGATCGCTCTCATCCGCGTACCCCTAGCCCTTCGTGGAAATAGTCCAGCCGCAGTTACGTCCAAGGCCAGCAGGCTACGGCTCCTTGGTAGCACAGAGAGACGAGCGACTGACCGACAGAGGCTGCCGGCGACGGCGGGGTAGGTGTCCGAGGGCTCGGGGTGGTGGCGGGTCCAGGATGGGCGTTGAGTTCCGGTGCCGGAATCGTTTCTACTCCAGAACCAGCGCTGTGTTCGGGTACACGAGGGCGGCAAGGTGCTGGCCACCGTCGGCTTTGATCGCGGAGCCTTCGCCTGCGTGCTCAGCCGCGGGCGGGACCCGCGGCTGTTCGTCGTCGGCCAGGCGTGGGGTGGACCGGAGCCGTCGCACCCTAGCGGGAGGATGGTGGCGTTCCCGGCGCCCACACCGGGAGCCGGGAGACCTTGACCCGGACGCTACGCACACTCGGTCGGCGGCAGATCCGGATGTAGTCGCCGCCGTTCAGGTTTCCTGGCGTTTTGCCGCTGCTCCGGTAGAGCGCCTTTTACACGTCGCGCCCCACGACGACGGCGACGGATCGCGTCGATCGCCCGCGAACCAACCACCCGTCGCGCTGGTGGAACTGGGCGTCAACGCTCCAGCTTGGCATCCCGGCAGGTCTGTGGGGCGGACACCGGGTTGCAGCGTACGGCGATGCCACCGGGGAGCTCCGCCACGAAGTCGCTGTCGTACCGGGCAGCCATGCCCACGGTCGGAAAATCGGTCGTCACCAACTGGGCACCGCTGGCCAGGGCGACCTCCACCCGGCTGAACTCCTCGCTCTTCACCGTCCGCAGCGGCTCGTCCGAGCGGGTACGCACCAGATAACCCCGCTGAACGAGGTCCTGGATGACTGCTCCGTTGGCGCCCCGCGGGTCGTTCACCATCGTGACCGCCGCGTCCGGCGACCCGGGCGGCCCCTGGGTGAAGACGGCGCGGCCTTCCAGGCTGGGCCGGCCCTGCGTGTACATGTTGCGGATGCCGCCGGGGCCGCCGTTGTCGAAGAAGAACAGGACCTTCCCGCGCGCCCAGTCCAGTTTCGGCCAGCCGTACCGCAGCACCGACGCTTCCAGGGTCCTACCCGGTCGGCGCAGGTCGTCGGCGGTGATCAGCTGGTCTTCCGGGAAGACGGAGCGGATCTCGTCGTCGACGGCGTCCAGCAGGGTGGGGCTCCACGCCGGGCTCACCGCTCCGCCGAGGGCCTCCCACCGCTTGTCGGTTTGCTTCAGTTCGAGCTGGAGGATGATCGGCACGTGGCTCGGGTTGGCGGCGGACCAGGTCCGCACCTGCTCCAGACAGCTGACCAGGGTGCGGCAGCTGGTTCCGTAGTCCTGGTCGGCGACGTGAAGCACCTTCATGCCGGGCTTCGCCATGGCCGGATCGTCGATCGGGCCGAGCCCCGCCCGCTTCCGCGGGAGCGGGTGCCGGTAGAGCCCGCCCTCGGGGTCGGGCAGCAGGTCCAGTTCCAGGCCACGGACGCTCTGGCGGCCGAGCAGGTCGGGAATGGACGCGTGCGAGTAGAAACCCCACGACGGGTACCCGGGGTCGATCTTGAGCGATTCCTGCAGTTCGACGTCCTGTAGCTCACGGTGGTACGCGTTGTGCGCCCCCATGTATTGGATCTGGTTCATTCGCACGCCACCGGCGCCCCCGGCGCTTGACAGGCCGGCGGCTCGCACGTCCCCGAAGGTCCGAACAGCCAACGGCACGGCAGTGACGGCGATGGTGGTGACGACGGTCGCGGCCAGCGCGGCGACGCTCCTGGTCCTGACTCTCATGCAATCCCCCTCGACGGATTGCGGCAAGGCTAGGAAGCGAGGGTGTCCGGGCCGTAGCTGAGGCTCGCCAACGGCCATCGATACGATGAACCCTGCCAGAACGAGCGGCGCCAGTGATCCGGCCGCGTCACCTGGCACTCATGGCGCGCGCGGCGCCGCCTCGGCCAACACGGCGCCGAGCAGGGGGCGGCGGTGATGAACATGCCAACGGATCGCAGGTCCGGGGGCCTGCAGGCGCAGTCGAGTGCTTCTTCGGCGCTACCGGCGGTATGGCCGCTGGGCAGGAACGAGTCCTCGTGGCCGTTCTTGCTGGCTAGCTGGCGGCAGTAGCTCGGACGCTTGCCTGATTGGCGGTCTGGTCGGAGCATGAGGGAGCCTCGATCCTCCGTAGCGTGACGCTCGTGGAGGCGTCGAATATGACGACTCGGTTTGTGGGATTCGTCAGGGTAAGTCTGGCCGTGACGGTGCGATGATCAGTGGCGTCCTCTGAACCTGCGGTCAGCATTGGTGTGTCGATCCGTGATGGGCTGTCGCGGGTTACGCAGCGATCGTCCATGCACGCCCGGATCTCAGTCGGGCCAGGAAGGTGGCGTAGGTCTTCCAGATGGAAGACCACGCCGGCAGGGGCGTAGATGAGCGGGCAGGCGGCAGGTGGGGCCGGATTACATGCGGTCACCGTGAGCAGTGATGTACTCGCGGCGACCAGGGGGCGATCTTCTGAACCTTGGACGTTGCCACGAACCCGCGGGTTGCGGCTGAGCCGCGGTTCCCGGGTTCGCACCCCCAGTCGGCACGTGCCCGTCCCGTGCCTCATCAGCACACGGGATCAACATGGTGCAGGGGAGTGGGCCTGGCGCAGGGGGAGTCGCTCGTACGGACCCGGCAGTACAGCAGCGATGTACAGCAACCGACGGAACCACACGGGGCCGCCACGACACCGACCGGGCTGTTGTGCAGCCGTGCCAACCGCACCCGACCACCTTGCCGAGGTCTGGGGGTCAAGGGGTCGTCGGTTCGAATCCGGCCGTCCCGACGCAGGTCAGAGGCCATTCGGATTCTTCCGGATGGCCATTTCTGATCTTGTATAGCAGCGAAGTACAGCAACGGCTCATTGGTCGAGGCTTTCGCCGAGCCGCGATGCTCCAGGACAAGGAGGCGCCCAGCCCGGTGCGGGCGGCACTTCGCGTCCAGCATGCCCATGCGCTCGCGACCGTCGGCGAGCACCGCAAGGCTATGCAGCTTCTGGACAGGGCGCACGACGGGGCGGCGGATCGCCGTCCGGGTAAGCCTGAAGGCGAGCACACCTCGTACTCCATGGGTGGCTACATCGAGGTTCACCGAGGCGCCTGCTTGAGGATTGGGGCGCCGGCCGGACGAGGCGATCGCGGTTCTCGATGCGTGCTGCCGTCGATGCCGTCGCTTCACCGCCAGGACTTCAACGCAGCCCTTCTGACCAAAGCCGCAGCCCATGTGGCGGCTGACCAAGCTGAGCAAGCGGCTGCCACGGCTCACACCGCGCTACCGATCGCCCGCCAAGCAGGCTCGCGCCGGATCCTGCACCAACTCGGCCAGATCGGCTCCGCTGTTGACGAGCACCGTCACCTGGCCGACGTTCGTGTGTTCCTCGACGACCTCATGGATGCCGCCTGATGGCGTCAGACCTCGAACTGTGTGCGATGCGGCAGGCCAGCACCCTCGCCGTTCTCGGGCTGGGCACGACGAGCCCGAACCCGCCCGTCGGGTGTGTGATCCTGGATCAGCGTGGAACGGTGGTGGGCGCGGGATCTCTCCGCCGTAAAGGGGAGCCGCACGCTGAAGCACACGCTCTCGACGCAGCGGGCGGTGCGGCTCGCGGCGGTACAACCGTCGTCACGCTTGAACTATGCAACCACGTCGGAGTCACGCCGGCTTGTCGTCATGAGTTGATCGACGCCGGCATCTCTCGGGTGGTCATCGCCGTCATCGACCCAACGTCTCGCGGCGACGGTCCTGCCGCAATGCTCATTGCCGCAGGCATCGAGGTCGAGACAGACGTGTTGCGCGGCGAAGCCTTGACCGTCCTTGAGCCGTGGTTGACGCGACGGTGCGCCGTAGGCCGTTCTTGACGTGGGCGTTTGCATCAGATGCCGGGCATCAAACGGCGGCGGAAGGACGACTCCTGCGCGACCTCCGCGCTAACGCGGACCTTGTCGTTGAGGGCAAGACCGTCGTTGGGGGCATTCCGGGAGGCCACGCTAGCGCGCACTTCGCGCTGCCCGGTGATGCCGACATCGGCACCGGCCTACCCAATTGGCTGTCAGCCGCCTGTGAAGCGGGCGTACGACGCGCGCTCGTCGTCGGTTACGAACACGACGCCGAGATGCGATCGCAGTTGCACGCGATCGACGAGCTCGTTGTCGCTGTGCCGCGAACCGACCCGTCTCGAGCGTTGCAAGTGGTCCACTCCGACCTCATACCGGCCGGTTTTGAACTGGTCGAGCTCGCTGCTGACGCGGACTCGTTGACGATCCGCATGCGCCGCGTGATGTAACGCCGAGCGTGGTGGCGACTCCGAATACCGGTGCCATGGGCGGCTCGCGGAGCCAGTGATCATTTTCACACCATCGTTGGATGCCGACCGCCTCCGGCTCGTGCCCCCTCGATCCGGCAGCATCACGCAGCGTGAGATGGGTCGTCGATCCGGTGAAGCCTGGAACCCGGCCGCCTCGCAGGCGGACGGCGGTGGATGCGGTGTCGGTCACGTTGCCCGTTCGACCTCCCTTCGATGCAGGGCATCCCACGGTGACGATCGCCGGTTTGGCAAATACGACTGGTCCGTCTCGCCACTTAGATCACTTATCGGTGTCAGACGTCCTCAAAAGATCAACGGTTCTACGGGCTGATGATCTCCCTGTCAAGACATTGAACGTCCACTCAGGATCTACGTAAGCTGCGCCGACTTTCTGATGGGGACACGGGGGTTTCGATGGATGAGCCGTTGGGCACGGGTGCGTTCGTTCCACTGACGCATGGAGCGTTCGCTCGTTGGGCGCGGCGGCTGGCGATGTTGTTGGCGTTGGTCCTGGCGGTGTCCATGTCGGACATACCGGCTCGGGTCGAGCAGCCGGCCGTGGCGGCACCAAAGGTGACAGCCCAGCCGACGCCGAAGCCAGCCTGTCCAGGCGACCGCCCAGACGAGGTGTCTGCGGCGGTGGCGGCTCGGTTCTGTGGCGGACGGGTGGAGGTGGCGAACCGGCGCTCGGAGACGACTCAGGTATTCGCCAACCCGGACGGCACGCTCACCGCGGAGCAGGCGCTGGCGCCGGTGCGGGTACGTCAAGGGGACAACACCTGGGTGCCGGTCGACCTCACCCTGCAGCGTCGGGCCGACGGCGTCGTCGTGCCGAAGGCGCACCCGCGTGGCCTGACCTTCGCCGGTGCCACCCCGGGCGCCGGGGAGCACGGGGTCGCCTCGCTCGGCAGCGGTGCCGAGCGTGCCGAGCTCGCGTGGCAGGGCCCACTGCCCGAGCCGGTGCTGAACGGGCGCACGATCACCTATCCGGATGTGCGGCCGGGCGTCGACCTGGTCTTTCACGCCCACGCCACCGGATATGAGCAGCACGTTGTGGTGAAGGACCGTGCCGGTCTGGCGCACGTGCGCACGCTGCAGCTGCCGCTGAGCACCGGGAAGCTCACCGCGGCTCGCGACGGCATGGGTGGCCTCGTCTTCAAGAATTCCCGCGGCGGTCAGGTCGGCCGGGCACAGACGCCGTTGATGTGGGACGCGGAGGTCTCCGCGCTCTCCGGCGAGCACGTCAACCGAGCTCCGGTGGCCCTGAGTACGACGGCTTCCGGTGGACGCACCGTCATGGAGTTGACCCCGGACAAGAACTTCCTCGCCCGGCCCGACCTGACGTTCCCGGTCACGATCGACCCGCCGACGTCGCTGTCGCCGTCGTTCGACGCGTTCGTGCAGAACGACTACGCCAGCGACCAGTCCGGTTCCAGTGACCTGAAGCTGGGTTACTCGAACGACGGTGGCACCTTCTACGCCCGGTCGTACCTGCGGTTCAACACCACCGGCTTCGCCGGCAGTCAGATCGCCAGCGCGAAGTTGCGGCTGTGGAACTACCACTCATGGTCGTGCAGTGCGGCGTCGTGGGAGGCCTGGCGCACTGACTTGGTTGACTCCTCCGTGCGGTGGACCAACCAGCCCGTCGCTCGGGAGAAGGTTGGCACCTCCACGGAGACCCGTGGCTACAACTCGTCCTGCGGCGACGGCTATGTCTACATTGAGGTCGGCGGCGCGCTACAGACTAGCGCGAACCTTGGCTGGACCACCGCAACTGTGATGCTGCGGGCCACCTCGGAGACCTCCACGGCGGGTTGGAAGCGCTTCGATTCCGCCGAGGGCACCCATCCGCCGCTGGTGAGCATCACCTACAACAGCGCCCCGTCCGCGCCGTCCGCCCTGGCGGTCGCTCCCTGTTACACCGCGTGCGGCTCCGGCGCGCAGACCTCGTCGCTGCGTCCGACGCTCTCGGCGAAGCTCGCCGACGCGAACGCCGGTCAGAGCTTGCAGGCCGAGTTCGTGGTGCGTAACAAGGTCACCCAGGCGGTGGTGAGTTCGTCTGGTCTGCGTTCTGGCAGCCCTGCCTGGTCGAACGGTTCGACTGCCTCGTGGCCCGTGCCGGTCGACCTCGCCAGCGGCTCCCAGTACGAGTGGCAGGTCCGCGCCAAGGACCCGTGGAACTACGGCGCATGGACGGCGTGGACGCCGTTGACGGTGGACACCGAGAAGCCGGGTGTGCCGTTCGTGGCCGCGACGATCTACCTCAACGATGGGCAGCCGCACGCTGGCGCTGCCCAGCCCGACACGTTCACCTTCACTCCTGCCAGCGGTAGCGCCGACCTCGCCGCGTTCGTCTACAAGTTCGATTACGACAGCGCGGCGACCACCGTGGCGGCGACCGGTGCGAAGTCGGTGACACTCGCACCCCGTGATGGCCACCGGACGCTGACCGTTCAGGCGAAGGACTCCGCCGGCAACCTGTCCAACCCCAACCTGTACGTCTTCGACGCGGGTAACGCCGCGCTCGCCGAGCCGCTGCCCGGCGCGACCGTCGTCAAGCGCACCAAGCTGCGGATCACCACCCCGGTCAGCGGCTACACCCGCACGTACTTCGAGTACCGGCGCGGGCCCGGCGGGGCGGCCCTGCCGGTGCCGTCGGCGAACCTGACCTCCGCCACCGGCGCGCCGGTCACGGCGACGGCCGCCAGTCCGGCCGCCCTGTCGGCGCTCGGCGGGTACGCGATCTGGAACGCCAGCGACACACTCGGCCTGATCGGCGGCGTCGTCGAGGTCCGGGCACACCTCTACACCGCCACCGGCACCACGCCCGCATACACCATCCCGTGGGTGCGGATTAGTGTCGACTCCAACGGAGACGGCGGCGCCGACGAGGAAGCCGGCCCCGGCTCGGTCAACCTTCTCACCGGTGACTATCTCCTTTCTGAAACTGACGTCGACGAGATGGGCCTGTCTGTCCGCCGCTCGTCCTCGTCGCGTAAGACGGCCGACGGTTACCAGCCGATGGCGCAGCGGCTCACCGCCAACCAGCAACAGGTCTCCGCCGACCTGACCGGCTTCGCGATCCCGGGCACCACTTCGGCAGCGCGCTCCACCACCCGCGGTCAAGGTGAGACCACGCCAGCCGACTCGTTGGAGATCACGCCGGTCACCGCGACCAGCAACGACACCTACGTCGCAGTCGGCGGAGACGATGGCGGCGGGCTGCGGCTCGGCATGACCGCTGGCAAGACGTACCGGATGACCGGCTGGATCAATGTGCCGTCCGCCACCGGGCTGGTTCCCGCGCACGTGGATCGGGGCTTGCGGATCGTCGGCTTCCACCGGGTGGGCACCACGTATAGCGAGGTCGCCTCGCCGATGGCCGGCTACACCGACGGCTGGCAGGAGTTGTCGGTAGATCTGACCGTCCCCGCCGGGGCGAACGAGGCGTTCTTCCGGCTCTACAACGGCATGCAGGGCGGCTCCGGCCGCAAGGTCTACTGGGACAACCTCTCCGTCACCGAGATCATTGCCCCGTTCGGCCCGTCCTGGACGGGCGGCGCCACCGGCGCCGTCGCCGAGGTGGACTACACCACACTCACTCTGCCCGAGCCCTCGCTCGTCCAGGTGCACACCGCAGACGGGGACTGGACCACCTTCGCCCGTAGCTCTGACGGGGTCACCTTCACCACTGAGCCCGGTGCCGAGGACCTGACGTTGAGCAAGGTCGGCAGCACCGCGTACCGGCTGACCGAGGTGAGCGGCACGGTCACCGAGTTCACCCAGCAAGGCGGTACGTGGGCAGCGACGTCGAGTTGGACGGCAGAGACGGGCACCACGGCACGGTATGTATACGACACCGCCGGTAGCCGCCTACTGCTGAAGAAGGTAATCAATCCGGTTGAACCCGGCGTCGGTGATTGCACTACCGCTACCCCAGCACGCGGCTGCGAGGTTCTGGAGTACGAGTACGCCACGACGACCACCTCCGGGCTGAGCCAGAGCGTCTTCGGCGACGTCGTGGACCGCATCACCGCAATGAAGCTGTGGCTGTGGGACAGCGAAGCCAGCGCGATGACGGCCGTCACGGTGGTGCGGTACGCATACGACAACCTGGGCCAACTCCGCGAGGTGTGGGATCCCAGGATCTCCCCGGTCCTGAAGACTGCCTACGAGTACTCGGCCGGCCGTGTCGTCCGGACGACACCCGCAGGCCAACTCCCGTGGAACTTCGACTACGGCAATCCGGACGTCGACTCCGCCGCACTGCGCTGGGACCTCGACGCAGGCTCCGGCACCAGCGCCGTCGACTCCTCCGGCGCAGGTCGTACCGGCACCATGGCCTCCGGGGTGTACTGGACGCAGGGCAGCCACGCGGCGGACAACCCGGGTGACCGGAGCGCCAGCTTCACCGGCGGCGCCGGTCAGCAAATCAGCGCCACTGGTACTGCTCTCTCCAATACCTCCTCCTACACCGTCTCCGCGCGGGTGCGCCTGACCGACAAGTCCGTCAACCGCACCGCCGTCTCCAAGGACGGATCGCGCACCAGCGGTCTCTTCCTTAATTACGTCGCCGCCGACGATCGGTGGGCGTTCTCGCGGGTTAGCGCCGACAGCGACAGCGCCACGCCGATACGGGCCAGCTCGAACACCGCACCGGTACTCGGGAAGTGGACCCATCTGACCGGCGTCTACGACACCGCCAGCGGCCAGATGAAGCTCTACGTGGACGGTGTGCGGCAGACCACCACTGCCGCGGTCGGTGGCTGGAACGCCGCCGGGGGGTACGTGGTTGGCCGCGCCAAGTGGGCTGGCGCCGCCTCGAACATCTGGCACGGCGGTATCGACGACGTCCGCATCTACGGCAAGGCGCTCACCGACGCTCAGGTCGCCGACCTGGCCGGCGACGAGAACGCCGGCCGCCTGCTCAAGGCACGCCGGGCTGCGCTGCAGCAGGGATCTAAGACGGCCACTGACGGAGAGACCGCCACCAGCATCGTGTACCACGTGCCGCTCACCCAAGGCACCGGTGGCCCCTACAACCTGGATGCTGCCAGCGTCGCGACCTGGGGGCAGACGGACGTGCCCACCGACGCGACGGCCGTCTTCGAGTTGCAGGACGACCCGGGTCGCCACAGCGCGACTCCTTCTGCTCCCGGGTCGGGTGGCTACCGCTACGCCAGCTTGTTCTACCTCAACGCAGGGGGCCGTGAGGTAAATGCGGCCACGCCCGGCGGGCACATCGACACACAGGAGTACGACCGATTCGGCAACGTCGTCCGCACGCTGGAGGCGACGGACCGAGAACTAGCCCTCGGCACGCTGCCCAACGCCGCCACCTACCTTGCGGAGCTGGGACTGGCTGCGTCCGACTCGGCCAGCCGGGCGCTGGCCCTTTCGACCGTGAACAAGTACAGCGCAGACGGTCTGGACCACGTCGACACCCTGGGGCCGACCTCGACGATGATGCTGGAAAGGCCGGTCGCGGACCCGGACGGTGCCGGGCCGCTCACCGCCATCTCCGCCAGATCCACGGTGATCGGCCGGGTGCACACGGTGAAGAAGTACGACGAGAACAAGCCCGACGGCGCCACGTACCACCTCTTGACGACCGAGACGGAGAGCGTTCAGGTTGTCGGCTACCCGGACAGTGACACGCGGACGAGTCGCAGCGGGTATGGCGCGGAGTTCGGTGGTGCCTCGGGCTGGACGTTGCAAAAGCCGACGAAGGTCGTAGTGGAGGGTGGCGAAGGCGAGGAACTCGCCTCGTACACCGTTTACGACGCGGCCGGACGTGTCACGCGTACGCGGGGCATCGGCTCCACTGGCTCGGACGCGTATGCGCAGGAAGAGATCTACTACACCGCGGGAGCAAATCCACAGGACAACTTGTGCGGCAACCGGCCTGAGTGGGCAGGTGAACTGTGCGTCAGTCGTCCGGTCGGTGCGGTGACGGGGCACGATCCAGCTCGGATGAGCGCGACGCTGCCCGTGCGGCGGGCCACCCGCTATAACTCCTACCGCAAAGAGGAAGTGGTTACGGAGACCGTTGGCAGCGCGATCCGGACGACCACCACTAGCTACGACGGCGCCAGCCGAGTGGTCGGTGTCGAGGTCACCAGCAACCAGGGCGTGGCGGCCGGGAGGTCGGTCACCAGCTACGACGCGACCAGCGGTGCAATCGCCAGCACCACGACGGATAGCTCCGTCATCTCCCGCGAGTACGACATGCTCGGCCGGTTGGTCCGCTACGCCGACGCCGATGGCGGCGTGACGATCAAGGAGTACGACCGGTCCGGCAACACGGTGAAGACGTCGAATCCGACGGGTCACGTCACGTTCCAGTACGACCGGACGGTGGAACCGAGGGGTTTGCTGACCAGCAGTTCGGACAGCGTCGCCGGCACGATCACCGCTCGCTACGCTCCCGATGGCCAGCTCGTCCAGATGACCTACCCCGGTGGTCTGACTCGGACGGACCGGCTGAACGCGAACCTCACGCCAGTGGAACGTACGTACACCCGCGACTCCGACGGTGAAGTGCTGTTCACCGAGTCGGTGAATGAGAACGTCGCCGGCCAATGGGTTGAGCATGCCTACACCGGTGGCAGCAAGGAACACGGCTACGATCGTGCGGGCCGGTTGGTCCGTACCCGCCACGAAAGCCCCATCACCGGTGGCTGTGTAACCCGGATCTACGCCTACGACGAGCGCAGCAACCGCACCTCCCTCAAGCGTTACGCACCGAATGCCGAAGGAGGGTGTCAGGAGGCAGCGGCGGAGTCGCAGAGTGGGCACAGTTACGACACCGCCGACCGGATGACCGACGCTGGGTACGAGTACGACGCGTTCGGTCGGACGGTACGGATGCCCAGCGGCCTCACTAACAGCTTCCACGTCAACGACCTGGTGCAGCAACAGCAGCTCGGAGATGCACGGCAGACGTGGACGCTGGACCCGGCGCAGCGGTTCCGTGCCTTCACCGCCGAGACGCTTGTCGACAGTGTCTGGGGAGCTGCCACTACCAAGGTCAACCATTACGGTGACGACTCGGACGAGGTCCATTGGGTGGTCGAGAACGCCCAGGGTGATGTCACCCGGAACGTGTCCGGTCCGGACGGCGATCTGGCGGCGACGACCACGGCCACCGGCGATGTACGGCTGCAGTTGGTGGGACTGCATGGTGACGTCATCAGCACCATCGACCCCGCCCTCACCGAGCCCGAGCTGCTGGACTATGAGGAGTTCGGAGTCCCGATAGCGGGGCAGGCCGACCAGCGGTACGGCTGGCTCGGCGGCAAGCAACGCTCCGGCGATGGGCTCGACGACGTCATCCTGATGGGTGTCCGCCTGTACAACCCGCACACCGGCCGCTTCCTGTCCGTCGACCCTGTGCAGGGTGGCTCGGCAAACGACTACGACTACGCCAATCAGGACCCCGTCAACGTCACGGACCTGGATGGACGGTGTCCAATGTGTGTACCCGTCGCCATCCTCGGCGTTCGGGTGGCAGCCCAGTACGCGGCACGACGGGCGGCGCAGCGCGCCGCAGCACGGTCGACAGCCCGGAACAAGCGGATCCGAAAGGTAGCTGGTCGGCCACCGGCCCGGCCCAACGGCTCGTCGGCCCACCGCAACAGCAACAATTACCGAGGTCGTAGCTGGGGTTATCAGATCAACCACACCGATTCGCGGGGTCGCGAGCGGGTCTACAAGTACGGGATCACCAGTGCTTGGCCGCCCATCCTTCGGGCCAGCATCAGCCGGTACCAGTGCGCCAAGAAGTATCGAAACTGCCGCATCCGGAAGATCAAATCGTTCCCCACCCGCTATCACGCCCGCGTATGGGAGTATCGCAGCTGCCTGACCTACGTGATTCGCTACGGCTCGCGCCCGCCGGGCATGTCCCGGTCCTGCCGGTAAGGTCGGCCCCTGTGA
Source organism: Micromonospora sp. NPDC048905 (assembly GCF_040649655.1). Classification (NCBI taxonomy): domain Bacteria; kingdom Bacillati; phylum Actinomycetota; class Actinomycetes; order Micromonosporales; family Micromonosporaceae; genus Micromonospora; species Micromonospora sp. NPDC048905. The sequence goes on along the minus strand of NZ_JBEZFV010000002.1, from coordinate 497,839 downwards.
ACTTCTGGTTGTCCGTTCAGCCCCGCGACGCACCGCGCGATATTGGCGTGGACGTCGCGGGGTACCAGGACCGCGTACACAATCTCGCTGCCTTGATCGAGGTGGCGTTGCAACGGACGGTCGACGGTGGAAAGTGGCTGCGGCGATCCTTCCCGGCCCGCAGCTACCTTCGGCTCGACATCACCGTTCACGGCGGGCCGGGGCCGTCGGTCCAACACGTACGGACACGGGGGCACGGTGGCGCCAAGGAAATCGGCTACCTGGTACAGGTGCCGGTGGCGTGGTTCGACGTGCCCGGGGACGGCTTGCTGGCGATCCGGATGATTCGGGCGCTGCTGGGCGCCTTGACGGCCGTCGGCGCCGAGCAGGGCCTCGGAGCGCCACCGGTGCGCTCCCCGGAATCCGACCCGGGGCGGCCGGAACTTGTGGATCTCTTCGCGCCGCCCGCCGACCGACCCGCAGGCGCCGGGGCGGCCGCCGACCAGGTCCGAGAGATCATCGACGGGATCGAGCCGGACCAGTTGGTGCTCGCTGCGACCGTGCCTGCGACGCGTGCGGTAGGGCGCGACCGGGAAACGGTCGTCCGGGCGCTGGGCAGTGTGGTGCGGGAGACCGAGGTACGAACGGCCGGAGAGGAGGGGGTACGCATATGGGTGATTCAACGGGACGGTTGAACTGGCGAATCGGGTCGGAGAGTCTGGACCTGGCGGCGGCGGGGCCACTACGGGACGCCGTGACGGCGGCCGATCACTGGTTCACGGTGCTCGGCAGCATCGTCAACGCGACGCTCTCACAGGACCTCACGCTCGAGGTGGTGACGGGTGACGATGATGGGGTGTTGACGGACGTTGTGGCACCGGGCACCACACGAATCGTTCTGCCCCGTTCGATGGTCGACACCGAGCAGCTGCGGGTGTCCCTCCTCGACAGCGTCCTGGCCGTCGTGGCCGCAGCAGCCGAGACGGCTGGTCGGACGTCGGAGATCTGGAAGCGCCCGGATGATTACGCGGACGACGATGAAGACAATCTCGCCGTGGAGCTGGACAGCCTCGAACCAGAGGACGTCCTCCTCGCCGGCCGCCTGGACGGCACTGCTGTGGACGAGCTGGCCCGGTTCCACCAGCTCGACGACTACGTGGTCGAGCGGGTCGACGCTTCGGGGGTAGCCGAGGTCACCGACACCGAGGCCGGCTGTGCCAGCGTCTCCTGGCAGATGCGTCTCACCGACTGCTGATCCTCCCGGCCCTCGCCGACGGGTTTGGTCGGCGGGACGCTCCAGTTGGTTGCCGAGCGTCGCGACGGTCGGTGGCGCCGTCGTCACAGCGGATCCTCGGCAATCTTCTACCGGGAATTTGGGTTTCTCCGGAGGGTGGCCGCGGGGTTCGATCCCCGCGGCCACTGAACTCGCCCGGGTTTCAAGCCACCAGGCGGATCACTGGGTGGTCAGCCGCGTAATCCGGCAACCTCGCCCCACGGCGATCGGAACATCACCACCGACGAGGACCGCCCCGCCGGTGCGCTGTCGTGCCCCACCGTGCAACGGGTTCGGGTGGGTCCAGCCGTTCGAGGTGGGGTCAGGTGAAGCAGTCATCTGCGGGTGGCTCCCGCGCTGATCGACCGTGTTCGCACCTACGAATGGCCCCGCCAGCCCGGCGCAGAGCGGCCCGTTCCGGGGCCGATGACCCAACGGCGCCCAACAGTGGTGGGACTGGTCGCGCGAACACCCACCCTGCTCCTGTTCGGCCCCTGCGCAGCTGCAAGGCCCCGGGTCTGGTCGTCCACGACTCGCGGATCTTCCCTGGCCAACAGCATCCAACAGGGCCGTGAGCTGGGCTGCTGGTGTCCTGCGCTCTGCCAACGCCGGCTCCGGCCTGTTTGTTGGGTGTTGGGTGGTGGTGCCTTGTGAGCAGGCGCAACAGGCGCCCGCCCCCGATCGTGTCGTCCCGGACTGTTCGGTGGCTGTGCGCGGATGGACGTCGCGCGCCGCCGTCACGGTGCGGCGCCCGAGAGCTTCGCGAGGGGTGTCTATGTCTGCTCGATCCTGGCCGTCGTCGCCGCTGGCCGCGGCCGGCCGTGCCTTCGCCCTGCTGGTCCAGCCACCCACTCATGTCGGATTCGACGCTCGAGGATTCGACGGCCTGCCGGACGAGATCCTGTCGTTGGATCGGTTGCGGGCGCTGCTGCTGGAGCCGCGTACCAGCGTCGAGGTCCGCGATGGTGTGGCGTGAACTGATTGTCCGCGCTCGTCGGGACGGCCCGGCCTGGGTGGTGGTCGCGGTCGGAGTCGCGCTGCCCGAGAGGCTTACGTCCGGATCTGTGGGAGACGGCGGGTGACATCCCCGCCGTGTACCCGGCAGTGGGTTACGAGCATTTCCGCGTTACGGGGTCACTGCCAGGTGGCTGTCTCCGGGTCGATCCCGTGAGTGCGAGCGCACTCGTCGATGCTCTGCCGAAACCAGGAGGCTAGCCCGACCCGGATTCCGTCGTAGTGGGCGGAGAAGCCGGGGTCGGACTCGAACATTCTTCCCAGACACACCTGCATCTGTCGCGTGAGCGGGAAGAAGTTCGAGAATACTTCGCGGTGGCGTTCGATGAGCGAGTTCGCTTCTGGGGTGCCCGGAATGACACCCTGATCAAGGGCGTTGCCGAGATCGAGCTGCAACGTGGACATCGCCGCGGAGAGCGACTGCCATTGCTCCCGGGTGCGAAAAGCTGCCCGCTCGGCGAACTGCGCCCATTGCACAGTATCCCCCCACACAGTGCGGGCATGTCGGGCTCGATGGGCGCCCCAGTCCGCCCCGAAGACCTCCGACTGCGCTTCATCGCTGAGGAGGATCCCCCGCTCGTGAGCCTCGGTCATCCGTTCCAGGCGCGCGTCGAGCTGCTGCAGTTCCTGGATGCGCTCGGCGAGCTGGGCACGCTGCTCACGCAAGGTAGCGCTGATCTCCGCTGTCGCGTCATCGAGAATCTCACGCACCGCGTCCAGCCCGAGGCCGGCCTCCCGGTATGCGACGATTCGATCCAGCCGTTGCAGGTCCGCGTCGGTGTACTGGCGATAGCCGGCGGTGGTGCGCATGGACGGCGACGCCAAGCCGATCTCGTCCCAATGATGAAGCGTGCGGACGGTCACCCCCGCCAGCTCAGCGGCCTCGCCGACCGTGACACAGTCAGGGATGTCTCGTTCGCGTTCACCCACGGACACCATTGTGACCCTCCTCTTCCGATCCTGGGGCGACGATTCCGACCGAGGCGAGATCACGCGCTTCTTGGCTGTCGGGATCGAACTCCAGCGCCGCGGTGAACACGACCCGCGCACCCTCGGGGGTGATCACCTCGACGTCGCGAGTACGCCACGGCGTATCCCGCGGCCCGGTAACGCTGCCCGGCACGAGATCCGAACACGCCTCGGCGAGGGCATCGACCTCGCTCAGCACGCACAAGAAGCTCACGCCCATCGCCGGCACTCCGGGCGCCTCGGCACCGGCCGCCGCAGGAACGAGCAGCACATCCTGGAACGCCCACCGGCGCAGGTGGACCACCTGCCCCGGGATGCTGAACAGCTCGACAAAGCCGAACCCCCGCACCCAGAAATCCGTCGACGCCGCCAAGTCCGACGTCGGAACCGTCACGAACACCGGCATCGCGTAGATGCCGCGGAACACCTCTGGCGCAACCGCCTTCGGTCCACGCTCGGATACGGGGCCCATCTCGAATGCGTTGAAGAAATCATTCACGCGGGCTACCGTCCCCCCTCACGCAGCGTGAGGGTCAAGCCCAATCCGAGAACAACAAGCTGTGCGTGTCCGGATCTGCCGCCGACAATGCGCGCTGCCGGCTGGCACCCCGGTGGCTGCCCGTAACCAGCCCTCACCGCCCTGGACGTCCTACCTCGCGGAGAAGGTGACTCGGGTCGCGCTGTCGGCCTCTTTCCCCAAGCGCACACCCTGCTGGACGACCGCTCATCGGCCAGTCTTGGCGCCGCCTGCCCTTCCTCGCGTGACGCTGCGTAGCGGACGGATCGCGGCAGATCAGTGCGTTGATTCGGGGGGCGCCAAGTCGGGCAGGCTCGCGACAAGAAGTGTTACGGCTTCCTCCGCTGTATTGGCGTCACCAATGAGCTGGCCATAGCCCGCCGTGAAGATCGAATACGGAGGACCGCCACAGACAATGAAGGGCAGCGGATCAGTAGGCTGGGCCGGCACGGCGGGCCGCGCTGGCGGCGGTCTCCGTGGGCCTCGCCCTCGTGCCGCACCTGACGAACTACCAGCGGGCGGATCTCGGCCGCTCGACCGCCGAGCCTGGCACCCGACCTTGCCGGTCTGTGGCGTGTCCGGGTATGGCGGTGCGGTTGAGTTTGCCCCGCCGCCGGCCCTGGGTTCGCCGGCCGCCTCCGCCAGGGACGTTGCCGACTTTCGGCCGACCCCGGTCACGGCGGCCGCGAAGGCAGCCCGCCGTGACCGGAGAGCTCAATGTCGTCGAGATCTTTGAACGATCAGACCTGTTACACCGATGATCAGTGCCGCGATGGATAGGATCAGAGCTACCCACGGCAGCGCATCTCTGCGTTCACCTGAGATCAGCTCGTACCCGGCCCAGGCAATAGCCCAGGGTGACACAGATACCAGGCACCAGTAACTGTTCTCGGTGATGCTCATCTTCTTGCGCGCTGGTAGCCCGGCAAAGCCCACTGCCATCACTCCTGTTCGTTCCGTCAGCATCGCTCGTTCCCGGCCGGGTCGGTGGTCTTGGTGACCCGCTTGTCGCTGTTGAGGTCGTAGGGGGTGTGCGGCACGGAAGCCACGGGCTGCGACAGGTCCTGGCGGGGGTCGGCCACCATCGTCTGCGACGACGTGGGGTAGGCGAACCGGGTGGTCGCGCCAAGCCTCGTCGACGTTCGTCCTGTCTCCATCGGGGCATCCTCCCACCTGCCGTAGCGAGGCGAGGACCTGAGCTCAGTGGAGGCGGACGCTCGTAATTCGGCAAATCCGTGCACCTCGAACTCATGGGACGAGCGCCGTCGGCCCGTCGTCTAGCTCACGGCGCCAAACCCGCTGCCAGCGTTCCTCGGCTGCCGAGGCACGCCAGCGTGCGGCGGGGCCGTCCGGATAGACGCCACAGGTCGGGCATGCGAGGCCCGGGCGGCGCCTTTCGATGCCGCATGCCAGGCAGTGCCTGTCGACGCTGATTCCGGCATCGTGGCGCTCGAGGACCGCTTGGACGACCGTGGCGAGGGTCCCGTCGGGTGGTGTTCAGGGTCGGGACAGTAGGCGATCCGGGACCAGCCCCACGAGTTTCAAGGCGGCGGCGTCCGTGGAAGTCGCCTGCCAGTCGCCTTCTCTCGACGCCGCAGAGCGGCGTACTCCTGCGCACGCTGCAGGACCACGTCGCGTGTCCGCTGCAGTTCGTCAGCGGCACGCACGAGCGCGTCGAGATCGTCGGCGAGACTGCGTGGGATACGGGCGGCGACGACCAAGTGGTGCCAGGTGGCGCGGAATCCGTACGGGGCACAGTGCAGAGCGCACTCCCGCAATGCGTAAAGCCTGCGCTGCGGCGAGAGCGTGCTGTCGCGGACGCGGCGCGCCTGCGCAGGGAAACTGGTCACGGAGCCATTGATGGCGCTCTCCTTGGGACGGCACGACGACGTTTCGGTGCCCGGACGAACCACAACGCAGGACGAGGCGGCTCTCACCGTGAACACACGCACATCGGCAAAGGCGCGAGCCTGGCTACGTCCCGGAGGCCATGTAGGCGGCGAGGATGTAGTTGGGATGCCGGTCGAGGTTCTTGCGGGCTCGGTCGTAGCGCATGGTGGTACGCGGGTCGGCGTGACGAGCGGCGATCTGCACGTCGCGCAGGCTGACGCCGGCGTCGAGCATGGTGGTCACGAACGTGTGGCGCAGCATGTGGGGGTGCATCCTCGGCATCCGGATCCCCGCGATGTGGGCCAGGTGCTTGAGCCGACGAGTGGCGGCGTGTCGGTCCATTCGCCGACCTTGGGTGTTGCGCAGGAGTGGCCCGCTGGTGCGCTCATCGACGGCCCGGTCGATGGCTCGGGCGACTGCGGGTGGCAGCGGGACGAGCACGACCTTGCCGCCCTTGCCGCGCACCCGTAGGACCCGGTGGCCGTGTTCCTCTCCCAGGTCGGCGATGTGCGACCCGCAGGCTTCGAAGATTCGTAAGCCGAGCAGGCCCAAGAGGGCGACCGGGGCGAAGTCGTTCGGGTTGGCCGACAGCCGGGCGGCGGTGATAAGGGCCTCGAACTGCAGGTGGCCCAGTCCGAGTGTCGGTGACTCGGCCGGCACTGTGGGCCGGCGAACGTAATCGGCTGGCGAGTGCTCCAGGATCGCGTCGATAACGCAGACCCGATAGAACCCAACCACGACCGACAGCCGACGGGACACCGTCGAGGGCTGGTACCGGCGAACGTCTTGCAGCCAGCGCACGTACCGCTCGATATCCACCCGAGCTGCGGAGAGCGGGTCAAGTTCGTGGTCGCTGCACCACCGGAGGAAGACCCGTAGGTCGGACTCGGTATGCACGCGGGTCTGCCCACGGTAGCGGCCCAAGAAGGCGGACACCGCGGCGCGCACGACAAGTTGGTTGGCAGGTACGACACTGGAAGCCGAAGCCGAAGCCGAAGCCGAAGCCGAAGCCGAAGCCGAAGCCGAAGCCGAAGCAGGAGAGGTAGCCATACATCACCGTGCGTCACCACCAACGATGAACGCCAGCCCTCCCGGAGCGGCATTTCCGGGCGTCGCGGGACAGCATGGGTAACACCGAGCGTGACGGCCCGCAGGCGCGCGAATAGCTCACCGAAGAGTTGCGGACTGCCGCGCAGCGGTCGCAGTTGTCGGCGCCGACAGTCGGCCCCAGTGGCCCGCACGGCGGGCGCAGGATCCGCCGACCGAAGCGGGGGTTACGGTGGATAATTAACAATCCGACGATGAGGCTGCAAATGATCAATGTCCAGGAGTTCGCGCGACGGCTGAGTACTCTCGGAGCTGATGCGTTCACCAGCGACGACGTCGTGGACCTGGCGACCGCGGCCGATGTTCGCATCAGCGCAGACGTCGAGATCGACGCCACCCTGGCGCAGCGCTTGCTCGACCAGATCTCGCCCACCCTGCCGGTCACCGGGGCCCAGATCGCGGCGTCGCAATGGCCGCCACCGAAGTCTTCCCGTCCCGCAGCGCCTTCGGTGTCGTTCTCCAGCCCTGGTGCCGTCGACGGACCGGCTGGTCAGCCGACCCGACCCCGCAGTTCTGGGTCTGCGGGTAGCGGTCGGCGACCCGGCTCCCGACGAACTGGCAGGTGAAACTGCAGTCCCAGCTTTTTCAGCAACCGCCAGACTGCTCGCCGCAGCCGTCGACTACGACGCGAGCTGCGAACCCAACTCTCGCCGCCATCATCGGCTGAACTTCGTCCTCCTGTCCGGCTCCGTACGCCCGGGCAGTCGACGCACGATGATCCCGGTAAAGCATGCGGATCGGCGGCAGATGAGGATGCCGAGGGTCGTACCGTTCCGCCATGCCGACCGCCTGTATCGCCGTTGCCAGGACGGAACCCTGGGGACCCGGCTGAGGTGTCGAGCTCAGTTCGGTGGGCGTCGTTCACCTGCCGTCGAGTTGCTCGCGTACCAGAGCCGCGATGCGGGAGAGCGCGACGCCGAGGTGGCGTTGCTGTGCAGCGCTGAGTGGGTCGAACACCAGTTGCCTGACCCGCTCGACGTGAGCTGGGGCACTGTCCTCGACCTTATGCAGTCCGGCGTCAGTCAGGGTCGCGAGGGTGTACCGACCGTTGTTTGGGTCAGGGAACCGGGTGACCCACCCCTGCTGCTCGAAACGGACCATCAGCTTGGACAGCCGTGGTTGCGTGCTGTCGCACTGCGCGGCCAGGTCGCTGAGCCGCATCGTGTGCGTCTCGGTCATGGACAGCCGAGCCATCACGCTGTACTCGAAGTTCGAGATGCCCTCGTCCCGCTGCAACTGGCGGTCCAGCAGCGTGGGCAGCGCGATGACCACGGTGCGCAAGTCCTGCCACAGCTTCTGCTGCTCGTCGTCGAGCCATTGGGGGGTGCCGGTCATACGCGCAGCTTACTTGACTGGGCAACCCTGGCAGCCGGATGCCTTTCGCTGCTCAGAGGCAGGCACTGACCTGGTCGGCCTCTGTGATGCCGCGCACCTTGACTTGCCTAGGCAAGTCAAGCACACTCGTTCACAGTTGCCCAGGCAAGTGTGGCGGCGGCGCGGCGTCCGGAGATTCCCCGATCGCCACGGATCCGACACCCCGAAACCATGAGGAGAGTGCAGTGAAGGCTATTCGCTACCACGAGTTCGGCAGCACCGATGTCCTGCGCCAGGAGGAGGTGGAGCGTCCGGTCCCCGGCGCCGGCCAAGTGCTGGTGAAGGTGGTGGCCACCTCGTTCAACCCCGTCGACGACCACATCCGGCTGGGTGTCCTCGCTGAGATGATCCCCACCCCGCTGCCGATCACCCCCGGCCTCGATGTCGCGGGCACCGTTGCCGAGCTCGGCGACGGAGTCAGCGGACTGCAGGTCGGCGATCCGATCATCGCCATGTTCCCGCTGCATGAGCACGGCGGAGCCGCCGAGTACGCGGTCGTGGCGGCCGACCTGGTGACCGCCGCGCCCCGCAGCATCCCTCTGACCGACGCCGCCGCACTACCCCTGACCGGGCTGGCCGCTCGCCAAGCAGCCGTCGAACTCGCCGGGATCAAGACCGGCCAGACCGTTCTCGTCAACGGGGCAGGCGGCGCGGTGGGAGGCATCGTGGTCCAGCTCGCCGTCGAAGCCGGCGCTAAGGTGACCGCCGTCGACGGCCCCCAGCATGCCGACCGCCTGAACGGCTACGGTGCGGAGAAGGTCGTCGACCCGCTGGACCTCGACGCAGGCCCGGCCCCTGTCGGTGGTCCCTTCGACGTGGTGGTGAACCACGTACGCCTGGCTCCCGAGGACCTCGCGAAGCTGACCCCCTACGTGGCCGACGGCGGCATCGTCGTCAGCTCTGCCGGCCCGGTGCCGGCCGACGACGCACGCTCGGTACGCACGGCCGGCGTGTGGGTCGGCCCCGACGCCTCCCACCTGGCCGACCTCGTCTCCCGCATCGACAGCGGCGTACTCGAGCTGCACATCGCCGACCGCCGGCCGCTGGAGGAACTGCCGACCATCCACCAGGATGCAAGCAACGGCAAGCTGCTCGGCAAAACAGTCATCGTCGTCTGACGCCACGCCGCGTCCACCATCGAAGCCCCTCTTCGGTGGTGGGCGCCGACGTATCCGGAGTAGTCCGGCCGGCTGGTCGGAGCCGCGGTCAACTCGGCGTCGTTTGTAGTCGTCAGGGGCGCGGTGCTCGCAGCCGCCCGGCGACCGACACTCCGTCTTTCCCGTTCGGAAGGCTGCCATCGGTGACTGCGCGGAAATCACGTCGCACTCAGCGCGCAGTCGACCGCGGAAGCGAATGTCGTTCGGCGCGAAGGGGAATGTGGTCTGGCCGGTCGAGGCAGGGATCGCATACGTACTCATCGACATGACCGGACGTTGCGGCACCGGGTATCCGGTCACGGTCCGTAGGGTCCGGACGCGGCAGATCCGGATGTAGGCGGAGGTGCAAGCCGGCCACGGACTTTCGAGCTCGGGGCTCGTGATCGCGTCTGAACGGAGCAGAGGCGTAGGTCGTTTCCCGCGCAACACCGGCAGCGACATATGAATGACCGTCGCGACAGCCGTAGCCATCAGCTCCCACCGAGGTCCCCGATCAGATGCCGCCAAGATGCGTTGACGCGATGGAGAGGGCCTGCCCGCTGGAGCAACATTGCGCCGCCAGCGACAGTGCCGACGACGGCAACAGTCAAGACATGGCTGACGTTGCACGGAACTTCTGTGTGTCGCGACAGGGTCAGCAACCCTCCGACCACAGTAACCACACCTAATGCGATGGCACCCAACCCCCCTGTGAGGTCGGTCCGTTTCAGGATCGCCACCGCTGCCCCGATCCAAACCCGTCGGCGCGTTGCGTTCCGTGGGTTGCGCAGGCCCACCCACGCCTGCCACCGACCCGGGCAAGCCGAGCGGGCCGCCGCCCAACCCGCCGGCGTCCGACCGTGCGTCACGGTGGGTTTGACGTGGCGGGCTGGGCGGCGGCCCGCTCCCCAGGAGGGCGGGTCGACAGACGGGATGGCAGTTCGGGGGGTGTTCTAGTCGAGGAGCAGCGCCAACAACCCGGGTCAATGCAGCGGTGAACGTCGACAGATGGCCAGGAGTTGCGTTCACGAGTAGGCCACTTCCACGGGCGGTTCGGCGAGCGTACGGTTCTACCGTGGCTCAAGACGTTGTTGCCCGCCCCGATGTGGAGCGCCTACCCGTGTCTGGTCGGGATGCGTTGTTTCGGTCGGCCACGGGTTTCGGCGTTTCCGTGGCAATAGTCTCCTTTGTTGCGCTGGTATGGCCCGACGCAGTCGAACTAGCGCTCTCCTCGATACTTATTTCCTCAGTCGGTTGGCTCCACGAGTCGAAGGACCATCGCCACAGAGTGGCTGCCGTGGTGTCCGGCGGGCTGTCGGCCGTCGTCGCGCTAGGCGCGGTCATACTGCTCGGCGGCGGGCCACCGGACTTCTCTCGTGATGTCGCTTGTGCTGCGCTGGGTGTACTGGCTGGCAGCCAGATCTATGCCGCCATTACCCGCCGTTAGTGACAAGGTGCAGGCCGTGCCCACTGCGTGTCCGACAGGGCGGTCGACAAAGGTCAGCAGCGGGTTGCCCTGCCGCCTTCCCTACCCCGTCAGCGGAGAATCATCCTTGTCACCAGCACAATTACGGTCGCCCACGTCGAGATCGACGCGCCGTCCAAACTGATCGTGCACAGCTGCGACGATCGCCTCATGACCAGTCACGATGGCGAGCCCTGTCCCGAGTGCGGACACGCGCCCCAGGTGCACCCGAGGCCGGACGGATGGGACCTCTCTATCTGTGCGACCTGCCTCTACGAGGAGGACGAGGGGCTGCGCGATGTCGAGGCCATGTGTTCGAGGATCTTTCCGGCAATGCGGATGAGTGGCTAACCGGGTGACGACGGGGCGCGGCGGCGGTGGACAACCACGGACGCTGGCGGACCGCTCGGCCAGCTCAAACGAGTCGCCAGCGCAGCTCACAAGCCGGTGGTTGTTTCTTCCGGACGAAGGGGTCAAGCTCCGCCAGGAGCCGGTCGACGGAGCTTGACATCCATAGGAGCATCGGGGTGGCAACATCGCGCAGGGTTGCTGCCGCCAGCTAGAGCAGGGTGAGTGCGGCGTCGTACCCAGGGCTGTTCTCTGGTGGGCGGCACAGCGAGCACCGCCGGTGGCGTTGCCGCAACGCTGAGGACCAGGAACGCCACCGGATCTCGGCGGACAGCGTGTTCAGAGCTTACAAGTGAGGGGTCAAGACTCGGGCGGGCAGCTGGCTTCATGCTGGTCGATGAGGACCACCTTTGCGACGCAGAGGGTAAGCCGGCTCAGCACTTCATCTGCTGTTCGGCCACCGCTGACGGCCTTACGGCGAGCAGCGGGTATCCGACCGGAACCTCATCGCCCTCGCCAACGAAAACAGCCGCAACCGTTCCGGCGGCCGTGGCCGGGATTTCTGTATCGACTTTGTCGGTCGATACCTCCGCTGCCGCGTCACCAACCTGTACCGGCTCGCCCACGTGCTTCATGATCCGAATAACTGTTGCGGTCGTGATTCCCTCGCCCAATTGAGGCATCTCGACCGCCACTGTATCCCTGGGCAGATCTGGCCAAGCCGATGCGTCCACGGCGGCTCGCGCGAGGCGACGCCTGCGAGCATCGATTGCCAGGGCGATCACCGCCGCGAGGCCGACCAGTGGCGCGACGATGTTCCACACCTCGTGCAGCAACCTCATGCCGCAGATTATGGCTGGGGCCTCGCAACCGCTGACAGTTCAGCGAGGGTGCCCCCGCCCCTGCTTGTGGCCTCCGGGGTCGGGCCGCTCGACGAGGACCAGGTCCAGGCCGTCAAACACAATCTGGCAGCATCAGCGCTGGTCTGAGCCCATCGACCCCAGACCCTGCTCGGTGTGCTCTTCCTCGTTCGTCGGGTTCCCGGTACTGGCTATTCCAGGGCATCGAGACCGGCATCTTCGTCGCCGTCGCCGCCCTGCTGCTCTACCTCGCCGTCCGCCGCATCCGCCGCGTCACACGACCGCGAAACCATCGAAGGGAGGCGCCGTGCGCACACTCACCCACATCGCCGCGGCCGCGCTGGCTGCCGGCGCGGCGGCTGCGTGGCGAACGGGACGAGGAGACGTTCCTGCGCGAGGGTGAGCGCATCGGGCCGTACCTGACGTGTCTGCGCGGCCGCCGGTTCGAGCAGGTCGCGGCGCTGCTGCGCGCCCGGCGGCGCTGTCGGACTGACCCTGCTGTCGGTGTCATCGGCGGGTCGGTCCCGGCTGGCCGACGAGAGCCGGCGGTCGGGCCGACCGGATCGGCCCGACCGCCGGCGTCAAGCAGTTTGGTCGGCCCGCTCAGCCGCCCGTCACGCAGAGACCGGTCAGCTGCAGGACGGGCTCGTCAGCCGCCAACCCGGTCCAGTGACGTCCGTCGGACGAGCCGAGGAGCCGGTCGACGCGCTGCGCCCCCGGGCGGGCGACGATCCGCTGCACGCTCACGCGGCGTCCGGTGCCAGCGGCGGCGGCCGCCACGGCGGCCTCAAGGGCGGTCGGGCAGATCGCGGCGGTCGGTGGAAACGGCATCGTCCACAGGTCGGCGGCCGTCCCGGCCGACAGGTCGGCCGAGTACCCGCCGTCGTGCCCGACCCGCCACCGCGGTCGGCTGATCGCCAGGCCGGACCAAAGCAGCCGAGGTCCACCGGAGCGGGGTGGAGCGTCAGCGGCTGGCGGGAAGGTCGCCGCCAGCGCCGAGGGCTCGGGCGGATCCTCGGCGTACCGCAGGGTGGCCGTGGCCGCCGGTTCGCCACCGTCGCCGAGCACCGCCACGGTCACCGTCCAGCCGTTCGGGGTGTCCGCGCCGACCGCGTGGTTGACGAAGCGGGTTCCCTCCTGCCGTAGCCGCAGCGCGTCGATCTGCACGGACACGTCGCTCAGTTCGACCAGGTGGCGGCGGGGCCAGCCCGGCGGGGCCACCCAGTCGGCCACCGAGCACATCTGCTCGATCAACACGCTGACCGGCAGGGCGGGGACACCGTCCACGGTGAACTCGCCGGCCAGACACGGTTGGTCCCCGGCGCGGTGGGTGACCGCGCTGCGGAGCTGGACGAACGGCTCGAACAGTTCGACCTCACCCAGGAAGTGGGCCAGCGAGTGCAGGCGTGGCAGGTCAGGGTGACCGGTGAACCGCCAGAACCCGCGCAACATCGAGGGGACCAGGGCGACCCCGATCCGACCGATGAACATCACCTCGCTGGTCGTACCCGCCCGCATCTCGTCGGTCCAGCGCCGGACGCCGTCGTCCGGCGCGATGGTGGAGACGTACCGGACGGCGTTGTCGTAGTTGGTGATCACCCCCAGCCGTTCCCAGGTCGGCCAGCACAGCGTCTGTGCCGGTAGGCCGTGGGTGCGGTGCGCCCAGAAGCCCAGCCGGGCGAGGGCTTCGTTACCCGCGGCGTAGTCGATCTGTCCGACCATGCCGCCCAGCCGCCCGGCGAGTGACCCGACGTTGCAGAACATCTTCAGCGTCGCGCGCCGGCGGTCGTCGGCGAGCACCTGGTTGACCAGGTTGGCGAAGCCGGTGACCTTGACGTCGACGGTGTCGACGACCTCTTCCGGCCGTTTCTCGGCCAGCCTTTTGGGCAGGTCGATGCCCGCGTTGTGGACGATCACCGTCGGCGCGCCGACGGTGTCGAACAGGGCCTCGACCTGGGCCTCGTCGGCGCAGTCGCACGCCTGGTAGGTGATCCGGAGACCGGCGTCCCGGGCGGCGGTGACATTGTGGTGCACCGCGCGCAGCTCCGCCTGTCGCCGCAGCACCTCGCGCACCTCGCGCAGTCGCGTCGCCGAGGTCGCCGCCGCGACCTCGGCGCGCCGGTATTCCTCGAAGGCGGCGTCGTCGAGGGCGAGCCAGGGCTCCTCGACGGACATGGCACTGCGTCCGGTGACCACCACGTGGCAACCGAACTCCCTGGCCAGATGCTCGGCGAGCGCGAAACCCACGCCCCGCGCGCCGCCGGAGATCAGGACCAGGTCGTCGACGCCGAGGTCGAGCCGGGGTTCGGGTACGTCCTGCCGGCGTGCCTCCAGCACGTAACGCTCGTCGCCGGCGTAGCCGACCTCGAACTGGTCCCACGAGCCGAGTTCGGCGTGCACCACGTCCGCGATGCGGACCGCTTCCGGCCGGTCGAGGTCCACCACCTTGATCGCCAGGTTGGGCAGCTCCCGGACCAGGCCCTTGGCGAGCCCCGCCCAGATGCCGCCCAACGGTTGTTCGATCGGAACGTCGTCGTACCCCATCTTGCCGCCCATGACGGTGACCACGAGGTACCAGCAGCCGTTGGCCAACGGCTGGGCCGCCCAGTCCGGATAGCGGTGCGCGAGCATCCGGACGCTGCGGTCCAGCGCGGAGCGCCAGTCGCCGTCACCGGGGGAGTACCGGGCGCCCGCCACGTTGAGGTCGACGATGCCGCCCCAGGCCGCCGGGGCCGGCTCGACACCGCGAGCGGCCACGTCGACTGCGAGACCTCGCGCCCGTAACCGCGCGGCGACGCCCTCCGCCAGCGCCACGTCGTCTCCGACGACCAGCAGCGGTCCCACGTCGGCTACCCGGGCGGTGACCGGCCGAGCCGCCGGGACCGGTGTCCACACGAACCGTTCGACGGGCCGGACGAACGATTCGGTGGTGAACGAGACCAGGTGCGGCCGGAGGGCGGGAGCACCCGGTGGGGACACCGTGGCAACGGTCACGACCGCTCCTCGAGGTACGCCGGCACTCCGCCGGTCGGGAACAGGGTGATGTACGTGCCCGGCCGGATGTCGTGACGCACCAGGCGGAGCCGGAACCGTTGACTGATCATCGCCACCGCGAGGACGCAGGTCGCCAGTGCCAGAGCCTTGCCGATACACATCCGTCGTCCGCCACCGAACGGGAGGTACGCGTACCGGTGTCGGCTCGTGGTGGCGGTGCGGAACCGGGCGGGGTCGAAGGCGTTCGGGTCGGTCCAGAGCTCGGCGGAGCGATGGGTGCCGTAAACGCTCATCAGGAGCGTGGTGCCGCCCGGCACGAACCGCCCCGCGACCGTGTCGTCGGCTATCGAGTCGCGGGGGAACTGCCACACCGGCGGGTAGAGCCGGAGCGCTTCGTCGACGGCGGCGGCGACGGCGGGCAGCCGGTCCACGTCGTCGATGGTCGGTGGGTTACCGGCCAGCACCCGGTCTACCTCTTCCTCGACCACCCGCCGCTCGCCGGGATGTCTGGCCAACTCGTACAGGGTCCAGATCATCGCCTGCCCGGTGGTGTCCGAGCCGGCCAGGAGCAGCGTCCGCAGACTGTCGGCGACGCCCTGGTCGGACAGGTCGGATCCGAGCAGTCGACCGGCGGGGTCGTCGCCGGTGTCACCGGTGCGTCCCCGTGACGTGACGGCGTCCCGCACGATCGCGTCGATCTTCTGATGGGCCCACCGGCGCTCCCGGTGGTATCGGGTCGGCAGCGCCTTGGGCAGCAGCTCGTTGATCCCGAAGACCGTCTTCGTGTACATCACCTTGGACGCGATCGCGGCGGCCTCGGAGTAGCCCGTCTCCGGCTTCGAGAGATCCCGACCGACCACGGCCGCGCCGATCACCCGGGCCGAGATGCTCATGACGTCGTCCGCGATGTCGACCGGTTCCCCTCGGTGGGCCAGCTCGGCCCAGCGGTCCAGCACGGCGCTGGTCGCGGTGATCGTTTCGACGGCGTCGTTGCGGGTCCGCTGCGGGGTGAACGCCGGCTGGACGACCCGTCGGTGCGTCTTCCACTCGGCGGTGTCGAGGGTGAGCAGGCCACGACCCATGTACGGGGCGAATCCCCGGTACAGCTTGCCCCGTACGTAGTTGTCGGGGTTGGTACGCAGCACCCGCTCGATGGCGTCGGGTTCGGTGACCTGGATGAACGGCACCGGCAGCTTGACGCCCACCATCGGGCCGTACCGCTGCTGGGTGTCGAGCGTGTACCCGAGCGGATCGCGGAAGTAGGGACCCGCGTCGCCGATGAGAGGCAGCCCCTTCGGGCCGTGCGGCACCGGGCACACGTTGCCCCGCTGCCCGCTGACCGGGCACGCCGCCGGCGGGCTGGTCGTATTCTCCGACTGCTGTTCGATGGACATTGACCTGCTCCTGTCCTTGTGCCCTGATCAGGGCCGAGTCGCTGGGGCGGGAAACATCTCGTCGAACGTCTTGCGGTCGACGATCTCGCCGGTGGACTGGTCGAGGTAGCCGACGATCGCGCCGATGATGTCCTTGACCTGGAGTAGCACCTCACCGTCGCGGGACACCGCGATGGCGCGATTGTCGGGGTTCGGGTCTTCGAGATCGAGATCGACCGGAGTCACGTACAACTCCACGTCTTCGCCGCGGGTAGCCAGGCTGGCGTCCGTGTGACCGCCGTACAGGTCGATGCGCCGGACGTACCGGGGGATCGCCACAGGCGTCCAACGGCCGTGCGCACGCTCCAACACGGCCACGCGGACCAGCCCGTCGAGCAGGACGGACGGCACCAGCAGGTCGGGGAACCAGCGGTGGATGCCGGCGGTGTCCAGGGCCAGCCGTCCGCGGCGACCCAGCGGGTGCACCCGGGTGTCCGTCGTGGAGCGGAACACCTCGCGCAGCAGCACCGGCGAGCCCGACGCGTGGTAGGGGTCGATCAACGCCTCGCTGCCGTGTTCGTCCCAGTGTGTCCAGCGAGGCCCGGGCGTCGGTCGGTCGCGTAGCCGCACCACGACGGAGAAGTGCAGCCGGTCGCGTACCAGGACCCGCCCGCCCGGCCCGAGCACGTCGCCGGAGATCCGCACCTGCACCACCGATTCGGTGTCGTCGCTGCTCAACAGTCGCGCGGTCAGCCGCTTCGTCCTGCTTCGGCCGTCCCGGTAGACCCGCAGGAAGGACTCCAACCGGAGATCCTCGAAGACGACCGGCACTCGGTCGGGCACCAGCATCACGGCCACCTCGGCGGCCAGTTCTGGTACGAACGTGCCGGGCAGGGTGGGGAACTCGAACACCTGGTGGTGCTCCAGGTAGCCGTCGCGATCGAGATCGAAGGTGCGTACGGCGGTCAGCGACGTCGCGTCCCGGTGCACGACATCGTCGATGAACGGTAGCCGCCGCTCGGCCCGGGGTGCCGGTCCCGCCAGCGGCACCGCGGGCTGCGGTGGTATGGCGGACCGGGGCGCTGCGGCGGGCACCTGCCGTGTCGTGGGCTCGGGTGGTGCCGCGGCGCAGAAGTCGAGCAGACCGGGGAGCACCGTGGAGAGCGCGCCCGCCTCGCGGTCACCGAACAGGACGGTCGCGGCCGGCGGCCTCGGACACGCGAGTTCGGCCAGGAAGTGCGCCACGCCCTCCTCGGTCGGGGTGGCCGTGAACCAGCCGGTCCGACTGAGGAACTCCTGCATCACGGTGCTGGCGCCCAGGCCGGTGTCGCGCCACAGCGTCCAGCCGATGGTGTGCTCGGTCGAGCCGTCGTCACGGGCGGCGGCTGCCGTGTTGAGGAAGTCGTTGGCGGAGGCGTAGTCGGTCTCGCCCCGGGTACCGCTGAAGCCCACGAACGATCCGAAGTTGCACCACCGGGCCGGTGGCCGCTCCCGCAGGGCATCGGCCAGGTTGAGGTAGGTGCGGACCTTCAGGTCACGCACCGTGCGGAAGTCGGCCAGGCTCTTGGAGCGTAGGTCGGAGGCGCGGTTGATGCCGGCGATGTTGATCAGCAGGTCGATGTCGCCCTGTTCGGCCAGGACCGCACCGACGGTCTCCCGCACCGCGGCGGTGTCGCGCAGGTCGCAGCGCAGGTACTGGACCCGGCCGGGTCCGCAGTGCAAGGCGAGTTCGGTCAGCGTACGGCGCATGTGGGCCGCGTCGCGTAGCCGGTCGAACCGCGCGTTGGCCGCCGCGACCGATACCCGGTCCGGGCCGGTGACCTGTTCCCGGATGTACCGGCTGCGCTGCTGCGGGTCGTCGAAATCCAGCACCGGATCGTCGTCTGCCGGCGGCGCGGAGCTGCCGAGGAGCACGATCCGTGGCGCGTAGCGCCGGGCCAGGGCGAGCAGGATCGGCGCGCCGATTCCTCGCGCACCACCCGCCGCCACCACCAGCGACGAACCATCCAGCGGTGGCGGCGCCGCATCGGGCTCGTCCACCTGCTCCGGACGGGCTCGCGGGGTCGTCCGACGGCCGTCGACGTGGTAGACGCACGGCAACAGCTGCTCGGCGCCGAGTTCTGCCACCGAGGTGGCGAGCGTGGCCGGTACCGGCCCGGCTGCGTGGACGGTGGCGACCACCAGCGCACCGGGACAGTCCAGCGCCAGGCTCTTCGTCAGCCCGGTGAACAGCCCGGTGAACGGCCGCGGCGTGCCGTCGGCGGTGATCCCGTCGAGTACGGTGACCAGATAGCTGCCGCCGTCGACCAGCCGGTCGGCGCTCTCCTGCGCTGCCAGGAACGCCCACTCGTGCAGCCGGAGCAGATCCCCGGACCGGGTCGACCAGCCCGCCACGTGCAGCTCCGGGTCCCGGGTGTCCACGATCACCCGTACGTGCCGGGGTGGCGCCTCCCGTGGTGCCCGCGCCTCGGGCCAGTCCGCCGGTGACAGGTGGCGCACTCCGCCGGACGTGCGTACCTCGACCGTGTCGTCCGAGACGACCAGGACGGTACCGT
The DNA here is from genome assembly GCF_040649655.1 of Micromonospora sp. NPDC048905. Taxonomy (NCBI): domain Bacteria; kingdom Bacillati; phylum Actinomycetota; class Actinomycetes; order Micromonosporales; family Micromonosporaceae; genus Micromonospora; species Micromonospora sp. NPDC048905. The sequence goes on along the minus strand of NZ_JBEZFV010000002.1, from coordinate 478,985 downwards.
CGGCCGGCAGCGAAAATTCCGCGGCGGCGGCGGTCGTGTTGGTCAGCACCAGCACACCCGCCGGCAGCAGTTCCGGCACCGGCCGTGTCGCCCGGTAGGGCAGCTCGGCCAGTTCCAGGACGTGCCGGCGCAGCAGCTGTTCGGTCGGTGCGTCGGTCGCGGCCGGACCGGGCCGGCGCAGCCGCAGCGCCCGTACCGAGCCGGCGGCATCGGCGCGTACCGCCACGGTGCCGTACTCGACGCGGCCGGACAGCATCGCGGCGAGCCCGGCGGCGCCGCTCGCCCCGGCCAGTTTCGTGTCGAGCCCGCTCATCGGGTCACCTCCGCTACGGACAACTGGTCCAACTCGGCGAGGATGGGCAGCCCCTCGGCCTCGGCCACCGACCGCCGGGTCAACGCGAACAGGAACGCGCCCTCGGCCAGTTCGCCCTCCGAGGCGAACACGGCCCGCCACGATGCCAGGGTGTTGCCGTTCACCCCGGCGACCAGCGCCAGGTCGAGGTCGCCGAAGCGCAGGTAGTGGGCGGCGACCTCGAACGCGTCCGCCAGCGAGGCACCGCCGCCGTCCACGGTGATGTTGAGGCCGCGCAGATCGAAGTAGTTGCAGAGCCGGGCCGCGATGACGTTGGGCATCTCGCCCGGGAAGGAGTCCTCGGTCGGCGCGGCGATCCGCCCGGTGACGTCCTGCCGGAGCTGCTTGAGCAGCCGGGCCAGCGCCTCCGGATCGCGGGCCTCCGTACCGACGCGGTCCAGCTCGTCGAGGTAGCAGCGCAGCGCGAGCAGGACCGCGTTGCGGGTCGGACCCGCGTGCGCGACCACCACTCCGGTCCGCTCGCGGCGACGCTCGCAGGCCTGGCGTACCTGCCCGTCGAGGCGCTGCATGCACTCGACCAGCATCAGTTGGGTCCGGTCGGTGGCCCTCGCCGCCGGCGGCGGCATCTGGAGCTTCGGGAACGGCGGATGGGGATAGACCGGACCGAAGGTGTGCGGGGCACCGGCACGGCCGACGGAGCAGTCCGCGACCGCTTCGGTGTCGTCCACTCCGGGCAGGTGTCCCGACCAGCCGACCAGCACCAGCGGATCGGTGTGCGGCTCGCCGTAGCCGTAGGCGCCGTTCACGTCCGGGCGGTACTCGCTGACCAGCAGATGGGCGTTGGTGCCGCCGAATCCGAAAGCGGAGACCGCCGCGGTGCGGCACCGGTCCGGCAGGGGCGGCCAGGCGACCGGCTCGCTGGGTACGGCGAGGTTGGAGGTTTCCGCTCCGAACGACTCGGGGGTGCCGGTGAACCGGTACTGGGCGGGTATCACCCCGTGCCGCAGGGCCAGCAGCGCGTGGATGACCGACACCACGCCGGCTGCCCAGCCGGTGTGCCCGATCAGCGACTTGTTCGACGTCACCTGGATCGGCGCGTCGCCCGCGTAGGCGGCCCGCAGGGAGAGGAACTCCGCTTCGTCGCCGGCCGGGGTGCCCGTCGCGTGCGCGATGAGCATGCCCACGTCGCCGGGGCGGACCGTCGAACGGGTCAGCGCGCGGTTCACCGCCAGCTCCTGCCCGCTGCTGGACGGCGCGTAGATCGCCTTACCCTTACCGTCGGCGGAAAGCCCGGAGCCGGCCAGGATGCCGTGGATCTGGTCGCCGTCGGCGAGCGCCCGGGAGAGCCGCTTGAGCGCCACCACTCCGGCACCGTCGGAGAAGAGCACCCCGTCGGCGGCACGGTCGAGCGCGCGTACCGCGCCGGTCTTGGACAGGCCACCGAGCTTGGCGAAGAGCACCGAACCGCTCGGCATGAGCGCGAACGAGCCGCCGCAGAGCGCGATGTCCGCATCCCCCGTCAGTAGGTCGCGGATACCCAGATCGATCGAGTACAGCGAGGACGAGCAGGCGGTGTCCACCATCGTCACCCGAGCGTCGTCCGGCAGGATTCCGGCCACCGCGGCGCGCCCGACCTGGTGCGGCAGGGCCACCGGCCGGTCCGGGGACTGGTGCGGCAACACCCGGTCGAGCAGGGTGCGCAGGTCGTCGCGTACCGCGGGCTCGTCCGCCGCGGTTCCAGCCATCGCGAGAAACTCCCGGCTCGCCAGCGCCTCGAACAGGTGCTGGCTGCCGTCCGGCGTGTACCCGACCCAGACGCCGTACCGGTCGCCGGGGCGCCGTTTGACGCCGTCGAGAGCCTGGTGGACGCAGTGCCGCAGCCACCGGATCGTGAAGTCCGTGGTGTCGTCGTCGACGATCGGCTCGCCGGCCATCGCCGGGTGTGGTCGCAGGTCGGTGATGAACCCCGACCTGCGCTGGTAGGTCTTGTCCGGCGCGGTCGGGTCCGGGTGGTGGAAGCCGTCCATCCACCAGCGCTCCGGAGGCACCTCGACGAACAGTTCGGCACCCTCGTTGAGCAGCGACCAGAACCCGTCGGGGTCGGACGCGCCGGGCACCGCGATCCCCATCCCGACGACGACCACCGGGTCGTACGTGGCGTCGTGACCGGTTGGTACGGGGGTGGCATCGCTCGTCGCCTCGGGTGGTGCGACAGCCGCTTGCTCGGGAAGCGTGACAGCCGCCTCCTCGGACGGTGCGACAGCCGCTTCCTCGGGGGGCGTGACAGCGGTCGACGGGGCGGGGGCCGGAGGGGCCGCGTCGGGTGACAGCGCCCGATGATGCAGGCTCAGCCCGCCGTCGGCCAACACCGTCTGCCCGGTGATCCAGCCGGCCTCGGGCGACGCGAGCAGCAGGACCACGCCGGCCAGATCCTCTGGCGTGGCGAGTCGCCGCATCGGCGTGGCGGCCACCAGATTGTCCCGCAGCGAGGGAAAGCCGGGAAAGCGGCGGCCGACGTCGTTTTCGATCAGGCCGGCCGAGGCGGTGTTCACCCGGATGTCGTCCGCCGCGAACTCGGCGGCCAGATACCGCGTCAGGCTCTCCAGGGCCGCCTTGGACACCCCGACGGACAGATAGTTGGCCGGGGCGTGCGTGGCGCCCATGGACGAGACGTTGACGATGCACGACCCCGGGGTGGCGGCAAGTAGCGGGCGGGCGGTGCGTGAGCACCACAGCGGTCCCTTGACGTTGATGTCGAAAGCGCGGTCCAGGTGCTCGTCGGTGATGTCGTCGATCGTGGCGAAGGTCCCGGTGGCGGCATTGTTCACCAGCACGTCGAGCCGGCCGTACTCGTCGCGCACCTGGTCGAACATCTGCTCAAGTTGCGCCGGTCGGGCCACTGACGCGCGCAGCGGCTTCGCCCGTCCGCCCGCTGCGACCACCTCAGCGGCCAGTTCCTTCGCCGCTGGCCAGGAATGGAAGCAGTTGATCAGGACGGTGGCACCGGTCGCCGCGAAACCTCGGACGATCTCCCGGCCGACGCTGCCGGCCCCGCCGGTGACCAGGACCACCCGTCCGCCCGTCATCGGACCTGCCCGCTCGCGAGGTTCCCGTGCACGAGGTCGACCACGTTGCCGAAGGTGCGGTACTCGCCGATGCGCATCCCCTCGGGGCGCATACCCAGCGCGAACGTCTGGCCGATGCGGTTGAGCAGTTCGGTCTGCTTGACCGAGTCCACACCGAGGTCCGCCTCCAGTTGCGCAGCGTCCTCGAAGACCTCCTCCGGGTATTCGAGAGCCTGGGCGTACATGGCGCGCAGTTGCGCGGCGATCTCGGACCGGGGTAGCGCCGACCGACCGGCCGCTTCCCGTACCTCCGGGGTCGCCGCCGCCGGCGTGGGGGCTGGCGGAGCGGGCGGCGCGGTGGGCGTCGCGGTCGGCGGAGCGGGCGGCGCAGTGGGCGTCGCGGTCGGCGGGACGGGCGTAGCGCGCACGGTGGCGGCCGGCGGGACGGCGACGGTCGACGACGGTACGAGGAAGGCAGCGGCCTCCGCGATGGTCGTCGCGGTCTCGGTCACCGGCGTCAACACCGTGACGTCGGGGTGGAGCGAACGGACCACGTTGGTCAGCGCCCGACCCGCGCCGAGTTCCACCCAGACCCGAGCGCCCGCCCGGTGCAGCCGGCCAACGGTGCCGGCAAAGTCCACGGGCAGCACAAGGTGCGCGGAGAGCATCGCGGCCAGGTCGTCGTCCGCCCGATAGAACCGGCCCAGGATCGGGGAGAAGACCGGGGTGTGCATGGGCGCGGCACGCAGCCCCGTGAGCCGCTCCGCGAGCGCCTGTCGGGCGGTCGTCAACATGGTGTGATGAAACGGGTACGCCGAGAGCAGCGGTGTGGCCGGCACTCCGATCGCGGCGGCGATCGCCTTGACCCGGCGCAGCGCGTCGGCGGACCCGGAGACCACCACCTGTTCCGGCCCGTTGTCGGACGCGATCACCGGGCCGGCGTGGTCGAGTAGCGCGAGCACGGCGTCCATCCGGTCCCGGCCGCAACCGACAGCGACGAGCCCGCCTTCGGCCGTGGCGTGCTCCCGCAGTACGGCGATCCGGTGGCAGAGCACGGACGCGCCCTGCTCGACGCTGAGGGCACCTCCGGCCACCAGCGCGGCGATCTCGCCCATGCTGTGGCCGATCAGCGCGCCGAACGCGCCGCCACGGCGGCGTAGCGCGTCGTGTGTCGCGACGGTGGTGGTGAAGATCGCGAGCTGCATGGTGTCGGGCGAGTCGGCGAACAACTGTTGGGTGCTCGGCGGCTCACCAGCGCGTAGGCCGGCGATCGGATGGTGGCCGAGCATGGCCGCGCTGACCCGATCGACCTGCTCGACGAGCTTTTCCAGTTCCCGGTCGGCACCGATGAAGTCCAGGCAGCCGGGGAAATAGGCACCCTGTCCGGGGAAAACACCGACAGCAATCTCTGGTTGATCGAACATCAGATCTCCTCCGCTATCCCCTCGTGTGGTGTCACCGACGCTGAAGCGCCGCCACCGGCCGGAGGTCTGGCGAGCCGGCCCTGTCCTCCTGTCCTCCGCTCCTCGGCCGTGCCGAGGCCAGCTCCCGACCCCTTGGTCCAAACACAGGAGACGGTCGGCCGGTGGGAAAGACGTTAGGTCGTCGACTGCGATGCACGTTAGGTCGTCGACCGGGATACATCAGGTCCGCGACCTCTCGCCGGCGGCCGTAGCCCACCTACGAAGGAGCCGAGTGCCCACCCTGGACGTGTACTTTCTCGCCCTGCACGAGCCGTACTCGGCGCCGACGCACCTGACTGACCGTCCTCAGCAGGCAGACGTCGGGTTACGAGACATCCCTCAGCTAGTGGGCTGTCCACGAACGTTTCCGGGTTCAGACACGTCGGACGGCTTGTGCCGGCTGGCACCAGCCGGGTGCGGGATCAGTCGACGAGGACGGCCGAGGCGCCCAGGACTGTTGACCTTGCCCAAGGGTGAAGGCCGACACTGTCTGTGGCGAGCGAGCTTGGCGAGGTGTGCGCTTGTCGCTGACCGGACACCAATGAGAGGGGCTTACATGGATGAGGACGGTCTCCTGGCAGAACAGATGGCCTACTACCGGGCCGGTGCGGCCGAATACGACCGGCCCTATACAGAGTACGAAGACCTGCAGAGGTTGTTGGCTGTCGTCGATGACCTTCCGATCGCCGGGGATGTGCTCGAGTTGGCCTGCGGAACAGGTCAGTGGACCTCTCTGCTCGCTGCGCGGGCACATTCGGTGACAGCTGTCGATGCGGCATCCGAAGTGTTAGCCCTGGCTCGGGCGCGCACCGCATCCCCTACCGTGCAGTTCATTGAGGCCGACTTGTTTGAGTGGCAGCCGCCACGACGCTACGACACCGTGTTCTTCGCCTTCTGGCTCTCCCATGTACCGCCGGCACGCTTGCCCGACTTCTGGAACGCCGTCGCCACCGCGCTCGCGCCGGGCGGCAAAGCAGTCTTCATCGACGACGGCCCCGCCGTAGCCGCCAGCGAAGAAGTCCTCGCGAACCAGCCGACCCCGGCGGTGCTGCGCCGGCTCGATGACGGCAGCCAGTACCGCATCGTGAAGGTATTCCATGATGCTCAGACCCTCACGGACGTCCTCACAGCGCTGGGGTGGTCGGTCGGCATCCGGCCCATGGGCGGGAACTTCGTCGGCATCGCAGAACCCCCGACCACCCCAGGCGAAGAGCCCGCAACCGTGCCAGCATCCTGAGCCAGGCGGTGCCGTACCGACACGGCCACCCGCATTCTCCAAAGGTCGTGCGCTGACGAGAGGACACCGCGTCCGGACGGGCCAGTCCTGGCCCGGATGACCGCGCGGGAAAGGACCACGGCCTGCGGCGGGTTCAGTGCACGGGTGACCCGTGCAAACGACACGGTCGAATCATGACAGCACGGGGATCGGCAATGTGTTCCCCGGATGGGCAGGCTGAGGTCATGGAAGACGTCGTCATTGAAGTGAACCAGCTGCGTCGTAGCTATGGGGAGTTCGAGGCGGTCCGGGGGGTGTCTTTGGCCATCGGCCGGGGCGAGCTGTTCGCCCTGCTGGGCACCAACGGCGCCGGCAAGACCACCACGATCGAGGCGCTCGAGGGGTTGCAGCGGCCGACCTCAGGCGAGGTGCGGGTGCTCGGCCTGGACCCGATCGCCGACCGCTCCGCTGTACGTCCGCGGACCGGCGTGATGCTCCAGCACGGCGGTTTCACCGGCGCCCTGACCGTACGCGAGACGATCGAGTCCTGGCGGGCGCTCACCGTTCGTCCGCGCACCACCCGCGACATGCTCGAGACGGTGGAACTGGCCGACCGGGCCGACGTCGCCGTCGAGCAGCTCTCCGGCGGCGAGGGCCGGCGGCTGGAGCTGGCGCTGGCCGTGCTGGGTAGGCCGGAGGTGCTCTTCCTCGACGAGCCGACCACCGGTATGGATCCGGCCTCGCGGCGCCGCACCTGGGATGTCGTCCGCGAGCTGCAGGCGGGCGGGACCACCATCCTGCTCACGACGCACTACCTCGAAGAGGCGGAGGTGCTCGCCGACCGGGTGGCGATCATGCAGGGCGGGCACATCGTGTCTCGCGGGACGCCCGAGGAGGTGGTGCACACGCTGCCGGCGCGGATCACGTTCCGCTCACCGGAGGGGTACGACCTGCCCGATCTGCCGCACGGCACGCTCTCGGTGGACGGCGACCGCGTCGCCTACGAGACCCGCGACCTGCAGGGCGACCTCTCCCGGCTACTGGACTGGGCCAAAACCACCGGAGTGCGGCTGTACGGGCTCTCCGCGCGCCCCGCCACCCTCGAGGACGTATTCCTGGACATCGCCGGCGAGCACGCTGACGCCGGTCAGCGACCGGAACGTGAGGAAGTTCGATGACCACCGTCACGACGGATCGGGCGGCGCGGCCGTCCTGGCAGATGCTCGCCCTGCTGCGCATGGAGCTGCTGGCGCTGCGGCGCAACTGGACCGCAACCGCCCTCTCCGTGGTCACTCCGCTGCTCATCGGGTTGCTGTTGACCAGCGGCTACGGCGGCCAGGCCGTCCCCGGAGTGCGGCGGGTGGTCAGCGTGACCGCGCTGATCATGGTCTTCGTGGTGCACCACCATCTGACCACCGTCTACGCCTCGCGCCGGCAGGAGAACGTGCTCAAGCGGATGCGGGTGGGTCTGCCGTCCGACCGCACCATCCTGCTCGGCACCGCCAGCAGCACGGTGCTCACCTTCCTGGCACAGACCGCCGTCCTGGCGCTCTACGCCATCCTGGCGCTCGACCTGCCGGTGCCGCGACACCCGCTGGTGATCCTGCTTGCCTTGCTGCTGGGCGCCGCGGTGATGGCAGCCTTCGCCGCGGTACTGTCCGCGGTCACCCGCAGCTCCGAGGCCGCGATGCTGACCACCCTGCCATCCATGGTGATCTTCTTGGCCGCCCCGGGTGCACTGCTGCCGCTGGGCGCGCTGCCGGAGCCGATTGAGCGGGTGCTGTGGTTCCTGCCGACCGGCCCGTTCACCGAACTGCTGCGCGTCGGGTGGCTGGCACAGACCGACGGGGGCCGGGCGCTCGGCTTCTGGGACAGTCACCTGCTCGCACTGCCCTCGGCCGGTGTGCTGCTGGTGTGGCTGGTCATCGGCGCCTGGCTGACCCGCCGCTTCTTCCGGTGGGAGCCCCGGCACGTCTGATCCGACGCCGGCCCATCATGCCTGCTCCGCTCGGCGCCCGACATCCAGGTGGTGGCTGGTATCCGACGGGCGCGGCGCGGTGCCCTGCGCGCCGGTCGGTGTGTCGACGGCTCCCACTCTCACGGCCGCTTGTGATCAGTGTGCAACGACGACGGTGCGTACGACGCCATCAGCAGTCTCGGATGCTCGTCGAAAACCCAACCAGATCACACCCGGTAGTACTGCACGACGCAGAACTCGTTGTCCTCCGGGTCGGTCATGACGAGGACTGCGCCCTCTTGGTAGTCATGCCGTTCACCTGTCCACCGCCCGCCCAACATCCCGATCCGCTCGACCGCTTCGTCGACGTCGGTAACGGCGATGTCGAGGTGTAGTCGCGTCTTGCCGACCTTGGGCTCCGGGACCGGCTGGAATGTCAGCACCGGGCTGCCCTCGGCGACAGTGACGCGCCGCCAGCCGGGAAGAGACTCCGTCACGCGTCCTCCAAGCACGACGGACCAGAAGTCAGCCAGTCGCTGCGGATCCCGGCAGTCGACCGTGACTCCGGCAAGTCGGCCCAGTGTCTCCACGACACCGACCATAGCGACGATGTGCAGCCCGCTCCCACGGCCCGATGAGATGGACGTACCCGAGAGTTGAACCCGAACCCGGGTGCGGGCGGTGCCTGGCCGCCCGCACCCGGTTGGTCCGACGTCGTCGACCCGCCTTAGCGGGACACCGGGGTCGCCCGGTCCAGCGCGGGCGGGCGGACCGGGGACGCGTTCTCCAGGTAGCGCCACAGAGCGTCACCGCCGTTGTACAGGCTGCGGTCCTGCTTGCGCGCCTCGAACAGCGCGGTGAACCCGGGTGTGGCGTTCTTGGCGAAGAAGTTGTTCGCCAGGGTCGCAATCCGATACGTCGACTTGAGCCTCAACGGCTTGCCGCCGATCCGCACGCTGCCGGGGTCCACCCGGTCGCCGACCGGCCTGGACAGGTCGTAGCGATACCGGACGTTGCCCGACACCGCCATGTGCCGGTACGTCACGGTGCCGTCCGCCGCCTGCTGCCACTGGCTCTCCAGCAGTTGGTCGAGCTGGGCGCCTGTCACGTCGCCCCGGACGAGCCCCACCCCGATGCCGCTGTCGTAGACGGTGCCCAGCGCGAGCTCGGAGAAGAGCACCCGGCCCGGAGCGTCGGCCGGGTTGGCAGGGTCGGCGGCGTACCGGACGTCCCGGCGCAGGATGCCGGGCATCGCGACCGCCAGGTCGGCCTTGCCGTCCCGGTTCGCGGCCCAGAGGAACGCGTCGGCGGTGGCGTCATACATGGTCGACTCGGCGCTGTCACCCGGGGCCCGGGTCAGGTCCGCGGTCACCTGCGCGACCGGCAGGTTCGCCCGCTTCGCCAGCTCAGTCCGCCAGTAGTCGGCGATCCGCAGGGTCTCGGGGTCCGGAGTCACGTCCTGGGTGTTGGCGTGGTTGACCGAGGTCGTCCGGTCCCGCAGCACCTCGCCGGTACGCGGGTCGAGCTGGAGGTTGATCTCGTTGAACAGCCGGCCGTGGTTGGCCGCCTCCACCACCGGACGCGGGTTGCCGGCCGGGTCGGGGAGCATGCAGTTCACCAGGGCGTGCCAGTGGCCGGTGACGATCGCGTCGACGTCCGCGCTGATCCGGGCGTTGGCGTCGTACATCGGGCCGAACGGGTTGACGCACTCGTCGTACCCGGCACCGGCCTCCTGGGAGAAGCCCTCGTGGATGACCGCCACGATGGCCTTCACGCCCTGCCGGCGCAGCTCGGCGGCGTACTTGTTGACCGTGTCAGCCTCGTCGAGGAAGTCGAACCCCTTCGGGGTGTAGGACATCTGCTCCTCGGACATCAGCTTGGTGGTGGCGTGCACGAAGCCGACCGGCAGCCGACCGCCGTGCCCGTCGCTGACGTACTCGACGTGGTACGGCGGCAGCTTGGGCTTGCCGCTGCGGTCGTCCACGACGCTGCCGGAGTAGTAGTCGTAGTCCGCGCCGTGGAAGCGCCGGCCGGTGGAGTCGGTGAAGCAGATGTCGTTGTCGGGCCGCCACCGGCAGGTGCCGTCGTCCATGTGCCGGAGGAACTCGTAGCCCCGATCCATCTCGTGGTTGCCGACCGTGGAGAATTCCAGCCCGATCGAGTTCAGGTATTCGATGGTCGGCTCGTTCCAGAACCACCCGGTCTCGTTCGGCCAACCGCTGAAGTCGTCCCCGGCCGAGAAGAGGATGGAGTTCCGCTGGCCGGCTTGGCGCTGCTTGAGGTGTGCCGTCAGGTAGGCGCCGCCGCCGACCTGACGGGCCGGCTCGCCGGCCCGGGCTCCGGGCACGGTCGTGGTGTAGTCGCCGAAGTAGCCGTGCAGGTCCGTGATGGACAGGAGTTGCACCGGGACCGGCGTACCCGGCCGGGCGCCGGCCGGCGAGGCCGAGGCAGCCGGCGACGCCGCCCCACCGGCCAGCAGCAAGCCGGCGGCCACCGCGGCGGCCAGGGCGGTTCGGCCACGCCGGAGCAATCGAGCGCTGTCAAGCATGTGTCGGGCTCCCAAGGGTGGTACGGGTTGGTTCGCCCGGACAGCCTCTGCCCAGTTGATCAACATTGTGTGAACTGCCGTGGTGCTCGGCCTGACCACGCACTGACGATGCGCCGCTGAGCCGGCAAGGCCGCTCGCCGTGCGGGGTCACCGGAGTTATTCATCCTGGTAACTTGCTGCGCTATGCGGAGCACCACCCTTCTGATGGCGGCGTGGCTGGCCACCACCGTCGTGGTTGCCCCCGAAGGGGTGCAGGCGGCGAACACCGGCCCGGGTGCCACGTCGGCTGTCATGGAGCACTTCAACGATGCTGAGTTCGGCACCGTGCCAGCCGGCTGGGGTACCGATACGTCCGGCGGGACCGTCGGGGTCGCCGCCGTCCCAGACGCGGTGGACCGCAGCCTCCGGCTGACGAAGACCGCGACTGACGCAGCTTCGTCGACGATTGTGGAGCGGCGGACGACAGCCGGTCTCACCGGCGTCGTCGAGGCGGAGGTACGCGTCCGCGTCGACTCGGCGGTAAGTGCGTTCAACGTGCTCTACGTGGCCAGCCGGACCGGCGTGCCGGTGGCGAGCATCGGCATCCGCGCCGGGCGCTACTACAACGCCGGCCCGAATCAGACGCTCGCGGCCGCGTCGCAGGGCTGGCACGTCGTGCGTGTCGAGCTGCGCACCGACGACCAGACCTTCGACCTGCACGTCGATGGTGCCAAGCTGCTCGACGCCGCGCCGTTCCGCACTCCGGCCGCCGATGTCGGCCGGCTCACGTTCGGCCTCGGTCCCGGCGCCACCAACCTCGGCACGATGTGGGTCGACAACGTGAGCCTGCGAAGGGTGCCCGAGGACACCGCGGCGTACCAGGCCAAGGACCTGTTCGACGACGTGCCGGTCGGTACCGTGGCGCCGGGCTACGTGGTTGCCGGTGGCGGGGGCACCGTCGATGCGCAGCCCGTGCCGAGCGACGCCGACCGCAGCCTGCGCATCACCAAGACCACCAGCACTCAGGAGTTGACCGCCACCCGTGCGTTGAGGACACCACAGAAGGGCGTCGTGATGGTGCAGGCCAACTTGCGGACGGAGTCGACGACCGGTGTCAAGATGGCGCTGTACATCCGCAGTTCCACTGGCAGGATCTCGGCCTCGCTACAGTTCAGCAACTCGGTTCTGCAGTACGTATCCGGCGGGGTCAGCCATGTCCTGCTCTCCGGTGTGCAGCCCGGCGAGTGGTACACGGTCCGCCTCGTGCTCGACGTCCCGGGCCGACAGTTCGTGGCCTACGCAGACGGCCGGCGCTTTCCGGCGGTGAGCACCACGGCAAGACCCACCCACTTCCCGTTCCGCGACCCGGCCGCGGCCGATGTGGCGCAACTCGTCCTCGGCGTCGGCGCCGGCCAGGTCGGCACCCTGTACGCCGACAAGGTTCTCGCGTATCCGGTTCCCGACCAGACGCCGACCGGGCCGGTTGTGGACGTGCGCTCGTTCGGCGCGACCGGGAACGGCACCACCGACGACACCGCAGCGGTCCAGGCGGCGGTGAACGCGACTCCCACTGGTGGTTCGGTCCTGCTCAGCGGCGGTGTGTTCCGCACCGGGACGATCATGTTGAAGTCCGATATGACGTTCTTCGTGGCACCCGATGCCATGCTGCTGGGCACCTGGGATGACGCTGCCTACCCCTCCGTTGCGAGGATCGCCCCGAGCCGCCCTTTCGTCGGCGGCGTGCTCACCAAGGCGCTGCTCTTCTCCCACCGGGCAAACAATCTGACCATCGAGGGCGGCGGAGTCATCCACGGCAACGGCACGAATCCCGCCTGGGCCGGCGGCCAGCCCGGGCCCGCCGAGAACCACCGTCCGGCCGGCATGTTCCTCACCTCCGGCAGCAATGTCACCATCCGTGACATCTACCTGAAGGACGCCGCGTTCTGGGGCATCGTGCCCGCCGAAATCGACGGCCTGACCATCACCGACGTCGCGGTCGACAGCAACATCGACGGAAACCGTGACGGCATCGACGTCGTCGACGGTCACGATGTCCTCATCGAACGGGTGGACGTCTACAGCGATGACGACTCGATCTGCTTCAAGAGTCACTTCTCGACCAGCCAGCGCGTCTCCAGCCGCGGAGTCGTCGGGGCCGTCGTCCGGCTGTCGAGCGTGTCCGCCTCCGGACGGGCGAACGGCGTCAAGCTCGGCACCGCCAGCGACGGCGCCTTCGCCGACATCACGGTCGAGGACGTCCTTGTCAAACGACCGCGCAACGCGGGGATCGTCGTCACCGAGGTTGGCGGCGGGACGGTCACCAATGCCCGGTTCCGGCGTGTCACGATCGACCAGACCCAGCGGGCGATCTTCGTACTGATCGGGCGCCGAACCGGAGCACCCGACCCCCGGTGGATCAGCGGCCTGCGCTTCGAGGACATCACTGCTACCCGCATCGCTGATGCGGCGCCCAACCATCTTGCGACGGGAGCCGTGCTCTCGGGTACCAAGGAGAGCACGGGCGCCACGTACGGGATGTACGACATCCTCCTGAGCAATGTGAAAGTCAACGTCACCGTCGGCGGATCGGTCGCTCCGCAGACTCCGAACGAGTACAACGGCGACTATCCCGAGAGCACCCGCTGGCCCTACCTTGCGGCGTACGGCTTCTCCATTCGACACGCAGACGGGGTGACCCTGCGTAACAGCTCGGCGACGCTTGCGAATCCCGGAGCCCGGCCGATGACAGCCACGGTCGACGTGCTTACGTATGCGACGGGCTGACACGGCAACGGCAGTAGGCGAATCGAGACTCGACTCGCGTTCGTCGGTCTGCGTGTGACGGATGTTGATGTCGATCGGCGGGATCGAGCGGCCTTTTGTCGGCAGCGGCGGGGGGTAGGCGCCCGGCCGCGACCGACACGGCGGGCGACGGCCGGTTTCCGCGCTTCGTCGACGCGGTATCCCGGCGGTGTGGCCTGCCGCCCGAGCAGGCTGCCGCCGTCTCCCGCGCCGTGCTGAAGACGATGGCCGAACGGGTGACCGATTCCGGGAGATGGTGTCGCGGTTGCCGCGCGACGACGACGGTGCTGTCGGCCCCGTCCCGCCGGAACCGTGTACGCGCTCAACCCACGGCGCAGAGCGTGGTCCGCGGCGAGCGACCCGATGTCTCTGGCCGGGAAATTCCTCTACGCAATGAATGCGCGACCGCAAAAATGGCCCCTGATGATCGTTCTAGGTGAAAATCCGCCGCTGCGCCAGGGGGATGATCGGACGACTTTCGTCATCCCTCGTCTGATCACCCGCTAGCCCTTCGGGTCGACTCTAGTCAATGATCTTCCGCGCCAGGCGTTGAGTCCTATGCTCGCTCCATTGTGAATTCCTGGGGGGGATCATGATCAATGTAGCCGGTCGCGGCGTGTCCATCTTGTGTGGAGCGATGTGCACGTCCTGAGATGGAAAATTCAACGCTGATCCATCGCTTCGGCGATGCCACTACCGCCCGGCCCAACCATCCCGCCGTGCTCGGTGACACCGGCCCGCTCGACTACGCCGGCCTGGCCGGCCTGGCCGGCGGCCACGCCGAGCTGCTGGCCGGGGCCGGCGTTCAACCCGGCGACCGGGTCGGACTGTTGACCACACACGGGGCCGGCACCATCGCCGCGATGCTGGGCACCCTCGCCGCAGGCGCCGCCTACGTGCCGCTCGACCCGGGCTTCCCGGAGCAGCGACTGCGCCAGCTCGTCGACGGCGCCGACGTCACCGTGCTGCTCAGCGGGGGCGAGCACACCGAGCTGGCCCGCCGGCTCGCCACCGACCGGCCCGGCACGCGGGTCGTCCCCGCCGTCGACGTGCGGCCGGCGTCACTGCGGCCGGTGTCGGTGGACCCGGACGCCCTCGCGTACGTGCTGTTCACGTCCGGCTCCACCGGCCGGCCCAAGGCGGTCGGGCAGACCCACCGCAACCTGCTGCACGTGGTGGACAACCAGATCGCCACCCTCGACCTGCGTCCGGACGACCGGCTCAGCCTGCTCGCCTCGTTCAGCTTCGACGCGGCCATCCCCGACCTCTACCCGGCGTTGCTCACCGGCGCCGCCGTCGTCCCGGTCGATCTGCGCCGCCACGGGCTGGCGTACGCCGTCGCGCAACTGGCCCGGAACGCCGTCACCGTCTACCACTCCACCCCGACGGTCTTCCGGTACCTGCTGGACACTCCCGGCGTCGACCGGCTCGACCGGGTCCGGGTGGTGCTGCTCGGTGGCGAACAGGCCAGCTACGCCGACGCCGCCCGCGCCCAGGGTCACTTCGCCCCGGGTTGCGTGCTCGTCAACGGCTACGGTGCCACCGAGATGACCTTCGCGGCCCGGTCCGTGTTGCCGCTGGCCGACGTCGACCGTACGGCCACCGGGCCGCTGCCGATCGGCACCGCCCTGCCCGGGTACGCGCTGCGGCTGACACCGGACGGCGAGATCGTGGTGCGCGGCCGGCACCTCGCCCCCGGCTACCTCGACCAGGTCAGCGACCGGTTCGGGCTTGACCCCGACGGGGTGCCCGCGTACCGCACCGGCGATCTCGGCGAGCTGCTGCCCACCGGCGAGCTGCGCTGCCTCGGCCGCCTCGACCGGCAGGTCAAGGTGCGCGGGTTCCGGGTCGAGCTGACCGAGATCGAGTCGGTGCTCGCCGCCGAACCGAGCGTCGCCGAGGTGCGTGCCATCGCCCGCGACGGCGAGCTGCTGGCGTACGTCCGGTCGACCGGGACACCGGTGGACCCGGCCGCGCTGCGGGCCGCCCTGGCCCGGCAACTACCCGAGTACGCACTGCCCCGCGCCGTCGTGCCGGTCGCCGAGTTTCCGCTGACCGTCAGCGGAAAGATCGACGAACGGGCGCTGCCGGCGCCGGCCCGGGCCGTGCTGGCCGAGGATCGACCGGCCAACCCGACCGAGCGGATCGTGCACGACATCTGGTGCACCGTGCTCGGCCGGGACGCTGTCGGCCGCACCGACAGCTTCTTCGACGTCGGCGGGCAGTCCCTGCTGCTCGGCCAGGTGCAGCAGCGACTGACCGAACGGTTCGGGGTCCGGCTGCCGCTGCTGCGGCTCTTCGACCATCCGACGGTCGCCGCCCAGGCTCGACTGGTCGACCCGCCGCCGTCCGCCGACCTGCCGGCCCCGCCCGTCGCGACCGCCTCGGCGTCCACCGCGTCGGCGTCCACCGGCGGTGCGTACTCCTCGTCGGTCGGCGTCCGCGAGTACACCGGCGAGGAGATCGCCGTGGTCGGGCTCGCCGGCCGGTTCCCGGGAGCGGCGGACGTGGCCACCTTCTGGTGGAACCTGTGCGCCGGCGTGGACGCCATCCACGACCACAGCGACGAGGAGTTGGCGGCGCTGGGCGTCGGCCCCGGGCTGCGCGCCGACCCCCGGCACGTGAAGGCCACCGGGCGGCTCGACGGCATCGCCGACTTCGACGCGGAGTTCTTCTCCTTCGGCGACCAAGAGGCCGCCCGTACCGACCCGCAGCACCGGCTGTTCCTGGAGACCGCGTGGGAGGCGCTGGAGGACGCCGGCCACGACCCGACCCGGTTCCCCGGCCTCGTCGGCGTGTACGGCGCCACCTCCGTCAACCGTTACTTCCTCTTTCACCTGATGGACAACCCGGCCGTGATCGGTGACGTCGATCCGGACGACTGGGAGGCCCGCCTGATCGGCCGGCAGCTCACCGACCACCTGCCCGGCCAGGTGGCGTACCGGCTGGGGTTGACCGGGCCGGCGGTGGCCGTGCAGAGCGCCTGCTCCAGCTCGCTGGTCGCGGTCTGCCTGGCCGCGCAGAGCCTGGCCGACTACCAGTGCGACATCGCTCTGGCCGGTGGGGTGAGCGTCACCTGGCCCCGGCACCGGCACACCCCCGGTGGCCTGGCCTCACCGGACGGTCGCTGCCGGGCCTTCGACGAGGCCGCCCAGGGCGCCGGCTTCGGCTCCGGCGTCGGGGTGGTGGCGCTGCGTCGGCTCGCCGACGCGCAGGCCGACGGGGACCGGGTCCTCGCGATCCTGCCCGGCTGGGCGGTCACCAACGACGGTGCCGACCGGGCCGGCTACGCCGTGCCCGGGCCGGCCGGGCAGGCCGCCGCGGTGACCGGCGCGCTCGCCGCCGCCGAGGTCGCCCCGGGCGAGGTCCGTTTCATCGAGGCACACGGCAGCGGTACGCCGCTCGGGGACGCCATCGAGGTGGCCGCGCTGCACGAGGTGTACGCGGGCGCCGCCCCCGCCGAGACCTGCGCGCTCGGCTCGGTGAAGACCACCATCGGTCACCTCGACGCCGCGGCCGGCATCGCCGGGCTGATCAAGGCGGTGCTGGCCGTACAGCACGGGGTCATCCCGCCGAACCTGCACTTCACCCGTCCGCACCCGGAGATCGATCTGGCCGCCGGTCCGTTCTACGTACCGACGAAGGCGCGGGACTGGCCCGACGTGCCGCGCCGGGTGGCCGGGGTCAGCTCGTTCGGGCTGGGCGGCACCAACGCGCACGTCGTGGTGGAGCAACCACCCGCGGTCGAGCCGGTCGACACCGGGTCGGCCAGCGCGCACCTGCTACCGGTGTCGGCGCGTACCCCCGCGGCTCTACGGGCGGCCCTGACCCGGCTGCGGCGGCACCTGGCGGGCACCGCGCCCACGCTGGCCGAGGTCGCCGCGACGTTGGCGCTGGGCCGACGGGAGTTCGGCTGCCGGGCCGCGGTGGTCGCCACCACTCCGGCCGACGCGGTCGCCGCGCTCGACGCGTTACTGGCGACGGACACCCGAGTGGCCGGTCCGGCCGGCCCGCTGCGCGACCTGGCCGCCGGTTGGGTGACCGGCCGGTCCCTGGACTGGACGGCCCTGTACCCGGCCGACGGCGTCCGACGAACCTCGCTGCCCACCTACCCCTTCCAGCGGCAGCGGTACTGGATCGAACCTCCTCAGAAAGGTGTTCGGTGAACTGGTTCCTCTCCGCCGGCAGCCGCGATCCGGCACCGGTGCAATTGTTCTGCCTGCCCTATGCCGGCGCCGGAGCCGGCGCGTTCCGCAACTTTCCGGGCCGATTCGGTCCGGACGTCGAGGTGCTGCCGGTGCAGCTCCCCGGCCGGGAAAACCGGATCAGCGAGGACCCCCGGTTCCGGGTGGTCGACGTGGCGAGCGCCATCGCCGGGCGGGCCACCGGGCCCTACGCCATCTACGGCCACTCGATGGGCGGCCGGCTCGGCTTCGAGGTGGTCCGCGAGCTGCGCCGCGCCGGGCGTCCACTGCCGCTGCGGCTCTACGTCGGCGGCGCCCGCGCACCGCACGTCACCGCGCCCACCATCTTCGACGGGCTGTCCCAGGTGGACGACGACGAGCTGCTGCGCCGGCTGGGGGCCGGCGGCGGCCTGCCCGCCGGCGTGCTGGAGCACCCCGAGCTGGTCGACCTGCTGCTGCCGCTGCTGCGCGCCGACTTCGAGCGGGTGGACACCTACCGGTACCGGCCCGAGGAGCCGCTGCCGGTGCCGATCATCGCGTTCAGCGGCCGGCGCGACCCGGCGGTGACCCGGGAGCAGAGCGCGGCCTGGCGGGAGCACACCGCCGCCGGCTTCAGCCTGCACGAGCTGGACGGCGGGCACTTCTTCCTGCACGACGCGTTGCCCGAGCTGGCCGACGCGATCCGCGCCGACCTGACCGCGGCGCTCACCGCCGAACCGCCGGCCGTCGCGCCGAGGGCGGCCGCCGCCGCGCACCGGGTCCCGCTGGGCGACACCGGCTGGTCGGTGTGGCGCGACGCCGTCCTGCGCAGCACCGGCTTTCCGGCCGACGGGCTGACCCTGCTGTCCGCGCCGCACGCCGCCGCGGCGGCCGACGAGCTGCTGACCACCGGCGCCGGCGCCGACGTTTTCGACAAGGAGTTCGCCGAGGCGCTGTCCACCGCCACCCGGCGGATCACCGAGCTGGCCGCCGACCCGCTGCTACGCGAGGCGGTCACCTGGCAGAACCGGGGGGTGCTGCCCACCCTGGACGGGCTGGTCCGTGGTGGCCCCGACGCTCCCCGCAACACCCGTAGACGCGAGCGCGAACGGGCCGTCGTCAGGTACTGGCAGCGCTACTGCGGCAAGAACGAGACCGTCGGCTTCTTCGGCCCGAACTGCTGGGTCACCCTCGACCCGGAGCTGCCGGTCGCCGCCGAGGTCCGGCCGGGCGCGGCGCTGACCCGTGACCGCTGGGTGTGGTTCGAGTCCTGGGCACTGACCGTGTACGCGCAGCGGATCGCCGAGGACCTGGCCGTCCGCCGCTGGTGGGCACCCCAGCTCGCCCCGCACCTGAGCCTCGCCGGCCGGGAGGTGCGCCGGCCGGGTCGACCCCCGGTGCCCCTGTCGCCGGTCGAGGCGGCACTGCTCGGTGCCGCCGACGGCCACCGCCCCGCCCACGAGCTGGTCACGGACCCGGCCGTCGGTCTGCGTCGGCCGGAGGACGGGTACGCGCTGCTCGACCGGCTGGTGCAGCGGGACCTGGCCACCTGGGACGCCGCGCTGCCGGTGAGCCCGGCCGCCGAGGAGGTGCTGCGGCAGCGGATCACGCAGGTCGGCGACGCCCCCGCGCGAGCCGTCGCCCAGGCCGGCTTCGATCGGCTGTGCGCCGCCCGGGACGCGGTCGCCGCCGCCGCCGGCGATCCGGACCGGCTGCACGCCGCGCTGAACGCGCTCGACGAGACGTTCACCGACCTGACCGGGCAGCCGGCGCAGCGCCGGGCCGGGCAGATGTACGCCGGTCGGACGCTCTGCTACGAGGACACCAGCCGGGATCTGGACGTGGTCTTCGGCGCACCGCTGCTGGACGGGATCGCCGCCCCGCTCGCCGTGCTGCTGCGGGCCGCCCGCTGGCTGGCCGGCGCCTTGGAGGAGGCGTACGCGGTGGTGTTCCGGGAGCTGTACGACGAGCTGCGCGCCGAGGCCGGCGACGCTCCGGTGGCCCTGTCCGACCTGTGGTTCCTGGTCCAGGGCATGTTCTGGGGCAGCGGGCCGCGCCCGGTCGACGCGGTGGCGGGCGACTTCGCGGCCCGCTGGGCGGGGCTGTTCGGGCTGGCCGACCTGCTGCCGGGCAGCACCGACGTGCGGCTGGACGTGGCGGACCTGGTCGCCCGGGTCGACGAGGTCTTCCCCGTTCTCCGGCCAAACTGGTCGAACTCCCGGCTGCACAGCCCCGACCTGCAGATCTGCGCGGCCGACGCCGACGCGCTGGCCCGCGGCGACTACACCGTGGTGCTCGGCGAACTGCACGCCGCCTGGCCGTCGTTCGACTGTGCGGTGCTCACGGCCGCACATCCGGACGTGGAGCGGCTGCGCGACGCGCTGGCGGCCGACCTCGGCCCGAACCGGATCCGGCTGCTCTATCCCACCGACTGGCCGCGCCGCACCAGCCGGGTCGCCGAGTCGCTGATCGGCCCCACCGACCGGCAGGTGGCCTTCGCGTCCGCGCCCAACGCCGACCCGGACCGGGTGCTGCCCACGGTGGCGCTGACCGTGCGGGACGAGGATGGCCGACTGACGGTCGTGGCCCCCGACGGGCAGCGCTGGCTCCTGACCGAGGTCTGCGCCGGGCTGCTCAGCCTGCACGCCGTGGACGGGTTCAAGCTGGTCGCGGCCGCCCCGTACACCCCGAGGATCACGCTGGACCGGCTCGTGGTGGCCCGGCAGACCTGGCGGACCACCGTCGGCGCGTGCGACTTCGGCGCGGCGAAGGGTGAGCGGGCCCGCTTCCTGGCCGTACGGGACTGGCGACGCCGGTTGGGCCTGCCCGAGCAGGTGTACGTCAAGCTCGGCACCGAGACCAAGCCCTGCTTCGTCGACCTGAGCAGCCCCGCCTTCGTTGACATGTTCTGCGTGATGGTCCGGGCGGCCCGGCGTGACGGCGGCGACGACACGACGGTGGTGGTCAGCGAGATGCTGCCCACCGAACAGGACGCCTGGGTGCCCGACGGGGCCGGTCGGCGCTACTTCAGTGAACTGCGACTGCACATCGTGGACGCCGACGAGCCGGAACCGGTCCGATGAGTCACGTGCTGCCACTGGGCGGGACGGGCTGGTCGGTGTGGCGGGACGTGATGCTGCGACAGCTGGGTGACCGACGCGCAGGGCCGCGGCCACGTCAGTGAGCTGCGCCCGCAGATGACCGATCCGAACAGCTATCCCGGGGGGAACGGGTGACCGACCTACTGTTCAGCAACGCCGTACGGGGCGAGACCCTGCCCTGGCCGGACGCGACGATCGCCGAGCTGGTGGTCGCGCAGGCCGCCCGTACGCCGGGCGCGACGGCGGTGCGCCAGTGGGACAGCCGGCTCAGCTATGCCGAGCTGCTGTCCCAGGCCGCCGGGGTGGCTGCCGCGCTGCGCGCCCGCGGCGTCGGCCGGCAGAGTCGGGTGGGAGTGTGCGGCAGCCGCCGGCCCGAGCTGGTGGCGACCGTGCTGGGGGTGTTGCTGGCCGGCGGTTGCTACGTGCCGCTGGAGCCGGGCGGCCCGCGTCGGCGGCTTCGCGGGATCGCCGCCGACGCGGGCATCTCCCTGGTGGTCGGCGACGCCGCCGAGACCGAGTTCGGTGACGCCCCCGGCGTCGAGGCGGTCGGGTTGCCCGGCCCGGCCCCCCTCGCGCCCTGCCCGGCCCGGCCCGGCGACCCGGCGTACGTGCTGTTCACCTCGGGCTCCACGGGTCGGCCCAAGGGTGTGCTCACCAGTCACCGCAACGTGGTGGAGTTCGTGACGGGCGTGGCCGCGTTGAGCGGTGCCGACGCCGGCGTACGCAGCCTCGGCCTGGCGTCGCTCGGCTTCGACGCGGCCACCATCGACCTGTTCGTGCCGCTGCTGCTCGGCGGGACGGTGCAGCTCCTCGGCGCATCGGATCGCGCCGACCCGGTCCGGCTGACCCGGTTCGTCATCGAGCACGAGGTCAACTGGGGTTTCATCACGCCCACCGTGCTGGCGATGTTGGACCCGGCCGAGCTGACCGGCTGGCGTACGGTGCTCTGCGGCGGCGAGGCGGTACCGGCCGCGCTGGCCGCCCGCTGGGCGCCCGGCCGCCGCCTTCTCAACGCGTACGGCCCCACCGAGACGACGGTGCTGGCGGTCAGCGGCCCGTTGAGCGCCACCGAGGCCGACCCGGTACCGATCGGCCGGCCGATGCCCAACCACCGGGCGTACGTGGTGGACGCGGTGCTGGACCCGGTGCCGCCGGGCGAGACCGGTGAGCTGCTGATCGGCGGGCCCGGGCTGGCCGACGGCTACCTGGGCCGGCCGGCGCTGACCGCCGAGCGGTTCGTTCCGGACCCGTTCTCCGGGCTGCCCGGCGAGCGGTTGTACCGCACCGGCGACCTGGTGCGGCAGGACCCGGACGGGCGGATCGTCTACCTGGGCCGGGCCGACCGGCAGGTGAAGATCCGCGGGCAGCGCATCGAGCTGGGCGAGGTCGAGGCGGTGCTCGCCGACCTGCCCGGGGTGACCGGGGTGGCCGTCGAGGCGGTGCCCGGTCCGGCCGGCACCGAGCTGGTCGCGTTCCTCACTCCGGCGGATGCCCCCGACGACGCGCGGCTGCGCGCGTACGCCGGCAGTCGGTTGACCACGGCGATGCTGCCGGCCCGGGTGCTGCGCAGCGCGGCCCTGCCGATCAGCCCGATCAGCGGCAAGCTGGACCGCCTCGCGCTGCGCGCCCTGGCCGCGGCCCGCACCGCCTCATCCGCCGACACCGTCGCTCCGGAGGTGCCCGGTGGCCCCCTCGCGGCGGCCGTGGCCGGCATCTGGACCCGGCTGCTCGGCGCGGCACCCGGGCCGGCGACCGACTTCCTCGCCGCCGGTGGCAACTCCATCGCGGCGATGCGCCTGGTCGCCGCGCTGCGCGCCGAGCTGGGCCGGCAGCTCGACACCCGTGCGGTGTTCACCGAGCGCACCTTCGGCCGGCTCGCCGAGCGGGTGGCCGCCGCACCCGTCGGCGACGACCGGCTGAGCACCGGCAACCCGCCCACTCTCTCCCCACCGCAACGCCGGCTCTGGTTCGTCGACCAGCTCGCGCCGTCCAGCGCGCCGTACAACATCGCGGTGGCGCACCGGCTGCTCGGCCCGCTGGACATCGCGGCCCTCGGCGCGGCACTGCGGACCGTCGCCGAGCGGCACGACGTGCTGCGCTGGCGCATCCCGCAGACCGCCGGGGTGCCCTACGCGGTCTGCGCCGAGCCGACCGACGTGGCGGTGCCGGTGGTCGACCTGACCGGCAGCGCCGAGCCGAAGGCGGAGCTGGCCCAGATGCTCGCGGCCGGTGCCGCGCATCCGTTCGACCTGGCCACCGGGCCACCCTGGCAGGTGACCGTCTACCGGCTCGGCCCGGCCGAGCACGTGCTGGCCGTCACCTGGCACCACGCCGTCTTCGACGGCTGGTCGGAGCGGATCTGCTACGACGACCTCGCCGCCGGGTACGCCCAGGCGGTGGCCGGCACGGCGCCCACACTGCCGGCGCTGCCGGCCCGGTACGCCGACTACGCGGTGTGGCGTGCCGAGCGCGACCGGCTGCGGGGCGGGCCCGACCTGGCCTGGTGGACGGGGCACCTGGACGGCGTGCCGACCGTGCTGGAACTGCCCCGGGACCGGCCGCGGCCGGCGGTGCAGACGTACGCCGGGGCGGAGGCGGCGGTCCGGCTGCCCGCCGACACCGACCGCGCGGTCCGCGAGCTGGCCGAGCGTCGCGGCACCACGGTCGCCGCGGTGCTGCTGGCGGCCTTCGGTGAGCTGATCGCGCGGCTCACCGGTGGCGACGACCACGTGCTCGGGGCGATCGTCGCCGACCGGCGGTTGGCCGCCTTCGACGACGTCATCGGCTTCTTCATCGACACGGTGCCGGTGCGGGTCCGCACCGGCGGGGTGAGCTTCGCCGAGCTGGTCGACCGCTGTGCCGGGGAGTTGCACGAGGTCACCGCCCACCCGGGGGCCCCACTGGAACGCATCGTCGAGGCGCTCGGCGTCGGCCGGGACACCGCCCGCGCACCGCTGGTGCAGGTGCTGTTCAACGTGCTCAACTTCGCGCCGCCCGCGCTGACGTTGACCGGGTTGGCCGCCGAGCCGGTGCCGGTGCCCAAGCCGGGCTCGCCGTTCGACATCACCGTCTACGTGGTGCAGCACGGCGGTCGTACGGGCGTCGAGGTGGTCTACAACCCGGACCTGTTCGACGCCGGGCGCGTCGACGACCTGCTCGCCGACCTGGCCGAGCTGGTGGGCGCGCTGGCCGCGGCGGCGGACACGCCGGCCCGCGAGGTCGCCACCGCGCTGCCCCGACCCACCGTGCGGGTGCCGCAGCTCGGCGCGATGACGGTCGCCGGCGGTGACCCGGTCGGCCCCCCACCCGCGCTGATGCCTGTCGGCCCGGACGGGCTCACCGAGACCGAGGAGCTGATCGCCGGGATCTGGCGGGAGGTGCTGGAGCACGACCGGGTCGGGGTGACCGACAACTTCTTCGACATCGGCGGGCACTCGCTGGCGCTCGCCGCCGTGCACGCCCGGCTGACCGCCGCGACCGGCCGGTCCATCCGAATGCTCGACCTGTTCCGCCACCCCACCGTCCGAGCGCTCGCCGCCAGCCTCGACGGTGCCGCCGACCGGCCGGAGCTGGCCCGGGCCGCCCTGCGGGCCGCCGCACGCCGCGGCCGTACCCGTCGTAACCCACCTCGCCGCCCCGGCGGCTCCGCGTGACGAAGGACAGCCTGATGAGCAACCCGACCGCAGCCGACCAGTCCGACGACGTCACCGAGTCACCTGAGCACGGCATCGAACCGATCGCGATCGTCGGCCTGGCCGCGCGCCTGCCCGGTGCCGCCGACGTCCACGAGTTCTGGCGCAACCTGGTCGACGGCGTGGAGTCCACCACCGAGCTGACCCGGGAGGAGCAGCTCGCCCGGGGCGCGACGCCCACGGAGGTCGACGACCCGGGCTGGGTCAACCGCGCCCCGCTGGTCGACGGCTACGACGAGTTCGACGCCACGCTGTTCGGGATGACCGCCCGGGAGGCGGAGCTGACCGACCCGCAGCACCGCCTGTTCCTGGAGTCCTGCCACACCGCGCTGGAGGACGCCGGCTACGACCCGGCCCGCTACGACGGCGCGATCGGCGTGTACGCGGGCACCGGCGGCAACACCTACCTGCACCGCTACGTGTTGCGTAACCAGCGGGTCGGCGGCAACCCACACGGCACGGTCTCCATCGCCACCGGCAACTCGCCGAACTACGTGGCCACCAACGTGTCGTACCGGCTGGACCTGCGCGGGCCGAGCCTGACCGTACACACCGCCTGCTCCACCTCGCTCGTCGCGTTCCACCTGGCCTGCGAGTCACTGCGCAACGGTGAGTGCGACATGGCGCTGGCCGGCGGTGTCAACATCGAGCTGCCGCACGTCGGCTACCTCGGCATGGAGGGCTTCACCTCGCCCGATGGCCGGTGCCGCCCGTTCGACGCCGCCGCCAACGGCACCGTGTGGGGCAGTGGCGTCGGGGTGACGCTGCTCAAGCGGCTCTCCGACGCGATCGCCGACGGTGACCACATCCGTGCCGTGGTCCGGGGCAACGCCATCAACAACGACGGCGCCGGCAAGGTGGGCTTCACGGCGCCCAGCGTCGACGGGCAGGTGGCCGCGATCGCCCAGGCCGTCGACATGGCCGACATCGACCCGCGCACCATCAGCTACGTCGAGGCGCACGGCACCGGCACCGCGATGGGCGACCCGATCGAGGTCGCCGCGCTCTCCGCCGTCTACGGCCGGGACACCGACGAGCGGGGCTGGTGCGGCATCGGGTCGGTGAAGTCCAACATCGGCCACCTCAGCCAACCCTCGGGCATCGTCAGCGTGATCAAGACGGTGCTCGCCATGGAGCACGGGCTGATCCCACCGACGATCAACTACGAGACGCCGAACCCGGCGGTCGAGTTCGCCGACACCCCGTTCTACGTGGCGAACACCCTCGCCAAGTGGGACACCGACGGCGGGCCGCGCCGGGCCGGGGTCAGCTCGTTCGGCATCGGCGGCACCAACGCGCACGTCGTGCTCGAGGAGGCGCCGGCGGCGTACCGCACCGACCGCCGGGTGCGCCCGGCGCATCTGCTCCAGGTCAGCGCGGCCACCCCGGGCGCCCTGGACGCCGCGGTGCAGCGCCTCGCCGCCCACCTGGACGGTGCCGCGGACGCCGGGCCCGCGTACCTCGCCGACGTCGCGCACACCCTGCGTGCCGGCCGCCGCCCGCACCCGCACCGCCGCGCGGTGGTCGCGTCGGATCTCCCCGGCGCCGTCACGGCCCTGCGCGCCCCGAAACGCGGAGCGCAACCATCGACCGGGGGCCCAGCCCCGAAAGTCGCTCTCCTGTTCTCCGGTCAGGGTTCCCAGTACGCCGGGATGGGCGCGCAGCTCCACGCCGAGCAGCCCCGCTTCGCCGCCGTCGTCGACGAGTGCGCCGAACTTCTCCTGCCCGACCTGGGCATCGACCTGCGTGACCTGATCCTCGGTCGGGATCCGATGGCGGGGGAGAGGCTTACCGAGACCCGCTACACCCAGCCGGCGCTGTTCACCGTCGAGTACGCCCTGGCCGCGCTCTGGCAGGCCACCGGCGTACGCCCGGCCGCGATGATCGGCCACTCGATCGGTGAGTACGTCGCGGCCACCGTTGCCGGGGTGCTGAGCCTGCCGGACGCGCTGCGGGTGGTCGCCGCCCGGGGCCGGCTGATGCAGTCGCTGCCCACCGGGTCGATGCTCGCCGTCTCGCTGGACGAGTCGGCGGTCGCCGACGTGCTGCCCGACGGGCTCTCGGTGGCCACGGTCAACGGGCCGGGGACCTGCGTGGTGGCCGGCGAGACCGCCGCCGTCGAGGCGTTCGCGGCGACGCTGACGGCAAAGTCCAAGATGCTGCGCACCTCGCACGCGTTCCACTCGCCGATGATGGAGCCGATCCTCGCCGAGTTCACCGCGCTGATGGGCACGGTGTCGCTGCGCCCGCCGACCGCGCCGTTCCTCTCCAACGTGACCGGCACCTGGATCACCGCCGAGCAGGCCACCGACCCGGCGTACTGGGCGGCGCACCTGCGCCAGCCGGTCCGCTTCGGCGACTGTGTGGCCACCCTGCTGGCGGCGGGCACCTGGCAGTTGGTCGAGTGCGGTCCCGGCCGGCAACTGGCCAGCCTGGCCCGGATGCAGGTCGCCAAGGCAGCGCCGGAGCAGCATCCGCTCATCCCGCTGGGCAGCCTGCCCGCCGCCGGGGAGACCACCGGCGACCTGGCCGCTCTGCTCGGCACCGCCGGCGCGCTCTGGTGCGCCGGGCTGCCCGTACGGTTCGACGTGGACTCGGCGGCGCGGCGGGTGCCGCTGCCCAGCTACCCGTTCGAGCGCCGCCGCTACTGGATCGACCCGGACCCGGAGCAGCAGGTCGCCGCCGCTCCGGTGGAGACCGGGCCGCGTCCGCTGCCCGAGTGGTTCGCGGTGCCGGTCTGGCGGCAGGCCGCGCCGCTGCCGCCGACCGGGTCGCTGGGCCGCTGCCTGGTGCTGACCGCGGGCGCGCGCGGCGACGCCCTGGTCGCCGGCCTGCGGGCCGCCGGCGCCGACCCGATCCTGGTACGCCCCGGCGACGCCTTCACCGCCGACGGCGGCTACCGGCTGCGCCCCGGGGTGCGCTCGGATCACGAGGCGCTGGTCGCCGCGCTCACCGCCGACGGTGGACTGCCGACCCGGCTGGTGCACGCCTTCACGCTGGACGGTGCGCCGACCGGCACCGACATCGCGGCCACCTGGGCGGCCCAGGAGCTGGGCTTCTTCAGCGCCCTGCACCTGGTGCAGGCGCTGGCCGGCGCCGGCCTGACCGGCGAGGACGGCGACGTCGTCCTGGATCTGGTCACCGCCGGCACCGGCGATGTGCGCGGCGACGACCTGCGCCGCCCGGAGCACGCCACCCTCGCCGGGCTGGCCCGGGTGCTCCCGGCCGAACTACCCGGGTTGGCCGTCCGGCTGGTCGACGCGGACCCGGCCGACGACGACGTCACCGCGCTGGTCGCCGAGCTGCGCCGTCCTCGGGAGCCTGAGGTCGCCCTCCGTGGGGGCCGGCGTTGGGTGGCCGACGTCGAGCAGGTGACGCTCGACGCCGAGGGGGAGCCGGGCGCGCTGCGCGACGGCGGCCGGTACCTGATCACCGGTGGGCTCGGCGGCATCGGCATCACCCTGGCCGAGGACTTCGCCACCCGCGCCCGCGCCAAGCTGGTGCTGCTGGCCCGCTCCGGGCTTCCGGAGCGGGAGCGGTGGGACGACCACCTCGCCGTGCACGGCGACGACCGGGCCGGTCGGGCCATCGCGGCGATCCGCCGGATGGAAGCCGCCGGAGCCGAGGTGCTGGTGCTCGCCGCCGACGTCACCGACCCCGCCGACCTGCGCCGGGTCCGCGACGCCGCGCAGGCCGCGTACGGCGGCATCGACGGCATCGTGCACGCGGCCGGTCTGCCTGGCGGTGGAATGGTCGAGGTCAAGGAGCGGGCCGAGGCCGAGCGGGTGCTCGCTCCGAAGCTCGCCGGCACGCTCGCCCTGGCCCAGGTCTTTGGCGACCTGCCGCTGGACTTCGTGGTGCTCTGCTCGTCCATCACCGCGGTGGTCGGCGGCTTCGGGCAGGTCGACTACTGCGCCGCGAACGCGTTCCTGGACGCGCACGCCCGCTCGGGTGCCGGCTGGCGGGCTCCGGTGCTGTCGCAGAACTGGGGCGGCTGGGCGGAGGTGGGCATGGCGGTGGAGACCGCCGCGCCGGCCGGGTTCCGGGCTGCCGGCCGCGACACAGTGACCAGCACCGTCGACCACCCGGTGCTCACCACGAAGGTCAGCGGGCCGATGGAGACCGTGTTGCACGGCCTGGTCTCCGCCAGCACCCACTGGCTGCTCGACGAGCACCGGATCGCCGGCGTACCGGTCGTACCGGGCACCGCCCACCTGGAGTCGGTGCGGGCCGCGGTGGCCGCCGCGATGCCCGCGCCCGACGGGGAAGCGGCAGTGGAGCTGCGCGACGTGGTCTTCCTGGAGCCGTTCGCGGTGCCCGACGGCACCATCGCCCAGTACCGGGTGGAGCTGACGCCGGCCGACGACGGCGGCACCGACTTCGCCGTCCGGAGCCTGGCCAGCGGTCTCCTGCGCACCCACGTACGGGGTGCAGCCGGCTGGACCGACGAGCCCACCCCGCCGGCCCGCCGCGTCGAACCGACCGGTCGACGGGTGGACGACGACGCGTCCTTCGGCCGGGGTCGCACCAGCATGCTCACCTTCGGGCCGCGCTGGGCAGCCTTGAGCGAGCACCATCTGGCCGACGTCACCGAGCTGGCGGTGATCGAGGCCCCTGCCGCTGCGCTCGGTGACCTGCCCGCCTGGGGCCTGCACCCCGCGCTGCTGGACGTGGCGACCGCGTTCGGCCGGGGTCAGGGCAGCGGCGCCTACCTGCCGCTGTCCTACGGGCGGATCGTGGTGCGCGGGCCGCTGCCGGCCCGGTTCACCAGCGAGCTGCGACACCGGCCCGGTCACACCGACGAGGTGGTCGCCGCCGACCTGTCACTGCGCGACCCGGACGGCCGGGAACTTGTCGCGATCAGCGACTTCGTGCTGCGCCGGGTCGACCAGGGGGCGGTCACCGGTGGCCTGACCGAGACGTCCACGGTCGATGCCCCGTCGTTGGTCTCGACCGAGGACATCCGGCCGGTGGACGGTGCGGAGGCGTTCCGCCGCAGCCTCACCGCCGGTCTCGGCGCCCAGGTCGTCATCGCCACCCGGACGGTGGCCGACATCCGGCATCGGGCCGGTCGGGTCACCGCCGGCGACCTCGCTGGCGACGACACGGTCACCGGCTCGACCCGGTCCGGCCTCGGGGACGGCGGCGCCGCGCCGGGCACCGAGCTGGAGAAGATCATCGCCCGGGTGTGGGAGGACGGGCTCGGGGTGGCCGAGGTCGGCGTCGACGACGACTTCTTCGCCCTGGGCGGTAATTCCCTGGTCGCGGTGCAGCTCATCGCGGCGATGCGCAAGGCGACCGGCGTGCGGCTGCCGATGCGCAGCCTCTTCGAGACCCCCACGGTGGCCGGGCTCGCCGCCCGGATCGAGGAGCTGCGTGCCGCCGACACCGACGATCCGGCCGCCCCGGCGCCGACCTCCGCCATCCCGCGACTGCCCCGCGCGTAACGAGAATCAGGAGTAGACAGCAATGAGCGACACGATCGCCACGCTGCCCGTGGTCGTCGAAGCCGACGGCCGGGCGCTGACCGAGCTGATCACCGATCGCCGCGCCGAGCTGCGGACCACCCTGGCCGACCAGGGTGGGCTGCTGTTCCGCGGCTTCGACGTGGGCGGGGTGGACGGCTTCGACCAGGTGGTCCGGGCGTTGTCCGGGGAACCACTGACCTACACCGAGCGGTCCTCGCCCCGGCACGCCATCAAGGGCCGGGTGTACACCTCGACCGACTACCCACCGGACGAGGAGATCTTTCTGCACAACGAGAACTCGTACCAGGCGCGGTGGCCGTTGACCCTGTTCTTCTACTGCATCACCGCGCCGCAGACGCTGGGCGCCACCCCGTTGGCCGACATCCGTCAGGTCTACCGGGAGATCGACCCGGCGGTACGCGAGGAGTTCGTACGCCGGCGCTGGATGCTGATCCGGAACTTCCACGAAGATTTCGGCACCACCTGGCAGCACGTGTTCGGCACCGACGATCGTGGCGAGGTGCAGGCGTACGCGGCGGCCAACCGGATCACGCTGGAGTGGGTGGGCCGGGACGGGCTGCGTACCCGTGCGGTGCGTGACGCCGTGCACCTCCGCCCCGGCTCGGACGTTCCCCGCTGGTTCAACCACGCCACCTTCTTCCACGTGAGCAGCCTGGCGAAGGACCTCCAGGAGGGCCTGCTGGACATGTTCGGCGCCGACGGGCTGCCGTCGAACACCTACTACGGCGACGGTGGCGAGATCCCCGCCGACGTCCTGGACCACCTGCGGGCCGCCTACCGGGCCGCGAGCGTCCGCTTCGACTACCACCGCGACGACGTGCTGGTGGTCGACAACATGACCGCCGCGCACGGCCGGGAACCGTTCACCGGCCCCCGCAGGATCGCCGTCGCGATGGCCGAACCGCACACCCCTGACACCAACGGAGAGCAGTGATGGCCGAGCCCCGATTCCTGGTCGTGCGCAACGACGAGGAGCAGTACTCGATCTGGTCGGCCGAGCGGGACCTCCCGGCGGGATGGCACGACACCGGCTTCGCCGGCACCCGCGAGGAGTGCCTGGCGCACATCGACACCGTCTGGACCGACATGCGTCCCCGCTCGGTACGCGAGGGGGCCCAGTGAGCGCGAGGAGTGCAGCGGAGCGGAGCCCCGCAGTCGCGAACGAAAGGCGGCAACGATGAGCAAGGAGTGGACCTTCCCGGCGTCCTTCGCCCAGGAGCGGGTGTGGACGGCCAACCAGCTCGACCCCGGGTCGCCGGTCTACAACGTCTCCGCGCCGTGGCGGTTCCCGGTCGGCGTCACCGCCGCACAGGCCACCGAGGTGTTCGGCCAGGTCGTCGCCCGGCACGAGTCACTCCGTACGCACCTGCGGATCGTCGACGGCGCGCTGGTGCAGGTGGTCCGGGCCGTCGAGCCGTTGGAACTGCCGGAGTTGGACCTGACCGGTCTGCCCGCCGACGAGCGGGAGACCCGCCACGACGAGACCCTCGCCGAGCTGGCGCGTAGCCCGATCCCGCTGGACACCCCGCCGCCGTGGCGGGCCCGGCTGGTCCGGTTCGCCGCCGACCGGGTCGGGTTGCAGTTCGTGGTGCACCACGCGGTCTTCGACAGCCACTCGGCGGTGCTCTTCTACGCCGAGCTGACCGCGTTCACCCGGGCCGCGCTGACCGGCGCACCCGCCGACGTGCCCGAGCTGCCCATCCAGTACGCCGACTTCGCCGTCTGGCAGCGCGACCAGCTCACCGACACCGAGTTGGAGCGGCAGCTCGCCTTCTGGCGCGGTCACCTGGCCGGTGCGCCGGCGGTGACCGGCCTGCCGCTTGACCGGCCGCGCCCAGCCCAGCTCGGCTTCGTCGGTGACGAGGTGCGCTTCGACCTCCCCGACGGGCTGCTGGACCAGGTCGGGAGGCTCGCCGCCGGCACGTCGACCACCCCGTACATGGTGCTGCTGGCCGCCTTCGCGGCGCTGCTCTCCCGGATCTCCGGTGACCCCGAGGTGGTGGTGGGCGTCTCCACCGCCGGCCGCGACACCGCCGAGCTGACGCCGCTGATCGGTATGTTCGTCAACCCGGTGGCGCTGCGGTGCGACCTCACCGGCGACCCGAGCGTCACCGAGGTGCTCGGCCGCGTCCGGACCGGCCTGGTGGACGCGATGGAGCACGGGCAGACCCCGTTCCAGCGGATCGTCGAGGCGGTCGCCCCGCAGCGCGACCCGTCGGTGCAGCCGGTGTTCCAGACCGCGCTGAACCTGATCCCGGACTCCGGCCTGGACCCGGTGCCGCTGGGCACCACCAAGGACGACCTGGCCTTCGACATCACCGGCGGCACCAGCCGGCTGGTCTACCGCACCGACCTGTTCGACCGGGCCACCGCGGAGGCGGTCGTCGCCCGCTACCTGCGGCTGCTCACCGCCGCCGTGGCCGACCCGGGTACGCGGCTGTCGGCGCTGCCGCTGCTCGACGACGCCGAACGTGACCTGCTGCGCGCCTGGACCGACACCGGGCACGCGGTCGCCCCGATCACCCTGGTGGCCGAGGTGGAGCGGCAGGTCGTCGCCACCCCCGCCGCGATCGCGCTGGTCTGCGACGGGGAGGAGCTGAGCTACGCCGAGCTGAGCGCTCGGGCCAACCAACTGGCCCGGCTGCTGGTCGAGCGCGGTGCCGGCCCGGAGACCCGGGTCGCGCTGCTGCTGCCCCGCTCGGTGGAGTTGCTGGTGGCCATCCTCGCGGTGCTGAAGGCCGGTGCCGCGTACCTGCCGGTGGACACCGGCTATCCGGCGAAACGGATCAGCTACCTACTGACCGACGCCGAGCCGACGCTCGTGCTGGCCACCGCGGAGACGGCCGCGCTGGCCCCCGCCGACGCACTGGTGCTGACCGACACGACCGCCGCCGACCTGGACTCCGCCGACCTCACCGACGACGACCGCCGTACGCCGTTGCGTGCGGAGCACCCGGCGTACCTGCTCTACACCTCCGGCTCCACCGGGCGGCCCAAGGGCGTGCTGGTCGAGCACCGCGCGGTCACCGCGTACCTGGCCTGGGCCCGGGACACCTACCCGGGGCTGGCCGGTGTCGCGCTGCTGCACTCACCGGTCTCGTTCGACCTGACCGTGACCGGGCTGCTCGGCCCTCTCACCGCCGGGGGCACGGTCCGGTTCGCCGGCATCGACACCCCGGCGGCGCGGGCCGGTGGTCGGCCGACCTTCCTGAAGGTCACCCCCAGCCACCTGCCGCTGCTCGACGACGCCCTGTCGCCCACCACCGATCTGGTGATCGGCGGGGAGGCGCTGACCGGCGAACAACTGGCTGGCTGGCGGGCCAACCACCCCCGGGTGGCGGTGATCAACGAGTACGGCCCGACCGAGGCGACCGTCGGCTGTGTCGCGGCCCGGATCGCCCCCGAGCAGCCGGTCTCCGCCGGGCCGGTGCCGATCGGCCGGTCCACCTGGGACACCCGGGTCCACCTGCTCGACGCCGCGCTGAACCCGGTGCCGCCGGGTGTGGTCGGTGAGCTGTTCATCGCCGGGGCGCAACTGGCCCGGGGCTACCTGGGCCGGCCGGCGCTGACGGCCGAGCGCTTCCTGCCCTGCCCGTACGGGCCGCCGGGGGAGCGGATGTACCGCACCGGGGACCTCGCCCGATGGCGGGCCGACGGGGCACTGGAATACCTGGGCCGCCGGGACAACCAGGTCAAGATCCGGGGGATGCGGGTCGAGCTGGGCGAGATCGAGTCGGTGCTGCGCGCCCGCGCGGACGTGGCCGAGGCCGCGGTGGTGGTCCGCGCCGACAACGGCGAGCCGACCCTGGTCGGCTACCTGGTCGGCCGGGTCGACGAGGCGACGCTCGCCGCAGACCTGGCCCAGGAGTTGCCCGCGCACCTGGTGCCGAGCGCGTTCGTCCGGTTGGACGCGCTGCCGCTGACGCCGAACGGCAAGCTGGACACCGCCGCGCTGCCGGCACCGGCCGCCGCCACCGCCGACGGCTTCCTGGCCCCGCGTACCGACGCCGAGGTGCTGGTCGCCGAGGTCTACGCCCAGATCCTGCAACTGGAGAAGGTCGGCGCGCTCGACGACTTCTTCGCCCTCGGCGGCAACTCGCTGCGCGGCATGCGGGCGATGGCCCGGATCCGCGCCGAGGTGGACGTGGAGCTGCCGATGCGGGCGCTGTTCAGCAGCCCGGTGGTGGCCGACCTGGCCGCCCAGATCGAGCAGCGGATCGCCGCCGAGCTCGACGAACTCTCCGAAACCGAGGTCGCCGCGCTGCTCGCGGCGGAGAAAGACATCCCCTGATGACCGACGTGAAGGACTCGGCCCGCGACGCCGCCCGGCAGGCGCTGATCGCCCAGCGGTTGCGCCGCCGGTCAGGCAGCCCGCCCGCCGCGCGGATCACTCCCCGCCCGCCGGACGCCGAGGTGCCGCTGTCGTACGCGCAGGAGCGGGTCTGGTTCATGGACCAGCTCGCTCCCGGCGAGGCGGCGTACCACATCGCGGTGCCCGTGCGAGTCCGTGGCCCGCTGGACGTCGCGGCGCTGCGCCGCGCGCTGGCTGACCTGACCCACCGGCACGAGTCGCTGCGCACCCGGTTCCCGGCCGACTCGGACGGCCGGCCCACCGTGGTGCTCGACGAGGTCGTCGAGGTGCCGCTGACCGTGGTGGACGCCGCCGACGACACCGCCGCCCAGGCACTTGTCGACCAGGCGGCCGTCGAGCCGTTCGACCTGGCCAACGGGCCGCTGCTGCGGGCTCTGCTGATCCGGCTGGCCGCCTGCGACGATAATCCGACCTCCGCGCCGCAAGACGGCACTCCGGACCGGATGAACGTCGACGAGCACGTGCTCTTCCTCGGCCAGCATCACATCGTCGGTGACGGCTGGTCCGTGGACGTGCTGCTGCGTGACCTGATCGCCCGCTACCGCGACCGGGAGCTGCCCGCCCTGCCGGTGCAGTACGGAGACTTCGCGGTCTGGGAGGCACGGGAGCTGGCCGGGCCGGGCGCGCTGCGGCACGTGGACTGGTGGAAGGAGCGCCTCGCCGGGATCACCCCGCTGGAGCTGCCGCTGGACCTGCCGCGGCCGGCAACCCAGACGTACCGGGGTGACTTCGTCGAGTTCACTCTGGACGCCGCCGCCACCGAGGGGCTGGCCGCGCTGACCCGTGCCTACGGCGGCACGATGTTCATGACGCTGCTCGCCGCGTACCAGGTGTTCCTGGCCCGGCACGCCGGGCAGGACGACTTCGCGGTGGGCGCGTCGGTGGCCGGCCGGTCCGCTCCGGAGCTGGAGAACCTGGTCGGCATGTTCATCAACATGCTGCCGATGCGTGCCGAGTTGGCCGGCGACCCGACCTTCACCGAGCTGCTGGATCGGACCCGCCGCGCGGTGCTGGACGGGCTGGAGCACGGCGAGGTGCCGTTCGCCCGGGTCGTGCACGAGCTGGGTCTGCCGCGTGACGTCAGCCGCTCACCGGTGTTCCAGGCGATGTTCGTGCTCCAGAACTACGAGATGGGCCGGTTCGAAGGGGTGGCCGAGGACGCCGACGTCGGCTTCGAGTGGCATCCGATGGAGCTGCGCGCCACCCGCTTCGACTTCGAGCTGCACGCCGTCGAGACCGGCAACGGGCTCTGGGGCAAGTTGGTCTTCAACACCGACCTGTTCACCCGGGCGACCATCGAGCGGATGGCGCACCGGCTCACCACGCTGCTGCGCGCCGTGGTCGCCACCCCGGATCTGCCGGTCTCCGCGCTCGATCTGCTCGCACCCGCCGAGCGGGAGCTGGTGGCCGGGTGGAACGACACCGCCCACGATTTCCCCCGGCAGCAGACGCTGCACGCCCCGATCGAGGAGCGGGCCGCTCGTACTCCGGACGCGGTGGCGCTGCGGTTCGCCGGCCGTTCGGTGACGTACGCCGAACTGAACGCGGCGGCGAACCGGGTGGCGCACCGGCTGCGCGCCTGCGGGGTGGGCCCGGAGACCCTGGTCGGTGTCTGCGCGGAACGCTCGGTGGAGCTGGTCGCGGGCCTGCTCGGCGTGCTCAAGGCCGGCGGCGCCTACCTGCCGTTGGACCCGGAGTATCCGGCGGACCGGCTGGCCTTCATGGTCACCGACGCCGCCGCGCCGGTGGTGCTGGTGCAGGCACACCTGCGCGACGTGCTGCCGACGACCGACGCCACCGTGCTCGCCCTGGACGACGAGGCGGTCTGGGCCGACCAGCCGACGAGTGACCCGACGCCGACGGCCGGCCCGGCGCACCTCGCGTACGTCATCTACACCTCCGGCTCGACCGGCCGGCCCAAGGGTGTGCCGAACACCCACCGGGGCATCGTCAACCGACTGGACTGGATGCAGCGCACCTACCGGCTCGGCGCCGACGACGCGGTGTTGCAGAAGACCCCGGCCAGCTTCGACGTGTCGGTGTGGGAGTTCTTCTGGCCGCTGCGCGAGGGCGCGCGGCTGGTGCTGGCCGAGCCGGGCGGTCACAAGGACGCCGGCTACCTGCGCGACCTGCTGGTGTCCGAGCGGGTCACCACCGCCCACTTCGTCCCGTCCATGCTCACCGTCTTCCTCGCCGAGGACGGCGTCGAGGCGGCCACGGCGCTGCGCCGGGTGATCTGCAGCGGTGAGGAGTTGCCGCTCGCCGCCGCCCGGGACTTCACCGCCCGGCTGCCCGGCTGTGGCCTGCACAACCTGTACGGGCCGACGGAAGCGGCGATCGACGTCAGCTCCTGGGCGTGTGACCCGGCGCTGCTGGTCGAGGTGGTCAGCGTGCCGATCGGTGCGCCCATCAGCAACGTGCGGCTGCGGGTGCTGGACGCCCGGGGCAACCCGTGCCCGGTGGGAGTCGCGGGTGAGTTGCACATCGGGGGGGTGGGGCTGGCCCGCGGCTACCACCGTCGGGCGGCGCTGACCGCGGAGCGGTTCGTGCCCGACCCGTTCTCCGGCGAGCCGGGTGCCCGGCTGTACCGTACCGGCGACCTGGCCCGCTGGCAGGTCGCGCCCGGTGACCGGCCCGGCGGTGTGCTCGAGTTCCTCGGCCGGATCGATCACCAGGTCAAGCTGCGCGGCCTGCGCATCGAGTTGGGCGAGATCGAGAGCGCGCTGCGCGCCCAGCCCGGGGTGACCGAGGCGGTGGTGCTGGTCCGCGAGGACACCCCCGGCGACAAGCGGCTCACCGGGTACCTGGTCGGCGCGGCCGAGCACGACGCGGTCAAGGTGGCGCTCAAGGAGACTCTTCCGGAGTACATGGTGCCGGCGGCGTTCGTCACCCTGGACGCCCTGCCGTTGACCCCGAACGGCAAGCTGGACCGCAAGGCGCTGCCCGCGCCGGTCGTCACCCGCGCCGCGTCGGTGGCGCTCGTGGAGCCGCGCGACGACACCGAACGGCTGCTCGCTGGGATCTGGTCCGAGGTGCTCGGTGTGGCCACCCTCGGCATCGACGACGACTTCTTCGACCTGGGTGGGCACTCGATGCTCGCGACCCAGGTGGTGGCCCGCATCCGCAAGGCCGAGCATGGTGGGCGGCCGGTCGGCGTGATGGACCTGTTCCAGCAGCGGACCGTCCGCGACCTGGCCACGTTCATGTCCGGTGGCGGTGGCGACGGGCCCCGTCGGCTGCTCTACGAGCTGACCAAGCCGATCTCGCCGGCCCAAAGAGTGATCACGTACGTCTGCGTGCCGTACGGCGGTGGCAGCGCGATCGTCTACCAGCCCCTCGCGGACGCGCTGCCGGCCGGGCACGCGCTCTGGTCGCTGGCCATCCCCGGGCACGACGTGGGGCTCACCGAGGACGCGCTGCCCTTCGACGAGCTGACCACCCGGGTCGCCGAGGAGATCATCGAGCGCATCGAGGGCCCGCTCGCCCTGTACGGGCACTGCGGCGTGGGCAGCGCGATCGTCGCCGAAGTGGCCCGCAAGGTGGAGGCCGCCGGGCGGGAGCTGACCGCGCTCCACATCGGTGCGATGTTCCCGTTCGCCCGGCCCAAGGGCCTGTTCGCGGCAGTGCGCACCAAACTGGAGAAGCTGCGCAGCAACAAGCACTACGCGAGCTGGCTCAAGTCGATGGGTGTGGACACCGACGAGCTGGAGCCGGAGCAGGCGGACCGGATCATCAGCAACATGCGGGCCGACTCCCGGGCTTCCGAGGAATACTTCACCGCCCTGCTCGACCGGGGCGCGGTGAAGCTGCGCGCCCCGATCATCTCGGTGGTCGGCTCGGAGGACCCGGTCACCGACTACCACATCGAGCGGTACGCCGAGTGGCAGTTCCTCAGCGACCGCCTCGGGCTGGTGGTGCTCGACCAGGCCGGGCACTTCTTCCTCAAGTACCGCGCGCAGGAACTGGCCGAGATCGTCACCCAGGTGCACCCGGCGCTGATCGCCGGCGACGTCGGCGAGCTGACCCCGCAGGCACGGGGCGAGGACGCCGGCTGGGCGGTGGCCGACACCCGGGGCGTCGCCGCCGTCGTCGTCCCGGACAAGCCGGTGGTCCGGCCCAGCATGGCCCGCTTCGTGTCGGTCACCGTCGGGCAGCTCGTCTCCACCACCGGTTCGGCGCTGACCGCGTTCGCCCTGCCGATCTGGCTGTTCACCCGCACCGGCTCGGTGACCGACCTGGGTCTGCTCTGGGCGTTGGCGCTGATCTGCGGCGTGCTGGTGCTGCCCATCGCCGGGGCGATCACCGACCGGATCAGCCGCCGCAGAATCATGATGATCGCCAGTTGCAGTGCCGGTTCGGTCCAGCTCGTGCTGGCCGCGTTGCTCTGGACCGACAACCTGGCGCTCTGGCACATCTACGGCCTGGTGGCGCTCAGTCAGGTGGCCGGCTCGTTCCAACGGATCGCGTTCCAGTCGGCGGTGCCGCAGTTGGTGCCCAAGCGCTACCTGGGCCACGCGATGGGCATCACCCAGCTCTCCAACGGGTTCGCCATGCTGCTGATGCCGGTCTTCGCAGCCGGCCTGCTGGCCGCGATCGACCTCAAGGGCATCCTGCTGCTCGACGTGGCCAGCTATCTGATCGCGGTGGTGACCCTGTCCGTGGTCCGCTTCCCCGACCTGCTCGGATGGCGACCCCGGGAGCGACTGCTGGTGGCGATCGCCAACGGCCTGCGCTACTCGTGGCGGCACCGTGGCTTCCGGTTGATGCTGGGCTACTTCGCGCTGGGCAACATCTTCCTGGCGCCCGCGCTGGTGCTCACCACCCCGTTGGTGCTCTCCTTCGGCAACGCGACGCAGGTGGCCCAGGTGGCCCTCGCCGAGGCTCTCGGCGCGGTCGCCGGCGGTGTACTCATGTCGCTCTGGGGTGGTCCCCGCAACCGACGCATGATCGGCGTGCTGATCGGCAACCTCGGCACGGCGGTCGGCTGCGTCCTGGTCGGCCTGGACGCGTCCGTGGCGATGATCTGCGTCGGTGCGTTCTGGCTGGCCATGTCGATGACCACGGCACAGTCCATCTACGCCACGATCGTCCAGGTCAAGGTGCCGCAGCGCTATCACGGCCGGGTGTTCAGCCTCAACCAGACCATCTCCTGGTCGACGCTGCCCATCGGGTTCGCGCTGATCGCCCCGGCGGCCACCCGCCTGTTCGAGCCGCTGCTCGCCCCGGACGGGGCTCTGGCCGGGTCGGTGGGCGCGGTGATCGGCACCGGTCCGGGTCGGGGCATCGGCTTCGCGTACGTCTGCTTCGGCGCGACGCTGATCCTGATCACCCTGGGCGGGTTCGCGATCCGGCTGCTCCGCCGCTTCGACCTTGAGGTCGCGGATTCGCTGCCCGACGACCTGATCGGTGCGCAGGAGCGGGAGCGTCGGCTGGCGGCCCGGGCCGCGCAGCGCGAGGA
Organism: Micromonospora sp. NPDC048905; assembly: GCF_040649655.1. Lineage (NCBI taxonomy): Bacteria > Bacillati > Actinomycetota > Actinomycetes > Micromonosporales > Micromonosporaceae > Micromonospora > Micromonospora sp. NPDC048905. The sequence goes on along the minus strand of NZ_JBEZFV010000002.1, from coordinate 439,367 downwards.
GGAACGGGTGCCGGTCGGCGTGTGACGAGGAAGGCGGCTTGAACGGCGTCGGCGAACACCTGCCGGGTGATGGCGCGGGGGGGCGATGGCTTCGGGGCAGTTGCCCGCGGCATGGTCGACATTGGACGCCGCCAGCGGCACCCTCTCGTACCGCCCGTCCGATCAGCTGCGGGGAGAACACGTCGTGGCGTCGTTGGCGGCGGTGCAAGAAACCGGACAGGGGGCCGTTGGGTCGCCCCTTGTCACGGGCGCTGTGGCACTATGGGGTTCCCCCCGCCACCGCACCGCAGGTGACTCGTGTCAGACCGGTTCGCGTTGCTGATCGGCGTACCGCACTGCGACGACGCTGAGACGTTCGCCCCCATCCCCGAAGACGTGGTGCGGGCCGACATCACCCGAATGCGCGACGCGCTGATGGAATCCGGCTATCAGGTCACGGTGCTTGGCGTAGCGCCGGACGGCCCCTCGGGGGAGGACGAGCAGCGGATACCCGGCGAGGTGACGCGTACCCGCTGCCTCACCGCGATCGACACCGTCTGTCAGCAGGTACCAGCCGGGGGAACCCTGCTGCTGTACTTCAGTGGCCACGGCGTTCGCTTCGGTGATCGCGACTATCTGGTGCCGGAGGACTACCGCGCCACCGGCAACAGCCGGGCCGACGAGGCTGCGCTGATCTCGCTTGACCTGTCTGACCAGGTCGGACGTTGCCAGGCCGGCATCGCCGTCGCCTTCATCGATGCCTGCCGCGACAATCCGGACCAATCTTTCGACATCTCCCAGATGCAGGGCCTACCCCAGCTACCGAACGGTGCCTTCGCGCTGGTCGCCGGCTGTGCCCGCGGAGAGATCTGCCGGTATGACGCTCGCGGCAGTCTGTTCACCCGGGCCTTGGCTGACGCTCTCGGGGTCCGTCATTCTGCCTGTACCGTGTCCGAGGTTGTCACCACGACCAAGCGTGCGCTCGCCGGCAGCGGGCAGACCCCCTCGGCCCGGGCCACCAGCGAGCTGACCGGAACGCCGTTCAGCGAGCCAGTCTGCGACGGCCTGCGGATCTTCGAAGAGTGGCAGGTCGGCGCGACGGACACCGAGCTGTGGGGCCTCGTGGAGGAGACCGCCTCGGCCAAGCGGGACCCGGTCGCCGCCGTGGTGCGCGACCTCGTCGAGGGTTATGCGAACACCATCACCGAGCTGCGCACCGAACGGCCACACGCTGCCCGGCCGCGCGACCCGTGGACCGACGAGGCCTACCCGCAGCGGGTCCTGTCCATCCTGCACGCGCTGCTTCGACCGCAGAACGACGACACCCAACTGACGCTGCCCCCGGCCGAGGTGGCCGTGCTCGTCATCGCCCCGTATCTGCGGGAAGCGGTCCTCGCGCTCGGCATGTTCGACCTGCACCGGTTGACACCGCGCAACGTCAGACCGACGTTTCAGGCCGGGCTGCGGTTCGATCTCGAAGTCGTCTACAGCGCCTATGAGCAGCTCTGCCGTCGGGTGATCCAGCTTGAGGAGGGCAGCGTCGAGCAGGACGCCATCGTGACCTGGATGGCCCACCGCTGGCTGCTCGGCCGGGAGGACCTGTGGTGCGCCGCCACCGTACGGGAGTGGACCACGACCGCGGCGGGGGCGCTGCTCGGCGCCCTCGGCGAGACACCCAGCCGCGGCGAGGTCGCCGAGTACGCCGACCTGCTGCTCAGCGTCGCGCACGCGGTGGGCGGCATCGAGGCGGTCGAGCTGATCGACACCGCCCCGGAGCAGCGCAACTCCCGGGTGCTCGCCCGACTGGTCAGGCTCGCCGGTGTACTGGCCGCCGACCCGCGCCGGGTGCCGCAGGTGGTGCCCGACCACATCGGGGTCCGTGATCCGGTAGCCCTGAACGACCTGCGCGAGGTGCTGGCCACCGCCAGGTGGCGCCGCGTGGCGACCTCGATGGAGCTGGCCGCCGTGTGCCCGCACCCGGCGATCCACGTCGTGTTGGGCGATCTCGCCGCCCAGGCCGAGGAGATGAGGCGACTGATCGTCGGCACCGCCAGTCGCGACGAGCAGCCGATGCTGGCCGGGCTGCCCCCGGCGTTCACGGCGGACGCGGTGCACGCGTTGAGAGTCACCGGCCAGGGGCCGCTCTACCAGCTCCCGCTGCTGCGATTCAGTCTCGCCGCAGACAAGGTGCAGGGCATGCTGATGGGCTCCCAGCTCTATGGCGACCGCTCGGTGGCGATCCGGGAGCTCTACCAGAACGCCCTCGATGCGTGCCGGTACCGCGAGATGCGATTCCGGGCCCACTACCACGACGCACAGCAGGACCTTGACGGTTGGACGCCGCGGGTCGTCTTCCGGCAGGGCGTCGAGGCCACCGGCCGGCCGTATCTCGAGTGCCAGGACAACGGCGTCGGCATGACCGAGTACGTCATCACGCGGGTGTTCGCCGAGGCCGGGACCCGCTTCGTGCAGACCGAGCCGTTCCGACGGGAGCAGGCACGTTGGCAGCAGCTCGACCCGGCGCTGCGGTTGCACGCGAACAGCCAGTTCGGCATCGGCGTGTTCAGCTACTTCATGCTGGCGTCGGAGATCTCGATCACCACCGTCCCGACCTACGAGACGGGATTGACCGGACGTGAGGCGCTCCAGATCACCATCGCCGGGAATGGCAACCTGTTCCGGGTACGTCGTACACCCGACGTGCCCAGTGGCATCCGCAACGGCGGCACGATCGTCCGGCTGCACCTGTCCGTCGACGACGGGGTGTCCTGTGCGGAGGCCCTGCGCGAGCACCTCCACCTGCCCGAGTACCGGGTCGACGTCGAGGTCAGCGGCGAGGTGGTCGACACCTGGCATCCCGGCGAGCTGCGGATGAGCGGGCCGATCGGCTCCTACGTTCGGGCCGCCGCGCACGTCTGGTGGATAGCCGACGAAGGGCGGTACCTCACCGACGGCATCCAGGTGCTTCCCCCTCGATCGGGATCGACGATGGCGGGCCGGTCGACCACAGACCATCCGTTCGGTTTCGTCCTGAACATGACCGGCCGACACCGTCCCCGGATCAGCGTCGACCGGCGTGAGATGTTGGAGTGGGACGCAGAATGGGTGTCCGCGCAGCTACGGTCGGCGCTACCGACACTGCGGACCTGGTCCGGGCTGAGCATGCAGTGGTTGTGGCGCTTGGCGGCCGCCGACCGGGAGCTCGCCGACTGGGTGTTCGACGAGCTCGGTGACCTGGAGCTGCCGGTACGGCCGGTACGGTCGAGCGTCCGGGTGAACCTCGGCCTGGTCGGTTGCCTACCCGAGGACGCCGACCTCCAGCCCGATCGGGACCGCTGGCCGCACCTGCCCGGTGCTGGCCTTCCCCGGTGGATCCACGCCTGGCGGGCCAAGCTGTGGCGGGACGCGCAAGGGCCGAGCGACGGCACCGGCGAGCCGGCGTACCTGCCACCGGACCGGTTGGACGGTTACCCCGTGATCCGCCCGAACCACCTGGACATCCTGCCCCGGCCGGTGATGGACGCCTACACCTTCCGCCGTCGGCGAGACACCCGTGGGCTGTCCAGCGAGGAGTTTCTCCGGATGCTGCGACCGTACGTGATCGCCGGCCTCGACCTGCGTCCGCTGCGCCTGCTGCGTACCGCGCCGGAACACGCGGCGCTGCTGGCGATGCTCCCGCCGGAGTTGAAGGCGGACGAGAACGTCGCGGTGCCGTTCGGGTTACGCGTCGTCGGCGCGGCGTGGCTCTCCGGCCGGTCGGTGGGGGAGGCGTGGCGTGCGTTGATCACGTTTACCGGCTCGGAGCCGATGCCGTCCACGCCCGTCGAGTCGGAGATCGAACCCATCGACGGTTATGTCCCGGACAACATCGACCGGCGGCTGGTGCACCGGGACTTCCGCGACGAGTACTACGACACCCGGTGGCTCAGCGGGATGTCCGTACGGCACCTGCTCGCCGCCGGTGAGGTACTCGGGATCGCCACCCCCGACCTCGTCGCCCGGGTCGGCCGGCTGCGGGCGCTCGGCATCTGGAGCGCGATCCGTCCCGGCTGGAACGGCACCGTACGGCTGGACGAGGACGACCCGGTGCAGGCCTGGCTCCTCGCCCTGGAACGACCACCCAACGCCATGGACCTGTTGATCCTGGCCAGCCGGTCCGGCGAGTCGGTGAGCCAGGTGGCGGACCGGGTTAGCGCTGCCTCGGCCGAGAGCGAACTGTCCGTCCTGATGCCCGAGTTGTCCGGGCTGGCGGACATCACACCCGGCCCCGACGACTGGGCGTTGTTGTCCGCGAGCGAGGTGTGGGACACCGGGGCTCCCCTGGTCCACCGGCTCGGCCGGATCGTCAGCGCGGTCGCGGCCGTCGCGCCCCTCGACGGTGCGGCCGAACGACTCGAGGCCGCGCTCGCCCGGCTGGCGCCGTTCTGGGAACTGCGCGGCGAGGTGACACCGCCGATGCTGGTGGCGATCGCCGGGGCCGCGCGGATCACCCTCGGCGAGGTACGCGACCATCTGCTCCGCTACTTCGCGCCCCATCTCGACCTGGACGCGATCGCGGCCGAACTGCCGAGCGCGCTGCGAAGGCGTACCGTTCGATTCGAGCGGGCCTGGATGCTGTTGACGGACACCGAGACCCGGCCCCGCTGGCAGGCGCCGGCGCCGCTGCACGTCGTCTGGCACGCTCACGTCAGCGGAAAGTCCATCGACGAGGTGCTGTCCGAACTGGCTCCGTACCAGGAACTGGGTGCGATCCTGCCGGCGTGGGTGCCGGACGGCGACCGGATCGTGCCGGACGGGTACGACGTGCTGATGCTCACCGACGACCTGCCGCCCGACGAGGGCCGGGGCTTCTCCAGCCAGAAACCGCCCCGACATCCGCTCGCCGACAACACGGTCACCCCGCTGCACCTACTGCGACTTGCCTCGCGTTATGGGTGGGAGCCGGGCGTCGCGTACGACCGGCTGACCCGGTTCCAGTCCCTCGGCGTCGTCGTCGACTTCGGCCGCGACGACTGCCCGGAGGGGATCGTGGGTTGGCAGGACCTGATCGTCCTCACCGAGGAACTCGACGGCTGGGCCCCACCGCTGCACGGCGATGTCACCGCCGAACAGATGGCGCTCGCCGCGGCCGCCGTGGGCGAACCGGTGGACGTCACCCGCGCCCGCCTGTGCCGATACGCCGCCCTGTTCGGACTACGGGTGCCGGACCCGCCGGAGGAGTCGAACGATGCCAGGTGACCACAGGTCGATCAAGTTCCGGGAACTTGAATTCGAGTTCTCCGGTACGCCCCAGGTGGCATCCGGCGACTTGGAGGAGCTCGTCGTCACCCTGGTCTGCCCGGCCTGCCAGGGCGAGATGACCAAGGAGATCTGGCACGGGCCGGTGTACGGCGGCAAGGGCTGGCTGCGCCGACGGCCGCCGGCCCCGCCGGACGGGCCGCAGGTCTTCATCTGTGCCTGCGGCTACCCGCACGCCGGTCGTCCGCCGGAGTCACCGGACACCGGCTGCGGCGCGTTCTGGGCGGCGACGCTGCGATGAACATCGAGGACAAGCGCTGGGAACAGCTCGCCGAGCAGCAGAAGTTCGGCCAACTCGATGGTGCCCGCCGGCAGGCGGAAGGCTGGCGCACCGGCCTGACCGGGCTGACCGCGCTGCTCGCCGCGGCCACCATCATCAAGGGGCCGGACAACGTGGTGGACCTGACACCCGATGCCCGGCTCATCGTCGTCAGCTCCCTCGGGCTGGGCTTCGCCGCGCTGGTCGCCGGCTCGCTGGTCGCCGTACGGGCGGCGAACGGATCGCCGGTGGGCGACACCTGGCTGACCGGCAAGGCGCTCAGGACCTGGACCCGCAACGAGGTCGGCGCCATCCGTAGGGCCATTCGGCTCGCCGCCGCCCTGCTGCTGGTCGGCCTGGCGGCGATCGCCTTCTCGGTGGGCACGACCTGGTTGGCCGGCCCGGCCAACAAGCCGAGGTTCAAGGTGGTCACCACGGACACCCAGGTCTGCGGCGAACTGTTGGCCCTGGACCGGACCTCGGTGACACTGGACGTCGATCGGACAAGCCGCCAACAGCGGGTCGTCGTCCGCTTGGACGGTGTCCTCAGTCTGACGCCGCAGCGCTGCTAGGCCGATGACCCGATCGCCGTACGAGGGGCGTCGTCAGCTCCACAGGTCGGTGTTTTTCGCCTCCATCTCGGAGTACTGCTCGGCGGCGTCGGTGAGCGCCCCGGCCAGGTCCCGCAGCACCTCACGCAGGCTTTCCGCCGCGTGCTCCCAGCGGGCTCGCTGCTCCTGAAACGCGACCTGGTCCGGGCCCGACCAGTCGATCCGGTCCAGCTCCGTACGCAGCACCGCCAACTTGCCGTCGATCCGACCCGCGACGCTCGCCAACTGGGCACGCGTGTTCTCCATCGCGCCCAGGTCGTAGCTCAGGTTCGTCACGACTCGGCCTCCGGCGGCGGATTCAACGCGTCCACGACGCGCCGCAGCGCGGTCAGCTCACCCTCGTCGCTGTCCTGTTGGCCGGCGGCGCTCCGGTCGAGCATCTCGGCCATCACGTGGAGTTCCTCAAGCAGGCGCTCGACGTCGTGCCGCCAGCGCCGCACCAGGTCCTGATACTTGCTGGCACCGGCGCCGCTCCAGGTTTCGGCGAGTTCGTCGACCGCGCCACCGACCCGCCTCAGTTCGCTGCCGAGGTCGTCGTGGGTGGCCCGGACGCGGTCGGCGGCGACCCGCAACGTCGCATGATCAGCGTGGTACGGCGTCGCCATGGCATCCCTTACCGGCTCGGATAGCCAACGTTACCGGGTCCGGCACCGTACCGGGAATCACGGCTCGTTCCACGCCGTCTGGATCAGCTGTATCCCAGCGGCCCGGGTCACCAACAGTCCCCGACCGGGCGGTTGCGGACTCGCCCGTACGGTGCCCAGCAGCGCCCCCTCCTCCCGTTGCCCGGACAGCAGCAGGCCTGGCGTGTCGAGTTCGCGCAGGCGCATCAGGACCGGTTCGTAGAGCGCCCGCGCGGCGCCACCGGCGCGACGGGCCACGATCAGGTGCAGTCCGACATCCCTGGCCTGGGACAGCAGGTCCAGCAGCTCGCCGATCGGATTGGATCCGCTGCCGGCGACCAGGTCGTAGTCGTCGACCAGGAGGTACAGGTCGGGGCCGCGCCACCAACTGCGGTTACGTAGTTCGTCAGGGGTGACGTTCGGTCCGGGAAGGCGGTTCGCCATCGCCGATCGCAGGCTGCCGACCATTTCTGTCATGGTCTTGGCGCCGGTCCCGTACCCAAGGAGGTGCTCGCCCTCGACGGCGCCGAGCAGGCCGCGTCGGTAGTCCACAAGTATCAATCGGGCCTGGTCCGGGCTGTACCGCTGCACGATGCTCCGGGCGACGTGCCGCAACAGGTTGGTCTTGCCGGACTCCGCGTCACCGAACACCATGAAGTGCGGGTTGGTGTCGAAGTCCAGATAGATCGGCGCCAGGCGGTCGCCATCGACGCCGATGGCCAGCCCGCGCGACGGCTCGGCCATCGTGGCCAACGTGTCCGCGGAAAGCAGGCGCGGCAGCAGTCGTACCGGGGGTGCCGGGGGGCCGGACCACGCCTTCGCGATCATGTCCACCAGGTCGGCTCTCGCCCGCACGGACTCGTCGAAGGGCCCGGCGTCCAGTTGTGGCACCGCGGCCAAGAAATGCAACTTCTGCGGGGTCAGGCCACGACCGGGCGACCGCTCCGGCACCGACGCCGCGGCCCTGCGATCAATCTCCGATTCGGTGGGATCCCCCAGCCGCAACTCCAGCTTGGTGCCGAGCGCGTCTCGCAGGCCGGGCCGGAGGTCAGGCCAGCGGGCAGCGGTCAGGACCAGGTGGATGCCGAATCCGAGCCCTCGCCCCGCCAGCCGGGTGATCTTCTGCTCCAGCTCCTCGAACTCCGCTCGGAGCGTGCTCCAGCCGTCGACGACGAGGAACACGTCGCCGAACGGATCGTCGGTGAACTCCCCATCCGCGCGACGGCGCCGGTACGAGGCCATCGAGTCGATGCCCAGGCTGGAGAACCGCCGCTCGCGTTCCTCCATGAAAGTGCCCACCTCGGCGACGACGCGCTGCACCTTGTCCACGTCCCGTCGGTCGGCGACCCCGGACATGTGGGGGAGACCCGCAAGCGAACCCAGGCCGCCGCCGCCGAAGTTCAGGCAGTAGAACTGCGCCTCGGTCGGGGTGTGGGTGAGGGCGAGCGCACAGATCAGCGAACGGGCCAGGGTGGTCTTGCCGGACTGCGGACCACCGACGATCGCGAGGTGGCCGCCCGCACCGGCGAGATCGACGAACAACACGTCGCGGCGCTGCTCGAACGGCCGGTCCACGATGCCAACCGGCGCGACCAGCATGCCCCGCTGGGACCAGCCGGCCGGGTGCAGGCCCAGGGTGTGGTCCACCTCCAGCGGTGGCAGCAGCTCGGCCAGCGTGGGCGGGTCGGCCAGCGGTGGCAGCCACACCTGGTGCGCCGGCACACCCCGGCCACGTAGCCGGTCGACGACAAGGTCGAGCACCGAGGGTTGGCCTTCCTCGACGACGTCCGGCGACTCGTCGGCCAGCGGAAGCCTCGGCACCGGCACCGGCACCCGTGCGGCCGAGAACGGTACGACCATCGACTCGGCCGCCCGAGCGCCGGTCACCCGCCGGGCCGCGCGGTACGCCCCCGACACGTACGCGGCCCGGAACCGGAGCATGGTCGAGGTGCCCTGCCGTAGATAGCCGTGGCCGGGGGCGCGGGGCAGCTCGTAGGCGTCCGGGACCCCGAGCACGATCCGGCTTTCCACGGCGGAGAAGGTGCGCAGCCCGATCCGGTACGACAGGTGCGTGTCCAGCCCGCGCAGCCGGCCCTCCTCCAGCCGCTGGGAGGCGAGCAGCAGGTGCACGCCGAGAGACCGGCCCACCCGGCCGATCATCACGAACAGATCGATGAAATCGGGCCGGGCGCTCAGCAACTCGCTGAACTCGTCACAGACGACAAGCAGGCTGGGCAGCGGGGCGAGTGGCTCCCCGGACCGCCGGGCCCGTTCGTACTCGTGCCGAGAGGCGTAGTTGCCGGCCGAGCGCAGCAGTTCCTGCCGGCGCATCAACTCGCCGGAGAGCGCATCCTGGGTACGCCCCACCAACGGCAGCTCGTCGGCGAGGTTGGTGATCACCGCGCTGGTGTGCGGCAGGGCATCCAACAGGCTGAAGGTCGCGCCGCCCTTGAAGTCGATGAGCGCGAAGTTGAGCTCCTCGGGCGAGTGCGTCGCGGCGAGCGCGATCACCAGCGTACGCAGGAGTTCGCTCTTTCCGGAGCCGGTGGCCCCGATCACCAGCCCGTGCGGTCCCATCCCGTCCTGCGCCGACTCCTTGATGTCCAGCTCGACCGGCAGTCCGTCGGGGCCGACCCCGATCGGCACCCGCAGCCGTTGGCGGGCGGGCCGGGGGGCCCAGCTCCGCGCCGGGTCGAGGGAACCTGGATCATCGAGGCCGAGCAGTTGGAGCAGACTCGTTTCGCCCGTCAACGGGTCGGCCGCGCCAGGCCGACGCAGGCGGTAACGCGACAACTGGCGGGCCACCGCCTCCGCCTGCGGCAGGCTCAGCCGGTCGGGCCGCCCCAGCACGGTGGTGTTCTTGCCTCGGTCGAGCCTGATCTCCTCGCCCGCCACCCGCAGGCACAGCAGCCACCGCCCAGCGTCTCGCGGCACCGTACCGGAGAGGTCGAGCACCGTGGTGCCGAGCAGACCTGCTCCGGTCAGCGCCTCGGCCCCGTCGATCTCGCCCCCGTCCTGGATGATGAGCAGGTGTGGTGCGCTGGTGAGTGGCTTGCTGTCGACGTTGAACCGGGGCCGGGTGGACAGTTCGTCGGCGAGCGCCGATTCCAACTCGGCCAGACCGGAGAACACCAGCCGAGCCGGGCCGGCACCGTCGCGCCGCGTTTCGTCGTACGTGTGCGGTAACCATTTGACCCAGTCCCACTCCGCGAGCCGGTCCGGCACGGTCACCACCGCGACCCGCAGGTCGTTCGGGGCGTGCAGGACCGCCGCGGCGCAGAGCAGGCTACGCGCCAGGGCCAGGGTGCCGGGCCGGTCGCCGCGGAGCACCACGCGGCCGAACGCACGCAGCGACAGCGCCGTCGGCAGGTCCGCTATGGTGCTGTGGGTCCGGATGAACTGCCGGAGTGCCACCGTGCACAACGGATCGAGATCCTCGATCGGCTTGGTCTCCGGCGGCACCAGGGTGACCGCGAGCGCCTGTGGTCCGGTGGCGAGTCGGATCTCGCCGAAATCGTCGTCGGTCGCCCGCCGTTCCCACATTCGACGGCTGCCGACGAACGACCAGAGCACCTCGGGGTCCGGATGCCGCCGACGCATCGCCGCCCGCTGCTGCTCCGCGGCCCGCCGCGCCTTCCTGCGCACCTGGTCGAGGTAGCGCAGGTAGCCCCGTCGCTCGACCTCCAACTCCGCCTCAGGGTCCCGACCTGGCGGGGTCATCTGCATGCCGAACACCAAGCCGAGGCAGGCGACGCCCAGGATCCCACCGGCAAGGTAGGTGAGCGGCCCGGTGTTGCCGCTGGCGAAAAGCAAGCCCATCGCCACCACGCCAGCGAGCATGGGCAGAATCAGGAGAATCTGGTTGGCGCGGGCAACCCTCTCGGCCGGCAGTTCCGGTGGGGATTCGAGGACGATCTCGCCCCGGGGTAGCGCGGGCGCCGGTGAGCGGGGTGGACGGACGACGACTACCGTACTCACCCGGGCTCCTCCCGAAACGCCGCCGGTCGCCTGCCACGTACCGCCGCTCGTGTCCGCCAGCCACGTGAGGGCGTTCCGGCGTTAGATTAGCGGTGCCGTGGTAAGCGCAATCATAGGTAACCGGAGGCGCGGCCCGGGTGACGGCGCGGACGGAGGGCCATAATGGTGGCAGACAGTTCGGTGGACAGCCTGTGCCGACTGACCCTGGTCGCGCCCCTGCGTCGGGTGGACCTTTCGGTGCCGGCCGACCTACCTGTCGCCGAGTTCGCGTCGCTGCTGTTGCGTTACGCCGGCGAGGACGACGGTGCGCTCGACCACGATGGGTGGGTGCTGTCTCGCCTCGGTGGTGGTCTGTTGGACACCAGCGCCACCCCGCGGGCCCTCGGCCTGCACAACGGCGACCACATCTTCCTCAGCCGCGCCTCGGACGCCGTACCCGAGCCGGCGTTCGACGACCTCACTGACGCCGTCGCCGTCGCGAGCGCCCGGACCGTGCCGCCGTGGCGGTCGGCCACGACCCGGTGGTTCGCGCTCACGACGGTGGTGCTCGCCGCACTCGGCGGCGTCGGCCTGGTGGTGGCCATCGAACCGCGCACCATCGCATACACCGTAGCCGCGGTGATGGCCATCCTGCTCGCCTCCGCCGGCACCGTGGCGGCGCGGGCGTTCGGCGACGGCGCGGTCGGTGCGGCCGTGGCCGCCGCCGCGCTGCCGTACGCCTTCGCCTGCGGTCTGCTGATCCTGGCCGAGCCGAACACGCCGGTTACGGATGCCGTCGGCGCCCCACAGTTACTCACCGGCGCCGCGACGCTGCTTCTCACCGCCATCCTCGGGCTGGCCGGCACGACAGCCTGCCGGCCACTGTTCGTCGGCGCGATCGCCGCGGCGCTGGCCCTGACCGCCGGCGCGCTGCTGGTGCTGGTGGGGCTCGCCCCGCTGCAAGCCGCCGCCATCATGGTCAGCGTCGGCTCGATCGCCACCCTGGCCCTTCCCCTGGTCGCGCTGCGGCTGGGCCGGTTACCCATACCGGGTGTTGTGTTCATTTCGGAAGACATCCGAACCGACCCGGCGGCGGTGGACTTCGCGGCGGTTACGGACCGCGTCGTCGCCTCGGCCGGCATCCTCGCCGGGCTGCTTGGCGGCACGGCGGTGAGCGTCAGCGTCGGCGCGGTGTTCCTCGCCGGGGACGGTTCGATCGCTGCCCTGGCGCTCGGTGCCTGCGTCGGGCTGAGCCTGCTGTTGCGGGCGCGCACCTTCGACCGGCTGGTCCAACGCCTGGTGCTATTGGTGGGCGGCACCGTCACGCTCGTCGGTACCGGTGCGGTCGCCGCCGTCGCCGGCGGTCCGGGCATCCGGGTAGCGTTGCTGGCCGTGCTGCTCGTCGTGGTCGCCGGCGGCGCGATACAGGCGGGCACGGCCGGCGCCGGTCGGCGGGTCGGCACGCCGGTCTCGAGTCGCGTACTCGACCTGCTCGACTCCCTCCTGCTGGTTGCGCTGGTGCCCCTGGCTGCCGGGGTCTGCGGTCTGTTCCAGTCCGTCGTCGACATCGGCCTGGGTTAGGCGGCCACCGGTGCCCACCCGCCGTGCGCAGTTGCGCGCCTACCAGTTCGCGGTCCGCCGAGTGACAAGTGCGCTGCTCTATGCCGAGCCGAACGCGGACCAGACCCTGTCCCGCAGGGTGGTGGCGGTCTTCGCGGGTGTGATGGTCTGCGTGCTGATGCTGGCCGGGTGGGCGGTCATCACCGTGATCGGTCTCGCCGGACCGGACTGGCGCGACCCGGACGCGCTGATCGTCGACCGGGACACCGGCAGCCGGTACATCTACCACGAGGGACTGCTGCACCCGGTGCTCAACTACGCCTCGGCTCGGCTGCTGCTGGGCAAGGCGAGCGAGGACGTCCGGTGGGTACGGCACAAATCGCTGGCCAACGAGCGCTACGGCCCGCCGCTCGGTATCAAGGACGCGCCGGACGACGTGCCGAAGCCCGAGTCCCTGATCCGACTCCCGTGGACGATCTGCCGGGCCAGTGATCCAGCTGGTGCGGTGGTGAGCTGGATGGTTCTCGGTAACGATCCGTCCTGGGTCAACGAGCCGATGACCGACGGGGTGCTGGTCGCCGTCGGGGAGCAGCTCTATCTGATCTGGCAGGGGACTCGGCTGAAGGTGGTGGGCGAAAGCAGTGCCATCCGCGCCGCGCTCAGCTGGGCCTCGGTTACCGCGCTGCCCGTACCCGAAGTGTTCGTCAAGGCCCTGCCCGAGGGACCTGACCTGGTCGCGCCGGCGATCCCCGGCATCGGTGAGACCGGCCCCACCATCGCCGGTCGGCAGACGCGGGTGGGCCAACTCTTCGAGGTCAAGGGCGTTCTGGACGAGGCGCAGTACTACGTGCTGCTCCGCGATGGGCTCGCGCCCATCGGAGGCACGGTGTTGGGTCTCCTGCAAGCGACAGGTCTGCCCGGTGTGTACGAGCCCGACGTCCGCATCAGGCCGACCGAGGTTGCCGCCGCCGAGTTGAGCAGGGTGCGGGCCTCCTCCGCCAACCTGCGGCCGCCCGGAATGCCCGACCAACCGCCTACCTTGGCCAGGCCCGATCCCCGCAACACCGTCCTCTGCGCCCGGTTGGGCGAGGGGGCGGGCGGGCAGCCGACGTGGAGCACGTACCTGTCGAACGCCACCCCGACCAGGCCGGAGTTGCGCGGCAGCCGGGCCCCGCAGGGCACGACCACGGTGGACTGGGTGCAGCTGTCCGGCGGGACGGGCGCGCTCCTGCGTATGGACGACGACAAGGTCTTCCTGGTGAACACCCAGGGACAACGCTTCCCGGTCGCGGACCGCGCCGCGCAGGTCGCATTGGGCCTGGGTGACGTCACGCCCCAGCTCATACCGGCGGGGTTGGCCGACGCGCTGCCCGTCGGGCCGACACTGAACGTGCTCGACCCCGATCCACCCGTCTAGGGCTGCGTCGAGGCACCCAACCGAGTCCGGGCCGCCGCAGGCCCGGCCAGGGACCAAGACGCTGAGGTCCTGGCGGCCGTGGCCGCCGGCGTCCCGGTCGGACCGTCCGGACCCGATCAGTGATCCGGTATCGTGACAGCTACCCTCCGCGCGACTCGGCGGCCGTACGGCAGGAGCGAAGGGAGTCCGTCGGATGACTGATCGCTCTGGAAGCGCTCGCGTCGATCTTGGTGCCCTGCGGCGCTTCGTGGACCGAATGGACAGTCATCTGCGAGATCTCAGCGGCCAGTTGACGGCACTGACCGCACTGCAGCACCGTCAACTACCGTTGGGCGACACGGCGATCGCCAGGGATCAGGCGGTGCGGCACCAGCGGGTGTGCGAGGCGTATCAGCAGGAGCTGACGCAGCTCATGGAGGCTTACCAGAACGCCATCGAACTGACCGAGGTGCTGCTGCGCCGCTACGGCGCCACCGACCAGGCCACCCGCGAGGTCATCGAATCGTCGTACGGCCGGTTGGAAGCCGCCAGTCGAATGCTCGGAGACTGACCGTTGACCGATCACCCTGAGGATCACTCGGAGCAGATCCGCGCGGCGGTCGCCAGCGGAGACCCGCTCGAGGTCGAGGCGGTGGCGGCCGTCTGGACGACGCTGACCGAGGTCACCGCGCAACTCGCCCTTGATCTCGGCCAGGAGATGGAGGATCTCGCGGTCGACTGGACGGGCTCGGACAGCGAGCGCTACCGGATGAGCATCTCCAAGATCGAGAAGTCCTGCCGGGCCATCTCCGAGGGCGCTCATAGCGCTCGCGAGGCGCTGGACATGATGGCGAAGCGCCTGCGCGAGGTCAAAGAGGCGATCGAGCAGAACCACCACGAGCCGGATCCCACCCCCTCCGATCCGCAGTCCCAGCCACCCTCGGTGCTCGGCGGGCAGCACAGTTACGTGCCGGACGACAGGACAAGGAAGGCGGCCCGACGGCAAGCCGAGCGTCTGCTGGCCGATCTGGACGACTGGCTGCAGGTGCGGGGCGCGAGCATCCAGGTCCCCGGCGGCCACCTCGACACCTCCGACTCCCTCTGGTATCCCGAGGGCCCAACCAGTGGTCGGGTGCCCGACCAGCGTGACAGTGGTTGGCCGGGCCGGCCCGAGCACGGCCACGGCGCCCCCCGCGTCGACCGACCGGCACCACGTTCACCCGGCTTGATCAGCAATGACGAGCCCGACGACGAGGCCTCGGACGCCTACTAGTAGCCACCGGTACAGCACCGCCGGGACGTGTCGATCGCGGCGTGGACCGTGACCGCGATTTGGCGACCGTGCCGAAGGCGATGCCCAGCTTTCTGGTCTTGGGTCCGAGTCCTTCGGTGCGGGCATCGCGCCTCGGGAGATCTTGACGTCCCGCTGACGCGGATCCGAGATCGCTGTGCCGCCGTTGGCAAAGCTGACCGTCTCCTCGATCGCGGCGCCTTGTCCGCTGTCCCGGCGCAGGTCGAAGCTGGTGGGACGGGGGCGGCACGCCGCCCGGAGAGGAGCGGGATCGATCGTGCGTAAGGTGCTCATCGCCAATCGGGGAGAGATCGCCGTGCGGGTCGTGCGGGCCTGCCGGGACGCCGGGCTGGTCAGTGTGGCGGTCTACGCGAATCCGGATCGGGACGCGCCGCATGTTCGGCTCGCCGACGAGGCGTACGCGCTCGGAGGCGAGACCCCTGCCGACAGCTACCTGGACGCGGGCGCTCTGCTCGCCGCCGCCCAGCGGGCCGGAGCCGACGCCGTCCATCCCGGTTATGGGTTCCTCTCCGAGAACGCGGCGTTCGCGCAGGCCGTCCTTGACGCCGGTCTGACGTGGATCGGCCCGCCACCGGCCGCGATCCGCGATCTCGGTGACAAGGTCGCAGCCCGGCACATTGCACGCCGCGCCGGGGCGCCGCTGGTGGCCGGCACCGCCGAGCCGGTGCGAGGTCCGGACGAGGTGGTGGGTTTCGCCCGGGAGTACGGCCTGCCGATCGCCATCAAGGCGGCGCACGGCGGCGGGGGCCGCGGCCTGAAGGTGGCGCGCACGATCGAGGAAATCCCGGAGTTGTACGCCTCGGCGGTGCGCGAGGCCACCGCGGCCTTCGGCCGGGGGGAGTGCTTCGTGGAGCGCTACCTGGACCGGCCGCGCCACGTGGAGACACAGTGCCTGGCCGATGCGTACGGCACGGTGGTGGTCGTCTCCACGCGTGACTGCTCGCTGCAACGCCGGCACCAGAAGCTGGTCGAGGAGGCGCCGGCGCCCTTTCTGAGCGATGAGCAGAACGCCCAGTTGTACGACGCGTCCAAGGCGATCCTGCGGGAGGCCGGGTATGTCGGGGCCGGCACCGTCGAGTTCCTCGTCGGCGCCGACGGCACGGTGTCCTTCCTCGAGGTGAACACCCGGCTGCAGGTGGAGCATCCGGTCAGCGAGGAGGTGACCGGCATCGACCTGGTTCGCGAGATGTTCCGGATCGCCGACGGTGAGGCGCTCGGCTTTGGCGACCCGGAGCCGAGGGGCCACAGTTTCGAGTTCCGGATCAACGCTGAGGATCCGGGCCGGGGATTCCTGCCGGCACCGGGGACGGTGACCACCTTCGCGCCACCGGGCGGGCCGGGTGTGCGGCTCGACAGCGGTGTGGTGCCGGGCACCGTGGTCGGCCCGACCTGGGACTCGTTGCTCGCCAAGCTCATCGTCACCGGCGCGGACCGCGGGCAGGCGCTGCGACGGGCACGGCGGGCGTTGTACGAGTTCGAGGTGGGTGGCCTTCCGACGGTGATTCCGTTCCACCGCCGGGTGGTGGCCGATACGGCGTTCACCGGGGAGCCGTTCCGGGTCCACACCCGGTGGATCGAGACCGAGTTCGTCAACGACATCGCACCTCACGAGCCGGTCGCCGTGGGTGGGCCGGAGCAATCGCGCGAGACGGTGGTGCTGGAGGTGGCCGGCCGGCGGGTCGAGGTGAGCGTCCCGTGGTCGCTGAGCGCACCTTCTCCCGCGGCGGTCGCTGCACCACGTCGGGGGAAGCGGACCCACGGCCCGGTGAAGGCGGCCGGCTGGGATCTGGTGTCGCCGATGCAGGGCACGGTCATCAAGGTCGCGGTCACCGACGGCCAACAGGTCGCGGCCGGTGACCTGGTCGTGGTGATCGAGGCGATGAAGATGGAGCAGCCGTTGCACGCCCACCGCGCCGGCCGGGTCAGCGGCCTTGCCGCCGAGGTCGGAACGGCCATCGCCGGGGGCGGCGTGGTCTGCGGGATCGTCGACTGACATGGCTGGTGGCCCGATCCGCGTCGCCGGCTTCTCCGTCCTGCTGACTGGCCTTGGCCGGACCGCGCCGGCAGCCGTTCGCGGCGCTGGCGACCACCGTGGGGAGGATTCATGACCATCACTGTCGAGTCCGGTGACCTGGACCCGGTCGAGCTGGCCGCGGTCGTCGCCGTGCTGCTGGCCCGTGCCGCCGCGGTCGCGTCGTCGCCGGACGCCAAGCGAGGACCCAACCGGCGGTCCGCGGTCTGGGGACGGCCCCACCGGTATCCCGACGTCGTGGTGGCGCACAGCTGGCGGACGCTGCCGATGGTCGAGCGCGAGGTCATGCCAGCCGCGTGAACAGATCACCGGCGGCGGCACCGGGGGCCGCGTCGACCAACTCCCGGGTGTACGGGTCGACCGGCTCACCGAGCACATCGGCGACCGGGCCGGTCTCCACCACCCGCCCGGCCCGCATCACCGCGACCCGGTCGGCGATCTCGCGGACCACGCCCAGGTCATGGGAGATGATCAGGTAGCTGAGGCCCAGTTCGGTGCGCAGCTGGTGCAGCAGTTCGAGGATCCGGTTGCGGTTCGACGCGTCCAGCGCGGACACCGGTTCGTCGAGCACCACCAGGTCCGGCTCAAGGGCGAGGGCCCTGGCGATGGCGACCCGTTGGCACTGCCCGCCGGACAGCTCACCCGGTCGCCGGTCGAGCACGGTCGTCGGTAGCCGTACTCGGTCCAACAGGTCTGCGGCCCGGGCGGCGCGGTCGGCACGGTTGCCCACCCGGTAGGCCCGCAGCGGTGCGGTGACGGCGTCGGCGATCGTGAGCCGGGGGTCCAGAGAGGCATAGGGGCTCTGATAGACCATCTGCATGCGGCGGCGCAGCTGGCGCAGGTCGCGTCCCCGCGCCGCGGTGATATCGGCGCCGTCGAAGCGAACTTTTCCGGCGGAGACGGCGGTCAGGCGCAACAGCAGCCGCGCCGTGGTGGTCTTGCCGGAGCCGGATTCGCCGACCAGGGCGACGGTCTCGCCGCGGTCCAGCCGGATGCTGACGTGGTCGACGGCGGTCCCACTGCCAAACCGTTTTACCAGGCCGTCACCGCTGATCAGTGGGGTGACGCCGGGTGTCGCGGGTGGTGGGTTGGTCCGAGGGGCTGGCCGGGCCAGTGCGTCAACGAGGTCCCGGGTGGCCCGGTCGCGGGGCGCGCCGAGCACCGAGCCGACGCTACCCGTCTCGCGGACCATGCCGTCGGCCATCACGACGACCCGGTCGGCTCGGTCGGCGGCGACGGCCAAGTCGTGGGTCACCAGCAGTAGGGCCGTCCCGCTGTCGCGGGTCAGGGTGGCGATGTGGTCGAGGATTCGCCGCTGCACGGTGACGTCGAGGGCGCTGGTCGGCTCGTCGGCGATCAGCAGGGCGGGTCCGGCGGCCAGGGCGATCGCGATGAGAACGCGCTGGCACATGCCGCCGGAGAGTTCGTGCGGGAACCGGTCGAGCAGGGTGTGCGCGTTCGGCAGCCCGGCCTGGTCCAGCAGGTCGGCGGCTCGGGCGCGGGCGGTGCGTCGGTCGGGCGCGAGCCGGTGGATGGCGAGCACCTCGGCGACCTGCCAGCCGATGGTGCGTACCGGGTTGAGCGACACCATCGGGTCCTGCGGGACCAGGCCGATGTGCCGACCACGCCGTTGGCGCAGCACCGGTTCCGGGGCTCGGGCGAGGTCAGCGGCGGCTGGGTCGCCCGGGCCGGTGAACAGGATCCGGCCACCCGTGAGGCGCGCCGACGCCGGCAACAAGCCGATCACCGCCCGAGCTGTGGTGGTCTTGCCGGATCCGGAGCCGCCGACGAGGGCGACGGTCTCACCGGCGGCGACGTGGAAGGAGGCATCCCGTACGGCAGGTACGACCCGCCGCCCGCTCGTGTAGTCGACCGCGAGGTTCTCGACCTTCAGCAGCGGTGATGTGTCGGGCATGCTCATCGACTCTCCTGCGCCGTGCCGGCGGCCTGTGCGATGCGGTTGGCGGCCAGGACGGTGGCGGTGATGACCAGCCCCGGCAGGGTGGTCAGCCACCAGGCGGTGCCCAGGTAGTCGCGGCCTTCGGCGATCAGTGATCCCCATTCGGGTTCGGGGGGCGGGGCGCCGTAGCCGAGGAAGGACAGGGCGGACACCTGCAGGACGACGGCACCGAAGTCGACGGCGGCGTAGAGCAGGACGGTGCCTGCCACGTTGGGCAGCACGTGCTGGAGGATCACGAGCGGCCACCGGGTGCCGCCGGCGCGGGCGGCCTCCACGTACGGCATCCGCACGATCCGGGCCGCCTCCGCGCGGACGACCCGCGCGAACATCGCGATACTGGTCAGTCCGACGGCGAGGGCGACCTTGACGGTGCCGAAGCCGAGCGCGGTGATGAGTGCCAGCGACAGCAGCAGCCCAGGTATGGCGAGCAGCACGTCGACCCCGCGCATGAGCAGTTCCTCGGCGCGTCCGCCCAGACAGCCGGCGAGCAGTCCGAGCACTGTTCCCGCCACCAGGCCCACGGCCACGGCGATCAGCGCGGCCTGCAGGGTGAGTGCGCTGCCGTGCACGACCCGGGCGAACAGGTCGCGGCCCAGCAGATCGGTGCCGAACAGGTGGGTCGCCGACGGTGGGAGCAGCCGGCTGGCGGGCGCCGCGGCCAGCGGGTCGCGGCTGGTCAGGAGCCGCGGTGCGGTGGCCGCGAGCACGACGACCAGGATCATGACGCCGGACGCGACGAGTGCCGGTCGGGCGGTCCGGCGGCCGACCCGGTCGAGCAGGCGGCCGGGAAGGGGCAGTCGGGTGTCAACCATGGACCACCTCCCGGGCCCCGGTGGCGGTGCGTAGCCGCGGATCGAGCACCGGCATCAGCAGCTCGGTGGCCAGGCTGACCAGCACGAAGCAGGCCGCGCCGAGGATCACCGCGCCCTGCACCACGGGGATGTCCTGGACGGCGACTGCCGTCGCGGTCAGCCGCCCGATGCCGTGGCGGGAGAACACCGTCTCGAC
Source organism: Micromonospora sp. NPDC048905 (assembly GCF_040649655.1). Taxonomy (NCBI): domain Bacteria; kingdom Bacillati; phylum Actinomycetota; class Actinomycetes; order Micromonosporales; family Micromonosporaceae; genus Micromonospora; species Micromonospora sp. NPDC048905. The sequence goes on along the minus strand of NZ_JBEZFV010000002.1, from coordinate 419,372 downwards.
CACCACCGCGCCGGCAAGGATGTTGCCGGCCAGCACGCCGGTCACGGCCAGCGGGGTGAGCGCGGCGTTGCGGGCGGCGTGCCGCAGCAGCAGCCGGGCCCGTCCGGCGCCCTTGGCGGCCGCGGTGTCCAGGTAGGGCTGGGCCAGGGCGTCGCCCAGGCCGCGGGCGAAGGTCTGGCCGACGAGTGCGGCGACCGGCAGAGCCAGCGTGATCGCTGGCAGTACGGCCGCGGCAGAGCCGTCGCCGAACGCCGGCAGCAGCGCCCACCGGAACGAGAAGACCTGCAGCAGTACCAGGCCGACCCAGAAGGTGGGCACCGAGATGCCGGCGCCGGGCAGCGAGAGCAGCAGCCTCCGTAGCCCACGGCGGCGGACGTATGCGGCGAGCAGGGCGACGGCGGCGCCCAGCGGCACGCCGAGGCCGAGTGCTCCGGCGGCCAGTTGCAGGGTCGGTGGCAGCGCGTCCAGCAGCATCCGCGCGACCGGTTCCCCGGTCTGCACCGACGTGCCCAGGTCCCCGCGTACCGTGCCCGTGAGTCGGTCCAGGTACTGCTCGGGCAGCGGGCGGTCCAGGCCGTGTTCGGCCCGGAGCGCGTCGAGCTGCCCCGCGGCCACTGTGGTGGCGTCACCACCGCCGGCGGCCATCACGGCCACCGGGTCGCCGGGCAGCACGTAGAGCAGCACGAAGGAGAGGGTGTAGGCGGCCCAGAGCACAAGCACGGCGTGCAGCATCCGGCGGCCGGCGGTCAGGACAGCCATGCGTCGTAGTACTGCAAGCCGGAGGAGGAGGTGAACGCGATGTCGTGCACCTTGCCGGTGAGGGCGAAGACGGTGGTCATTTCGAACACCGGGATCTGGTACGCCTGATCGAGCACCCGCCGCTGTGCGGTGGCGACGAGCTCGGCACGCCGCTTCGCGTCGCCGGCGGCGGCCTGCGCGTCCAGGTCTCGCTGCAGGTCCGGGTCGTTGATCCGGGACAGGTTGAGCAGCTTGTCGGAGAAGGCGGTACGCAGGATGTCCGGGTCGGCGCGTGTCCCGCTGCCCCAGGCGAGGTCGTAGTCGCCGCTGCCGCGCGCCTGCTGGTAGTCGGCGATGGAGAGGATCCGCAGGTCGAGTTCGATGCCGACGTCGCGCAGTTGTTGCTGGATGAGCTCGACAGCGGCCTTGTTGGGTCCGAAGTTGGTGGCCAGGATGGCTTCGAGGGTGAGCCGCTGGCCGTCGTGCGACCGGATGCCGTCCGGTCCGGGCCGCCAGCCGGCGCCGTCGAGTAACCGGCGTGCGGTCTGCGGGTCGTGCCGCAGCAGAGGGCTGTTGTCGGTGAAATTCGCGGTGCTGCTGGACAGCGCGCTGGTGGCCGGGCGGTAGCTGGGGCTCAGGACGGTGTCGACGACCTCGGTGCGGTTGACGGCGGCCTGCACCGCCTGACGTACGGCCAGGTTGGCGGCGATCGGGCGGGCCGTATTGACGCTGAAGGCGACGGGGACGCCCGGATTGGCCCGGCTGAGCAGACTGACGCGTCCGCCACGCAGGGCAGGCTCGTCCTGGGGTGCGACACCGGCGATGCCGTCGACCTGCCCGGAGGTGAGGCTGCCGGTCCGTACACCGGATTCGGGCATCACCAGGAAGGTCACTTTCTCCAGGCGGGCGTCGCCCTGGTGCAGGCTCAGTGGAGAGGGCCAGGCGTAGCCGGTCCGGCGGGTGAGGGTGGTGCTGCGGTTGGTCTCGTAGCCTCCGAGCTGGAACGGTCCGGAGCCGACCAGCCCGCCGGTGCAGCGCTGCTCCGCGCCCTTGCCGAGGCTGGTGGGCGCGAGCAGGCCCAGCGTTGGTGTGGAGGTGGCCTGGAGGAACTGGGCGTTGGGGCCGCCGAAGGTGACCACGGCGGTGTGCGGTCCGGTCACCCTTGTGGCCTTGTAGCCCTGGACGAACCCACTGCCGAGGATGGACTTGGCGCCCAGCGCGGCGACGTCGTCCAGGTTGCGTTTGACCGCTTCGGCGTCGACCGGGGTGCCGTCGGCGAAGGTGGCGTCCTCGCGCAGGTGGAAGGTGAACTCGGAGGCGTCCTTGGTGACGCTCCAGGACGTCGCCAGCCAGGGCACGATCTCACCGGTGGCCGGGTTTTGGTCGGTGAGCGAGTCGACCAGGCCGCGGGCGACGTAGAGGCCCTCGCTGGTCGCCGCCTGGTGCGGGTCGAGGCAGGTCGGGTCGGCGGGCAGGGCGAACTTCAGCTCACCGCCGGATCGTGGCGTCCCGCCGCTGGACCGGCTCTCGGCTGCGGTGCCGCAGGCGACGAGCAGGACTGGGAGCATGGCGGCGACCGTGGTGAGCCCGCGTGGTATTGGCATGGGGATACTCCGTGATGGTGAGGGGGGTGGTGGGCGGCGGGGAAGCTCAGCCGGCCCGAGACAGCCGGGACGGCATCGACCGGCCGAGCCGGAAGCCGACGCCGCGTACCGTGACGATCACGTCGCGGTCCCCGAGTTTGGTGCGCAGGGCGCTCACGTGCGTGTCGATGGTCCGGCTGGTGGTCAGGCTCGGTGTGTAGGTGTCGGCGGGGAAGCCCCAGACCTCGGTGGCGAGGCGGGTCCGGGAGTGGACGACGTCCGGTTCGCCGGCGAGGTGGTGCAGCAGGTCGAACTCCTTGCGGGTGAGCTGGACGGGGTTCCCGTGCACGCGGACCTCGCGGACGCGCGGGTCGATGTGCAGGTCGCCGCGGATGATCACGGCTCCGGATCTGGTGCGCCCCGCTCCGGCCCGGACGCGGCGCATGATGGCCTCGATCCGGGCGAGGAGTTCGCGGACGCCGTACGGCTTGGTCACGCAGTCGTCGCAGCCGGCCTGCAGGCTCAGGACCCGTTCGACGGCCATGTGCTGCTCGGTGAACGCGATCAGCGGGACGTCGCTGGTGGCGCGCACCCGCCGGCATGCTTCCACGCCGTCCATGTCACGCAGGCACAGGTCTATCAGCATGAGGTCGGAACGGTCGAGCGTGCCGATTGCCTCAGCTCCGGTGCCGCATTCTGTGACGTCGAAGCCGTGCCTTTTCAACTGTGCGCTGAGATCTGCGCGCCGGGAATTGTCGGAATCGACCACCAGGGCCCTCATTCGCACTGCTCCCTCGTTGCTACGCCGTGATCTCCGGCGGATCTGCCCGTGTCGTCATGCATGCATACATAACCTATAGGTTTGATAGGTTTTGCACCATGCAGAGCCGCCTCGTCGCCGCCGGTGCTTAGGCTAGGGTCTTGGGTTTGCCCAACGGAAGTGAGTGACGTCACGTCCGGCGATCACGCCGAGGTCGGGGCCGAGCGCCGTCGATGAATTGACAATTCTCTGTAGTTCTTCTGTATCTTCACGAGCTCCCCGGCCGAGTGGCAGCGCTGCGGCGACCGTCCGGCCGACGTCCCGCTGGGGTTGCTGAGGGGGGATTTGACAACCGCTTGACCCAGCTCTGCGGTGAAACTGTGAATGCATGGGTTGAATTCAGGGCGGCGAACGATTGACGATTGTCGGCGTCCACTCCGATGGTGACGTCCATCAATTCGAATGGTGCGCCGCGGCCATCAGTCGGGAGGAAAACCATGGATGCTTCGGTGATCGTCGTCGGCGCCGGCCCGGCCGGTCTCGCACTGGCCGGAGAACTTCGGCTGGCTGGTGCGGACGTCGTCGTGCTGGACCGGCTCACCGCCCGCTCCGGCGAATCCCGGGGCCTCGGATTCACCGTCCGCACGCTGGAGACCTTCGACCAGAGAGGACTGCTGCCCCGCTTCCCTCAGCTGCCGACCACCACCCGTGGTCACTTCGGCGGCATCCCGCTCGACCTGGCCGTCCTCGGCGGGCAGGCCAGCGCCGTGCAGGGCGTACCGCAGTCGGTGACCGAGAAGGTCCTTGAGGAGTGGGTACGCGACCTGGGTGGCGACATCCGTTTCGGACACGAGATGCTCGACCTCGAGCAGGACGAGGACGCGGTACAGGTTCGGGTCCGCACGGCCGGCGGGGAGCAGCACCTGCGTGCCCGCTATCTGATCGGCGCCGACGGCGGCCGCAGCCGGGTGCGTGAGCGCGCCGGCATCGCGTTCCCCGGCACCGAACCCACCACCGAGCTGCTGCTCGCCGACATCCGTGGCGCCGACATCACACCGCGGATGACCGGAGAGGTGCTCGCCACCGGCATGGTGATGGCAGCACCCCTCGGCGACGGCATCGATCGGGTGATCATCTGCGAGCGGGGTGCGGAACCCCGCCGCCGCACCGCTCCACCCTTGTTCAGCGAGGTCGCCGAAGCCTGGAAACGGCTCACCGGCACCGACATCTCGCACGCCGAGGCGATCTGGGTCAGCGCCTTCACCGACACGGCGCGCCTGGCCGAACAGTACCGACGCGGCCGGGTGCTGCTCACCGGAGACGCCGCCCACGTGCACCTGCCCGCCGGCGGGCAGGGCATGAACACCTCCATCCAGGACGCCGTCAACCTGGGCTGGAAACTGGCCGCGGTCCTGCGCGGCACCGCCCCCGAAAGTCTGCTGGACACGTACCACACCGAACGCCACGAGGTCGGTCGGCAGTTGCTGGCCAACACCCAGGCGCAGGCCCGCCTCATCCTCGGCGGAGACGAGGCGCAGCCGTTTCGCGACGTCCTGACCGAACTGATGGCGCACGAACCGGTGCGGCGGCACCTGGCGGCCAAGGTGAGCGGCCTCGACATCCGCTACGACGTCGGCGGCGGCACCCATCCGCTGCTCGGTGCCCGGCTGCCCCGCCTCAGCGTGCTGGCCCGCGACCGCCCGGCCGACACCGCCGCGCTGCTCCGTCCCGGCCGCGGCGTGCTGCTCGACCTCAACGACAACCCGTGGCTGCGCCGGCGGGCCGCCGGCTGGCGCGACCGCGTCGACATCGTCACGACGAGTCCGCGCGACCCGCAGTCCCTTGCGGCGCTCGCCGGCGCCACCGCGGTCCTGGTGCGGCCCGACGGCTACGTCGCCTGGGCCGCCCCGGGCACCCGATACGACCTGCCCACTGCGCTGAACCGGTGGTTCGGACCGGCCCGCGCCCGCTCCGAGGAGAAATGATGACGCACAGTTCCCTGATCGTCGCCCGCATGCAGCCGGGCTCCGCCGACGCGGTGTCGGAGCTGTTCTCCCAATTCGACGACACCGACGTGCCGCACCGGATGGGCACCCGCCGCCGGGAGCTGTTCGCCTACCGTGGCCTCTACTTCCACCTGCAGGACTTCGACCAGCCCGACGGCGCCGAACGCATCCACGAAGCCCGTACCGACGAGCGTTTCGTTCGGATCAGCGCCGATCTCAAGCCCTACATCGAGGCCTACGACCCGGCCACCTGGCGCTCCCCGGCCGACGCCCTGGCACAGCGCTTCTACCACTGGGAAGCCCGATGACCGCCCCCCGCCGCGTGGTCATCACCGGAATCGGGGTCACCGCGCCGGGCACGCCGGGTGCCAAGAACTTCTGGCAGCTCATCTCCGACGGCCGTACCGCGACCCGGCGCATCTCGTTCTTCGACCCCGCGCCGTTCCGCTCACACGTCGCCGCCGAGGTCGACTTCAACCCGGAGAGCGCCGGCCTGCGCCCGCAGGAGATCCGCCGGATGGACCGGGCGGCGCAGTTCGCCGTGGTCACCGCCCGGGAAGCGGTGCAGGACAGCGGTCTGGAACTCCACACCCTCGACCCGGCCCGCCTCGGCGTCACCATTGGCAGCGCGGTCGGTGCCACGATGAGCCTGGACCAGGAGTACCGCGCGGTCAGCGACGGCGGCCGGCTGACCACGGTCGACCACCGGTACGCGGTCCCGCACCTCTACGACTATCTGGTGCCCAGCTCCTTCGCCACCGAGGTGGCGTGGGCCACCGGCGCCGAAGGCCCCAGCACCGTGATCTCCACCGGCTGCACGTCCGGTCTCGACGCGATCGGCTACGCCTCCGACGTCATCCGGGACGGGCTCGCCGACACCATGATCGCCGGTGCCACCGACGCACCGATCTCGCCGATCACCGTCGCCTGCTTCGACGCCATCAAGGCGACCACCGACCGCAACGACGACCCGGAAACCGCCTCCCGTCCCTTCGACGCGACCCGCAACGGCTTCGTACTCGGCGAGGGGGCCGCCGTGTTCGTTCTCGAGGAACTGGACGCCGCCCGCCGCCGCGGGGCGCACGTCTACGCCGAGGTGGCTGGTTACGCCACCCGGTCCAACGCCTTCCACATGACCGGGCTGCGCCCCGACGGCCGGGAGATGGCCGAGGCGATCCGCACGGCCCTCGCCGAGGCGCGGCTCAACCCCTCCGACGTCGACTACGTCAACGCGCACGGCTCCGGCACCAAACAAAACGACCGGCACGAGACCGCCGCCGTCAAGGACAGCCTCGGCGACCATGCCTACCGCGTCCCGATGAGCTCGATCAAATCGATGGTCGGCCACTCCCTGGGAGCGATCGGCTCCATCGAGGTCGCCGCCTGCGCACTGGCCATGGAGCACCACGTCGTGCCGCCCACCGCCAACCTGCACCACCCAGACCCCGACTGCGACCTCGACTACGTACCACTGACGGCCCGCAACCACCGTACCGACGCCGTGCTCTCGGTCGGCAGCGGCTTCGGCGGCTTCCAGAGCGCCGTGGTGCTGGCCCGGCCCGACAGGAGCCCACGATGACCACCCGCACCGTCGTGACCGGACTCGGCATCGCCAGCCCCACCGGCGTCGGCGTCGACCCATACTGGCAGGCCACCCTGCGCGGGCGCACCGCCATCGTCCCGATCACCAGGTTCGACGCGACCGGGTACCCCGCCACGCTGGCCGGCGAGATCACCGGGTTCGCCCCCGAGCAGGAGCTGCCCGACCGGCTGTTGCCGCAAACCGACCGGATGACACGACTGGCCCTGGTCAGCGCCGACCGGGCACTGGCCGACGCGGCGCTGACCCCCGCCGACCTCGGGCCCTACGACGTCGGCGTGATCACCGCGAGTCACTCCGGTGGGTTCGAATTCGGTGAGAGGGAGCTGCGGGCGCTGTGGAGCCAGGGCGGGCAGTTCGTCTCCGCCTACCAGTCGTTCGCCTGGTTCTACGCCGTCAACAGCGGCCAGATCTCCATCCGCAACGAGCTGCGCGGCCCCAGCGCCGTCGTCGTCAGCGACCAGGCCGGAGGGCTCGACGCACTGGCCCACGCCCGCCGGCAGGTCCGCAAGGGAACACCCGTGGTCGTCGCCGGCGCGGTCGACGCGTCCCTGTGTTCGTGGGGCTGGGTCGCCCAGTTGGCCGGAGGGCGGCTCAGCAACAGCCGCGACCCGCAACACGCCTACCTGCCGTTCGACCCGCGCGCGGCCGGGCACGTACCCGGTGAGGGCGGTGCCCTGTTGATCGTCGAGGACGCCGACCACGCACGGCGACGGCAGGCCCCGCACGTCTACGGCGAGATCGCCGGGCACGCCGCGACCACCGACCCGGCCCCGGGCACCGGCCGCCCCTCCGGCCTGGTCCGTGCCGTCACCCTCGCACTGGCCGAGGCCGGCGCAGACCCCACCGACATCGACGTGGTCTTCGCCGACGCGGCCGCGGTTCCCGAGCTCGACCAGGTCGAAGCCGCCGCGATCAGCACCGTGTTCGGCCCGCGCGGAGTGCCGGTGACCGCCCCCAAGACGATGACCGGCCGGCTGTACTCGGGCGCTGCCCCGCTGGACGTGGCCGCTGCCCTGCTCAGCATCCGCGACGGTGTCATCCCGCCGACGGTGAACAGCGACCCGGCCCCGGAGTACGAGCTCGACCTGGTCACCGGAGCGCCACGACCCGCCCGGGTGCGTACCGCCCTGGTGCTCGCCCGCGGCCACGGCGGCTTCAACTCCGCCCTGGTGGTCCGCGCGCCACAGCCCGTGCTCGTCAGCACCTCCCACCCCTCCTGACCGGAAAGGCCACACCATGCCCGGATCCACTCCCTTCACCCTCGACGACCTCCGTCGCATCCTGCGAGACGGCGCCGGCACCAGCGAGAACGTCAACCTCGCCGGCGACATCCTGGACACCGCCTTCGCCGACCTGGGCTACGACTCGCTGGCACTGCTGGAGACCGGCAGCCGCATCGCGCGCGAGTTCGCCGTTGGCCTCGGCGACGAACTGCTCGTCGGCGACACCAGTCCCCGCGAAGTCATCGACGCGGTCAACACCCAGCTTGCCGCCGGGAGCCGGACATGAGCGCCGGCCGGACGGCGCTGGTCACCGGCGGCACCAGCGGGATCGGCCTGGCCGTGGTCCGCCTGCTGGCCACCCAGGGAGACCGGGTGTTCCTCGGCGCGCGAACCGCCGCCGCGGTCACCGACACCGTCAAGCAGTTGACCGGCGAGGGTCTCGACGTCGACGGCGCCGCCGTGGACGTGCGCGACGGCGCGCAGGTCCACGCCTTCGTGCAGAGCGCCGTCAACCGGTACGGCCCGATCGACATCCTGGTCAACAACGCCGGCCGCAGTGGCGGCGGGGTCACCGCCGATCTCGACGACGAACTCTGGGCCGACGTGCTGGAGACGAACCTGACAAGCGTCTTCCGGGTCACCCGGGAGGTGCTCAACACCGGCGGCCTGCGAGGCAAGGAGCGTGGCCGCATCATCAACATCGCTTCCACCGCCGGCAAGCAGGGCGTCGTGCTCGGCGCACCGTACTCGGCGTCCAAACATGGTGTCGTCGGCTTCACCAAGGCGCTCGGCAACGAGCTGGCACCCACCGGCATCACCGTCAACGCCGTCTGCCCCGGCTACGTCGAGACGCCCATGGCCCAGCGGGTCCGGCAGGGCTACGCGGCGGCGTACGAGACCAGCGAGGAAGCGATTCTCGAAAGGTTCCAGGCCAAGATCCCCCTCGGCCGGTACTCGACCCCCGAAGAGGTCGCCGGTCTGGTCGGCTACCTCGCCTCCGACCCCGCCGCCTCGATCACCGCCCAGGCACTGAACGTCTGCGGCGGCCTCGGCAACTTCTGACCCTCCCGAAAGGACCCGTCATGGCCGACCGCCAGGTCGAACACGAGATCGTCGTCGAGGCGTCCGCCCACGACGTCTACCGCCTGCTCGCGGAGGTGGAGAACTGGCCCCAACTGTTCCCGCCCTCGATCCACGTCGACTACCTGGAACGCGACGGCACCCAGGAACGCATCCGTATCTGGGCCACCGCCAACGGCGAGGCGAAGAACTGGACGTCACGCCGCGTGCTCGACGAGGCCGGCCTGCGCATCCAGTTCTGGCAGGAGGTGCCCGCCCCACCGGTACGCGAGATGACCGGGACCTGGATCATCGAGCCCCTCGCCGAACGCCGCACCAGGGTCCGCCTGCTGCACGAATACTCCGCGATCGACGACGACCCGGAGAAGCTCGCCTGGATCGACCGGGCCGTCGACGACAACAGCCGCGCCGAACTGCCCGGGCTGCGCGACAGCCTGGAACTGACTGCGGCCGGCGAGCTCACCCTGTCGTTCACCGACAGCGTCGAGATCGAAGGCTCCGCCAAGGACGTCTTCGACTTCCTCAACGAGGCCCAGCACTGGGCCGACCGGCTGCCGCACGTGTCCGCCGTGGAGTTCAGCGAGTCCATTCCCGGCCTGCAGACCCTGCGGTTGACGACGCTGACCAAGGACGGTTCCTCGCACGTCACCGAGTCGGTCCGGGTGGCATTCCCGCACCACCGCATCGTCTACAAGCAGACCACCCTGCCGGCCCTGCTCACCCTGCACACCGGCTACTGGCAGCTGGACGAGGACACCAACGGCCGTACCACGGCGACCGCGGAACACACCGTGGCGATCAACCCGGACCGCATCACCGGCATCCTCGGCGCCGATGCCGGCCTGCCGGAGGCCCGGCGGTTCCTGCGCGAGGCCCTCGGTGGCAACAGCCTGACCACCCTGCGCCACGCCAAGGAGTACGCGGAAGCCCGGCGATGACCACCACCGGCGATCCGGGACGCCGCGACGTGGTGGTCGCCGGAGCAGGTCCGGTCGGCCTGTTCCTCGCCGGCGCCCTCGCCCGGCACGGCGTCACGGTCACCGTGCTCGAACAGCGGACCGCGCCGCACACCGAGTCACGCGCCTCCACCCTGCACGCGCACACCATGGAACTGCTGGCCGGGCGTGAGGTGCTTCCCCTGCTCGGCGACCTGCCCGAGGGCGGGCCTGGTCACTTCGGTGGCATCCGGCTCGATCTCGCCGCGGGGGAGGCGGGGCACCCGTACGCCGGGCAGTGGAAGTGCCCGCAGACCCACCTGGAGTCGGTCCTCGCCACCTGGGCGGTCGCGGCGGGCGTCGACATCCGGCGCGGCGCGGTCGTCACCGGGCTGCGGGAACACGATGAGGGCGTCGAGATCGACTACTTCGACACGCGCACCGGCCCGGCCCGGATCGCCGCCGGTCACCTGGCCGGCTGCGACGGCGAACGCAGCACCGTACGCCAGCTTGGCGGGTTCAGTCTGACCGGGCCGACCACCGGAACCGGACGGGAGCTGCTCCGCGCCGACGTGGACGGCATCGACGTGCCGGGCCGGCGCTTCGAACGCACGCCGCGCGGCATGGCCACGGCCGTGCGGTGGCCGGACGGCGCGACCCGGATCATGGTGCACCGCTTCGGTGCCGCATCCCGGTGGCGCACCGGGCCGGTGCTGTACACCGAACTGGCCGAGACCTGGGCTGAGGTCACCGGCGAGGACATCGGGCACGGCACGCCCCGCTGGGTGAACGCCTTCGACGACGTCGGCCGGCAGGCCGCCGAGTACGTCCGCGGCCGGGTGGTGCTGGCCGGCGACGCCGCCCACCAGCAGCTCCCGGCCGGCGGTCAGGCGCTGAATCTCGGCCTGCACGACGCCGCCGAGCTCGGCCCGCGGCTCGCCGCTCGAGCCAGGGGTGATGCCGGCGACAGCGTGCTCGCCGGCTACGACCGAATCCGGCGTGCAGCCGGCGCCCGCACGCTCACCCACATCCGCGTCCAGGCCGACCTGCTGCTCGGCGACCCGGGCGTGGAGGGCCTGCGCTCGGTGTTCACCGAACTGATCCAGCTCGACGCGGCCCGCGACCATCTGGCCCGTGCTGTCGGCGGCCTCGACCTCACGGCGCTCTCCGACGACTCCGAGAAGAAAGGTGTTCCAGCATGAGCCGACTCACCGGCAAGACCGCACTCGTCACCGGATCCAGCCGTGGCATCGGCCGGGCGACCGCGATCCGGCTGGGCCGCGAGGGGGCACTGGTGGCCGTCCACTACGCCGCCAACACCGGTGCCGCAGAGGAGACCGTGGCGCTGATCGAGAAGGACGGTGGCCAGGCCTTCGCCGTGCAGGCCGAACTCGGCGTCCCGGGCGACGTGCACACCCTGTTCCTGGGCCTGGAGCAGCAGCTCAAGGACCGCACCGGGGAGACGACACTCGACATCCTGGTGAACAACGCGGGGGAGACCACCGCAACCGGCATCCCGTTCGAGGAGGTCACCGGCGCGGTCTTCGACAGGTTCTTCGCCGTCAACGCCCGGGCCCCGTTCTTCCTCGTCCAGCGGGCGTTGGCGCACCTGCCGGCCGGCGGCCGCATCATCAACATCTCCTCGGGGCTCACCCGGGTCGCCAACCCCGACCAGATCCCATACGCGATGACCAAGGGGGCCATTGAGCAGCTCACCCTGCACCTGGCGCGGCTGCTCGCGTCGCGCGGCATCACCGTCAACACGGTCGCACCCGGCATCACCGACAACGGCGGGCCGGTGTTCGACATCCCGGAGGCCGTGGAGCAGATGGCGAGCCTGTCCGCCTTCAACCGGGTCGGTCAGACCGGCGACGTCGCCGATGTGATCACCTTCCTGGCCACCGACGAGGCGCGCTGGATCACCGGCGCCTTCCTCGACGCCACCGGCGGGACGTTGCTGGGATGAGCATCCGGCAGAGCACGGCGCAACTCGCCGACCTCAAGGAGACGGTCCGGCTCGGCCCGGACCCCGCCGCCACCGAACGCCAGCACGCTCGCGGCAAGCTGACCGCCCGGGAACGCATCGACCTGCTGCTCGACAAGGACAGCTTCACCGAGGTGGAGGCTCTGCGCCGGCACCGCGCCACCGAGTTCGGCCTGCACCACCGCCGCCCGTACACCGACGGTGTGGTGACCGGCTGGGGCACGGTCGAGGGCCGCACCGTGTTCGTCTACGCCCACGACTTCCGGATCTTCGGCGGGGCGCTGGGGGAAGCCCACGCCCAGAAGATCCACAAGGTGATGGATCTGGCGATCTCTGCCGGGGCTCCGCTGGTGTCGCTCAACGACGGCGCCGGCGCTCGTATCCAGGAGGGGGTGACCGCTCTCGCCGGTTACGGCGGCATCTTCCAGCGCAACACCCGTGCGTCCGGCGTCATCCCGCAGATCAGCGTGATGCTGGGTCCGTGCGCGGGCGGCGCGGCGTACAGCCCGGCCCTGACCGATTTCGTGTTCATGGTCCGCGACACCGCGCAGATGTTCCTCACCGGGCCGGACGTGGTGCGGGCGGTCACCGGCGAGCAGATCAGCCAGAACGACCTCGGCGGCGCCGACGTGCACGCCGGCATCTCCGGGGTGGCCCATTTCGTCCACGACGACGAGGAGAGCTGCCTGGCCGACGTGCGGTACCTACTCTCGCTCCTGCCGGCCAACAACCGCGAACTGCCACCCACCGTCGTCAGCGGTGATCCCGCACAGCGGCCCAGCGACGCGCTGCTCGACCTGGTGCCGGCCGACGGCAGCCGGGCGTACGACATGCGCGCCGTGCTCGCCGAGATCGTCGACGACGGCGAACTGCTGGAGGTGCACGAGACGTACGCCCGGAATCTGGTCTGTGCCCTCGCCCGCCTCGACGGGCAGGTGGTCGGCATCGTGGCCAACCAGCCCGCCGTGCTGGCCGGTGTCCTGGACATACCGGCCAGCGAGAAGGGCAGCCGCTTCGTGCAGTTCTGCGACGCCTTCAACATTCCCCTGATCACGCTTGTCGACGTGCCCGGCTTCCTGCCCGGAGTGGTGCAGGAGCACAACGGCATCATCCGCCACGGCGCGAAGCTGCTGTACGCCTACTGTGCCGCCACCGTCCCGCGGATCTCACTGATCCTGCGCAAGGCCTACGGCGGGGCGTACATCGTGATGGACTCCCGGTCGATCGGCGCGGACCTCGCACTGGCCTGGCCGACCAACGAGATCGCCGTGATGGGGCCGGAGGGCGCCGCCAATGTGATCTTCCGCCGGGAGATCGCCGCGGCGCCCGACCCGGAGGCGGCGCGCGCCGAGAAGATCGCCGAGTACCGCGCGGAACTGGTCCACCCGTATCACGCGGCCGAGCGAGGGCTGATCGACGACGTGGTGGACCCGCGGCAAACCCGGCCGGTGCTGTGCCGCGCGCTGGCCATGCTCGCCAGCAAACACGGCGACATCCCGCACCGCAAGCACGGTAACCCTCCGTTCTGAAAGGACGCACCGTGGATGTCGGACTGCTCTTCGACCTGCGCAACCCCCAGCGATGGCAGCGGCCCCGCGACCGCCACTACGGCCGCATTCTCGACTTTTGCGCTGAGGCTGACCAGCGGGGTGTCGGTGGCCTCTGGTTCACCGAGCATCACCTGTTCGCCGACGGCTATCTTCCGCAGCCACTGACCTTCGCGGCGGCGGCCGCCGCCCGGACCCGGCGGGCCCGCATCGGCACCGCGGTGGTGGTGGCCCCGCTGCACCATCCTGTCGAGATCGCCGAGCAGGCGGCCGTGGTGGACCTGATCAGTGGAGGGCGCCTGGAACTCGGGCTCGGTGCCGGCTACCGCCGTCCCGAGTACCAGCTGTACGACGTCGACTTCGGCCGCCGCATCTCCCGCGCCGGCGAGCACATCGAGCGGGTGCGGGAGCTGTGGCGCGAGCGTGGCATCACCCCGGCGCCGGTGCAGGATCTTCCTCCGCTGTGGGGTGGCTTCTACGGGCCGCGTGGTGCCCGCCTGGCGGGCCGGCTCGGCATCGGCCTGCTGCACCTGTCGCGCGAGTCGTTTCTGGAGTACCAGCGGGGCCTGGCCGAGGGTGGCCACGATCCCTCGGTCGCAAGGGTCGCGGATCTGCTGCCCATCCTGTTGGCCCGGGACCCGGAGCGGGCGTGGGCCCGGCTCGGCCCGCACCTGGTGCACCAGGTCAACTCCTACCGGCAGGGCGCGCTGGAGGGCACCGGCCAGACCTCTCCGCCGCTGACGCTCGACGACCTCCGCGACCCGCACGCCCGCGACACCCGCGGCCTGCTGCGGATCCTCACCGCGGAGGAGGCGGCAGTGGAGATCAAGGAGCTGACCGCCGGGCTGCCGGTCCGCCACCTGATCTTCTGGGCGGACATCGCCGGCATGCCCGACGATCTGGTCGCCGACAACATCGCCCTGGTCACCGGCCGTCTTCCGGCGCTGCTGGCCGCGGCGTCATGACGGCGCTCACCTCGCGCCGCTCGTCAGCCCTGTTGCTCGTCCTGTCCGCCACCATGATCCTCGACGCGGTCGAGGTGTCGGTGGTGCTGGTCGCGGTGCCGCACGTCGCGGCCGACCTGGACCTGCCCCTCGCCTCGGCGCAGTGGCTGGTCAGCGGGTTCGCCGCCGGGTTCGCCGTACTGCTGCCGTTCGGACCGTGGCTGGCCCGCCGTTTCGGCCGCCGCCGCACCTATCTGACGGCGATGGCCGGCTTCGCCGTGGCGTCCCTTGCCGGCGGCCTCGCCGACAGCGGCGCGGTGCTGATCGGCATCCGCGTGGTCAAGGGCATGTGCGCGGCCCTGACCGCGCCCGCCGGGCTGGCCATCATCGCGACCGCCTACCCCGACGGGGCCGCGCGGCGGCGCGCTGTCGGCGTGTACTCGCTGTTCGGAGCGGCCGGGTTCACCACCGGCCTGCTGCTGTCCGGTGTGCTGGCCGAATCCGGATGGCGGTGGACCTTCGTCTTCCCGGCACCGGTGGCCATCGCGTTGATGCTGCTCAGTAGCCGTCTGCTGCCACCGGACTCGACGGAGTCGGCACACTCGGACGTCCGTCCAGCCGGACTGCGGATCACCGGCGCGCTGCTCGGGGCGGCGGTGACGGCATCGGCTCTCAACGGGGGCTACCAGACCCTGCTGCTGCTGCTCACCTTCGACCTGCAAGGCCGGTTCGGGTGGACCGGCTGGCAGAACGCCTTCGCTCTGCTGCCGGCGTGCCTGCCGCTCGCACTCGCCGCACCGTGGGGCGCTGCCCTGGTAGCCCGGTTCGGCGGGGACCGCCTGATCGCCCTGGGAGCTGCCGCCGCGCTGCTGGGCTACCTGAGCCTGCTGTGGCACCCCCACCCCGCCCGGTACGTCACCGGCGTACTGCCGGCGCTGTCCCTGGTTGGTCTCGGGTTGGTGCTGTCGTTCGCCGCGCTCAACATGCGTGCGACGACGGCGGCGCCACCCGGCCGAGGGCCTGCGGCGATCGCGTTCTACCAGGCGGCGGTCCAGACCGGAACCGTGGCGCTGCTGCCCGTCGCCGCGACCGTCACCGCTGCCGGCGAACGGCGTGCCGCCTGGCTGATCCTCTCCCTGGCGGCGGCGGTTGGCCTGCTGGCCGCCGTCGGCGTCTCGTCCCCGCACAGGAAGGCAGTTCCTTGACCGACATCTCGCCGCTACGACTCGCGGTGATCATCGCCAGCGTCCGGGACACTCGGCTCGGCCCGGCCGTCAGCGAGTGGGTGCTGGCCCAGACGGCCGCCCGGCCCGAGCTCGACGTCAATCTCATCGACCTGCTCGACCATCCGCTGCCGCTGGTGCTGCCGGCACCCGGGCGGTCCCCGGAACCCGAGGTGGCCGCGATCCGTGACCGGCTGAGCAGACAGCTGGCCGAGGCCGACGCCTTCGTCATCGTCACGCCGGAGTACAACCACAGCTTCCCGGCATCGCTGAAGAACGTCCTCGACTGGTTCCTCAGCGAGTGGGCCGGCAAGCCGGTCGGCTTCGTCTCCTACGGCGGCCACGCGGGAGGGCTGCGCGCGGTCGAGCAGCTACGGCTGGTCTTCGCCGAGCTGCACACCGTCACCGTGCGGGAGACGGTCAGCTTCCACCACGCATGGCAACAGTTCCCCGTCGGCGCGACGGTGACCGACGCGGGTGCCGCGGCGGCGGCGAAGACACTGTTCGACCAGCTCGTCTGGTGGGCCCGCCCGCTGCGTGCCGCCCGCGCGGAGCACCCGTATGGCTGACCCGGACTCCCCGGAGCCGGACGTCGCGGCGGTCTTCGTGACCCGCTGGCACACCCCGGCGGCGACCGCCGCGGTGCTCCAGGAGGTGACCGCGGCCTGGGCCGCGGCCCCGTGGCCGCCGGGTCTGCTGTCCCTGGACGCCTATGCCGGGGTCACCGCCGAGACCGCACTGCTGTACGTGCGCGCCGCCGACCCGGACGCCTACGCCCGGCACGTCAGCACTCTGCCCGGCGTGGCCCGGCGCACCGCCGTCGAGTACCGGCCGCACAGGGCCATCGTGCTCGACGGCGCTCCGACCGCCGGATGCGCGGTCGTCGCCGATTTCGACGTCGACGACCCGCCCCGGCAGGAGCAGATCGTCACGTCCGTGGTGCGGGCGCTGGAGCAGACACCCCCGGAGCACCACCGCGGCATGCTCAGTGCCCGTTTCCACCTCAGCGTGGACGGCACCCGGGTGCTCAACCTGGCGCGGTGGACCGACGACGCGGCCCACGAGGCATTCCTCGCGGGCGCCACCCGGCGGGCAACACTGCGGGCCACCGCCGCGACCCCCGGAGTGCGGCCGATCGGTTTCCAGCGCTACCACCTGTTCCGCAGCCTCGGCCCGACCCGAATCAAGGAGAACCAGCCATGACCATTCTGGTGACCGGAGCCGGCGGACGCATCGGCGCCACAGTTCTGCGGCAGCTGTACGAACAGGGCCGGCCGGTCCGGGCGGCCGGCCGGACGAAGCCGGCGGACCTGCCCGGCGGTGTGGAGTGGGCCGACCTTGATCTGGCTGCGCCCACGTCGGCGGCACGGGCGGTGGCCGGAGTCGAGCAAATCTTCCTCTACGCCCGACCCGAGGGCGCTGAGCAGCTTCTGAAAGCGGCCGCCGACGCCGGCCTGCGGCACATCGTGCTGCTGTCGTCGCTGGCCATCGACCACGACGCCGAGCAGCCCGGCCCGATCGCGCTCCAGCACCTGCTGGTCGAGCGGGCCATCGAGGCCGCCGGGATCGGCGCGACGGTGCTGCGTCCCGGGGCCTTCGCCAGCAACGCGCTGCAGTGGGCCGCGCAGATCCGGGCCGAGGGGCGGGTGGCGTTACCGTACCCGCGCACCTACAGCGAGCCGGTGCACCCGGATGATCTCGCGGAGGTCGCGGTGCGTGCGTTCGACGACGGCCGGGCCGGTGCGGTGCACCGGATCACCGGCCCGCAGTCGCTGTCGGCACGCGAACAGGTCCGGGCCATCGGGGAGGCCACCAATAGGCCGATCGAGGTACGCGAGATCGACCCGCAGAGGTACGCCCAGCAGTTGTCGGCGCACGTACCGGCGACCTTCGTCCGTTCCCTGCTCGACTACCAGCGCGAACGCGACGGGCAGCCCGGGCCGGTGTACGACGTGGCCGCGTTGCTGGGTCGCCCGGCCCGGCCGTTCGCCACGTGGGCGGCCGAGAACGCCGCATCGTTCAGCTGAGACTCCACCGGCTCGGGCGCGACCTCGTCGGGAGCCGCGCCCGAGCCGCTCGTCACCAGATGACGGGCAGGTGCCGCACGCCACGCATGACACGGTTGCGCTGCCAGCTCACGTCGTCGGCCGGGACCGCCAGCCGCAACCCCGGCAGCCGGCGTACCAGGGTGTCCAGCATGACCTGCAGCTCCAGGCGGGCCAGCGCGGCCGCCGGGCAGTGGTGCGGTCCGTGGCCGAAGGCTACGTGCGGATTCGTGGCACGGCCCAGATCGATGGTCTCGGGGTCGGTGAAGACGGCAGGGTCACGGTTGGCGGCGTCATTCTGGGCAACAACAGCGTCGCCGGCCCGGATCACCTTGCCGTGTAGTTCGACGTCGACGACGGCGATCCGGGAGAACGGGGCCACCGCGGCTGCCAGGGGTGTGAACCGCAGCAACTCCTCGACCGCGCTGGGCACCAGGGTGGGTTCGGCCACCAGTTGCTGCCAGAGCTCTGGCCGCGAGAGCAGGGTGTAGAGGAAGTTGCCGGTCTGGTTCGCGGTGGTCTCGTGACCGGCGGTGAGCAGGTCGACCGCGAAGATGGCGAGTTCCGCGTCGGTGAGCCGGTCCTCGCCCTCGCGCGCGTTGACCAGCTGGCTGAGCAGGTCGTCACCGGGATCGCGTTGCCGCCGGGCGATCAGATCGCGCAGGTAACCGTCCAGGCTGGCGCGGGCGGCCTCGATGGCTCGTGGGTCGTCGGCGGTGAGCGCCATCATCTCGTTCGTCCAGCCCCGGAAACGGTCCCGGTCCTCCGGCGGGACGCCGAACACCTCGCAGATCACCGTGATGCCCATCGGCCAGGCCAGCATGACGGCCAGATCCGCTGGCGGCCCGGCGTCGACCAGACGGTTGACGAGAAGGTCCACAATGCCCTGTACCCGTGGCCGGGTGGCATCGACCTGATGTTTGGTGAAGGCCTTCGCCGCGAGCCGGCGTAGCCGGGTGTGCTCGGGAGGGTCCATGCTCAGCAGCGATTCCGGGTGCTGGATCAGCGGGCTCGAGCGAGGCACGTCCTTGCCGACACCGGCCGCCCGGCTCAGGCGGGGATCGGCGAGCACGGCACGGACATCCTCGTAGCGGGTCACCAGCCAGGCGTCGCCGCCGTGCGGCATGGTGACGCGGGCCAGCGGTTCCCGGTCGCGTAGCTCGGCGTACAGGGGATCGAGGTCTAGCCGTTCGGAGGTGAGGTCCGCGGAGTGGTAGGGGCAGCCGGGTGCGGCCCGATCGGGCTCAACGGTGGTCATGCGGGTCTCCGTCGCTACGAGGGCGGGCATTGCCTTCCGACCGTAGGACCGAGCTGGGAAACGTTGTGCCAGGCGACTTTCGGCTTATCCATAATTGAGTGTCAGATCCGGGAAAAGCAGGGTGCGACGCTGGTGCGGCACGGGCGGGGCCGGCCGTGGCACGAGACAGAAGCCGACGCCGCGGACGGTGTGGATGCGGTCGCTGTCGCCGAGCTTTCCGCGCAGCGAACTGATGTGCGTGTCGACGGTGCGACTGGCACGCGAACTCAACGAGCGCGGGTCGTCCCAGATCTCCGCCATCAGGCGCTGGCGGGTAACCACTGTCTCGGCGTGCCGGACGAGGAAGACCAGCAGGTCGAATTCCTTGCGGGTCAGTTCCACCGCTCGGCCGCCGACGGTGACCTCCCGGGCGGCCACGTTGACGCGCAGGTCACCGGCTTCCAGGACGGATGTGTCGGCCCGGCCCGGCCCGGCCCGCAGTCCGGCACGCCGGTTGATGGCCTCGACGCGGGCGATGAGTTCGCGCAGCTCGATCGGGCTGTCCAGGCAGGAGTCGGCACCCGCCTCCAGCCCCAGCACGCGGTCCAGCTCGGTGCCGGCGTCGGTGAAGGCGATCACCGGGGTGTCGCAGCGCTCGCGCAGCCGGCGGCAGACCTCCAGACCGTCGATGTCCGGCAGCTGCAGGTCGACCAGGATGAAATCCGCTCCACGGAGAGCCCTCAGCGCTGCTGCCCCGGTGTCGACGGTGGTCACCGAGTGTCCCTGCCGTTGCAACGCCGGGACGAGATGCCCGTGGGCGATACGAGGTTTTCCCACCACGAGGACCTGCATTGTCCCCATCCTCTCCTGTCGTCTTCGCGGCGGCCGCGTGCCGGACCTCGTCGACCGGCACACGCCGCTGCGCGATCAGCCGCGCCTGCCGTACGCCATCAGGAAGGTGCGTACGGCGGTCCGGGCGACGCGTTCGAGCTCCTGGTCGTCGACGGCCTTCGTGCCGAGATGCGAGCGGGCCTCCATCGGGCCGGTCAGCAGAGCCAGAAACTGCTCGGCCGCCTCGCTGGGGTCGGGCGTGTCGAGGTGGCCGGCCAGTGACAGCCGGGCCAGCCGGTCGGCGAGGGCCTCCCGCAGGCGGCTCGCGCCGTGCCCCCACACGACCTCGAGCAGGTCGGGAAACTGGTTGATCTCGGCGTAGAGAAGTCGGCGCAGTGCCCACGACCGCTGGTCGCAACATCGATGCAGCAGTTGGCGGGCGGCGTCGTGCAGGGCGCTCTCCGGGTCTGCCGCGGCGCCGGTGCCCAGGGACGTCTCGACGACTGCCAGGTTGCCGGCCATCATGTCGCCGGCGACGGTCGCCAGCGCCTCACGGAACAGGGACTCCTTGTCGCCGAGGTGGTTGTAGACGGTGTGCTTGGCCACGCCGGCGACCTCGGCGATCTCCTCCATGCAGGCCCTCGCGAAACCGCGGTTGGCGAACACGGTGAACGCCGCCGCGAGGATCGACTCGCGTTTGTCAATGCGTCCGCGGGGCGCTGGACGGCTGGTGGGGACGATCGTCGATTCCACGATGAGACCTTACCTCTCTGTGCATTTAACCGCACTATCCGTATCAACTAGTTAACGAAGTGCATTGCGCCACCCTATCCTGCTCCCTAGACTGCACCCGTCAGTGCAATTCGTTGCTCGACCTAGTGGAGATCGTGATGAGTCAAGGAGAGGTGCAACGCCTCGATCCCGCCCTTCGCCGTCTGATCGGCGTGGTGCTGCTGGGCGGGATCATGGGCATTCTGGACGGCTCGATGATCGCCGTGGCCGCCGATCGGCTGGCCCACGACTTCGGCGCATCACTGGCGACCGTCAGCTGGGTATCCGCGAGCTACCTGCTCGCCCTGACCGTGACGATTCCGGTCACCGCCTGGGCCGTCGACCGGGTCGGCGGCCGGCGGCTCTGGCTGGCCGGACTGGTCGTCTTCCTGATCGGGTCGATCCTCTGCGGTCTGGCGTGGAACGTGGAGAGCCTCATCGCCTTCCGGGTGCTGCAGGGCGTTGGTGCCGGGCTGGTCGACCCGCTCATGCTCACCCTGCTCGCCCGGGCTGCCGGAGGCTCCCGTGTCGGCCGGGTGATGGGCCTGATGGGCGTGGTCGGCTCCAGCGGTCCGGTGCTTGGCCCGATCGTCGGCGGCATCATCCTGGAGTCGCTGTCCTGGCGCTGGATGTTCCTGGTCAACGTGCCGATCGGGCTGCTCGCCCTGGCATTGTCGCTGCGCAGCGTGCCCCGCGACGCCGACAAGACGGCCCCGGTCGGCCGGCTGGACGTGATCGGCATCGCCCTGCTCGGCCCTGGCGTCGCCGCCGGTGTGCTGGCCCTGTCCCAGGTCGCCGAGCGCGGCACGTTCACCACCAGCTGGGTGCTCACCCCGCTCGCCGCCGCGGTCCTGCTGCTCGGCGGGTACGCCTGGCACGCCCTTCGCCCGCGCCGCGCCGCGCCGCTGATCGACCTGCGGCTGTTCACCCGGCCCAGCTTCGCCGCCAGCGTCCTGGTCGGTGGCCTGGTCGGGCTCGTTACCTTCGCCAGCATCTTCGCCCTGCCGCTCTACCAACAACTGGTCCGGGGTCACGACACCTTCGAGGCGGCCCTGCTGCTCGCCCCGCTCGGTATCGGTTCAGCGATCTCCATGCCACTGGCCGGCCGCCGCTCCGACCGGGTGGGTGCCCGCCTGCTCGCCCTCGGCGGCGCCATCCTGGCCGGTCTCAGCGCCCTGGTTTTCACGCAGATCGGCCCGCAGACGTCGCAGGTGTGGGTGACGGCGGCCTCCTTCACGATCGGGTTCGGGCTGGGTGCCGTCGGCGCGCCGACCATCGGCTCGCTCTACCGCACACTTCCCGCCGAGCTGGTCCCGCAGGGCAGCTCGGTGCTCTACATGCTCAACCAGCTCGGTGCCTCGATCGGCATCGCCGCCGTCGCCGTGGTCATGCTGACCGCCGGAGACGGCAATCCGCTGAGCGGCTTCCACGCCGCGTTCTGGACGATGGCTGGCGCACTGGCTGTGCTCATCCTCGCGAGCAACCTGCTGCCCGGGCGCCTAGCGCCCCAGGAGCCGCAGGAGCAGCCGCCGGCCGGCAGCGAGACCTCCCTGGCCGGTGCGGAGAAACCAGCATGAGCGTCGTCGTTGTCGCCGGCGGCACCGACGGCATCGGCCGTGCCGTGGCATTGCAACGGCTGGCCGCCGGCCACACCGTCGTCCTCGTCGGCCGCGATCCGGTCAAGGCCGACGCCGTCCGGGCGCAGGCGTTTCAGCTGGGTGCGGGGGAGCGGCTCCACTTCGTGCACGCCGATCTCAGCCTGCTGCGCGAGACCTCCCGCGCCGTCGAGCACATCCGCACGGCGTACCCGTCGGTGGACGCCGTCGTCCTGTGCGCCCGCCACTACCACTCGCGACGCAGCGTGACCACCGAGGGTGTCGAGGAGAACTTCGCCCTCTTCTATCTCAGCCGCTACCTGATCAGCCACGGTCTCGTTCCCGCGATGCGCCGGGCGCCCCGAGCGGTGGTGGTCAACGTGGCCGGTCCCGGCGCCGAACTGAGCGTGGTCCGCTGGGACGACCTGGAACTACGCCGGGACTACCACGGCGGCGCCGCCCTGGGGCAGGGAGGCAAACTCAACGACCTGCTCGGCGTCGCGTTCACCGACCAGCACGGCCCGGCCGGCCCCCGTTACGTGCTCATCCATCCCGGTGTCACCGCGACTGGCTTCTCCGGCACCTACGACACCGCCACGCTGCCGCACATCCGCGCGATGCAGCAGAACGCCAAGCCGGTCTCGGCCGTGCTGCCACCGATTCTCGCCGCCCTGGACGATCCGCCGGCCGATCCGCTGAGCGCCTTCGTGGAAGGCGTCCGGCTCCGCGTCGACACCGCCGGATTCGATCCCCGGGCCGCGCGGCGCCTGGACGAGCTGACCCGGAAGCGGCTGGCCGCCCTGCACCTCGATCTTCACGAGGATTTGGGCGACTCCTGAACCACCGGCCAAAACCTTGCGAACTCCTGACGGTACGACCCTCCGGCCGGTCGGTGTGACCCTGCAGGCTCAAGGAGTCACACCGACCGCGCCGCCAGTTTGGAGCCCCTCGATGACCTCGGTTCAGCCCTCTCCGCGCCCCATCCTGGACGATCCCGGCACCGCCGTCGTGCTCGTCACCGTCGTCAAGGCTCGCAACCAGCAGCACCAGCAGGAGCTCGCGGACAGTGCGATCCGGCACTGGCAGAGCGCCGCCGCGCGGGATGCGGAACGTCGTGGGCAGACACCCCACTCGACGCGACCGGTGGCGCTCAGCGTGTTCGTCAGCGGCGACGGCCACGAGGTGCTGGCCTACGCCCGATACACCGGGGACAGCCCGCCGCCGACCGGGCCGGCCGCCCAGGGCGCGGGCGGACCCCGGTGGTGGACGTACGGACCGGATGAGCCGATGTCGATTCCGTTCCGGCCGTACCGCGTCGTTCGCGGCAGTGCCGAGGATGGCGCGACGTCGCCGGAGTCCTTTCCCGTCGCCTTCTTCACGATGGATGAGCAGACCTCCGCCCAGAGGTGGGTGGACGACATGCTGCGCGGGGAGGAGGAACGCGAGGGCGCCGACCGCGACTATCCCGGTGCTCTCGCCGCTCACCTACAGGTCAGCTTGGACGAGCGGCGGGTGCTGAGCTTCTCCGAGTGGCGCAGTGAGGCCCAGGCCGCAGCGCACATCGCTGAGGTTTGGGCGCCGTTCCTGGAACGGCTCGGTGCCACCGGAGCCCTCTACCGGCATTACCGTACGGTGGCCGCCTGACCCGGCTGGTGCTGTCGGCGGTAACGGCGCGTGGTCGCGGCCGAGGAGGTCGCGGGATGCCGACCTCGATCTCTGGATCGAGGTGGTGATGGAGTTCAACACCAAGGTCCCGGGTGAGAAACCCGCGAAAAAGACACCGACAGGTCGGCGCGGCCCGGGCCCAACGTCCCGGCTTTTCCGATCCCCGGCGGCGCGGGCCCTGGTTGCGCCGCCGCTGGACGGCGGGCGCTGCGCCCGGTGGCGGCGGCGACCTTCCAGCCGCAGCGGGTGACTTCGCTGACCAGCACGAGCCCAAGCCCTCGGGAAGCGCCCGCACGCCTTCCAGATCGCTCATTCGGTCCGTTACTCCCGAGCTGCGGGCTAGTTTGCCTATAACTATTAGGCAGGAGCATAATAGGCATAGGTAGTTAGGGGGAGGGTGATGGAGAGGCTAGGGCTGACGCCGGCGCGTCTGACCCGAGCGGGGGCGGAGCTGGCCGATGAGGTCGGCTTCGACGAGGTCACCGTCTCGGCGCTCGCCCGGCGGTTCGGCGTCAAGGTCCCGAGCTTGTACTCGCACCTGAAGAACTCGCAGGACCTCAGGATCCGCATCGCGCTGTTCGCGCTGGAGGAACTCGCCGATCGCGTCGCCGACGCCGTCGCTGGTCGTGCCGGCAGGGACGCCCTGGCCGCGTTCGCTCACGCCTACCGCGAGTACGCCAGGGAGCACCCGGGCCGGTATGCGGCCGCCCGGCTCCGGCTCGGTCCGGAAACAGCGGCCGCCAGCGCTGGCGGCCGGCACGCCCAGATGGCCCGGGCGATCCTGCGGGGCTACGACGTGGACGAGCCGGACGCGACGCATGCGGTCCGGATGCTGGGCAGCGTCTTCCACGGCTACGTCAGTTTGGAGCTGGCCGGTGGTTTCGAACACAGCGCTCCCGCTGCGCAGGAATCCTGGGACTGGATCGTGGATTCGCTCGACTCGCTGTTACGTAACCGCAGCTCTACCTGACCCGGACAACGGCCGCACCACCGCAAGCGGTTCGCTGCGCGGCGCGCCGATGAACACCGAGATTCGGTCGAAAGGCTTGAGGCAATGACCACCGAACGCCAATGGATCACCCCGGTCACCGCGGATCTCCTGCGCGGCTTTGTCGACCTGGAGTCGACCGCGCGCGGTCTGCTGCCGCATCGGCTGACCACCCAGGCGCGCCGGCAGATCCCCGACGACCAACTGGCCATGGCCGAGGCCCAGCCCTCCGGTGTGCGGCTGGCGTTCCGTACCCGGGCCACCACGATCGAACTGGACACGCTACCCACCAAGCGGGTCTACCAAGGCTTCCCACCACCGGCGGACGGCGTCTACGACCTGCTGGTCAACGGCCGCCTGGCCGCACAGGCATCGGTGCCCGGGGGCAACGTCCGGACCGTTACCGACATGTTCACCCAAACCTCGGTGCTGACCGAGGGGCCGGCCGGCACCGCCCGCTTCGCGGATCTGCCGGCGGGGGAGAAGGACATCGAGATCTGGCTCCCGCACACGGAGATCACCGAGCTGATCGCGCTGCGTACCGACGCGCCCGTTGAGCAGGCCCCGCCCAGTGGGCGCAGGACGTGGCTGCACCACGGCAGTTCCATCAGTCACGGCTCGAACGCCGCTCATCCCAGCGCCATCTGGCCGGCCCTGGCCGCGGCTGAGGGCGGCGTGGAGTTGGTCAACCTGGGGTTCGGCGGGAGCGCGCTGCTCGACCCGTTCACCGCCCGCGCGATGCGCGACATCCCGGCGGACCTGATCAGCCTGAAGATCGGCATCAACATCGTCAACAGCGATGTGATGCGTCTGCGCGCCTTCGCTCCCGCGGTCCACGGTTTCCTCGACACTGTCCGCGAGGGGCATCCGACCACACCTCTGCTGGTCGTGTCGGCCATCCTGTGCCCGGTCCAGGAGGACACGCCCGGCCCCCTCGCGCCCGACTTCGAGGGCGGGACCCTGCGGTTCAGGGCGACGGGGGATCCGGCCGAACGCAGCGCTGGGCGGCTGACGCTCAACGTCATCCGTGCCGAACTCGCCCGGATCGTCGAACAGCGCACGGCCGACGACCCGAACCTGCACTACCTCGACGGACGGGACCTGTACGGCGAGGCGGACTACGCCGAACTCCCGCTACCCGACGAGGTCCACCCTGACCCTGCTGGACATCGCCGCATCGCCGAGAACTTCGCGCGGCTCGCGTTCGGCGAGGGTGGCCCCTTCGCCGCCAAGACCGGCTGACCAATTGGGGTGCGCTGAGCAGCGACGGCCACACGCCGGTGCTGCTCGGCGCAGTCCGTGCCGGGTTGTCCCGATCGGCTCGCGCATGGGAAACAGGCGCGAGCGCGCTGGGATCGGCGGACACAACGTCGATCACTGGCCTTGCTCTCAGTGTGCTGATGGTGCCTTCCATGCCTCGGACAACTCGCGCTTGAACGCATGGACTTGGCACCTCGAAATGCCGAGACTGCGAATACGCACACGTCCTCCTCGGTCGGCCGTATGGTGACCGAGAGACTGCCGTCGGGACATCTTCCATGCTGAAGGGGCGTCGGTCGCGATGCGAGAAATCAGCGACGAATTTTTCTTTACCATGGCAGAGGTTTCTGGTGCTCTTGTCGGCACACTTCTCGTCGGAGTCTTCTTCTACCTCGACTCCGACCTGCACAAGACCCGCAAGGGCTCAGCTGCGGCCGACCGCTACATGCGCTCAGGAGTGCGGTGGATCTTCTTGGTCTCGGCCGTGCCGCTCATCGTGTCGCTCACACTCGCCGGCCTGGAGCCGATCTGGGGTGCTCTTACTTTCATCGCGCTCTCGGTCGTGCTGGTTGCCTCAACTGCCGACACGACCTACCGCACAGTCGCTCGCGGCAGCTCGGCCATATCAACCGCGTTCATTGTCAACGAAGTCGCCACCACGGCGGCGGTTGTCGTACTTGTCACGCTGCCCTGGGTGCTTGGTGGCTGGGTGCCACCGCCAGCTGCCTTCGTGCCCTCGCTTCTGCTGGCCTTGGGATCCGGCTTTTTCAGCATTGTGGCGCTCGTCATGACTCTCTTCGGGCCAGCCCGGCACGACGACGCCCCTGCATAGCACCCGCCCTGCGCTCGTGCAGGCTTCGCCCTGCTCGAAGGGTGCCGCACCGTGCTATGGCCGATTACGGAAGCTGGGGTCCTCGCTGGAGAGTTGCTCATTCACGCCATGGCGGGCGCGATGATCGCGCGAACGGCTCCGAAGATTTGCTCGACGGCCCGGGAAGTGGTCATTCATCCAACCGGGATGTATCAGGGTATGAACTGCGGCACCACGTCGGCGAGTGCATGGTCGAGGATTTCCAGGCCCAGGTCCAGCTCCGCGTGGGTGGAGGTGAGCGCTGGCGCGATGCGGAAGACGCCGCCCATGCCGGGCAGCTGCACCACGTTCATGTGCAGGCCCAGCTCCAGGCAGCGCCCTGTGACCGCGGCGCCCAGCGCGTCGGCCGGTCGTTTCGACTCCCGGTCGCTGACCAGTTCGAGCCCGACCAGCAGCCCGCGGCCGCGCACGTCGCCGACCACGGGGTGTCGTTGGCTGATCTCCTGAAGACCCTTGCGCAGGTACGAGCCCAGGTGCGCCGCCTGTTCGTCGAGCCGGTCGGCCTCCAGCACGTCCAGGACCGTGTTGCCGACCGCGGCCACCAGCGGGTCCGAGACGTGGGTGGTGAAGAAGAGGAAGCCGCGCTCGTGCGCCGTCTGCTCGATCTCCGGGCTGGTGACCACAGCGGCCAGCGGCAGGCCGGCGCCGAGCGTCTTGGACAGGGTCAGGATGTCCGGCACGACGCCGTCGCGCTGGAACGCGTACCACTCTCCGGTGCGGCACAGACCGGTCTGCGCCTCGTCGAGGATCAGCAGCCCGCCCCGCTCGTGCACCTTGTCGCGCAGCGCCAGGAGGTATCCCGGCGGCAGGTCGATCACGCCGCCGGAGCTGAGGATCGGCTCGACGATGCATGCCGCCAGGCTGCCCACCGACTGGGCGTCGAACAGCTCGAAGGCGAACTCCAGCTGATGCCGCCAGTCCAGCTCGCCGCTGGGAGAGGTGAAGTCGGGCCGGTACGCGTTCGGCGTGGGGATCGCGAAGTTGCCGGGCGCCGCGGGCCCGTACCCCTTGCGCCCCGAGCTGTAGGTGGCGCTCGCCGCAGCCTGCGTCATCCCGTGCCAGGACCGGGCGAACGAGATGATTTCGTGCCGGCCGGTGACCAGCTTCGCCATCCGGATCGCCGCCTCGTTGGACTCCGCGCCGGTGGTGAGCAGCAGGACCTTGTCCAGCGGCGCGGGCAGCGAGCCGGCGAGGCGGCGTGCCAGGTCGACCACGGGCCGGCTCAGCATGCCACTGAACAGGTGGTCGAGAGTGGCTGCCTGCCGCTGGATCGTGGCTACGACGGCCGGGTGGGAGTGGCCGAGGATCGCGCTCATCTGCCCCGACGTGAAGTCGAGCAGGCGGCGGCCGTCGGCGGTGAAGACGAAACTGCCCTCGGCGCGGTCGATGATCTCGCGGACGAAGCTGCCCGCGCCGATGTAGCGGACCAGGTGACGATCGGCGTCGGACCAGAAGGAATCAGCCATGGATCGACGCTAGGCAGCCAGGACAGGCACGTCCATCGCACATTTCCGCTGTCGCTGTTAAGCAAAGCCGTACAGTCGGCGGTCATGACGCTGAATCCGTGGCGACTGCGCCTGCTCGCCGACCTGGCGACCTACGGCACCGTCCGGGCCGTTGCGCAGCGCGGCAACCTGAGCCCGTCGGCGGTGTCGCAGCAGCTGACCACACTGGAACGGGAGACCCGGACCGCGCTGCTCGAACGCACCGGGCGGCGGGTGCGGCTCACTGCGGCCGGAATGTTGCTCGCCGGCCGGGCTCGGGAGATCCTCGCTGCCATGGACGCGGCCGAGGCGGAGCTTCGCCGCCTCGCCGACGAGCCAGCCGGCACGGTCACCGTGGCCGCGTTCCAGAGTGCGGTGCAAGCCCTCGCCGAACCGGCGCTTGTCCGTCTCGCGGCCCGACACCCGGATGTGAGCGTGGTGTTGCTGGAGTTGGAGCCGCACGAGAGCATGCCGGCGCTCCGTCGCGGCGACGTCGACCTGATCATCACCACGGCCGACTTCGCCGGCGCCGAGCTCTCCCCGGAGATCCACCTGGTGCCGCTCGCCACCGACCCGATCGTGCTCGTACTGCCACCGGAGCATCCGCTGACCAGCGCCGAGGCGATCGCCCTGGAGGCGTGCGCGCAGCAGCGCTGGACGTTCGACGTCGCCGGCTCGTACATGTCCGAGCTGTCCACCCGGCTGTGCCGGGAGGCCGGCTTCGAGCCCGTGGTGATCTGTCGGTTCAACAACTACATGCTGGCGCTCCAGCACGTGGAGAACGGCCGCTCGATCACCATGCTGCCGAAGCTGGCGGTGGACCCGCGATACCGGGTGGTGACCCGACCACTGAGCCCACCGCTGACCCGGCGCATCACCGCCGGCGCCCGGCGAGCGGCCGCGTCACGCCCCGAGGTGACGGCCGTACTCAATGCCCTGAGAGCAGGTGACTGACCTTGGCCGGACCGTCGGTCGGGCCAGCGCCCGCTCCTCGGCCTCGCGATCGGACCCGGTCAGCCCGCCGCCGTGCGTCTACAGTCATAGACGGCCGGGGGTGATCGGCCTGGGGTACATCGGTACAGCGGTTGACGCTAAACCGGTGGTCGAAGGCGGGTGACTTGCCGCCGTTGCTGGCCATGGCAGCACGACGGGCGATCTGGTCCGAGCGTTCGGGGACGACGTGCCGGATCCCGCGCCGCCGTAGGGCTCGGCGGGTGGAGTCGTGCGCGTAGCCCTTGTCGGCGATCAGCACGCCCGGGGCGCTTGCGGGGCCGTCCGGGTCCGAACTCGTTGACGCGGATCGCGTCCAGCAATGCCAGGAGCTGGGGGTTGTCGCCGGCTTGGCCGGGGCTGAACAGGATCGACAGCGGCCGGCCGCGTCCGTCGACCGCGAGGTGCGCAGCTTCCACAGAATCCCGTTGATGACCTGACGGTGATCACGCCACCGCCCCCGCGCAGCACCCGGGGGGACGCCGAGCCATTCGGTCACAGCGGTGACGGGTCGTCGCGCAGCCGGCTGTAGAGCCACCCGTCGCGCCAGGCGCCGGCCCGGAACTCGCAGGCCCGCACGACCCCCTCCAGTTGGAAGCCGGCCTTCTCCAGCGACCGCTGCTCGGCGGCGTTCTCGGCATGGGTGCTGGCCTGAATGCGCTGCGCCGGGGTGTGGCTGAACAGGTAGTCGCAGAGCAGCGCCTGGGCCCGCCAGCCGATGCCCTGGCCGCGCCACTCGGGCAGCAGCACGATGCCGATCTCCCAGTAGGGCGCCCGCCCACCGTACTGGCCCTGGAGATAGCTGAGGTAGCCCGCCCGGGCATCCGCCGCCGACTCGACCTGCACGACCAGGCCGCCAGTCCGCTCGCCGAGATAGCCGTCCTCGGCGAAGCGGCGGGCCGGCGCGGCCGCGTCCCGGAAGCCGGCCCAGTCGAGCCCGATCAGCCCGGGTTCGACCGCGAACCGGCGCAACATCGCCAGGTCGTCCTCGGCCACCGGGCGCAACCGTACGGTCGAGCCGGGCGCCTGGTGCACAATGCCGGCCACCAGCGGATGGGAACTGTCCATCCTCCGCACCGTAGTGACGGGCCGGGCCGCCCGCTGCCCCGGGCCGGCGGCCGTCACGTGGTAGCGCAGCATTCCCGGAGGGTGACCACGCCAGTGCCGGTGAGGTCGTCGCAGTACACGGCGCAGCCGGCCATCGCCATGGTCAGCGCCAGCATGCTGCCGCTGACCACCGTGCCGGTCGGCGGCGAAGGGCCCGCCCGTCGCCGCCACCCGCAACCCCTTGACGACGCTCTACTGGGCCAAGTCCACCACCTCGGCCACGTAACACGGACATCGAGCTGTGGGCATGCGCTTGACCAGACCAGGCAGAAGGATGCCGGACATGGTCCGCACGCCGCCGGTCCACGCCGGAGCATTGGCCGCGGTCGAGACGTTCTCGATTCGCCCGTCGGCGCCGATGTCGACCACCGCGTCGCGCAACACCGTGCACGTGATGTCGCACGGAATCACGATCGGAGCGCGGAGCCGCAACGGAACGCGTTTCGCTTCCACAGATGCATTGCAGACCGTGTGCCCAGAACAAGGTCAACCCCCATGCCGTACTCCTCGGTCACGGGCAGCGCCGGCGGCGCTCTTCAAGCCCGGCGTGGCGCGGCGGGCGCTGCCCGGGGCGAGACGGCAAGTGCGGACACTCCCTTGACCGTGTGGCGGCGACAGGGTTTTCACTGGTACGGCAAGTCTTGGATAGGGGAGTCAGATGCGAAAAACCTTGTCGGTCGTGCTCGTTTCGGCGGTCGCGGCAATGTCGCTGGTGTCGGTTCTGGGGGCTTCCCAGGCGACAGCGCAAAGCGGGTTGACGTGGGGTCCGTGCCCCGCCGACAGCGCGCTGCCCGGACTGGAATGCACGACGGTCCAGGTCCCCCTGGACTATCGGAAGCCGCAGGGGCGGCAGCTCGACGTGGCGGTCTCCCGTCTGCCGAGCAAGGACCCGTCGCAGCGGCGGGGCGTGTTGGTGACCAATCCGGGCGGTCCCGGCGCCGGGGGACTGATCTACCCGGGCCTGCTCGCCGGCAATCTGTCACCGCAGCCGCTGCCGCGCAGCGTCCAGGACCAGTACGACGTGATCGGATTCGACCCGCGCGGAGTGGGCCACAGCTCGCCGGTGACCTGTGACCTGACGCCGGAGCAGATCGCGCGGCGCAACCTTTGGTACCCGGCTGACGCGGCCGGCGTACGCAAGGACGCCGAGATCGCGAAGGCGATGGCCCGGCAGTGTGCGACATCGGAGACGGCCGCGCTGCTGCCCCACATCACCACCGCGAACACCGCACGGGACATGGACCGCATCCGGGAAGCGCTGGGCGAGCCGAAGATCTCTTACCTCGGTGTGTCGTACGGCACCTACCTCGGCGCGGTCTACACGACGATGTTCCCCCAGCGCAGTGACCGGTTCGTGCTCGACAGCAACCTCGGCCCCGGTGGTTACGACCTCACCGCCATGCGACGGGTCGGCCGCGGCCTGGAGGACCGGTTCCCGGACTTCGCGAAGTTCGCCGCCGCCAATCCCCAGTACGGGCTGGGCACGACGCCGAAGCAGGTGCGCGCGAAGTTCTTCGACCTCGCCGCGCGGCTGGAGAGGTCACCGGTGCAGGGCGTGGACGGTTCGTTGTTCCGGGGGATCACGTTCGACCACCTCTTCAGCGACGTGAGCATGCCCACCCTGGCCGCGGTGTGGAAAGCGCTCGACACGAATCAGCCGATGCCGCCCGAGCCGCCGCCGGCGAATGTCGACAACGCCGTCTCCGGCCGCCTGCATGTCATCTGCGGCGACTCGAAGTGGCCGAGTTCCGTCCGCGACTACCAGCGGGCCGTCGCGGTCCACCGGGTCAAGTACCCGTTGGTCGGTGCCGCCGCGGCCAATATCGGTCCGTGCGCGTTCTGGCCGTCCCCGGTCGAGCGGCCGGTGCGCATCGGTGACCGAGGGCCGTCGAACGTGCTGATGGTGCAGAACGTTCGCGACCCGGGGACCCCGCTGGTCGGCGCCCGCGAGCTCAGGAACGCGTTCGGTGCCCGGGCGCGGATGGTGACGGTGGACCAGGGTGGTCACGGCGCCTACTTGCTCTTCGCCAAGAACATGTGCGCCAACAACACGGTGACGGCCTTCCTCACCACCGGCCAGCGTCCGCGGCACGACGTCACGTGTGCGGCCGAGGCCGGCTGAAGGCTGACGCGTGGCGAGTCGATCAGTCGTACGGGTTCGGGCACCGGACAGCGTGACCGCCGATGCCCGCGACGGTCGCCGGGCGCGTTAGCGCCCGGCCCGCCGATCGGCCCGGTCCACGACGGACATCAGGGCGGCGGCCTCGGCATAATCGGTCACCGCGACGGTGACCGGTTCGGCACTGACGTCGGCGAGACCGGCAGTGAGAAGTCGGCGGCGCAGCGTGCGCCCGGTCGACGTTGCTGCCGGCAACGCGGGAGCGAGCTGTCGGTATGTCTCACTCAGCTGCGGCGTCCCGTCGAACAGCTTGGACTCCCAGTCGGTGTCGATCAGGCACGCCCGGCCGCCGGGACGCAGCACCCGCACCATCTCGGCGATGGCGGCATCGGGGATCGGTGACGTGTTGTAGCACGCGCTCGCACCGGACTCCGTCGAAATGATCGTCCGGGTACGGCAATGCGAGCGCGTCTTCCTGGTCGTACCGCGCTACTGCGGCGTTCGCTCGCTCGTGGGCGAACGCCGCGGCGGCCTCCGAGTTGTCGACGCCGATCACCTGGCCGGCCGGGCCGACCAGTGCTTTGAGGTCGCACACCACCTCACCTGCGCCCGAGCCCACGTCCAGCAGCCAGTTCGGATCCTGGAGGTCCCAAGCCTCCAGCGCCCTTCGGCGGACTCGGCGGATCGTCGGCAATTGGGCGGCCACCTCTAAGTGTCGCAACAGGAAACGCCGGTTGTCGGTGGTCTGTTCGTCCAGAGCGGTGAAGGGGGTTCGAACGTTGTTCACGTCCTCTGCGACGTGTCGGGGAGGCCGCAGTTCATGTCTGGTAAACCTCTCCTGGCTTCTATCTCAGTCGGTGACCTTGCTCCGGGCCTGGTACAGCAGGTCCTGGTACTCGGGGTGCCGGGCGATCCACCCCGTGTAGAACGGGCAGATCGCCAGCACCCGCAGGTTCGCGGCGCGAGCCTCGTCGAGGGAGGCCCGGGCGAGCGCCGCCCCCACTCCCTTGCCTTCGTATTTCGGAGGAACCTCGGTGTGCACGAACGCGATGAGCTCCGCCGTGCGAATGTATTCGGCGATGCCCGCCAGATCGGACTCTCCTTGCCGGGCTTCGTACCGTTTGGCCTCGGGAACGTCTCTCACGTGTACTGCCATATGTCCTCCATGTGTCTACTTCGGAGATCGAAGCCATCCGAGCCGTAGGGTGAGCTTGTGGCCCGCGTCCAGGGGGTTCCGCCAGGCCGGTGATGACATCGACCTCGGCTTCGATCGTCATGTCCGGCTCGAACCGCCGCCGTCAGCTGCCGGGCTGGGCCGGAGCTCCGCGCGCTCGACGGCCGTCAGGTGCTGCGGCACGCGTTGTCGCAGAACGGTCGCTCCAATGATCGGCCGCAACCGCACAGCGTCATCCGGTGTTTCGGGTGAGGTCGCGGGCCGGCGCCGGTCAGCGTCAGGTTGCCGTGCAGCAGGATCTGCCCGCGCTCGTTCGCGGTCACGACGGTGGGGTCGGGCGGTGTCTCCTCGGCGCCCCCGTCGTGCCGGCTGTATTGCAGCGCGCCGCTGGGGCAGCGTTCCACGACGGCGACCAGCGCGGCGCCGCCGGCGTTGTCCGGGGCGATCCAGGGCCGTGCGGCGACATCGAACACCTCCGGGAGCCCTCGCACGCACTCGGCGAAGTGCAGGCACCGGTCGCGGTCGAACGTGACCGTGATGTCGGATCCCGGGTACGACTTCAGATTCGGCTCACTCATCGTGCTCGCCCAGAACAGTGCGGGAGCTCTGGCCGCGACGGGTCAGATCCTGACACTCCGGGTGGATCTTGATGAACCTCGCGAAGAACGGGCACGCCGGCACCACCCGCAGGCCCCTTCCGCGTACGTCGACGTCGTCGTTCATCGTGTCAGCCAACACCGTGTGGTCGGAACACGGTCAAGCACCACCGGTCGGTACGCGGGCGGGTCTTCAGAGGCGGCGTTCTTCGAGGTTCATGGCGATCAAGGTCCGTCCCCTCCGATTGACTGTGTCCCGAGGACACGGTCTTGAATGACCGGGTGTTCGACGATTGGCGGCGGCGCCGAGCCATCCAGCGCATCAAGGCCGGGGACGGGCGCGCGCTGAAGAGATTCCGTTGGTGGCAGTCGCTGTCCCGGTCCCTGTTCTACCTTCCCGCGGACGCCGGCGCGGGCCGGCCGGTGGAATACGCGGTCGACGTGAACCACATGAAGAGCAACGACAACCTCGACACCGAAGCCCACCTGTACCGCGACGGCCGGCGCTTCGAGCGGGCGAGGCTCCCTGCGGTCTTCCCGATCGAGGGCGGCGCGATCGAGGTGAGGACGTCGGCCTTCGGCCTCCGGCGGTGCCACTTCGTCGCCGACGACGGGACCGAGCAGCAGCTCGTGCCGGATCCGCGCTCGGCCGAGGGGCGCCGCGCCCGGCTCGACCGTGAGCGTCCGTTGCTCAGCCGCTGGATCGGCGTGATCTCCCTCGTCCTGATCGTCGTGTCGCTGGTCCTCGGCCTTCCGCAGACCGTCGAGTCGATCTCCCGGTTCCCGCCGCTGGCCGAGCGGTTCGGTGTTCTCGAGTCGCCGATCGACGCGTCGGCCTGGCTCAACATCGCGCTTGCGGTCAGCGCGACGGTGGGTAGCACCGAGCGTGCTCTGCGCCTGCGGTACAACCGATGGCTGGACGCGGTGGCGGACTGACGGCGGATCGGGCTTCCGTCCGCAACTGCTGGCGGGCCAGCTCTTTGGCGCGGTGGATGACGTCGAACTGGGCCTCGTTGTGGAGTTCCCGCAACGCGTCGACGAACGTCTGCCGCGTCACGGCTCCCCCCGACGACACGTGCGCCATCGC
This sequence comes from Micromonospora sp. NPDC048905, assembly GCF_040649655.1. Taxonomy (NCBI): domain Bacteria; kingdom Bacillati; phylum Actinomycetota; class Actinomycetes; order Micromonosporales; family Micromonosporaceae; genus Micromonospora; species Micromonospora sp. NPDC048905. Next base: position 383,926 of record NZ_JBEZFV010000002.1, on the reverse strand, counting down.
GTCGTTGTCCATCCACGGATAGTCACGAAGGGTACGGACCAGGGACGGCGCATACTTCTCGGCGAGGTGCTGCCGCGTCGCCTCGTCGGCGTCCGCGGGCAGCGCGTCGAAGTCGGCGCTGACGTCGTCGTCGTCGCTGTTGTTCTCCACCGCGTGCCGCACGTCGGCCAGGGCCTGGTCGTCGAAGAACTGCGTGTACATGTGGATAAGTGAGCGATCGGCCTCGGACAGGCGGGCAGCGACGGGCTCGAAGCCCGGTGGCGTGTCAGGCGGCGCGTTCTCGCTCAGGATGGCTGCGATGCTCTGCCGGGCCTTTTCCAGCCGTTCGATGGCGGCCGCGTGGTCGACGTCGATCTGCTGGAGCGTCTCGGGGGAGCCCGCGCTCGGCTCGTTGATCCGGGACAGCGGCACGCCCAGCTCGACCAGCCGGCGGATGTGCAGCAAGCGTACGAGATGCGATATTTCGTACTGTTTGTAACCGTTGTGGCGGCGATCGGGCTCCTCGAGCAGGCCCAGACGATGGTAATGCCGGATCGTGTTCACCGTGGTGCCCGCGAGTGTCGCGAGTTCGCTCGTGCTCCAGGCCACGTCGATCCCCTTCCCGGCCCCTCGGGTGCGGACCTCGGCCGCAGGCGACAAGTACCGGGTGGTACTCAAGAAAGCCCGAGGTTAACAGCTGATTGCCGGCCGGCCTGAGCGTTCCCCGTCACTCTCGCGGGTCCTCGGGCAGGGCTCCGCGATGACGTTGACTGTGTGGCCAGCACACGGTGGGCCTCGACGTGTTCACCACCGGCGAGCACCACAACGTGCCCTTCGTGCCGTCCTCGCCGACCACCATGCTCGGCTGGATCGCCGCCCGTACCGAGAAGCTGCTGTTGAGCACGGCCACGACGCTGATCACCACAAACGACCCGGTGAAGATCGCCGAGGACTACGCGATGCTGCAGCATCTGTCGGACGGGCGGGTCGACCTGATGATGGGCCGCGGCAACACCGGTCCGGTCTACCCGTGGTTCGGTAGGGACATCCGGGCCGGCATCCCTCTGGCCATCGAGAACTACGCGCTGTTACGCCGGCTGTGGCGGGAGGACACCGTCGACTGGTCGGGTAAGTTCCGTCGCCAACAACACCCTCTGGCCCACCTCGCATACCCAGCGCATGGTCGGGCTCTACCGCGAGCGTTTCGCCCACTATGGCCACGGCGAGCCCGACCGGGCCATTCGCCGCCCGCAAACCGGCGCACGCCGGACGCCCCGACGCACGAGTCCCTGAAGAAGGCTGCGGCCACGGCGACGAGCACCGACTGAACACCCCCCGGGGTCCACCCGTGAACCGCCACGCCGATTCACGACGACCTGGGCAGACCGTCCTCTGGCAATCCGTCCGGGTACAGAAAATCCACGCTCAGGTGATCTTCCTCGGTCGGGCTGGAGACTGCTCCCAGCGCAAACCGTGTTCCACGAAAACAGTCAAGGCGATAGCGCCGGACGGGCGCGGCGGGCCGACCGCTTGACCCGGTTCCTGGAACAGGGTGTCGCATACGGGAAGACATTCATGGAAGGAGCCGGCATGACACTGGAAGCTGCGATCCGTTCCGACGACGCGGCGGCGGTGGCGGAACTGCTCGAGTCGGGCGCAGACCCGCACCGCCGCGGCGCCGGTGACCTCACACCCCTGATGGTCGCCTCCGGTCTCGGTCGACAACGCCTGGTGGAGCTGTTGCTGGAGGCCGGCGCGGACGTGTCGATGGTCGAGCCGCGCATGGGCGCCACGGCGTTGCACAAGGCGGCGCAGGCCGGTGCCGACGGCGTCATCGGCCTGCTCCTCGACCATGGCGCCTTCGTCGACCAGCAGTCGCCCCGGCTCGGTCACACGCCGCTGATGGACGCGGTGCAGTACAAGCACGAGGCGGCGGTCCGGCTGCTACTGGCCCGCGGAGCCCATACCTCGGTGCGGAACCACTGGCAAGAGACGGCGCTCGACCTGGCGGTGCGCGACGGCTCGGAGGCAATCGCCGCTCTCCTGCACGCGCGGACCGCGGCCGACGCCGACCGGATCCGGTCGCTTCAGCTGACGGCGGCGGTCAAGGCCGGCGACCTCACCGCAGTGCAACGGCTCATCGGGGCCGGTGCGGACCTCGACGAACGAATGCCGGCCGTCGGCGATCACGATGACGACTACACGCCGCTCGGGATCGCCGCTCGCGACGGGCACATCGGCATCGTCCGCGTGCTGCGTGCGGCCGGTGCGGATCCGCGCCGGCTCAACGGGCTGATGGGCGCGACGCCGGGCCATGAGGCCGCCTTCGCCGGGCACGCCGAGGTCGTCCGGGCTCTGACGACGCGAGGCCCCAGCGGTACGGCGACGCTCGAGATCGACGCGCAGGGCGCCTACAACGGCTTCACCGCCTTGCACGACGCGGTGTGGCACGGGCACCGGGAGGCAGCACAGGCCCTGGTCGAGGCGGGCGCCCGCCTCGACCTCACCTCGCACACCGGTCACACACCCCGGCAGCTTGCGGTCCTCTACGGCTACGACGATCTCGCGGCGTACCTGGCCGAGGCCGAGAGCGAAGCCGTACGGCCATCCCCCTTTGCCTTCCCCGAGGCCGCGCTCGACGATCTGCGCGAGCGGCTTCTGCGTACGCGATGGCCCGATCCCGAACCGGTGGAGGACTGGAGCCAGGGCGTGCCGCTGCGCAGGCTTCGAGCGCTGTGCGACTACTGGCGGGACGGCTACGACTGGCGGGCCTGCGAGGCCCGGCTGAACGCGCTCAGTCCGTCGACGACGCGCATTGACGGACTCGACATCCACTTCCTGCACCTGCGGTCGCCCGAACCGGAGGCAATGCCGCTCGTGATGACCCACGGCTGGCCCGGTTCGGTCATCGAGTTCCTGAAGGTGGCGCCGATGCTGGCCGACCCGCGGGCCCACGGCGGCGACCCCCGGGACGCGTTCCACGTCGTCCTGCCCACGATGCCCGGCTTCGGACTGTCCGGCAAGCCGACCGAGACCGGGTGGGGCCCCGATCGAGTCGCGGAGGCTTGGGTCGAGCTGATGCGGCGGCTGGGCTACGACAGCTTCGGCGCGCAGGGCGGTGACTGGGGGCACGCGGTCACGACCGCGCTGGGCGCCATCGGCGAGCCCACCGTGCGAGCCATCCACTCCAACATGTTCCCCACGTACGGCACCGAGGAAGTCACCGACGAGCAGGAGGAGCGCGCGCTGCAACGCTGGCGCGACTTCCAGGCCAACGAGTCGGGCTACCAGCACGAGCAGATCCAGAGCCCTCAGACGATCGGGTACGCGCTCACCGACTCGCCGGTGGGGCAGGCGGCCTGGCTCTACGAGAAGTACGAGCAGTGGACCGACTACGACGGCGATCCGGATAACCTGCTCAGTCGCGACGAGATGCTGGACAACATCACGTTGTACTGGCTGACCGGCACCGCCGCCTCCTCGGCTCGCATCTACTGGGAGAGCTTCCGCACCTACCGCGACCCGAAGGTCGAAGTGCCGGTCGGCGTCAGCCTCTTTCCCCGCGACATCTATCTCGCCAGCCGCCGCTGGGTGGAGCAGCGTTACCCGAACCTCGTGCACTACAACGAGCTGCCCAGGGGCGGGCACTTCGCCGCCTGGGAGCAACCCGAGCTGCTGGCCGCGGAGGTGCGTGCCAGTTTCCGTCACGTCCGCCAGAGATAAGCAATGCAGAGGACCGACGCTTCGTGAACTCGACCCCAACCATCGCTCCCCCCGACAGCACCACCCGTCCCTTCGGTACACACATCCGGATGGCCTGGTGGAAGTCGGTGATCGTCATCGCCGCGATACCCCTGACGTTGCTCCTGCTTCAGATCGTGCTTTACCAGCTGGCCAGTTCGATCGAGGGGAGCGACCCTTCCGAGCCGACGCTCACCCCGCTCAAGCTGCTGGCGGCCAATCTCAGCACCGGCCTGACCGCGCTGCTCGCCGTGGTGCTCGTTTCCCGGTTCGGGAAGGTGCCGTGGCGCACGATTTTCAGCTCGCCACGGCACTTCGACAAACGGCGCCTGGCGCTCTATTTCGGCGGTTCCGTCGTGCTCGTCGGGGCCGGCCTCGCCGTCGGGGCGACCTTTGCGCCCGACGCCATGAACTGGGTGGGTTTCGGGTTCACCGGCACCACCACGGCGCTGCTGGTCGTCGTAGTCGTCTCCACACCGATCCAGTCGGCCGGCGAGGAGATCATGTTCCGGGGCGCGATGCTCCCGGCGGCAGCATCGTGGTTCCGCGCCGTACGGCTGGCGTTCATCACCGGACTCGTGGTCTCCAGCCTCGCGTTCGCCCTCACGCACGCGGCCGGCGACCCTTGGCTGAACGGCTACTACCTGTTCCTGTCGGCCTGCACCGCCCTGATGGGCTTGGTCAGCCGCGGACTCGAGGCCGCGATGGCATTTCACGTCGCGAACAACGTGGTCGCAACAACCATCAACGCCCTCATGGCCGGAGGCGACGCCATCGTCGTCGACCGCACGGAGAGCGCAGGCGGCGGTCCTGCCCTGATCATCCTGGCCGTCGTCAACCTGGCAGTGCTCACGTTCGTCTGGCTACGCGAACGGTCGCGTCGCATCGGTCCGGAGCGAGGGGTGTAGCTCGTTCATCGCTTGGCCGGGACGGCCGCCGCGAGTATCACGTTGTTGACGGTGCTCGCGGCGGAAGCGGGTGGGGTCGGCGCCGGAGAGCGGCTTCAGTCGTTACTGGTTCTGCGGCGGAAGAACAGCCGCAGCGACGATCACGTTGCTGACGATGGTCGCGGTGATGGTGCGGGCGACCGCTTCGGCGGCAGCCTCGGCTCCCCAGTTGTCCTGCTCGAGCTTTCGGGCGCGGGTGATGACCGAAGCGGTCCAGGGGATCTCGGGATCGAACTGCGGAAGCGTACGGCTTCCCGACAGCAACGCCGCGAGCGCGACGACCCGGGGTTGTGGCTCCACACCGTCGACCAGCACCGCCCGCACGTCGGAGAGCAGACCGGCCCGCCGGCCGGATCCGCCGTCCTCGAGGACCTTCATGTCGAACAAGCCGAGCGCCTTGGGGATGGACTCGCGGATGTCGCCGCGGATGATGAGCCGATCGAGCAACGGGCTCCGCAGGGTTGGCCCGATCGCGGCGAGTGTGGCCTGCACACCGCGAGGCTTCACGGCAACGTAGTCCCACGCCGATCGCAGAACGTCGTCCGCGGGGGGACGGTCCGCGACGGCCTCCACCCGGGTCGATCCTCCCCAACCGGGGATGGTTCGCACATGTCCGCCGAGGCCGAGATCGGCGAGCACCGCACCCCCGAGAACGTAGACGAGCGTGTTCTCGCCGGCGATGACACCGGTGCCCCGCATCCCCGCGTTCGGCTGGAACAGAAGCAACAGGAGGTCTTCGCCCAAGGTGGCGGGCCCGAGCTGAGCCATGGTGCCTTCCTTTCGATTCGGGATGCTACGCACGAGGTCAGGCCGGAGGGTCCAGCCCCTGGTCGCGGCGCAGTTGCTCCTGAGCGAGGATGCTGGCCCGGCCCAGCACATCGACCTGGGCGGGGTTGTAGAGACCGACGACGGCGTCGATGAACATCTGGCGCGTGACGTGCTGGCTCTTCGACAGATGCCGGGCGGGGTCGCGCAGCCAGGGATAGTCGACCAGATGCTGCGCCAGGAGCCCGGCGAGCTTCTCGGCGAGGTTCTGGCGGGTCGCCTCGTCGGCGTCGGGTGGCAGGGTGTCGATGTCGTGGCTGATGGGATCCGTGTCGGCGTCCGCCATGCGCCGCAGGTCCTTCATCACGTCCTCGTCATAGAGTTGGGTGAAGACGTGGATGAGCGAGGTGTCGGACACGGTCAGCCGCGCCGCGACCGACTCGAAACCGCCGGGCGCGTCGGCTGGCGCCCCGTCGCGCAGAATGATCGCGATGTCCGAGCGGGCTCGGCGCAGACGCTCGACCTCGGCCGCCAGGTCCGCGTCGACCTGACGCAGCACTTCCGGGGCGGGGGCGCCGCCCGAGGTGATCGCGCCGATCCGGGACAGGGGCACGCCCAGCTCTACGAGCCGCCGGATGCGCAGGAGGACGACGAGATGCTGCACCCCGTACTGCTTGTATCCGTTCGGCCGGCGCTCGGGCTCGTCGAGCAGTCCGAGCCGGTGGTAGTGCCGAATCGTGTTCACCGTGGTGCCGGCGAGTTCCGCGAGCTCACGGGTGCTCCAGGCCACGTCGATTCCTTCCTGGTTCTGACCCGGCGGTCGGCGGTCAAGTGCTGGCTCGCAGTCGACACCGTGTTCCCACCACAGAGTCAATGCGCCGATAACTCGGATCTTGAAACTTCCGCAAGTCGCGGCTGCGCTTCGAACACCGCCGTGTCCAGCTCCGTCGTCCGGGCTGGTGCGTGCCGACGTGCGCAGAATCGGAGGCAACGATGCGAAGGGCTTCCCGTGCCTGACCCGGTATCCGGGTGCTGGCGGCCATCGGCAGGTCGGGTTTCCGGGCATCCCGCGGCGATCAAGCCGCCGGCGCCTTCCCGGGCACCTCGGTGCCGGAGGCCCAGTTGGTCGGCACCACCGGACGGATCCACCACTTCGAGGGACCGGGTGGGCAGTCCACCCGCGACGGCTCGCTCATCACCGAGAAGAAGCCTGCCGAGAGCGCACGGCCGGGGACCATTCCTTCTCGGCGGCCAAGCGCGGCTACCGATCCCGGCATCGCCGGCCGGAAAGGGGCTTGGCGGTCTGGCGGACGTTCGCCTGGACGGCTGCGAAGATCGGTGTCGAGCCTTGAGTGAGCTCGAGAATCTGCCGCCTCAGGCGGGGCTCGTGCAGTAGTTCCAGGAGAGTCGCCGGTCCAACAGGTGGTCGAATTAGCTAAATTACGACATTTATTGGCGACAGCGTAACAAGGATGAATTTTGCCAGGAACATTCCTGCCCTTCCGCCTCTCAGCGAGGCTGGACCAGGCCATTGTCGTACGCGAAGATCACCGCCTGGATCCGGTCACGGGCGCCGATCTTGAACAGGACCCGTCCGACGTGCTTCTTCACTGTCGACTCGGTCAACGTGAAGCGTTCGGCGATCTCGGTGTTGGTGGCGCCCTGGCCGATCGCCTCGAGCACCTCGCGCTCCCGCTCGCTCAGCGTGCTCAGGCGGGGATTCTCGGAGGTGGCCGGCGCCGGTTCCTGCAGGTAGGCGTCCATCAGCTTGCGGGTCAGGCTGGGGGCTACCACTGAGTCTCCGCTCGCGACGGCGCGGATACCGGCGATCAGTTCCTCGGGGCGCGCGTCCTTGAGGAGAAAGCCGCTCGCTCCGGCTCGCAGTCCGGCGTATACGTATTCGTCCAGATCGAATGTGGTCAGGATCAGCACGCGGGTGCGGGAACCGGACGCGGTTATGCGGCGGGTGGCCTCGATGCCGTCCATGCCGGGCATGCGCACATCCATCAGCACCACGTCGGGCCGGGTCTGATCGACTTTTCGCACGGCCTCGGCGCCGGTGGCGGCCTCACCCACCACGGTGATGCCGGGGGTGCCGTCGAGCAGCATCTTGAAGCCCATTCGTTGCAACTGCTGGTCGTCGACGATCAGGACGGTGGTCATGAGGGCTCCTGGAGGACTACGTCAACGAGCCAGCCGTTCTCCACCGGGCCAGCGGTCACCACCCCGCTGTACATGGCGGCGCGTTCACGTATGCCGAGCAGGCCGTGGCTTGGAGGGGCCGGGATGGCACGGCCGTTGTCGAGAACGCGTACCCGTACCTCGCCGCGGCAGGCAGCGAGAGTGACTGTCGCAGACGCGCTGCGCCCCCCGTGTTTGAGGGTGTTGGTGAGCGCTTCCTGGACGATGCGGTAGACCGCGAGCTGCAGCCCCTTGCCGAGGGTGTGCAGCTCACCCGAGGTGGAGTAGGTGACTGGCAGCCCGGCTGCCCGCACGCTTGGCAGCAGCCGGTCGAGATCGTCGATGCCGGGCTGCGGCCTCAGCTGCGGACCAGGGTCACCCTCGCGCAGCACGCCGAGCACCCGGCGCAGCTCCGCGAGCGCCTGGCGGCCGGTCTCGCCGATCAGCCGGAGCGGTTCGGCGGTCTGCTCCTGCCGCGATCTGGCGAGGGCGGCGCTGCCGTCGGCGAGGCCGACGATCACCGACACGTGGTGGCCGACGATGTCGTGCATCTCGCGGGCCACCCGGGCCCGCTCCTCAGCGACGGCCAGGCGGGCCTGCTGATCCCGCTCGATCTCGAGGCGGGCGGCCCGGTCCTCCAGGGCGATGAGGTACGCCCGGCGGGTGCGCACCGCGACGCCGGACGCGACCGCGGCCGCCTCTGTGCCGATCGCCAGGAGCAGGGTGGTGACGCGGTTCTCCGTCACCGGGTTGATCAGGTAGATCTCGGCGACCAGCAGCGCGAGGGCGATCCCGGAGGCCCAGGCCAGCGACCGCCATGCACCTCGGGAGGCCACCCCGAAGAGCATCACGAGCAGGATCACTCCGGCGCCGACGCCGACGTCCAGCAGTCCCTCGATCAGCTCGATGGTCGCGGCGGCCAGGAACGCCGGGAACGGGTACCGCCGCCGCCAGTAGAGCGGTGGCAGCAGCACCAGGGTCGCGATGGTCGCCGACAGGGGTTCCTCGATGATGTTCGGGATGCTGAAAAGCACGATCGGAACGGCTACCAGGGTGTCCATGACCCACGGGTGGCGTCGGTCGAACGCCCGCAGCCGTGCCTGCCGGTCCACGAGCCATCCCTGCGTGCTCATCGCCCGAGTCTCCCTTACGCGTCGGTCTTCTTGAGCCGATAGGCGGTAGCGGCGAGCGTCACGACCACGTACCCGGCGAAGACCGCGAGACCGGCCCACGGACCCAGCGTGCCGTCCGTGGGAGCCAGTGCCATCACGGCGCTGCCCGCGTTGCTGGGCAGGTAGGGGGTGACGGCATCGGCGATCGAGTCCGGCAGCAGCGGGGCCAGACCGGGCACGACCAGCAGCGCGCCGGACAGGATCGCGATGGCGCCGGCGCTGGACCGGACGAGCATGCCGAGCGCGACGCCGAGCACCGCGACCAACCCCAGATAGAGGCCGGCGCCGAACAGGGCCCGCGCGACGCCCTCGGCACCGAGGCCCAGACTGTCGACCTTGTCGTTGAGCACGGCCGACCCCAGGGCGAATGCGGCGAAGGCGGCGATGGTCATCGTCACGAAGGCGGCTGCCCCGGCCACGAGGCTCTTTGACCACAGCACCGGCAACCGGCGCGGCACCGCGGCCAAAGTCGCCCGGATCATGCCGGTGGTGTATTCGCTCGCCCCCAGCAACGCGCCGAGCACACCGACGGACAGGGCTGCCAGGGCGCTGCCCGACAGGGCCAGGTCGATCGGGGTCAGGTTGTCGCCCGAGAAGGACGCCGAGGCGATCATGCCGAAGGCGATGAGGAGGAGGGCGGAGATGCCGGTCGTGATCCAGGTGGAGCGCAGGGAGGAGAACTTGGTCCATTCGGCGGCGGCGACGCCACCAGGGGTGATCTTCATCGGGAGGCCTCGTATTCGACAGCGTCGCGGGTCAGGTCCATGAACGCCTCTTCGAGGGAGGCGTTCTGCGGGGTGAGTTCGAACAGTGGGATGCCGCGGGCGGCCGCGGCCAGCCCGATCTTGCGGGCGGAGGTGCCGGCGACGAGCAGTTCCTCGGCGCCGGTCGAGGTGACGGTTATGCCCGGGCCGGCAATCGTCGTGCGCAGCGCGTCGGGGGCGGGAGTGACGACCCGGACGCCCTCGGCGGTCACGAAGTCGGCCACGGTGGTGTCGGCGAGCAGTCTGCCCCGGCCGATGATGACCAGGTGGTCCGCGATCAGCGAGACCTCGCTCATCAGGTGTGAGGACAGCATCACGGTGCGGCCCTCGGCGGCCAGGCCGGTGAGCAGGTTGCGCACCCAGAGGACACCCTCGGGGTCGAGGCCGTTGACCGGCTCGTCGAGCATCACCACGGCCGGGTCACCGAGCAGGGCGGCGGCGATGCCGAGTCGCTGGCCCATGCCGAGGGAGAACGCACCGACCCGCTTGTGGGCGACGGCCGAGAGGCCGGCAAGGTCGAGCACCTCGTCCACGCGCGAACGCGGGATGCCGTGCGTACGGGCCAGGGCCAGTAGGTGGCTGACCGCCGTCCGGCCGGGGTGTGCGGCCTTGGCCTCGAGCAGAACGCCGATCTCGCGCAGTGGTGCCTGCGACGACGCGTACGGCTTGCCGTTGACCAGCACGTCGCCGGAGGTCGGCGCGTCGAGGCCGACGATCATCCGCATGGTCGTCGACTTGCCGGCGCCGTTGGGGCCGAGGAATCCGGTGACCTGTCCGGGCTTCGCGGTGAACGACAGGCGGTCGACGACCGTCTTCGCACCGTATCGCTTGGTTACTTCGCGTACCTGAATCATGCTCACCACGCTAGGTCCGGGCACAGCCCCCATCGTGGTACCGCGGTCGGCATTTCCGGCCCGCCGTTGGTACCCAGGTTCTACTGGCCATCGCTACGTAAGGGTGTTTCACCGACGCGAACGCCGCCCCGCCCGCCCGGGTCGGAGATCAGTTCAGCTCGACCCGCCGGGGCAGCTGTGCGGTGGACGGGGTGATGAGCTCGTCGGCGACCCAACGCGCGACGCCAGCGGGGTAGGGCGCCGGCAGTGTGAGCACGATGTGCCCGAAGCCGGCACCGATCGCCCTGCCGATGGCGTCCCGGGTGAGCCCGGGCTGGTCGTAGGAGACGGGCAGGTTGATCGAGCGGGTGATCGACGCTGGGTCGCGGCCGATTTCGGCGCAGTAGCGGTCCAGCAGGGCGCTGCGGCTGACGGCGTCGTCGATGTCTCCGCTGGCGATGTTCCAGATGTCCGCGTGCTCGGCGACCACCCGCAATGTGGCGGCGGAGCGGCCACCGACAACGATCGGCGGGTGCGGGCGCTGCACGGGCTTGGGGCTGGCGAAGGCTCCGGTGAGGTCGACGTACGTTCCGTGGAAGTCGAACGGCTCGTTGTCGGTCCAGAGCCGCCGGATGACCGTGAGCGCCTCGGCGAGGCTGCCCACGGCGTCGGCGGTGTCGGCGAAGGGCAGGCCGTGCGCGGCGTACTCCCGCCGGGCCAGGGGGTGACCAGGCCGTGACCCGACGCCGATGCCGAAGTCGAGGCGCCCGCCGGAGACGATGTCGACGACCGTGGCGATCTTGGCGAGCATCGCGGGAGGCCGGAAGCGGTTGCTGGTCACCATCACGCCCAGTCGCAGCCGCTCGGTCTGCGCGGCGAGGGCGGAGAGCAGTGTCCAGCCTTCGTACGCCGGTCCGCCCGGGTCGCCGCCGATGGGCATGAGGTGGTCGAACAGCCACGCGTGCTCGATCTCGGCGATGGCGTCCGCTTCCTGCCATACCCGCAGGATGTCGTGGTAGCCGACGTGCATCGGGGCGGTCATGAGCCCGAAGCTGGGCGAGGGCTTGCTTGGCATGGGTCCGTGCGTCCTTTCGGTGCCGAGCCTGGAAGATCTGGCGGGTCAGGCGGCAGTCGGACGCTCGGGCGCACGTCCGCCTGCCGCCTGGTCACTGGTGTGCCGGGTGGTCAGCGGCGGCGCAGTGTCGGCTCGAGCAGAGCGGGTGGGGTGTCGTTCTTTTCGTGGGCGGCGAGGTCGACGCCGGGGGCCACGATCGCGTCGATGGCGTCCAGCACGTCGGCCGGGAGGACCGTGTCGGCGGCGGCGAGCTGCGAGCGGAGGTGGTCCGTCGTGCGGGGGCCGATGATCGCGCTGGTCACGCCCGGGTGCGCGGTGACGAAGCCGAGGGCGAGTTGGATGAGGCTGAGGCCGGCCTCGTCGGCGACTGTGGCGAGTTGCTCGACGGCGTCGAGCTTGGCGCGGTTGGCGGGGATGCTGATGTCGTAGCGCTGCTGCATGAAGCCCGAGCGGTTCGTGCTGATGTCCTGGCCGGCGCGGATCGCGCCGGACAGCCACCCCGATGCCAGCGGGCTCCAGGCGAGTACGCCCATGCCGTACTCCTGGGTCGTGGGCAGCACGTGTGCCTCGATGCCACGCTGCAGGATCGAGTAGTTCGGCTGCTCGGTCACGTAACGGCTCAGACGTCCCTCGCGGGCGGCCCACTGCGCCTGCACGATGCGGTAGGCGGGGAAGGTCGAGGAGCCGAAGTAGCGGATCTTGCCCGCGCGCTGCAGGTCCGTCAGCGCCGACAGCGTCTCGTCGTCGCTGGTCGTCGGATCCCACCGGTGCATCTGGTAGAGGTCGACGTGGTCGACGCCGAGGCGGCGCAGGCTGTTCTCCAGCGCGGTGACCAGCCAGCGGCGTGAGCCGCCCCGCTGGTTGCGCTCGTCGCCCATCGGCAGGGTCGCCTTGGTGGCCAGGACGACGTCGTCGCGGCGACCGGCGATGGCCTTGCCGACCATCTCCTCGGACTGGCCGCCGCTGTAGACGTCGGCGGTGTCGATGAGATTGATCCCCGCCTCGAGCGCTGCGTCGACGATGGCGGTGGCGTCCTGCTGGGTGGTGTTACCGATCCTGCCGAAGTTCATCGCGCCGAGTACGAGGGTGCTGACCTGCACGCCGGTGCGGCCCAAGGTGCGGTACTGCATGACTGGTCTCCTTCACGTCCGGCGGTCCACGGTTTGGTGGCAGCCCGTCCGGTCAGTATGGTGAGCAAGCGGAACGCTGTTCCGATAACCAACATACGGAACTGTGTTCCGGTTGCCAAGTGACGTGACGGAGGTAACGCGACGTGGCCGACATCGACAACGGCTCGGCGCAACCGGCCCCGCGCAAGCGAGCCGACGCCCGGCGCAACGAGAGGGCCCTGCTCGACGCCGCCGCCGCGGCGTTCGTCACCTCCGGCGTCGACGTCCCCGTGCGGGACATCGCCGTCCGGGCGGGCGTCGGCGTGGGCACGATCTACCGCCACTTCCCCAGCCGGGCCGACCTCATCGTGGCCGTCTACCGGCACCAGATCGAGGCGTGCGCCGACGCGGGACCGGCCCTCCTGGCCGACAGCGACACCCCGTACGCCGCCCTGGCGCGGTGGATCGACCTGTTCGTCGACTTCCTGGTCACCAAACACGGCCTCGCCGCAGCGCTACAGTCCGACGACGCCACCTTCCAGACCCTGCACGCCTACTTCCTCGACCGGCTCGTCCCGGTCTGCGGCCAACTCCTCGACGCCACCGTCGCCGCCGACGAAATCCACCCCGACCTGGACGCCTACGGGCTGCTGCGCGGAGTCGGCAATCTCTGCATCGGCGCGGGCAACGACCCCCGCTACGACGCACGCCGCCTGGTCGACCTCCTCGTCGCCGGGCTTCGCGTCCGCTAGGTGCGGTGTTCAGGAACGTTCACCGGGTGTCCGCCGCCCGGGCTACGGGTGGCGATGGTGGCAGCCGCGACCAGGTCACGGCGCCCGGAAACCGGCGGTGCGGGCAGTGGTAGAGGTCTCCGGTGTGAAGTTCCAGCTTGGTCGCTGAACCACGCACCGGAGACCTCTCCGCAACATCGACGCCACCGACGAAACGCGACCTGGTCGGCCCGTTCTCAGAGCGCGGTGCCGCCCGAAGCGTCGATGACCTGACCGGTCACCCAGCGCCCCTCGTCGGAGGCGAGGAAGGCGATGATGCTGGCCACGTCGTCCGTCTCGCCGAGCCGGCCGAGGGCTACGCGTGCCGTCTGCTGCGCCGCGAGTTCCGGATTGTCGACCAGGTATTGGCTGTTCCGGGTCATGACGATGCCGGGTGACACCGAGTTGACGGTGATTCCGCGCGGGCCCAAATCCAGCGCCATGTCGTAGCTGAACCAGTTCAGCGCCGCCTTGCTGACGCCGTAGGCCAGCAGATCCGGGCTTCCGACTCTGGCCGCGGTGCTGGAGACGTTGATGATCCGGCCGCCGTCGCGCAGTCGCGGCAGCGCGAGCTTCGTGATGAAGAACGGCGCCTTCACGTTCACGGCCATCACCTGGTCGAACTCGTCCTCGGGGAGGTCGGCCAGCCGGGCGAAGCTTCCCCTGCCGGCGTTGTGGACGAGGATGTCGATCTTCCCGTCGGGCACGACTTCCCGGCCCGCCTTGTCGAAGGTTTCCCAGAAGCGAGCCGCGTCGCCGGGTGTGCCCAGCTCGGTGTGCACGGCGAAGGCACGTCCGCCGTCCTTGCGGATGCGCTCCACCGTGTCGCGGGCCGCCACCTCGTCGTGGCCGTAGCCGACGGCGACCGTCGCCCCGTCACGGGCGAACCGCTCGACGGTCGCCCGGCCGATCCCGTGACTGCCGCCGGTGACGACGGCCACTTTGTTCTCCAGTGCTCCTGACATGACCGCTCCTTTGTTGAATGATCGCTCAAGAGGAACCGTAGCTCGTTCTTGAGTGATCTACCAACAAGTCGCCGACCCACTTTTGAACGATCGCTCTAGAATGGGGTCATGGGCACACCAGAGGTACGGCGAGGCCGGCCGCCGACCTTCAACCGGGCGGCGGCACTGGCGGCCGCCACCCGCCTGTTCTGGGAGAACGGGTACGAGGGGACCTCGATCAACGACCTGACCCGGGAGATGGGCATCCGGCCCGGCAGCCTCTATGCGGCGTTCGGGGACAAGAGGTCTCTGTTCAACGAGGTCATCGAGGCGTACGGTCGCTCCCCGGCCGGCGAGTTCATCTGGGCCGCCATGGCCAGGGAGCCGACGGCCTTCGATGCTTTCCGCCGCATCCTGCTCGACGCGGCGGCGATGTACACCGACGCCGAGACGCCGGCCGGAAATCTGCTCTGCAGCGCGGCCGCGGCCGACACCGATGTCGCCACCTACATGCGCGACCTGCGCAACGCCAGCGTCGGCACCTTCGAGAAGCGCCTGACAACCGCCCGGCACGAGGGCGAAATACCGGCGACAGCCGACCCCCGCAAGCTTGCCGCGTATTTCACGGCCGTCATGCACGGCATGTCCCAGCGCGCCCGGGATGGCGCCACGGCGGCGGAGCTCACCGATACTGCGGAACTGGCCATGGCCGCCTGGCCGGCGCGCTGACCAGGGCGCGTACCGCACGGCCCGCAAGGCCGAGGACGGCATGGGGGCGCGCGGCCGCGGGTGGGCACGGTGGAAAGCACTGATCGTGTACGCCGACTGACCTCGTCCAGGTGGTAGCCGACGTGGGGCAGTTCGGATGTGCGGCCTACCCCTGTGAAGGACCGTCGTCGGCGGTGGCGGCGCGCAACTCCTTGAGCACGTACGTGGCTGCCTTCTCGACGACGCGGATGCCCTCCTTCTGGCTCACGTGATGGTCGGAGAGCACGGCGATCAGCCAGTCGTGACGAGCCTCGACGATCCGCCCGATGCTGTTGACCAGCCAGCGGCCCCCGTCGACGTCGGCGGTGTCCCAGCCGTTCTTGACGTACTCGGAACGACTGCCCGGCTCCCGCGCGGCGGTGACTCCCCATCGCTGCTCGGGGATCACCTTCTTCATGAGGCCCATGACGAAGGTACGGTCCTGCGGGGTCAGCGGTCCCGTCGGCGACGTCAGCGCGGTCAGCAGACGGAGCTGGTCGGCAGCCGTGGTCGTGGTGAGTCCCCAGTGCGTGTTGGGCTTGGTCTCGCGCAGACCGAGCACGCGGTTCGCGGCGGTGAGGCCACGCGAGCCCTCGATGCGCTGCCACAGGGCGACCGCCGCGTCGTTGTCACTGGACACGATCATGACCTCGGCCAACCGCCGGGTGTCAGAGCCCAGGGCCTTGCCCGGCGGGTTCTGGCGCAGCAGAAGGGCCGCGAGGATGTTGACCTTGACGATGCTGGCGGTCTCGAACCGTCTGGCGCCGACCGTCACCGCGGCCGTTCCTTGTCGGTCCAGTGCCGCGACCGCCAGGTGGCCGTCGTACCGCTGCACGTAGGCCTTGATGCGCGTTCTCGCCTGGTCGATCCGGTCGATGGCCGGCGTGGTGGGGATCGGACTGGCCGGGGATGGACCGTGCGATGCCCCGGCCCCGGCCCCGGCGCCGTCGCGGGCGCGCGTGGCGCCGAAGGCGGCTGTCGCGACGCCGGCCAGTGACATGGTGGCTGCGGAGATGACCCAGCGGCGCGGCAGCTGCCGCCCTGCGCGTTCAGTCAAGGCGGGCCACCGCCCTCGCCGCGATCTCGTCCACCACGACCTGGCTGCCCGGATCGGGCAGGCGGACCGTCGAGACCGTCTCGCCTCGCTTGAGCATCACGAAGTACGTGACGGTGTTCGGGGTGTCCGCGTGCGCGATGCGACCTCGAACGAGCATGCCGGTGCCCTTCAGGTAGTGCGGGTCGACGACGTCGAACGAGACCTGTGATCCGAGGACCGGGTAGCTCGCGCACCGCAGGAGGACCCGACGGACGTCCTCGACGTTCCGCTCGGCCCATCCAGGTTCGTACGTCTCCACGACGTGGTGGGCCGGCGACGAGCCGTCAGACAGCCGGTAGTAGCGCTGCACGGCAGCGCGCCGATGTGACTTGGCCGGGTAGTCGCTGCTCTTGTAGTTGGGGCAGCTGCCCTGCTCCCACGGCCACTGCGGCAGACCGGTTCGCGCGTCGTCCTCATGCCAGTCCGCTCCCAGATCGCCCGCCACCAGCAGCCGGCTCGGATCGCCCCGTTCCGCGTTTGCGGTGTGCAGCTCGTCGGGGCCGACACCGGACTCCCCCCGATGGCACCCTGCGGCCATCACCAGCAACGCCGACAGGACCGCGACCGCACCTCGGCCCCTGCCGCGAATCCGGCCTCGGCTCGTCCTGCTGCTCGATACGGACACCGAAAACCTCTCCCACACACAGATACTTGCCACCGCAGCTGGCGCTTCAGCCGACGACGCGTGGCGGCACCTTCGTCGCCGCCGCAGCACCGACGCGGCGGTTGCCGGCCGACGGTTCGACACCATCGGGATCCGCCACACCCCGGCCGCAGACGGGACCGGTCAATGGCGTTCCTCGGCGAACAGCTCGGAACGGGTCTCGCCGAGCAACTCGCGCAGGCGGTTGAGGGAGCGCATGCTCTGGCTCTTCACGACGGCGGTGGAGACGCCCACAACCTCGGCGGTTGCCTCCACGCTCAGGTCGTCCCAGTAGCGCAGGACGATGATCGCCCGGTCCCGTAGTGGCAGGGTGGCGACCGCGTCCAGCAACGTCATGCGCAGCTCGGCAGGGTGTTCCTCGCCCCGCTCCGGCGGCGCCGACATCGCCAACTCGCGGCTGGAGCGACGCCGTTGCTGGTCGATCATGCAGCGCAGCAGGATCTTGCGGGCGTACGCGTGGGGGTCGTCGGCCCGGCGGACCCGCCTCCAGTTGGCGTACACCTTGGCCAGCGTCGTCTGGGTGAGGTCCTGGGCGAGATGCCAGTCGCGGCACATCAGGAACGCGGCGTCGCGCAGCCGGCCGGCGGCCGCCTGCGCGAACTCCACGAAGTCTTCGTCAGCCATTCGACCGGGCCAGCTTCGGGAACCTCTTGGTCCCGTTGATGACGTACTCGGCCGGTAGTGTCGTTCCCCAGATCGGGTTGGCGGCGATCTCGATCGCCTCCTTCACGGAGAGGGCGGGCGGTGCCGGCACGGTTCCCTTGGCGTCCCAGACCAGACAGGTGGAGATCGTGAGATCAACCTGGAGGCCAGCGCGGTGGTGCACGCTGACCATCTGGTTCTGCACGCAGTTGTCGGGTACTTCGGTCAGCTCCACAGTCCCCGGGGCGGGGTCGCCGCCGAGGCGGTCCCGGTAGATGGCGAGCCGCAGCATGCCCGGTCCGTCGCCTCGGTCCAGGTAGAGCTGGACGTACGGCATCCCGGGCCCCGCCCCGCTGCTCTCCAGACTCGCATAGCCGCTGGTCCTCCCCTCGGGCAGCAGCCGGGTCAGCAGTTCCAGGGCACCCTGCGGTGTGGTGGTGAGCAGTTCGCCGTCCGGCCCCTCCCCGATCCTCACCGTGTCGATCACCGTGGTCGACGGGGTCGGCGACACTGATCGAAAGGGGTCTCGTCCGGCGCCCTGCTCGAACCCGCCCGGAGCACCACCGGAGGACCCAGCCGGGGACGGCGTGGCGGTGTCGACCGATCCGCTCGGCAGACCCACGTTCGGACCCCCGGGCTGACCGGCGTCATCCGCTCCGACGCCGAGCGGCCCGGCGGCCAGGCCGATCACGAGCAGCATCGCCAACGCCGATCCGCCGGCGCCGAACTGCGCCAGGCGACGCTGGCGACGAATTCGTCGGCCCTGCACCACCGACTGCTGGACCAGGTCACCCAGTGGCGGGGCGGGATGTTGGGCCAGGTCGTCCCGGAAACGCCCACGCACGTCGCCCATGTCCTTATTCCTCCTCGGCCGACCGCCAGCAGTGGCGATCCGTCACTGACCTGACGGGTTGACTCGCCGATTTGGTTACCGCGTTTCGGCGCGAATTCTCAGCCACCCCGGTCGACTGGCGGGGGTGCCTTCAGTGCGCGCGCGCCCAGCGACACAGAGTTAGGTTTTCCCTGCCAGGGGCGCTACCGCGGAAGGGCAAAGGGCGGCAGGCGCGTTTCGTTCCGCCAGTGCTAGGCGTCGTATCTGAAGGGATGTGCGGCTTGCCGGGAACAGCGCGCCGGACGTTGGCAAGCCCAGCACCCACCAGGAACTCCGAGCGTGGACCAACCTCACCGCCGACGACGGTGGGAAGTCGCTCGCTCCGACAACGTCTGGGCGAGGAACCACAACACCACCGACAACCCGGTGAACGTCAGTGGTCACAGCACTAGATGCGGAGCCTTGCGCGTACGGATACCGGCCGCTGCTGCGGCCACGGTGAGCAGCAGGCAGGTGACGCCGATGCCGAGCAGCGGGAGCCATGGGATGGTGATGGGCACGGCGACGCCGACCAGGTCGGCGGTGATGGCGCGGCGTACGAGCCAGCCGAGCAGCAGGGTGGTGGCACCGCCCAGCAGCAGGCCGGTGCCGCCGACGAGGGCGGCCTGCCAGATGGCTGCTCGCCGGACCTGGTCGGGGGTCGCGCCGAGGAACCGAACCAGGTCGCGTTGCCGGCGCCGCTGGGATCCGCCGATGAGGGTGGCGTTGACGATCGCGATGGCGGCGTAGAGGCCGGCCGGTCCGAGCAGGATGGTGAGGCCGAGGTTGTTGGCCTGGCGGGTCTGGGCCGTGGTGGCGTCGATCCAGTCGCCGGAGTCGAGCATCCGGCTGTCGGTGCCGGCGAGGGTGCGCTGGAGGGAGACGCGCGCCGCGGCGGCGTCGGCGCGCGGTAGGACGAAGACCGTCCCGGTGGCACGTTCGCTTGCGGGCGGGAGCAGGCCGGCCGGGATGACGAGATCGCCGTACAGGTCGGGTGCGTCGGGGATGACGGCGACGACCCGCAACGGGACCCGCTCGCCGGCGATCCAGACCGGGAGAGTGCCGCCCAGGCCGACGCCGGCGTCAATGACCCCCGAGGCGGTGACCGCCACCACGCGTCCCTGGAAGTCGTCGAGGGTGCCGCGGGTGGCGGTCAGGCCCCGGGCGGCGGAGGCGGTGACGGGGTCGAGGATCTCGACCTGATCGCGCACGCCGGGACGGCCCTCCTCGTCACGCTGGAGCATGCCCTGCCGGCGTACGTCGGCGATCGCGACGGCCTTGTCGGACGCGACCGCCGCCGCCGCGGCCGGACTGTCCGCCTCGACGACGAGCGGTGCGCGCAGCCGGGCCCGGTCCTGCGCGGTCGTCCAGTCGGCGAGGAAGCTGAGGGACAGCAGCAGCGACCCGGCGATGGCGGAGATGGCCACGACCGGGGCGGCGACCGCGGCGGTGGTGCGGGCGGCGGCACGCACCTCGTCGCGGGCCATCCGGGCCGTGACGTCCCGGGCGACGAACGGGCGGGCGAGCAGGGCGGCGAGCCGCGGGATGACGGCGTGGCCGATGCTCATCAGGCCAATCACGACCACCTCGGGCAGCAGGATGGAGGCGATCAGGGCGAACAGCGGCGGCATCTCGGCGACGACGACGACCACCACCACCAGGCCGCCGAAGCACAGCGTCGCGACGGCGAGCTGGAGAATGCTCGGCCGGGTTCGTTCGATCGTGGCCTCCCGCAGGGCGGCGCTCGGGGCGATCCGGGCGGCGCGGCGCGAGGATCGCCAGACCCCGAGGAGCGCGATCACGGCACCGGTGGGCACGGCGACCGCCCAGGCGATCCACGGGCGCGGCGCCCGAAGGTCGAGCGTGGTGATCCCGATGGCCTCCACCAGCCAGAGAACGGCGGGGGCCAGCGCCGTGCCGAGCAGACCGCCAACCGTGGTGGCCGCGGCCGCGACGACGAGGGACTCGCCCAGCAGAAGCCGGCGCACCTGCCCTGGCGTCGCGCCGACCAGGCGCAGCAGGCCGAGCTCGCGCCGGCGGCCGGCCACGACGAAGCCGAACGTGCTGCTGACCACGAACAGCGCCATGAACGCCGAGATCGCCGACATCATCCCGAACACCGCGGCCAGGTCGTCGAGTTGGGCGCGCTGGTCGGTGGTGACGCCGGGCCGGCCGCCGGTGGCGTCGACGCTCCCGAGGAGCGTCACGGTGACGGCGATCAGGACGACGCCGAACAGCAGCGCGACGAAGGCGCCCAGGTAGCCGCGCCATGAGCTGCGCACCGTCTGCCGGCTCAAAGTCAGCATCATCGCTCCAAGTCGGTCATCGTCGCGGCGATCTGAGCGGCGTCGGCGTGCGTGAGGTGACCGACGATCTGCCCGTCGGCGAGGAACAACACCGCGTCCGCGTACGAGGCAGCCAGTGGATCGTGGGTCACCATGACGACGCTCTGGCCGCCGTCGGCCAGCGAGCGCAGGAGTTCCAGCACGTCGCGTCCGGTGCCGCGGTCCAGGGCGCCGGTGGGTTCATCGGCGAACAGGACGTCGGGCCGACCGTGCAGCGCCCGGGCGATCGCGACCCGCTGTTGCTGGCCGCCGGACAGCTCCGATGGCCGGCGCCTGGCGTGTTCGGCAAGGCCGACGTGAGCCAGGGCGGTCTGCACGGCGGCCGGGTCGACACGGCGTCCGGCCAGGCGGGCGGGAAGCGCGACGTTTTCGAACGCGGTGAGCGCGTCGAGAAGGTTGTAGGACTGAAAGACGAACGCCATCGACGTGCGCCGGAAGCGGGTCAGCGCGGTCTCGTCCAGCTTGTCGAGCTGAGTGTCGCCGACGAGCACCCGCCCGCCGGTCGGCCGGTCGAGGCCCGCGGCGAGCTGCAGCAGGGTGGATTTTCCGGAGCCGGACGGTCCCATGATCGCGGTGAACGTGCCGCGTTGGAACACATGGGTGACGCCGCGCAGCGCATGCACCGTGCCGGCGCGCGAGCGGTAGGTGCGGGTGAGGCCGTCGAGCGTGACGGCCGCCGGGGATGCCTGGTTCATGCCCTGAGTACACCTGCCGGCGCGGCCCACCACACGGGCTTCGACGCGACTTCGGGGGTAGCGCGCACGCTACCCCGCCCGGCCGGTGCGAACCGTAGGGTTGGGCACGTGGATGATGCCTGGACAGCCGTACGGGGACGCCCCACGCGGTTTCTGGCGTCGGTGTGGCCGTGGCGCTCACTCGCGTACGTGGCCACCACCGTGCCCATCGGTCTCGGCTGGCTGATCCTCCTGCTCGTCGTACTCACAGTGGGCGTGGCCACGATCGTGGTGGTCGCGGGACTGTTCGTGCTCGCCGGCCTTCCGACGCTCACGCACCTCGCCGCCGCGGGCGAGCGGCGCCGGCTCCAGCTGATCTTTCCCGGGCGGCCGGTGAGCCGGTTACCTGCGCCGCGCGATCGGGAACATGGCCGCGTGGCCTGGCCGGAGACGGGCGCCACGGTCCTGCTGGTGACGCTGTTCTGGCTCGTGGACGCCGCGGTGGTGGTGCTGCTGACGGCTGCGGTCGTGCTGATCCTCGCTCCGGTGCTGGTCCGTCACGACGTGGTCGAGGTCGCCGGGTGGCGGGTGGGCAACACCGGTGAGGCGTGGTTGGCGGTGCTCGCCGGCATCCTCACACTCGTCCTGCTGGCGTACGCGGTCACCGCGCTGGCCTGCGGCCAGGCCGCCCTGGTGCGGCACCTGCTGGACCCGCCCGAAGCCCAACTGGCCGAAGCGGTCCAGCAGCTGCGCCGCTCCCGAAGCGGGCTGGTCGACGCGTTCGAAACCGAACGCCGCCGGATCGAGCGCGATCTCCACGACGGCGTCCAACAGCGCCTCGTCGCGCTGACCATGACACTGGGCAGCGCCGAACTGGACCTGACCGACGGCCCCGGCCTCGACCTCGTGCGCGAGGCCCATCAGCAGGCCGAACAGGCCCTCGCCGACCTGCGCACCACGATCCGGGGCATCCATCCCCAGGTACTGACCGACCATGGTCTCGCCGCGGCCGTGCACGAGATCGCCGGTCGGTCACCGGTCCCGGTCCACCTCGATCTCGCCCTCGACGGCCGGCTTCCCCCGGCCGTCGAGGCCGCGGCCTACTTCTTCGTCAGCGAAAACCTCACCAACGTCGCCCGCCACTCCCGGGCCCGATCGGCACAGGTGCACGCGTGGACCGAGGACCACGCACTCATCGTCTCGGTGGTGGACGACGGCGTCGGCGGCGCTGACCCGCAGGCCGGCACCGGCCTCGCCGGACTGCGCGCCCGGCTCGACGCCCTCGACGGCGACCTGCACATCACCAGCCCCGCCGGCGGCCCGACCCAGGTGAGGATGACGTGCCCGATCCACTGACGCCGCCGCCGAAGGCACTGCGCATCGTGGTCGCCGAGGACGCGGCCCTGCTCCGCGAAGGGTTGGTCCGAATCCTCGAACGCGCTGGCCACGACATCGTCGCGGCCGTCGCAGACGCGCCGGCCCTGCTCACGTACGCGGCCAACTGCCGCCCCGACCTCGTCGTCACCGACATCCGCATGCCACCCACCCACACCGACGAGGGCCTGCGCGCGGCGGCCACCATCCGAGCCGCCCATCCCGGCATCGCGATCCTGCTGCTGTCCGCCTATGTCGCCGACGCCTACGCCGACGAGCTGCTCGACTCCGCCCCCGGCGGCGGCATCGGCTATCTGCTCAAGGACCGGGTCGGGCACGTACGCGACTTCCTCGACAGCGTCGACCGTGTCGCCGCGGGCGGCACGGTCATCGACGCCGAGGTCGTCCGCCAGCTCGTCGTCCGCCGGCACACCGACGGTCCGCTCGCCGGCCTCACCGAACGCGAACTGGAGGTGCTGGCGCTCATGGCCGAAGGCCACACCAACCACGCGATTGCCGGCAAGCTGTTCGTCAGCGAGGCCGCGGTGCGCAAGCACATCGGCAACATCTTCGCCAAGCTCCCCCTCGACCCGCACTCGGACCGCCGGGTGTCGGCCGTTCTCACCTACCTTCGCGGCTGACCGAACGGGATCGAGCACGCCTGTCAGGCGTGCCATCGGATCGGCCGGACCGCGGGTGCCGCGTGCGTCGGGGGCGTGGAACTGGAGCTGGTCGAAGTCGACGTCGACCTGGTCACCGATCCCGTCCTCGGGCGCGCGGTCGAAGCACTCGACGCGTGGCGCATTCGCTGGTTCCTCGACGAGACCGCCGATGACGGCTACAACCATGAGGACATCGTCGAGGCGTGTATCCGCCCTGCCCGCGAGGGTTACCTACGCGAGGTGGTCGAGGGCCGTTGGAGGCGCCAGCTTCAAGACCACGAAGTCGAGCACGATCTTCATGGCTTCGCTCGACGTCCGCACCCCTGCGGCGGTCCGGCGGCAGCCCGGCTTCGTGAGAATCCGGGCTACCGCCGGGCGTACGCCCGTTGACCAGGCCGCTTACTCCGGCAGGCGGATTACCGGTGAAGTCAGGCGAAGAGATTGCCGGTGATGTCGGCGTAGAAGTCGGCGGGATCGCGGGAGAGGGAGGCCTTGACGTTGGCGGTGGGCTTGTCAGCGATGACTTCGATCTTGCCTGCTTCCAGTCCGTCGAGGGCCTGGGCGACCACCTCGTGGGGCGCGAGCTTGGGGATGTCGAAGCCCGCCATCATGTCCGTGTCGGCGATCGCCAGCGCCAGGGCGGTGACCAGAGTCTTCTGGTCGGCCAACTCGAGTCGGATGCCGTTCGTCAGGGACCACTCCGCGGCCTTGGAGGCGGCGTAGCCGTTGCTGCCGGGGCTGAAGGTGTACCAGCTCAGCGCCGAGATGACGTTGAGGATGGCGCCGCCGGCCAGCCTGGGCGCGAAGGCGCGGGTGACGTTGAGAGTGCCCCAGAAGTTGGTGTCGAGGTCGCGGCGGATGTTCTCCGTGGAGGGGCCGAGCAGCGGGGCTTCGGTGGAGGTGCCGGCGTTGTTGATGAGGATGTCGAGGTCGCCCACCTTGCCTGCGGCGGCCTCGATGGACGCGGGATCCGTGATGTCCAGCTGGAGCGTGATGGCACCGGGAATGTCGATGCTTTCCAGGCGGCGGGCGGTCGCATAGACGGTGGCGCCCCGGGCGAGGAGGGCCTCGGCGAAGGCCTTGCCGAGGCCGCGGTTAGCTCCGGTCACGAGGGCTGTTGAGCCGTTGATGTGCATATCGCCACGCTAAAACCTCACGTTGACGTCAGGGGCAAACTTGTGCGAGGTGAATCACGCTCGCCCGTGTCAGCGGCGCTCGGCTCAGGGGAGGGAGGTGGTACCGCGGTACTACTCCCGGAGGGCCGTTCGACACCCGCACGAGAGCCCTGCCGCGTTGCTCACCCGGTTTGACGGCTGTGTCGCCTGGGCCCTGCCGACCGGTCTGATCACCGGATTAACGGTCGTCTCAGATTCGCTCGGTACGAAGTTGGCCTCAGACAAGCGACGCAACCCGCCAGGAGGCTATTGATGTCAGTCAACGCAGCGCCGCCCAGGGAGGCGCCGGCCGGTCGGTTGGCAGGCCGGTGGGTGCCGTGGTTGGTGATTGGCCTATGGGTGGCGCTGGCGGCGGTAATGGTGCCGTTGAGCGGAAAGTTGAGCTCGGTCACCACCGACAGAGCCGTGGACACCCTGCCGGCCAGCGCCGAGTCCACCAAGGTGGCGGTGCTGGAGGACAGTCTCCCCGGCGGCGAGGACAACACGTTCGTCTTCGTGTACCACCGCGCCGGCGGGATGACCGACGCCGACCGCGCGACGGTCGAGCGCCACCACAACACCCTTGCCGAGCGGTACCCGCCGAAGGTGGCGGCCGGCGAGGACGACGAGGGCCCGGCGACGAGACTCTCCACCGACGGCAAGGCGATGATGTTCACCCTCGACGTGAGCACGACCTACGGCGCACCGGAGGCCATCGTCGGCCCGTTGCGCGACGCCGCGAAGGACCGCCCCACCGGCCTGGAACTCGACGTGACCGGCCCGGCCGCGATCGACGGTGACATGGACGCTGTCTTCGACGGCATCGACCTGCAGGTCTTCCTCACCACTGTCGTCGTCGTCACGCTCTTGCTCATCCTCACCTACCGAAGCCCGGTGTTGTGGTTCATCCCGCTCGTGGTCGTGGGCGCGGCCGCACTGACCGCGATGGCGACCGTCTACCTGCTCGTCAAGGGCTTCGGCATCGTGGTCAACGACCAGAATTCGGCGCTGCTGACGATCCTGGTATTCGGCGTCGGCACGGACTACGCGCTGTTGCTCATCGCTCGGTATCGGGAGGCACTGCACCACCACGAGAACGTCAGGGTTGCGATGGTCCACGCGCTACGCGGCGCGGCGCCGGCCATCGTCGCGTCCGCGGCCACCGTGATCGCCGGCCTGCTCTGCCTGCTCGTCGCGGACCTGAACAGCACCAGCGGGTTGGGCCCAATCGGCGCGGCCGGCATCCTGTGCGCGCTGGTGGCCATGCTGACGCTGTTCCCGGCGGTGCTCATGGTGCTCGGCAGGCGGATCTTCTGGCCGACCATCCCGCGCTTCAGCACGGCCGTGGAGCAGAAGCCGGGGCTGTGGGGACGGCTTGGCGCCGCCATCAGCCGCCGACGGTGGGTGGCGACGCTCGGCTCGCTCGGAGTCCTCGGCGTGCTCGCCCTCGGGCTGGGGGGCAATACCGGCGCCCTGCGGGAGCAGGACCAGTTCCTGTCCGCGCCGGAGTCGGTCACCGGCTTCACCGTTCTCCGCCAGCACTTCCCGGAGCTCGGCGGCCAGCCGATGACGATCTTCACGCGGCCGGCGTACCAGGAGCGAGTGCTCGACATCGTCAAGGGCACCCGCGGTGTGGCCATGGCCATCCCGGGCCAGACCAAGGGTGGCTGGGCCGACATCTCCGTGTTCCCGACGGACGCGCCGGACACCGTCGCGGAGTACGACACGATCAAGCGTGTGCGCACCGCTGTGCACGCGGTGAGCGGGGCGGAGGCGATCGTCGGCGGGCCGAGCGCGGAGAACCTCGACACCGAGGTGACCACCAGCCGCGACGAGAAGCGGGTGATCCCGCTGGTGCTCGCCGTCGTCCTGATCGTCCTCGGGCTGCTGCTGCGCGCGATCGTGGCCCCGCTGGTCCTGATGGCCACCGTGGTCGTCTCGTTCGCGGCGGCCTTCGGCGGCAGCGTGTTCGTCTTCGACACGATCCTCGGGTTCGAGGGCATCGACTATTCGGTGCCGCTGCTGACATTCCTGTTCCTGGTAGCGCTCGGCGTCGACTACAACATCTTCCTGGCCAGCCGGGCCCGGGAGGAAACCGTGCGGCTCGGCACCCGAGAGGGCATGCTCAAAGCCCTCTCCGCCACCGGTGGCGTCATCACCTCGGCGGGGCTGGTCCTGGCGGCCACGTTCGCGGTCCTCGCCACACTCCCGCTGGTGATGCTGATCCAGGTCGGGTTCCTGGTCGCCTTCGGCGTGCTGCTCGACGCCCTGCTGGTGCGGTCGGTCCTGGTGCCCGCCCTCACCCTCCTGATCGGCCGGCGGATCTGGTGGCCGAGCCGGCTGTCCCGTGCAGCGGCAGGGCCACCGATCGGTCGACACACGCTCGCCGGCGAGGAGGAGCCCGCGCTGAAACGGTGAGCGCGGCGGCACGGACGAGATCCGGGACGGGCACCCAGCCCGTCCCGTGTCCTTTCGTGGGTCCGACGGCCGCCGCCCTCCGGTCCTGCGCGACGCACCTGGCCTGGGGTCGCGCACTGTGGTGTCCGGCCCCGAAGGTGAACGGCGCGGGGTCATGCCCGAAGGCGGCCGTCTCTTGTCCTGGGCCGCACCGCCGGGACGGGGTCAACGCGCCGCGGTGTCCTCCCCGGCGGTGCGGCGCGCGATCGGGGCGGGCGGGGCCGCGGCCGGAAGGTCGACACGAAGCAGCGCGCCACCGCGTGTGGAACGGGCGACAGCGGCCCGGCCGCCGTGGGCGTTGACGACCCGCTGCACGATCGACAGCCCCAGACCGGATCCCGGCAACCCCCGGGCGCTGTCGGCACGGTAGAACCGGTCGAACACCCGCGGTACGTCGACTGCGTCGATGCCCGGCCCGGCGTCGTCGACCTCGAGCACCGCCGACGCGCCCTCGGCACGCAGCCGGACCTGGACCGGCTGGTCCGCGGGGGACCACTTGCCGGCATTGTCGATGAGGTTGAGCACCGCCCGCTGGAGCGCAGCGGGACGCCCGCTCACCCACACGGAGGTCACGTCGAGCGCGACCTCGATGTCAGGCACGCGGGAACGCGCCCGGGTCGCGGCGGCCACCACCACGTCGGCGAGGTCGAGCAGCTCGGTGCTCTCGTCGCTGACGTCACCGCGCGCCACCTCGGTCAGCTCGGTAGCAAGGGTGCTCAACTCGGCCACCTGGGCGCCGAGATCGTTGAGCAACCGGGTCCGACTCTCCGCCGAGAGTGCGTTGTCCAGGGTGCCGCGCCGATCGAGCCGGATCAGCAGCTCGACGTTGAGGCGCAGGCTGGTGAGCGGGGTCTTGAGCTCGTGGGCGGCGTCCTCGGCGAGCAGCCGCTGGGCCCGCCGGGAGTCCCGGAGCGCGGCGAGCATCTCGTTGATCGACTGGATCAGCCTCCGGATCTCCCCACCGCCCTCAGCCGGGATGTCGGCGTCGAGAACCCGGGTGTGCGCGACACGTACCGCTGCGGCAGTCAGCCGGTCGATCGGTGCCAGCCCGGCCCGCGCCACGGTCCGCCCGACAAGGGCGCCGCCAACCACGCAGAGCAGCCCGATCACCAACATCCCGAACCCGAACCGGTTGATCGGGCTGTCGTCGGCCACGCGGGCCACCTGGACCGCGCCGTCGCCCGCCCGCAGTGTGTAAATGTGGTAGCCGTCCTCGTCGCTGTCGTTCGTCTCCATCAGGTCGGCCGACGCGCCCTGCGCCACGCGCCCGGCGTGCCCGCTGACCGGAGGCAGCGCGGGTTGGCCGACCGGCGTCCGGGTCGAGCCGTCGGGCAGGATGACCCGTACCAGCCGACCGGACCCGGGATACGGCGGTAGCTGAACCTGCGCCACACCGGCGCGCTCCGCGTCCGTCGCCAGGACGCGGGAGTCGGCGCGTAGCTGACCCTCGGCGGTGTCCCGCAGCTCCCAGTCCAGCAGCTCGCTGGCCACCTGGAAGGCCATGAACACGCTGACCGCGATGGCCGTCGCCGCGATCACCGTCAGCCTGGTCCGCAGGGACCGCCGGCGCCACCATCGGGTCAGCCGGCGCGGTACCCGGCCGGCGGGCCTGCTCACGGAGGAGTCTCGCGCAACGTGTATCCCAGGCCGCGCAG
Organism: Micromonospora sp. NPDC048905; assembly: GCF_040649655.1. Taxonomy (NCBI): domain Bacteria; kingdom Bacillati; phylum Actinomycetota; class Actinomycetes; order Micromonosporales; family Micromonosporaceae; genus Micromonospora; species Micromonospora sp. NPDC048905. The sequence continues at coordinate 355,305 of NZ_JBEZFV010000002.1, read as the reverse complement.
CGTGTAGATCAATCGCGGCTCACCCTCGGCCTCCATCTTGCGGCGCAGGTAGCTCACATACACCTGGAGGTTGTTGGCGGTAGCGCTCATGTCGAAGCCCCAGATCGCCTCGAACAGCGCGTCGCGGGTCAACACCCGGGTCGCGTTGCGCACGAGGACCTCCAGGAGGGAGAACTCGGTCCGGGTCAAGCGCAGCGGGCGCCCGCCACGCCACGCCTCGAACCTGTCGGGATCGACCCGGACATCGGCGAACGACAGGACCTGCGACTCCCCGTCGGCCGGCGTGCGCCGGCGCAGCAGGGCCCGCACCCGGGCCAGCAACTCCTCGGTGGCGAACGGCTTGGGCAGGTAGTCGTCAGCGCCCGCGTCCAGCCCCGCGACCCGGTCGGAGACCTGATCCCGGGCGGTCAGCATCAGCACCGGCAGATCCCGACCCGCCGCCCGCAACCGCCGGCACGTCTCCAACCCGCCGAGGCGAGGCATCATCACGTCGAGGATCAGCAGATCCAGTGCGTCACCGCCGGCCCCACCGACCCCGTCGAGCACGGCGAGACCGTTGGCGACGGTGCTGGTGTCGTAACCCTCGACCTGGAGAACCCGCTCCAGCGACTCACGGATGGCCGCGTCATCATCCGCGATCATGATCCGCACGCCGGCGCGCCCCCTTCCAGTCGATGCTTTGCCGCTCATCCTCCCTGATCAACCTGAAGCCAGGATTAGAACCGTCGCCACTCTCGCCGGCAGCGCGCCCTGCGCCACCGGCTGAGTTGACAGCAGGCCGGCCGACGCGATCAGTCGCCCGAATCGGCCACGGTGTTCCCAGGCACGCGGAGTCAGGTTGGTGCGGGTGAGACCGGGGTGGGCCAGGGCGCTGACGATCGGCGTTCCGGCGGCGCGCAGGCGAGCATCGCATCCTCCGTGGATACCTCTTCGGCGGATCCGAAGTGGAGCGCGTCTGGTGCGCTGACGAATCGGCGCTTTTTACCCGGTCAACGTGCCGTCCGAGCGGGATGGGCAAGCAGATGAGGGGCCAGGCCCACGCGCTGCCGTGGGATCGGCGACGGATGTGCTACGGTAGCCGAGTTGCAGTTTTGATTTCCGTAGACGTTATCCGGCGCCTGATGGGGTATCTGAAACCCATCTAGGCGCTTTTCGTTTTTCGTGTCGATTCGACGCGGGTGATCAACGCGGCGGCGTAAGGGTCCGCACATTGCGGTCTCTGACAGCCTGCGAGGAGCAGACATGACTACAGGTACCGTGAAGTGGTTCAACGCCGACAAGGGCTTCGGCTTCATCAGCCCGGACGACGGCGGCGTCGACGTCTTCGCCCACTTCTCTGCGATCTCGGCAAGCGGCTTCCGCAGCCTCGACGAGAATCAGAAGGTGGAGTTCGACGTCACCCAGGGCCAGAAGGGCCCGCAGGCGGAGAACATCCGCCCGCTCTGATCCACATTCTGTGAGCGGCGGCCCGACTGGTTCAGCGGGCCGCCGTTTGGCGTTTAGCCAACCGACGTTGCTGTGTCTCGGCACTAACGGGGCCGACCGACTGCATCTACTCGATCGACTTCAACAACGATGGCCCCCGTACCCCGACCATATGTTCGAGGTCCTGTTCGTGCTGGCCGTTCTGGTCGCTACCGTGCTGGGAATAGTGGCGGTGCGCAGACAAACTGACGGACTCGAAGGTCCAAGGAACCTCGACGTCGGCGGGCGACCACCGCCGATTTTCACGCACGGCACGGACGGCGCGACAGAGTCGTCGGGGACAAACTGACGGTGCGGCACCCCTCCCCGGAGAGCCCAGTGGGATGTACGGTCCATCGCCATGAGCTATGACCTGATCTTCGTGCCCCGAAGCGACGACCAGTCCTGGGATGACGCGTTGGAGGCGGCCGAGGCGGCCGACACCGACGAGCGTCCAAGCGGCGAGGCTTGGGCCCGACTGGTGGCGGCGGCGCGGCAGGTGCTCGGTGAGGTCTCCGTCTTCGAGGGGGCCCACAACTACGAGCTGACTCACGAGCCGACCGGTATCCAGGTCAGCTACTACGCAGAAGAGGCTGGGATCACGGTTCCCTACTGGTACCGAGGTGGAGATGCCCGGGCGATCGTCACGGCGATGTATCGGATCGGCGAAGCCGTCCAGGCGGTCACGGGCCTACCCGGGTACGACCCCCAGCTGGAGCTACCACTGTCGGATGCCGTCGCGCAGCCGGAGCTTGCCGTCAGGGTCTTCGACGACGTCGCTGCGTCCTTTGCGGAACGAGGAATCTCTAGTCCCAGCAACGGCTGAGTGACTATCTGGGTGACGAAGGGAACGAGCAGCGGTGGACGCCTATGACTCCGGTGGAAGGCTTCCGCAGCTAGGTGCTCATGAGGGCGCAGGTCAGCACGCCCTGTTGGTTGCCTGGGGGTCGGGGCCGGGCGGCGGCGTTCACTCACGGGCGCCGGCCAGCTCCACCGGGCGGGTGCGCAGCGCGCCGGCGGCGGGGAGCACGGAGGCGACCACGGCGACCACCACGCACGCCCCCAGCGTCGCCGCGAGCGTCTGCCAGGGCAGCACCACGCTGGACCAGACCGACAGGGCGGCCAGTGAGCCCCAGATGCCCAGGATGTTGACCGCCGTCACGATCGTGCCGAGCACCGCGCCGACCACCACGACGGTCATCGCCTCCACGGCGACCAGGATGAGGATCTGCCGCTTCGTCGCACCGGCGAGGCGCAGCACCGCGAGGTCGCGTACCCGGTCCGAGGTGGCCATCACCATGGTGTTGCCCAGCGCGATGCCGGTGTAGATCAGCGCGATGCCGAGCACCACCAGGTAGCCGACGCGGGTCTGCCGGCTGTTGCTCGGGTACTCCGACCGGATCCACTCCGCCCGAGTCTGCACACCCGCGGCGGTGGGCTGCAGGGCGGCCCGGACCGCCGCGGTCCCGGCGCTCGCGTCGGTGCCCGCGGCCCAGGTGACCTCCAGCCGGTCCGGCGGAACCCCCGGCGCGTTACGCGGGGTCACGTAGACGCCGTTGTTGCCGGTGCCGGCGGCGATCACGGCCGCGATCCGCAGCGACGTCCTGGTGCCGTCGCCGAGCCACACGTCGACCTGCTCGCCGACGGTGTGCTGCGCCCACTCCTCGTTGACGACGATGCTGCTGTCGTCGAGGTCGGCAATGTCGCCGGCCCGCACCGGCAGCTTGCGCGCCCCGGTGAGCTCGCCCGGCTCGACGGCCTGCGCGTCCGAGCGGATCAGCGCCGTGCCCTCCTCGAGGTGGTAGACGGCGGTGGCGGCGCTGGCCATGACCGTGGCTCCGGGCACCTGGCGGACCTGCGCCACCGTCTGGGCGGCGAAACCCCCGGCGGCGTCGTCGGCCTGCACGATCAGGTCGGCGCGGGTCTGCTCCCGGATCTCGGTCGCCTTCGCCTCGTTGATGGTCGCCGTCGCACCCAGCAGCGAGCCGGCCAGCGCCACGGTCACCAGCACGGGCGCCGCGATCGCCGCGGTGCGCCGCACGCCGGCGGCCGCGTTCTCGTGCACCAGCATGCCGGTGGCGCCGGGCAGTTGGGCCGGGAGCCACGCGAGCAGCCGGGTCAGCGGCCGCACGAGGATCGGCGCGAGCAGCGCCACCGCGGTGATCAGCAGCATCGGCTGGGTGGCGTACGTCTTGCGGTGCAGCGCCTCGCCCGGGTCGGTGAGCAGCCGCCAGACGAGCATGCCGAGCCCGGTGGCGAGCAGGCCGGCCCCGAAGATCCAGCGCCCCAGCGTCATGGCCCTGGTGTCCACCGAGGCCTCCCGCAGCGCCTCGACGGGACGGATGCGCCCCGCCCGCACCGTGGCGACCGTGACCCCGCCGAGCGCGACGAGCAGCCCGGTCCAGAACGCCACGTGGTACGGCCAGGTGTACGCCCCGATGGTGAACCACGGGGGTGCGAGCTGCTCGTCGACGAGCAGGCTCGCGAGCCACGGGGCGCCGTACGAGCCCAGCACACACCCGGCGACCGAGGCGAGCACGCCCACCACCATCGCCTCCATGAACAACATCGAACGCACCTGCCGCGGGGTGGCGCCGGCGGTGCGCATCAGCCCGATCTCGCGGCGCCGCTGGGCGACGGCGAAGGCGAAGGTGGACGCCACCACGAAGACGGACACGAACGTGGTGACGCCGCCCGCAGTGCCCAGCAGGGCGTTCATGGCGATGAGGGCGTCGCGGTCGCGGTCGGGCTCCGGGTCGGCCTTGCGCCGGTCGCTGCCGGTGAGCACCTGGACGTCCGAGCCGGCACCGAGCACCGTACGCACCATCTCGGGCGCCGCCTGCACGACCAGGTGGTCGATGCGCGGCGACAGTTTGGCGGCCTCCGCGTCGGCGAAGAAGATCGCCTCCTCGAAGCGGGCCGGCGCGACCACGCCGGCGACCGTACGCGTGCTCAGCCCTGCCGGGGTGCGCACCGGCACCGCCGTGCCGACCAGGGACGCGTCGCCGGGGAGCACCACCTCGGCGGGCTTGCGGGGCTCGTGCCCGGCGGTCAGCCGGTATCCGCCGAACGTGGCGATCGACCACGGATGCCCGACCAGGCCGGCGTCGTCGCCGTCGGGTCCGGTGACGCGTACGGGGAACGACCGGTCGGCGACCGTGGGGGCCTTCGCGGCGAGCGCCGTGGCGACCTCGGGCGCGACGCCGCGCGGCTGGGCGAGCGGCTGGGTGCGATCACCGATCGGCGAGGGCACCCGCAGCTCGTCGGCGCCGCGCACCACGACCGGCGCTCCGGCGAAGCGCTCGGGCTTCTGGTCGGGGGCGTCGAGGGTCGACGCGAGCCCGAGGCCCATCGTGGCGATCAGCGCCACGCCCAGCGCCAGCGCGACGAACGTGCCGACGAGCGTCACCCAGCGGGACCGCAGGGTGCTGAGGGTCACGGTCAGCACGCGGCGGTCTCCATCTGGGTCATCCGGGCGGCGACGGCCTTGGCCGTGGGCGCCGCGAGCTCGCCGTTGAGGTGGCCGTCGGCGAGGAAGACGACGAGGTCGGCGTACGACGCGGCGACCGGGTCGTGGGTGACCATCACGATCGTCTGCCGCTGCTCGTCCACCATGCCCGCAGCATCGTGAGGACCTCGCGGCTGGTGGTGGAGTCCAGCGCGCCCGTGGTCTCGTCGGCGAAGAGCACCTCGGGCTGGGTGATCAGCGCCCGGGCGATCGCGACGCGCTGCTGCTGGCCGCCGGACATTTCGCCCGGCCGGTGCTTGGCCCGGCCCGCGAGCCCGACCTGGGCCAGTACGTCCTGCACCTGCGAGCGGCCGGGCCGGCGCCCGGCCAGCCGCAACGGAAGCGCCACGTTCTGCTCGGCGGTCAGCGCCGGCAGGAGGTTGAAGGACTGGAACACGAAGCCGATGCGCTCGCGGCGCAGCAGGGTCAGCTTCGTCTCGTTGAGCGTCGTCAGGTCCGTCTCGCCGAGCAGCACCGCGCCGGAGGTCGGCCGGTCGAGGTCGGCCGCGCACTGCAGCAGCGTCGACTTGCCCGATCCGGAGGGACCCATGACGGCGGTGAAGGTGCCCTCGGTGAAGGACAGGGAGAGGTCGTTCAATGCGGTCACTGCTCCATCGCCCGCGCCATAGGTGCGGGTGACGTTGCGGAGCCGGATCGCGTCACGGGTCATGGTGCAACCTTGGTGTACGGCGAGGCTGCGCACAGCCTCGGGGGAGCGAGTCTCTGGGGTAGTGCCAGCGAAACGGGGAAGGGGCACCCGTGTTGGGAGACGCCGGTGCCCCTTCGTGGATGGAACGGTCAGACCCCTCCGGTCTGGGGTCGGGGCACGTTCAGCGCGGCACCCGGTCGCGGGGTCACCAGTTGGGCGGCGACGCGCGCACAGACGCGTGCGCCGTAGTCGAGACCGTGCTGGTCCGGGTAGCGCACCTGCACCGCGAGTACCCAGTTGTTGGTGATGGCCAGACAGTTGACGTGCCAGTTGCCGTCATAGTCGAGCGAGGTCCAGCCGTTCTTGATGCTGACCGGGTCCTTCTCGAGCATCTCCATCGGTAAGCCGTCGATGATGCCCCACCGGCCACCCTCTCGCGCCTCCTGCTGATCCTTCTTGGCGGTGGTGCCCCAGACGTTGCGCATCTCCTTGAGCAACCAGTCGGTCCATTTGGGACCCGCGGCCTTGCCACTCTTGACACACTCGCCCATTCGTACCGCGTCTTGGGCGGTCATCTCGGTGAAGCTCCACCAGCCCGCGTAGCCAGGCATGGTGCCCGGCCTCGTCTTGGTCAACCGGCACAGGCTGATCATCCGTCTGATCACCGCTGTGCGACCGCCAGCGTTGTAGAGCGCTTCGGCCGAGTCGTTGGAGCTGTAGCGGATCGCTTGGCTGGCCTGTTTCAGGCGTTCGTTCGAGGGCGTCTTGTTCGCCTCCGCCGTTCGGCGCAGGAAGTCCGCGACGATCCAAACCTTGATCATCGATTCGGTGGAGTTGGTCGACTTGGCACTGTTGGCCGAGCCGGCGGTCTGCCCGCTCTCGCGGTCCAGCAGTGCCCACGCGAAGAAGCCGTCCACCGGCACCGATATCGGTGCGGCGGCCAGGGTCGGCGGCGGTGGCGGGGTCAGCGCGGGCGGCGGGGTGGTGGGGGTGGCGGATGCGGAGTCGGTCGGATCGGGGGTGGTGGCGAGTCTGGCGTACGCGGCAGGGACCAGCAGGACCCCGCCGAAAACGATCGCCGCGACCGCAAACACCATAATCACGCGAGGGCGCATAGAAGGCTCCAGGGGGATGGGCCAGGGGGTGTGTTGCAGATGGGCGGTACGGGGCGGGCCGCGCCGAAGTGACCCGACCCGCGCCGTACCGTTGTCAGCTGGTCTGGCCGACTTCGTTGACGGTGGCGAGGTCCAGCACGGCTCAGAAGGTGATCTTCGCGGCGCTGCTCGGCAGGCCGGCGGAGGAGCCGATGAAGAGGTGGTCGGCCTCCTCGGCCGGTAGGTGCATCGAGTGGGTCACCCGACCGGTCAGGTCGACCACGAGCAGGCGGTCGTACTCGTCATCACCTGGTCCGAGGGCTGGGGCGGGCTGGTCCGATGCCGGTATCCCGCCCGCGTCGTGGTAGACGCGGATCAGCAGGTGCTGGTCGTCCGTCCAGCCGATCAGGCTGCCGGCAAGGGGCACCTTGACGCTGTGCTGGACCGCCCCGGTGACCGGATCGACCACCGTGACCGAGGTCTGCCGCACCCCATCGGAGTACGGCGACAGCGCCAGTTGCCCGCCGTCCGGAAAGAAGCTGACGTCGTCCAGCTGGCCGCCGCTGACGGGAACGGTACGCACCACTTTGCCAGCCAGGTCGTAGATGCGGATCCCGGTCACCGTGGGCTCATCGAGAGATTTGGAGAGCGTCAGCGCGAGCCCGTTACTGTCCGGCGTCCAGATCAGGCCGGTGGCCTGGTCGTTCTGCTCGGCCAGGTCGGGCAGTGGGACGAACGTTGTCGTGAGTGTCTCCGAATCCACCAGCACGAAGCCGGGCGTACCCGTGCGCGGCAGGTGGGTGAAGAGGATGCGCTGCCCGTCCGGCGACCAGCGCCCGTCGGTCGAATAGCCGGGGAAGTGGGCGTGGCTGGTTCTGCCGAGTTCGGCGATCCACCGTACGTTCCCGCTGGTCCGGTCAAGTACGCCCGCCCGGGTGGGATAGCGCTGACTGTTGTCGCCCGTCGCGACCAGCACCTGGCTGCCGTCCGGGGATGGCATGGCATACCGGTACGGCACCCGGTCGTACCGGCCGGTCTTCGCGTTCAGTAGGAGCGAGTACAGAAAGTTCGGGCTCGGATCATCGATTTTCGGATCGCGGATGCCGCTGTACGCGGTCACCACGAGTGGCCTCAGCCCGTTATCGGCGAACTGGTCGCCGGCCGTACCGCTGATCGGGGCGACGACGGCGACCACGCCGATCAGCGCGGCGCAGATCGCCGCGGCGAAGCCACCGCCGACGGCCTGCCGGGTGACCCGTTGCCGGCGGGCGCTGACCAGTGCGGCCTGGGCCAGCCCGACCGGCGCCGGCGCGGTCTCGGCCAGTTCCTCGAATGCGGTCCGGAGCGCGCTGGTGAGGTGCTGGTTCATCGGTCTACCGCCTCCTTCGTGGCGAGGATGTCGAGCCTGGGACAGAGTTCGCGCAGCCGGGCGAGAGCCCGTGCGGCCTGGCTGCGTACCGTGGATTGGGTGCAGCCCAGAATCTCCGCGATCTCGCTGTCCGGCCGGTCTTCGAAGTAGCGCAGCACAAGCACCGCCCGGTGTTTGGGCGCGAGCTGCGCCAACGCCTGCCTGAGCGCCAGGTTGAGGTCGACGGTGGCGGTGGCGTCGCCCGTCGTCGCGACCTCCGGCACCTGTTCAGCGCTGACCTCGCGCCCCCGGCGGAGGCTGCGCCACCAACTCGTCTGCTGGCGGTACAGCGCGGTGCGCAGGTACGCCTCTGGGTTTCCGGTGCGGATCCGCCCCCAGTGTCGGGCGCCCTTGGTCAGTACCGTCTGGAGTAGATCCTCGGCCTGCTGACGGTGCCCAGTCAGGGCGAGCGCGGTCCGGAACAGGGCGTGCGAGCGGGCCGCGACGAAATCGCTGAACTCCCGGTCGAGGTCAGCGTCCATGGGTGTACCTATCCCTCATACCGATAACAACGCCAGCCCCGCGGTGGCTGCTGCTTTGCCGGCCAAGACAGCGCCGCCTGCCCTCGGACGAGCACGATCTCAGACCCGAATCCGGGCCGGGTGGCTGGCACACAGGTTCACGCCCGCGATCGTTGCAGTGGGACGCTTCTGGGGTGGCGACGGCGGCGGTGCGCCCCGGGGACATGGCTATGTCGACGCTGTGAGCAGCCTTACCACTGATCTCGTCCGTGCTGGCAACCGTCCCTGACACGTACGTCCTACTGTCGTGGGATGAGTTCTGCCGCTCGTCCTCCCTTGCCGCCCGACGTCGACCCGCACCTGTGGTTCGACACTGAGCAATGCGGACGCCACTACCTTCTCGATGGCAACCCGCACACCGGCGCCGGCCGCATGGACGCCTACTGCGCGGAGCGCGGCATTCGAACCCGGGTGTCGAAGGGGGAGATCGGCGACTGCTCCGAGCAGACCCGGTACTTCGTACGCGGGTTCCTGTCCGGCAGTGAGCTGGCCCCGCCGGAGTCGCGCGACGGCACCGATGCGGCCTATCTCGCCTGGCGCGAGGCGGCTGCTCGTTTCCGAGACACCGGTTCCTGGGTCGACGTCGACGCTGCCGGTGACATCGCTACCGCCCCAGCGGAGGAAACCGAGGCGGAGGAACTCCCCGACGAACTGCGGGCCTTGGTCCGAGAAGAGGCGACGGTGCGGGTGGCGCTCGTGGTCGACGTGCCGGACAGTGCTGCGGACCGCGCCGTGGAGGTGGCCACGACACTCGCCGGACGGGTCGGCAGGCGGACCTGTGACAGCCCCGGCCCCGTCGAGGTCAGTGGGCCGGTGTCGATCACCCGGGTGTACGCGCTGGTCGGTGTCACCGGACATCGCCCCTGGGTGGCGGTGCAGACGGCGATGACAGCACTGGGCCGCAGCGGCTGGTCTCCCGCGACGGCGGTCGAGGGCGAGCAGTACGTGACAGCGGAGTTCCAGGCGCACCGCGAGCTCAACCGAGGGCTCGACGCGCTGGGAGTGAGCGCGGTGGAAATCCATGCCGGGTATGGACTGGGCCACGACCCGTCGCGCACGCCGGACAGTCGGTGGCGGGGCGAGTGACGACGGCGGTCGGCCCGCTAGTGGGCGGTCAGCTGGATTGCCGGTGGCGGCCGAGTGACAGGACCAGGCCGACGGCGGCCAGGGCGATTCCGGCGGCGGCGGTGTAGGTGGGGAGTTGCGCGGGGACGCCGAGGTGAACGGTGATCCCGAGGATGCGGGACAGGCCCCAGGGCAGCAGCGCGAGCTGGTCGTTCCACACCGTCAGCGCGCGTTCCAGGCCCACGACCGAGACCAGGGCGGACAGCACGCCGAGGGGCACACCCGCGGCGGTGAGGGTCAGCCCGACGGCGCTTCGGCGGCGCAGGCCGTACCGGTCCCGCAGGACCACGGCGACGACCACGAACAGCCAGCAGAATGCCGCGAACGCGACGGTGACGTACGACGCCCGCAGACTCGGCGCCGTCCAGAAGGCGAACCAGTAACCGCCCGGTCCGCGCCCGGCGAGCGCCCCCAGCAGCAGTACGCAGCGCAGCAGCGCGACGCCGCCGATGACGGCCCAGAGGTGGAACGGATCCCGGCGACCGACGACGAGGCGTACGACGAGGGCGAACAGCGCCCACCCACCGAGGGTGACCAGCAGGTGCGCCGGGGCGGCGAACCAGGTCAACACGAGCCGGCTCGCCACCAGCACCACGGCCGGGACGAGCCACACCAACACCCGGTCTGCCCGTGTCATGGGCGTGGGCAGCGCGGCGACCCGCCACGGCCGGAGCGCGCCGAGCAGCAACCCGCGCGCGGCGGCTGCCCCGAATCCACGCCCGTACCGGCCGAGCAGCACCATCAGCAGGATCGACCCGAGTATCGCCCGGGCCGCCCAGGCCATCGCCGGGTCCCGGTCGGCGCGCCGCGCCCCGAGGTCGGCGGCGGTGAAGTTGTACGCGGGCAGGTCCAGGTCGGCGCCGTAGCGCTGCCGGTGCGCGTCGCGCGCGTCCTGGTACTCCGCAGCGGCCAGTTGCCAGTCGTGGCGGGCGGCCGAGGCACCCGTGTCCAGCCACTGCGCGTGTCGCAGCACCATGGTGCGGTACGCGCTCAGCGTCTCGAACAGGTCGACCTGGTAGTCGAGTGTCGCGGCGAAGCGCCCGCGCAGGTCGGGGTCCCGCCAGGTCGCCGGTTCGGTGGCGGCGACCAGGTCGCGCATGCGCCGGGCCAGCGCGACGGCCTGGGTGCCCTCCTCGATCGCCTCGTCGACGCGGCCGCCGGTCACCGCGTAGATGCTGTCCAACGCGGCGGAGTCGCCGGTCACGATGTCCCACTCGAAGATCCACATCATGGGTGGCGGTTCCAGCCCGAGCGCCCGCACCGACCGGTCGGCGTACGGACCGATGTAGAGGCCGCTGGTAACCGCCTGTCGGGACAGCGCCATGGCCTGCCCGATCGCGGCGACGGTGGCCGGGTCGTCGGAGAACGTGCGGTACGCCCAGTCCGCCGTGACCTGCGCCGGGTCGACGTCCGGGTCCCAGGCCAGCCGGCCGACGGCGTACGTGTTGAGGTCGTAGAGCTGCCAGAACCCCGTGCGCAGGTACAGCGACATGGGTCCGGCGCGCAACGGCCCGCCGTCCTGGGTCCAGTTCCAGACGCCCTCGACGTTCGGGTTGGCGGCAAGGAACGCGCGCAGGGCCTGGCGGTGCAGCGGGCCGAGGTCGTTGGGCAGCGAGCCGAACGCCTCGAACTCGCGCCGGGCCTGGAACTCCACGATGCGGCGATGCCCGCCAGCCAGCAGGGTGGTGTTCAGCGGCAGATGGCTGTAGAAATCGCCAAGGGTGTACTTCGTGGACACGATCAGATGCGGATCATCGAGCCCGCCGAGGACCTGCGCGTACGACACCGGGTTGGTGTGCAGGTCGCCGACGGCGCCGACGCCCACCGTCCACGTCCGGAAGATGATCTCCCTCCCGGCTCGGCCCGCGGTGTCCAACAGCGCCCGCAGCATCGCGCGCACGGACGCTTCGGTGGTGACCGCGAGCCGCGACGAGTAGTCCCAGCCGGTCCCGGCGTACACCTCGCCGCCCTCACCGACGCGGACCATCAGGCCGTCGACGAACGGCATGCTCTCGAACAGCTCGGCCAGACCGGCCTGGTAGACCGCCCACAGCCGGGGGTCGGCCGCGTCCAGGCCGCCGACGGTCCGCGTCAGGTATGCCTCCAGCGGGGGCGACACCGCGAGCATGTCGGTCAGCAGGTAGACCCGCACGCCCATGTCCTCGGCGTACCGGAAGACGGGGCCGAACGCCGCGACCATCGCCCGTGCGCGCTCGACGTGCGGGTCGCCGGGCGGGTAGACCGCGCGCCCGTCGCCGACCTTCACGAACGTGACGTACTCCAGGAAGCCGGGCACGACGATTCCGTTGAATCCCTGCGCCACCGAGTGGTCGACGAACTGCCGAAACTGCGCGTCGATGCGGGCCACCGCGCCAGCGTCCACCCACGGCGCGCCAGGCAGCACCGCCGACCCGACCACGTCGGTGTTCAGGCCATAGTCGTCACCGGCGGCGAAGACGGCCGGGTCGGGCTCACGCCCCACCGAACCCGCGTCGGTCAGCCGCAGGCCGAGCCGGGGGATGACCACCCGACCCACGTCCGCCGCGGGGAGCGCCTCGACACCGGAGCGGATCCGGTCGGCCAGCCGGTACATCCCGGCTGCCACGCCCGCGACGTCGCCGCCCTGGACGGCCAGCTCGGCGCCGCGCACGTCGAGCCGGTACGACTCGGGCGTCCCGCTGAGGGTGGCCAGCACGCCCGCCCGCAGCGTGCTCACCGCCGACAGGTCCGGGGCCGCGACGCGCGCCGTGCCGGTGCCCGGCGCGGTCGTCGCGGACCTCGCCGGGCTCGACGCGGCCGGGACGAGCACCGGCCGGGGCAGGCCGCGGACGACGACCGCGTCGGCGACGGCGGCTGCGGCCTTCCTGAGACGCGGCTCGTCGGGCACGACGAGGGACGCCAACGGCGGGACCGGCGCGGGCTTCCGCGCCGGCGCGGCGACAGCGTTCTCGTGCGGCACGTCGGCGGGGGTGTGGCTCAGCCCCAACGTGTCGCCGACGCCCCAGGCCGTGGCCGCGCCGAGCGCCACCAGGACCACTGCGGCGACAAGCAGCGGATACGGCCTGCGGACCTGGACAACATGAGCCACGCTCGCATGGTAGTGGCCCCGCCGGCGTCAGTCCTCGACGTACGAAAGCAGGCGGCGAGCGCCGTCGGCTACCGCGAACTCCTCGTACAGCGGGTGGCCGGGTGATACCCACGCCGAGGCGACCCAGATGCCATCCGGACATCTTGCGGAGAGCGGGCCGACCACCGTGGTGTCTACGCTGCCCGGGTGAGCTACGACCTGTGCTTCTGGCCGTCTGGGGCTGCCGATGACCCTCGCCGGCTGGCGGACAGGCTCGCGGATGAGAAGGCCGGTGGTCTGGTGCCGGACGAACGCGTTCTGGCTTTTCGCACCGAACTCTTACGTCGATGGCCGGACCTCGCCGACATGATTGCGCCATGGCACAGCGATGTGGGCTGGCGGCAGCCATGGGGCGACACAGGGCTCGCCGATCGATTCGTCGGCCTGACCCTGCCCTACGGCTGGGAAGACTTGAGTGCGCTGCCTGTTCTGGCCGGATCGTTCGGCCTCGACTCGTACGATCCGCAATCGGAACGGTTGGTGCCGCCCGGATCGCTGCCACCGCACAGGGCAGTCCGCGACGACGTGGCGCAGGTCGAGGGATGGGTGACCGAGGAGAACGTCGTTCGGTTGCTCAGGCAGATCAGCGTCTACGTCGGGTATGCGTACGACGATCTGGACGAGGCGGCGCTGGTCGGCGCACTCGATGACACCGACGACGACGCAGCCGACGGCTGGTTCGAGTACCCGCTGGCAGGCACGCCCATGCTGGTAGTTCGGCTGGCGCTGTCACCCGGCAGCACAGTGGTCAGTGTCCGCGTGGAGGGCGCCATGGATCTGGTACTGGCTACACGGATAGAGACGGCGCTGGACCTGCTGTAGCCACTCCCAGGAACAGCAAGCTGTGCGTGTCGGGATCTGCCGCACCCTCTCCCGTAGAGTGCCTGCGTGCCGGACGATGCCAACGCCCTGCGCCTTCGCTGGGCGATGCTTGGGGCGCCCTTGGCGACGGTCCTCATGCTTGGCGTGGTCGTCGTGGCCGGGACGGCCAGGGGTAGTGATCCGGACGTGTGGATGCGTCCGGTGGTGCTGGCTCCGCCCGAGCCTTGCGGCGGCGGTGCGCCACTTCGCACCTGCGGTGGACATCGTTGACATGGGCTGAGGGTTCGTCGCCAAGTGAACGCAGGCCTCAGGCTGGGAGTGGTCAGAGCGCGTCTGTGGTTGGCGACTATGCGTGGCAGGATGCGCCCGTGCGTCCGCGGCTGTTCCTCCTGTCTGCTGCGGCTCTGTGTGCCGCCGTCCATGTGGCAGGCGTCCTGACCGCCCGTCCGGTCTGGCGCTACGCGGAGCTGTTGAGCGTCGGTTTCCTCCTTGCTTGCGCCGTGGTCAGCCGATCGCCGACTTCGCGCTGGCCGCTGGGGGTAGCCCTCGCGGTCCTGCTCGTGGACGCGGTCCGGACGATGCCGGCCGCTGGGGACAGCGATGGCGACGGCTGGAAGGTGCTCGTGCCCGGCTCGGCCCGGGAGGCACCATCCGCCTTCGAGTCGGGGCTCGCCCTCTGTTGGCCTTCGTTGGTCGCGGTGGTGGTGCTGCTCGTTGCGTGGCGCCGCAGTGGCTGGCATCGGCAAACCGCGGTGCCCGCTGGTGTGCTGGCAGCGCTGATCGCCGGCTATGCGGCCTTCCGTATCGTCAGTATCTGGCGTGCCGTTGCTGCTGAACCTCGGCGAACGGCCGGCACCGAGGTGGCCGATCTGGTGATGGCCGTGAGCATGGCGGTCCTGCCGCCCCTGGTCCTCGGGATTACCGCGCTGGCGCTCGCCTCGGCGCTCGCCGGCCACGGTCGACGGCTCGCCTCGATCGGCGCGACGTTGCTGGCCCTCGTGGCGCTGCCGCTGATGGACACAAGCGTTGGCATGGTCGCGATGCCCCTGTCGGTAGGCAGTGACAGCGGCTTGTTCGCCTGGGCGGGCATCACGCCCACCCTGTCCATGCCGCAACCGATGCTGGCGCTGACGATGGCGGTCGAACTGACCGCGTACCTGCTGCTGGTCGCCGGCCTTACTGATTCACCCGATCCGGTGGATGCGTCGCCGGCCGAGGCTTGAGAGCGTCGGCGTTGGTGGAAGACTGGTGGAGCCGATGACCCCGTCGCTGGCCGGGTCGGCTGTCCGGCGGCCGTGCCGCCGGCATTGCAGTGGCTACGGCGGGAGACGCTTACCGTGGAACGGCTTCCGGACCTCGGCTCCAACGCGATGCTGACGTAGCCCGGCCCCCTGCACGTGGCGGCGGTGATCTGTGCGCTGGCGCAAGGGCAGGTCACTACGTCCAGCCCGGTGTTCAGCTGTTTGAGGACGCGGGCTTGTGGCTCTCAAAGGAGGAGGCGGCGCGTTGCTGGAGACGGTCGGATTGGGAGACTGATCCACCGCTCACACCAAGGCCGCGCCGCGCGGCATGATAAAAGCCGTCACGTCGCGTGTTGGCCTGCTGAACGAGTTCGGATAGCGGCTCGGAAGTCTCCTCGACGCCACGGGCCCGGTGCTCGAGCCTCCAGACCGCCTCTCGCCAGTCTTGCGCTGCAGCGACGGTGCTGGCATCCCCAAGGAGCAGGAGGTTTTCCCATACCAGGGTGTGCCTGATGTCGGCGTCGGCGAGCCGAGGTAGCGCCGCGGCTTTGTCCAACCCCGAGCGATACCGGTCACCGACCGTCGTGGCCAGGACTTTCAGGGATACCGCCTGGATCTCTTTGAGTACCTGGGCGAACTCGCTGTACGCCTCCATTCGCCGATCGTCCCATCGCGCGGCCTGACTGCGTTTCCACTGGCTTCTGCTGGACAGGAAGGTTGCCAGACCTGCGCCAAGGGCACCGACAACGACGCCCAGTAGTGCCGGTAGCTGTGAGACGAAAGCGTCCATCAGCTCAAGGGTGCCATGCAGCGGCAACTCAAGGTCGGCATCAGATCCGCAGTCGACGAGTGGGTTGATGGCCTACAGCACCGGAATGGCATCCACCGGCGTCCGAATGTCGGATATCGCCGCGGAACCAGGCGCGAATGTGGGCGCGACGCGTGCGCGCCGTCCACGTGGTGCGGACGGCGCGCACGGTGCAGGACCGAGGGTCAGAAGCTGCCGGCCTTGACGTCGGCCACCGTCACACGGGAGACCTCGAAGGTTCCGGCAATGGAGGTTCCCGTCTCCGGGGAGTCCATCTTGGCGCTGATCGGTACCCCGCTCTCGGCGTTGATGATCAGCACCTCTTGGGTGTCGTCAGTCCACACCTTGGCGGTGATGGTCAGGGTGGGCTGCCCGCCGGTCGTCGAATCCACGACGGTGACACCGGGGATGGTGGAGGTCAGGCGAAGCACGCCCGCCCGTACCTTCGGATCGCCTCCCCCTGCGGAGAGCACGTCGACGCTGTTGACCCAGAGGTGATTGGCGGCGATGAACTCCCGGTCCTCATCCGTAAGCGGAGACGGGTTGGCGACCCCCTTCTGCCGAAGGATCTCCATTCGCCTTTCCTCGGCGCCGGCAGGGGGCTTTCCCTCGTCGTACACGGAGTTGATCATTTGCTCTCGGGCTTCGGCGAGGTCGCCGGTTACCGCGTTCCGCGCCGCCGCCACCCCACGGGTGTGGAAGCCGTTGCCGAGGTTCTCGCCACGAGCGATCACCCGTGGGAGTTCGTTCCTGGCCTCCGTGTAGTAGTACTCGCCGCCGTCGGTGTACAGGTGGTACCGGGTGCGAGATGGCACGGTGCCCCTACGGACATCGACCTTCTCGATGATCAGCGACGCGTCGCCCGGCAGCGAGGCGTTGTCCGCGGTGAGGTTGGCTGCCAGGGACACGAGCTTGATGTTGCCTGCCGGTGCCCCTGAGGCGGCCCCGGCGTGATTGTCCGTGCCGGTCGGAGCCGGGGCCGTGCCGGATCCCGTGGCCATCGGCAGGGCCAGTGCGAGAGCGACCACGGCCGCGACGCCGCCGCCAGCGGCCAGGCCGAGCACCCGGCGGTTGCGTCGCCGGGCCCGGCCGCGCTGCTCGATCGCCTCGACCGGGCGATCCATCTGTACGTCGGAAAGGGTTTGTTTCACCGCGTCCCACACCTCATTGTCATTCATGATCGAATCTCCTAACGGGCTGCGGGCGCGAGCTGCCCCCGCAGGGTTGCGGTGGCACGGGACAGATGGACGGCCACGGTTTGGGCGGAGATGCCCAACGCCGCAGCCACGGACCTGGTGTCCAGGTCGAGCCAGATACGTAACACGACCACCTCACGCTGCCGCTGCGGCAGCCGGCGAACGGCGGCCAGGAGAGCGTCATTCGGGTCGAAGTCGTCCTCGATGAGAGACGCTCGCTCGTGGCCGTCGAGGGCCACCTCCCGCCGGCGTCGCCGCCACCAGGACACCCGGATGTTGAGGGCGGTGCGCACCACCCACGCCGCCGGTGCCGGGTGCTGGCTCAACTGTCGCCAGGAGGCCCAGGCCCGCGCGTACGCCTCAGCGACCAGATCCTCGGCCAGCGCGCGATCGCCCGTACCAGCTAGTACGGCGCGCAGGCAGTTGTCTCGGGACCGCTGGTAGAAGTCCGCGAAGTCCGTCCGTTCTCGTTCCACACGGGGTTTACGCATCAGCGCCCCGATCCATTTACTTCCACGGAAAAATCTTCAGTTGATCGTGAGGTTAGCGGTGACAAATGGGTTGAACCCTACGTGAACGTCCTGATCGACGGGATGTCGATCAGTTGCTGTCGGACGGAGCAGGCGTCGGGAGACCGAGGCTCTGCGGTCTGCGCCGCGAGGGTGCCGGAGGTGATCAGGGCACCACTGCTGACCAGGTGCCGGGAGGGTCGGCGGGCTCTGGCCGACGCCAAACGAGCACCGCCCGAGGTGACAGGCAGCCACCGATCAGCGCCGCCAGTCGCCCAAGGTGCGGCGAAGGCCGCCCGGCTTGCGGGCCCGACGAGCAGCAGCCCGGAAGACGACGGATACTCGCATGATGACTGAACCGGATCTCGACCCCGAACAGTATCCGCCCATCGATCCGCGTGAACCGGTGCCCGACGACCCGGGCGTCCTTCTGCCTGGCGCGCCGGACGAACTGCCCGAAGCTCCGACCGAACCGATGCCAGACGACGGTGGCAACGCCGGCGGCGTGCGCGAGCCGGCATAGATCCGTCCGCGATCGAGCGCGCGCCGCATGTCTCGTGCCGCATCCCCTTCGAGGCCGCCCGCACCCCGCACCGAAGAGCGGTCCGGGCCAGGCCGGGGCTCAGTCGAGCAGATAGCCGGCCGGGACGGCGTCGGTGAGCCAGACACCGTTGGCACTGCGGTGGAACACGTGCCCGGCGGCGGCCATCGCCGCCGCGTCGATGGTGAGGATCACCACCCGACCGGCCCGTCGGGCGCCGACCCGGTGGGCGGTCTCGGTGTCGGCGGAGAGATGGACGTGATGCCTGCCGCCGCGGTGCAGGCCGGTGGCCCGGATCGACTCCAACGCACCGGCGCTGGTGCCGTGATAGAGCCGGTCCGGTGGGGTCACCGGGGGCAGCCCGAGGTCCACCGGGACCGAGTGACCCTGGTTGGCCCGGATCCGCAGCACCCCGTCGGTGCCGCGCTCGACAGCGAACCGCTGCTTGTCGTTGCCGGCGACGACCGCGTCCAACTCGGCCCGCTCGATCCGTAGGGCGGTGAGCAGAGCGTCGACGGGGGTCCAACCGGCCGGGTCGAGCACCAGGCCGGCCCGGTCAGGGGCGTGCCGGAGCGCCTTCGACATCCGTTTGCTCAACTTCACCAGGCGCTCGCGTTCCACGGTGGCATTGTGGTCGATCCAGTCGTTCGAATCGAGAGGTTTTCCGGCGACACCGCCACCGGGTTTCCCCCCGGTGGGCCTGGCGGGTACGGGCGGCCCGCTCCGACCTGTCTACTGAAAAGGCGGGCCACCCCGAAGGTCCTCGCGTCCCGGACCGCAAGGAGGTCGACTTTGGTGCCCTGAGCGGCCCCTGTCGTAGCTCTACGGCAGCAGCGGCAGGTGGGGATCCGACAAACGTCAGCCCCCACCTTCATCGCCGCATTCTGACAATTGGGCGATGCTGCCGGCGTCAGCGCCCGGTGGACACGATGTTCGAGGATTGCCCGTTCTGCTCTTCGCGCTTCAGGCGCTTCGCAGTCTGCTTCTCCTTGGTCGTCTTACCCTTCTTCTTGACGTTCGCCTTGGTCGTCGAGTCCTTGGACATGATCGAACCTCCTGAAACAGGTCGGTGAACGTGCAGAGTGGTACTCGCCTGATCGCGGCGTGCTGACAGAAGACCCACGCGGCGGGCGCGCAAGTCCTCCACTGCACGCCGACCCTACGCTGTTCCAGCTCCTGCCGACGGTGGGAAGTGCCTCAGCACCAGGCGAACCAAACCACCCCCACGGCGGCTGCGGTCAGCAGCACCACTGGCGCCAGCGGCAGGACGCAGACGTTTGCCGCTAATCGTGGTGAGTCTCCGGCTCGGCAGTGCCGAACGGGTTGTCGATGATGTACCGCCAGCGGCCGTCGGGACCGCGGCGGGCCACGTCGGTGGCGGTGCCTTCGATGTGTACGGGACGGCCGTCGTGATCGGTGCCGTCAATGGTCCAGTCGACGATGAGCAGGGCGATGTCGTCGGCCACGTAGACGTGGCGGGGCCGTACGTCGATGGGGAGCCCGAGGTCGAGGAGGCGCTGGTTGGCGGCGATCCGGGCGGCACCGGTGACGGGCTGACCCGGGACGGTGACGAGTAGGCCTTCGGGTTCGTAGACCTGCTCGACTGCGGCGACGTCCCCGGAATTGAAGGCGCGGGCGAACACCGACGGGTGGTGGGCCGCGCTGTCGCTGAGTGGGACACTCGTGGAGTGGGTGTCGAGATCGCTGGACATGCCGACAGTCAAGGCGCTGGGCGCGTAGGTAACCAAACGGTGAGCGGCGCCTGGGATCGTGACCTGGTGCCGGACCAGCGGGGCGCGACCCGCCGGCCGGAGCCCAGTTGCCCCGTCGAGGTTGCCCTGGCCGCGGTGAGCGGCCGGTGGGCGACCCTGGTGTTGCGGGAATTGATGCACGGCCCGCGATCGTTCGGCCGACTTCAGGCGGCGCTGCCCGACCTGAGCGCCAAGGTGCTCAGCGAGCGGCTCGCGGCGCTGACCCGGCAGGGCCTGGTCGAGCGCGACCGCTCGCGCACCTTCCCGCCGAGTACCTGCTACCGCCTCACCCGCGCCGGTACGGAGCTGCGCCCACTGCTCGTCGAGCTCTACCGCACCGGTGACGCGCTGTTGCGCGAGCGGGCGTGAGAGCTCAGCCACGCACCGAGTCGAGTCCGCGACGACCGATGGACGGACCGCCACTGGTGGCGCCGACAGCGGACCGGCCCGTCAGCCCTCGGTGGGCGTTCGGCGGGCACCGGCGGGCCAGAGGATCGTGGTCGGTACGCCGTGGTGCCGCGCCCAGTCGATGGTCCGGTCCGTCGACGCGGGGTGACAGCCCGGTTTGCCGTCCCACACCGCCACGAGTCGCTGCACCCGTCGGACCAGCTCCCGGTTGGCGACCACGTAGGCGGCGGTGCCCGAGCGGTCGTAACCGGTGTGCACGACCGCTGCCGCCCGGTCGAGCAGCTCGTCGAAGGCCAGCCGATTCTCCGGCCTGATCACCGCGACCCGGTAGTCGCGGGCCGGCAGGACCACCTCGTAGGTGCCGCCCAGGTCGAGGATCGTGCGCGCGAAGACCTGGTCCGCGCCGGCCGCCAGGCAGGTCACACCGTGTACGGGCCGGTCGCTGATCCGGCCCAACTCGACGCGGAGGGCGTCGGCGACGAGCAGTTCGGTGTCGCGGGTCAGGTTGATGTGCCCGGTCACGCCGACGCGGACCGGGCCGAGGTCAGGCGGCATCCCTCGGGCCTCTCCGCTGCGCGGGCACCGGGGGTGTCAGCCGGATCAGCTCGAACCCGCTGTCGGACAGCACGTCGGGCAGGGCCCGGATCCCCTCGCGGTTCTGCTCCTGCACCTCGGACGGCAGCTCCTCCCACGGCCGCAGGGCGGGATGCCGCCGCTGGACGTCGTCACGCGGGTCGCCGTACGTCCAGCCGTCCCCGCGCCGTTCCCGGCACCACCGGTCGTGCTCCAGGCGGGCGAGTTCCTCGATCCGGTCGTCGATGGCCTGCCCAGCCGCCGAGGCGTCACCGGTGCCACCGTGGCGGGGCGCCACGACGCAACCCAGGTCCAACAGCTTGGCGGCGATGTCCTGCACGTGGGCCCGGTTGGCCCGCCGCAACGACTCGGGTAGTCGTGACCAGTCCACCATCGCCGGGGCACCGCCGAGTCGTACCCCGGCGCGCTGCTGGGCCTGGACGTACCGCTCGTGGATCAGCCGGGCCAGCCGCTCGGTGAGGTCCTCGGCGATCAGCCGGGCGTCGCAGGCGTGGGTGAGCACCGGATACAGGCGGAGCTTGCCGTGCACCTCGTCGAGCAGGTCGTGACGGGAGTCGCCGTGGAAGGCCGCAGCGAGCGCCGCCTGCCGGTAGACCGGCACGAACACGGCACTCTCGGCGCCCTGCCACAGGGCGGGCGTGTCCAGTACGAACTGCAGGCCGCCGATCTCGTCCGGTGCGCAGACGTAGATGCGGTCGTAGCGGTCGCGGCCGAGACCGACGACACCGTCGAGATCCAGGTCGTACGCGGTCAACTGGCAGACGGTGGCCAGGAACGGGTAACGCGACGACGCCAGCGCGATCTCGGCGGCGGCATCCGGTGCCACCACGTCCACCCGCAGGGGTGGCACGGCGTGGCCCGCGGGGGTGTCGGCTCGGGATGCGCGCCAGTGTCGGGCGGTCTCCACCAGGAGGGCCCGGCGGAAGGTGCCGGTGCCCGCGATGAGGATCCGGGTCGGTTGGTCTCCCGCGCTGGGCAGCGGGTGGTGCCGGTGCAGTGCGCGTGCGGCGACGTCGTCGACGTGGAAGTAGTCCAGCCGCAGCCGGCTGGATCCGGCGGCACCAAGTCGTCGGGCCTGCAGGGACAGGCACATCTCCGAGTCGTGGACCAGGATGTAGACCCGTGGTGGTTGCCGTCGGTCCTGGATGAGCCGGTTGGCGGTGTTGGCGATCGCGTGGTTGCGGTCGTCGTCCTCGCTACAGGCGTAGATGGTGTGGGCTCGGGGCAGGCCGGCGCCGCGCAACACCTCGGGGCTGGTCGGGTCGCCGACCACGCCGAGGTACCGGCGCCACCGGTACTCCAGCGGCCCGAACGGTTCGGAGCGCACCACCACCACACGTTCACCGTCGGCGAAGAGCCGGTCGGCGAGCATGTGGGCGAACTGGGAGTCGCCGCAGACCAGGACGTGACCACGTGCCCGCCGGGCGCGCAGGCGGCGACTCTCGGCGGCCAGCAGCAACCGGCTGGCCTCGGCCACGGCGAGGAGCGTGAACAGCGGGGCGGCGAACCGGGCGACCTGCAACTGCCACGGGTAGGGACCGGCGTCCTGGAAGGGTTCGGCGCCGAAGACGAAGAGTTGCAGGTCGTAGTAGAGCAGGTCGTACGGATCGTGGGCGACGTCCGGTCGGGCCTGGAGCAGGCGCTCGAAGCCGACATAGCCGAGGACGAGAGCGGTCAGCCCGATCACTCCGAAGAGGACCCGCAGGCTCCAGCCGGTCGGGCGGGACGAGCCGGCGACCGGATCCGTCATGAGCTCATGGTATTTGACGAGGTCGATCGGACCGTCGCTTGACGCGCACGCGTGTGCACCTACGGCTCCGGGTCGATCACGGAAAGTCGTCGGGTCGGGTGTCGGGCAGCGTGGCCAGCAGTTGTCCGGCCAGCCGCCGCACCGCGCCGTCGTCCTCCTGGTGCGCGAGCCGCACGAGCACCTCCCGGGTCCGGGTGTCCCGGTCGTAGTGACGGGTCAACGCGAGCAGCGCGGTCCGGCGGATCTCCCAGTCATCGTCGTCAGCCAGCCGCAGCAGCAGGTCCCGTACCCCCGTGCGGCCGGCCAGGGTGGCGCCCAGCTGCTCGACGGCCCGGCGGCGGACCTCCAGGGCCGGATCGTCGCGAACCAGCCCGACCAGCAGCACCTGAACCTCCGGGTCGGCGCCGAAGTGCTCGCCGAGCGCGGCGGCGATGCGGGCGCGGATCGCCGGGTCCTGGTCCGACAGGCGGCGCATGAGCCGCAGCGTCACCGCCATGGACGCCGAGCCCTGCTTGGTCAGACAGCGCACGGCCGCGTCGAACACGGTCGGGTCGGTGTCGGACTCGACGCGTTCCAGCAGCACGTCGGTCACCAGTTCCGGGCTCCCGTACGCGCAGAGGGTCTGCACGGCGGCCAACCGGATGCCGACGTAGCTGTCTCGGCGGGCCCGCCGGCACAGTGTCTCCATCAGGCCCGGGGCATCGCCGTGGCGGGCGAGCGCCTGGGCGGCGGCACACAGCACGTTCGGGTCGGGGTCCCGACTGACCTGGTCGGCAAGGCACTCCCGCACCTCAAGGTCGGGTGGGTCGGCGAGACGGGCCAGGCTGCGGGTGACCCGCAGCCGGACGATCGGGTCCCGCTCCTGGGAGGCGCGGCCGATGAGCAGATCTCGGGTCGCGTGGCCGAACAGCGGTCGCCCGGTGAGCAGGTCGACCGCGGCGAGCCGGACGCTCGCGGTCGGATCGCGTCGAGCGCTCTCCAGCAGCAGTTCCCCGGTGCGGTGGTCGGGGTAGGCCTCGGCCAGCGCGCGCACCGCCGCGAGGCGTACCGTCGCGTCCTCGTCGACGTGAGCCGAGCGGGCCACCACGGTCCACCCGGTGTCGTCGGCGCGGTCCCGGTCGATCAGAGCGGTGACCGCGGCGGCCCGCACGGAGGACTCCTCGTCCTGCTCGATCTGATCGATCAGCCGGGCCCGGCAGCGCCCCTCCGGGTCGGGGACGAGCGCCAACCGCTGCACGGCGACCGCGCGGACCCTTGCGGACGGGTCCGAGCAGGCCAGCTTCAGCAGCAGCTCGGTGCTCTCCGGGCTGGGTCGCTCGGGCAGCAGCTCGATCAGAACGCAGCGTCGGACCTCGTCCGGGGCGTCGCCGGTGACCCGCTGCAACGCCGTGCTTCGTGCGGTCTCGGCGTACTCCGGCAGAACCAGCAGACCCTTCAGCACGCACTGCACCACACCGGGGTCGGTGTCGGTGGCCAGCAGCCGCTGCATCGTCTCGGGTGCGTCCGGCAGGTCGGCGCACCGCGCGGTGAGCACTCCGGCGGCGGCTCGCCGCACCGCGGCGGCGCTGTCCCCGGTGGCCCTGGCCAACACCTGGCGGACGTCGTCGGAGAGGTCGGACCGGGTGCCGAGGGACTGCACGGCCAGCGCCCGCACCGCGAGATCGGGGGAGTGGGCGAGGTCGCGCAGCACGTCCACGAGGTCGAGGTCGGCGCCGAAGTGGGCGACCAGTGCGCGTACGGCGGCCTGCCGCACCGCGGTGGATACCTCGGCCTGCGCCTGGGCGAGCAGCATGTCCCGGCATCGGCGACTGCTGCCGCCGGTGGCCTCGAGGCGGCCGGCGGCCTCGGCCAGCCCGGCGACCAGGGTGAGGTGGGCCTGCCGCTCGCGACCCTGGCCCAGCTCCCGGACGAGCAGGTCCTCGATCTGCTCCTCGGCGGTGGACAGCACCGCCGCGATCCGGGTGGCGAAGGCAGAGCCGGATCGCCAACTGGTCCGCACCCCACGGCGGCGGTACCAGTGCAGGAAGATCTCCCGGCCGGGCCAACTCGGGCCGAGCGCCCGGATCGAGGACAGCAGCTCCTGCTCGGTGAGATCCACCAGGTTCGGGTCGTCGGCGGAGATGCCGTGCTCGATGAGACGTACGACCTGGCGCAGCACGGCGTCGCCCGCGCCGGCCAGTTCGGCGGGCTGCGGCGCCTCGGCCACGCACTGCGCCGCCAGCACCAGGTTCCACGGCGGCCCGGTCAGGTTCAGCGGCGGCCACGGTTGGGTGGCCTCGGTGGCGAGCAGGGTGACCAGCTCGTTGGCGATCTGGGCGGGCAGGGCGCTGGCGACCAGTCGAAGCACCTCCCGCCACGACGGATCGGCCCAGTGGTCGCGAAACAGCGAACGCAGACGATCGAGGCCCCAGTTGGCCTTGTCGTGTTCGCACCTGTCCACGATCTCTTCGGCACAGAAGAACTCCAGGAACGCGCGGTGCACGAACCCGAACAGTCGCAGTCCGTACCGTTCCAGGATGAAACTTCGCTGCCGCAATTTGTCGATCATCGAGTAAGCCATGGCGAGCGCCCGCTCATTCTCGAAACCGTAGAACGCGACGAGGTGATCCCGGAAGATGCGAGCCAGTTCGTCGGATTCAATGTAGTTACCGGCGGGGCCGGACTCGCGGACCTGCATCCAGTACGCCAGGTGACGCAGCAGCCGACGCTTCGCCTGCAGGTCCAGCGACGGCACGTCGCCGTGGCTCTCGCGCAGTTGCTTGGTCACATCCCACTCGGAGATCAGTACGTCGGTCACGTGGGCGTAGAGCCGGCGTCGGTTGCGCGGCAGCGGGTGACCCCGGCCGACGATCGCCATGAGCATCAGCAGCAGGGGGTTGCCGGCGATCTCGCGCATCGCCCGGGAACTGCCGACCACGTCGAGGATCTGCCGCCGCTGCCGTTCTGCCTCCGCGGCCGGCGTGGGCATCACGTAGCGGTACCAGTTGCCGAGAAACCTCGCGATCTGCTCGTCGTCGAGATCCTCCAGGGTGAAGTGGTCGAAGCCCGCGTTGGCAAGGGTGTGCCTCTGGTAGCCGGCCACCCGCGAGGTGACCACGGTCAGCACGCCCGGGTATTCATTGGCGAACGTGGCGATCTGCGCGGCCACCTCTTCGCGCTGCGCCGGGTCGAACACCTCGTCCAGGCCGTCGAACAGGAACAGCGCCTGGCCGCCCTGGCGCAGGTACGCCTCCAGCACGTCCTGGTCGATACCGGCCAGCCCCTGCTGGTGGCGGTGGCCGACGTAGTCGAGCAAACCGTCGCACCGGCCGTCCCCGTGATGGGTGGCGTAGGAGCGCAGCTCGATCAGGACGGGGAGGTACCGGTCCAGCGCGCTCAGTCGAGGCTCGACGCAGACCCCGGCCAGCGTCAGCGCCAGGTACCGCGCGGCCGCGGACTTGCCCGAGCCGGGGTCGCCGAGCAGCATGATCGTGCGCCGGCCCGGGTCGGACACCACGTCGAACAACGACAGCTCGTCCTTGGCGGCGTACTCCTCCCAGAGCCGTTCCACCTCCGCCGGGTTGACCACCCCGGGCAGCCCGCCGACGTCGTCGCCCGGTGTGGAACCGGCCCAACGCCACCACGCCAGCGGCATCTCCGGTCGCGCGTCCTCGTGGACGCGCGGCTCCACGAACACCTTGGGCAGCCCGACGGTGAGGTAGCCGATGGTGGGACGCGGTGAGACCGCGTCCACCGAGACGGCCTGGTATCTCAGCGACAACTGCTTGTAGTACTGGTTGCGGACGGCCGTCGGCAGGTGGGTGTCCGGGTCGGCGGGCTCGCGCGCCGGGGACCTGCCGCTGCGTACGTCGGCCAGTGCCGCGGTCACCTTGGCGGTGAGGTCGTCCACGCCGGAGAAGAAGGCGCAGAGGTGGCGCTCCTTGAGCTCACGGCGCAACGCGACGATCTGCTGCCAGTCGGCATCCCGGTCGATCATGTCGACCGGCCAGGGCGTGTCCTCCGCGAGCAGGAACACCAGGCAGGGCTTTCCCGCCGCGAGCGCCTCCCGGTATTCCAACTCGGTGATCGAGGACTCCTGGCCGGGCGGCCGGAACCCGTACCGCCAGGCGAACAGCCCGACGTAGAGGTCGCACCGGCGCACGTCGGAGAGGCAGCGTTCCAGCGGCGGCCGGATGTCGGCGCCGTACGCCTCCATGGCCACGTCGTCGATCTCCAGACGGCGAGCCACGGCGTGCACGGCAGCGCGGTATTCCAGCAGGTCCTTTTGGGTGGCCGAAATGTAGACCTTCATGAACGGCAAACTCCAGGGGGTGGCTGGCGACCGCACCATTGAAAATATCAGCCGCTGTCACGTCCGTCCGACCGCGAACACTCCGAACGCCGGCCGTACATGGGATTCCCGCCGACCCCAGGCCTATGATGGCCATCAACAGATACGGATCCGGGCGGTCGAATCTCGTAATCGTGTTTCGGTTGTCCGGTGCGGATCCGTGTCCGTGCCGGTCGCGAGGGTGTACGTCAATCAGCATGAGCCGCATACCGCGGGATGAGCGCGGGTCGGTGGCAGCGTTGCGGAGGAAGCCATGCTCACGGTCGGTGAGGTGCACACCAGCCTTCTGCAGCACAGCACGGCGTTGGCCCAGGAGCAGAGCGCCGAGGTGCTCAGCCTGATCGAGGGCGAGGCCGTGCTGACCTCCCGGCGGCCATCGCTGTACGCGGTGTCACCCGATGTCCGCACCGGTGTCGACTGCTGGCTCCCGAGTGCCAGGAAGCGCCAGTTGCGGGGGGTGGGAGCCGTCGTCACCCGGGCCGTCATCACCGGCGGCCGGATCGTGCAGGCCTCCTCGGTCATCCACGTCGTCGCCGGCGAGCGCCGCCAGCCGTGGTCGCACTATCTGGCCAACCCCGGCGTCCTGGAGACGGTCGGCAAGCTGGACGTCGCCGACCTGAGCGCGGGCTTCCTGCAGGGCAACAACGCCGACGTGCTCAACCTGGAGGCGATCACCGGCCGGGTGCTCGACGGTGTGCAGATGTCCGAACTGCTGGATCGTCGCCCGCCCCTGCGCACCGCCCGCACCCGGCTGCGCTGGACCGCGCAGGCCGACGAGCGTCCGAACCGGGACGTCTCGGCGGTGGTCACCGTGGACTCGCCCACCCTGCGGACGGTCGAACTCGTGCTCGACCCGCAGGACGTGCCGGCCGCCGTGGCGGGGCTCTGCGAAGATCTCGCGTTGCACGACTGGCTGCTGACCATGCTGTCCTCGCTGGTGGAGTCCGCGGTCACCCGATCGGCCTCCGGGCAGGAGCACGTCGAGCGGCTGCGGCCGGTGCTGGAGCACCTGTTGCACCTGTGGCTGCCCGGCGCGCGGGTGCACCCGCGGCTGCGGCCGATCTGGGACCAGTTGGAGCAGGTACCCGGGTTCAGCCGTCAGTGGAACTCGTCGGTCAACTGGATCCGGGATCAGATCAGCGTGAGCAACATGGCGCTGCTGCGCGACCTGGCCGGCCGGGTGACCGTCGACGAGCCGTGCGGGCGTTGAGCGCGC
This sequence comes from Micromonospora sp. NPDC048905, assembly GCF_040649655.1. Lineage (NCBI taxonomy): Bacteria > Bacillati > Actinomycetota > Actinomycetes > Micromonosporales > Micromonosporaceae > Micromonospora > Micromonospora sp. NPDC048905. The sequence continues at coordinate 327,243 of NZ_JBEZFV010000002.1, read as the reverse complement.
TCAGTCGCCGATGAACACGTAGCTCAACCGGTCGACCAGCTCGCTGGGCAGGTGCAGGCCCTCGCCGCCGGCCCGTTTGGCGACCTGCTGCGCGACCGCCGGCGGCACCGCCACCTGGCCGAGGATGGTCCGTACGGCCAGCTCCACCGGCAGGTACTGGGTGCCCATCAGGGTCAGCGTGCGATACGCGCAGAACGGCGCGGCCGCCGGGTTCAGCTGGACGATCGCCGGCAGTTCGTCCCAGTCCGTCGGCAGCTCGCCGGTGAGCCGGCACGGCTGCGTCATCGTCTCGCCCTGGTGCCGGAGCACACCGAGTCGGGTCATCTGCCAGACCGAGGCGAGCAGGGCGCAGGCCCACACCCGGGCGTCCGACTCGTCGGACCAGAGCTCGATGTCGACGAAGATGGAGTGCCTGGGATCGCCGGACTGCAACGGCGGAGACCACGGACGTGGCAGGGTCATCGCCGGCGCGTCGACGTGCCCGGGGGACCGCTTACCGTTGGACAGCCAGCCCGACTCGATCAGCGGCGGACGACTCCCGGTGGTGTGCCGAGGTGGTTCAACCACCAGTGTGTCGACCACCAACCGAGCCAGCTCGGCACCGTCGTGCCGGGCGAAGCTGGACTCCCGGGCCACGTAGTCCAGGATCAGGCCGTTCTCCGCCGCGGCGCTCTGCACCTGCGGGATCACCTCGCGGGGGGTGCCGAAGCGGTGGAAGTAGTCGTCCAACATGAAGCAGGTGCTGATCCGCGGCTCCCGGTGTGCGGGCAGCCCTCGTCGGGCCAGAGCCGGGATCGCGGCCGACCAGTCCGCGATCCGCTCGAACTTGCGCCTGAGCTCCGCACACCCGTCGCCGAAGTCCTCCGCGTAGAAGTGCCCCAGCTCCACGGACAGATGCGAGTACGCCACGCTCTCTGTACGTCGCACCGCAGCTGCCTCCTGGAACCTGACATCCATGCCGATCACGCCGTGTCCCATGCCGTCTCGTCGAAAAGCTTCTCGGTCAGGTCAACGAAGGCGTCCACCGTCTTGACGTTGGCAATCTTGGCTTGCACGTCGTGATCGGAGATCAGCTGCTCCCGCCACTGCAGCAGAGGATCCAGCGGCACCATGCCGAGCAGCGTCGTACGCCCGACACCCCGTCGTCGGGCCAGCTCCGACAGCTCCACGTCACACTTGCGCAGGAAGGCCTGCTGGGCGAGGCCGAGGTGGCCGACCTCCGGACCCCGTGAGTCGATCACCGCCGTACGGATGAAGCGCAGCGACTCCCGTAGCTTTTCCGGCTCGTGGCCGTACTCCTTGCCCATGGCCACGATCCCACCCGCCTCGAAGGCCAGGTCCGCCGCTGCGGTGACGTGCTGGGGAGTCCACCTGTGGAAGACCAACCAGCGCACGGCGACCTTGCGCAGGGTCGAGGTCGCGGTGGCGGCCAGCGCGATCTGACTGGCGTACGACCGGCCGGCGCTGAGGTCCACCAGGGTCAGGTCGAACTCCTCCTCCAGGCGGAGGAAGAGCTCGGCGCAGCGCTTGGCGATGTCGTTGGTGAAACCGAACTCGCTGCCGTTGCGTTGCCCCGGCAGGAGCACCAGCGGACCGGACCCGATGGGCCGCTGCCGCAGGCTGGCACGTTCGGAGGTGCCCCACACGTCCAACTGCTCCGGCGACGGGATCTCCCCGCGCAGATACCGGTGCAGGCCGCCACCGTTGGGCCCGGCGCCCTCCACGCCATTGACGGCCTGCGGAATCTGGAACGTGATGCCGGCGGTCGGCGAGCCGAAGTCGTAATCCAGGTAGCAGGTGGGGCGACCGGACAACGCGCTGCGGTAGGCGATGTTCGCCGCGGTCACCGACCGCCCGGTGCCGCCCTTGTGTGACGTGACGAAGACCAGCATTCAGATCCCCTCGCTGGCCTTCTGCTGCCCGGTGGCGACGTCGTTGAGCAGCAACAGGAGAGTGTTCACCAGAGCGGCGGCCGTGCCGGGGCGCTCGTCGACGAGCAGCTGCGCCCGGCCCAGGCTGGCTCGGATGCTGCGCATGCTGCGTTGCATCGCCTCACCGTCGAAGGTGCCGCGCATCAACTCCCGGTCGAACAGGTATTCGGCCTCGTCGATGAGGTCCTGCGCGTAGCCGGCCAGCCGGCCGGCCCGGGGGAACGGCCGCTCCCACAGCAGCTGACCGGAGGTGACCAGCGCCTGCACCACCCGCTCGGTCAGATACCAGGAGGGTGCGTCCGGCTTCGGCGCCAGGCCGGGAAAAGCACCACCGGCGTGGTCCCACAGCCCCTGGTGCCGGCCGTCCGGGATGCGTCGCAGCAGCAGGTGGTCCCACACCTCGTCGGCCAGCTCGAGCAGTTCACTGCGCCGGCGGGCGTTGCTCAGCAGACCGGCGACGGTGGCCGCCCGCTGGAGCAGCACCGTGGAGAACTCGTTCACGTTCCACGTCATGATCGGCTTTGACGTGTCGTCGTTCAGGGTCACCCGCTTGCCCGGCGCGTGCACGAACAGCGCCGGTTCGCCGGGCGACGCCCGCCGGGTGATCCGCGCCCGCTGCGCCAGTTCCACCAGCACCGAGGCGATCCGCCCGAGCTCCTCGTCACCGCCGCGCCCGACGGCGATCAGGCCCTTCACCGCCAGCGACGTGGCCTGGAGGGTGTAGTAGTCGGTCCGGTCACCGTCGGTCGTCCGCCAGGGGATGTCCTCGATGGGCCACCGCCGTCGGTTGCCGAAGGTCGCCACCGTCGCCCAGTACGTCCGGGTGAGCTCCCAACGCAGTTGCAGCGCTCGGGACAGCCGCTGCTGCTCCTCGTTGAGCAATCCGAGCAGCCGGGTGCGTTCGGAGTTCAGGTCCTCGATGGCGTCCATCGCGATGACCGTGAAGTAGAGGTAGGGCGCGTTCTCCGCCGTGCCCGCACGCTGCCGGCCGATCGGCTCGGTGGTCGGCACCTCCTCGGCCCCGGAGATGAGCCCCCACGACCAGCCGCACTCGAACAGCATCTCGCTGTTGTCCAGGTCCTCGGTCACCCGACCCGACCCGATGATGACGCTACGCAGACTCGCCATGGTGTCCCGCAACTGCTCGCGCAGGGCCGCCACCAGCTCGCGGCGCGGCAGCTCGTCCTGGTTGACCATGTCGCACAGACGAATGCCGTACTCGTCGGTGGAGGTGAAGACGAAGGTGCTGAAGCTGCGGAGCAGGCCGACCATCGCCGCCGTGAGGCGCACGCTCGCCATCGTGTCCAGTTCGTCCAGTTGCGCCAACAGGTCGCGCCGCTGGGTGGAGCCGCGGTAGACCTTGACGAAACCGATCGTCGCCAGCGTGAGGGTGACCGACACCGCGAACGAGTCGACGATGTCCAGGGAACGCTGCTCGTCGGTGAGCTCCGGGCCGCCCTCCAGCGGGGTGAGGTAACTGCCCCCGGCGAAGATCGGAGTGCCGGCGTCGTCGGTGTACCGCCGGAAATAGTCGATCATCACGCTGAGCAGGCGGCGGGGAATCTCGATCGCGCCGCCGAGCGGGCTGAGCGCGTCGATCACCTCTTCGTCGGCACGGTCCGGGTCGTCCAGTGACAACACCGGGACCTTGGCCGCGGGGAGCAACAGGGTCAGCAGTTGCTCCGCGTCGCTGATCGAGTTGCTACCACTTCGGCTGCCCCAGTGCCATTCACCGTTCGCCCAGCAACTGCGAACCGTAGCCCGCCAGATGTCGAGGATCTCCTGGCGCGGCTGCATCCGCATGATCCACCGCCGTCTGTTGTAGTCGTCGACTCGAAACCGCTGGTATTGCCGTGCCCACGATGGCGTACAGCATCATGGTAGCGGGCCAGTCGAGTGCCACTTGAAAGGCTTCGACGGACGCGTGTCGGCGCTATCCGCGGGTACGGCCGGTGGCCAGCAGCATGCTCAGATAACCGTCGCGCAGCGGCGGCTTGGGCCGCACCTCGTGGACGTCCAGGTCGTACGCGCCGGCCGCGATGCTGGCCACCACGTCGGCGCGCTGCAGCGCCACCGCCGGGAACATTCGCCGACCGACGCTGTAGCCGAGCGACCCGAGCATGACCGTCACGGCGAAGGGCGACCCGGGCCGCAGTGCGTCCAGAAACCGACCGATCGCGTACTCGGCCTCGGCCCGGTCGGCCGAGATGGAGCAGGCCACGAAGAACATCGTGCCGGCGCTCCAGGCGTGCCTCGGCAGGGTGAAGACGCTGGCCCGCACCACCCGGCCCACCTGCGCCAGGCGCCGGCGCGGGTCCGCCAGTGCGGCGTACGCCGGGTGCTCCGCGCACACCCGCCAGTACGGGTCCCAGAGCTCGTCGTAGCTGTCGACCTGGGTGCGCAGCCAGTCCACGTTCGCCGTCGACCACTCACACAGGTCGACGGCCTTCGCGAACGGCAGAAGCGACAGCGCCGGGTACAGATTCGCTCCCGACCCCACGTCGACGCACCGCGCGTCGGAGAGTTTCGCCTCGGCGAAGAAGTCTCGGATGCGGCAGAGGATCTCCCGATCGTCGGACCGCAGATCCGCGTAGTTGTGCCGGACATAAGCCTGCGGGTCGAAGCTGTCCCACTCGACGTCGGAATTGACCGGCCTCGGTGACTGAATTGGCGAGCGTGGTGTCGACTCACCGCAACCGCCCCCAGTCGCCGGGGTCAACGCCATAGACGGGCCTCCATCGGGTTGGCGGATCACCGTGGTCGCTGAAGCGGCGCTCACCGCACTGCCCATTATGTAGCAGAGGTGGTGTTGGCTCACAAGTGTAGGAACTTCACCATCGGCCGGGAATGACGACGACAGGACGGTGGCCGGATGGCGAGCAGCCGACCAGCACCCCATCCGGCGCACGTACCCAGACCTGTACGACCCGGTGTCCAATATCCGTCACGACGAACAGCGTCGCGGTCGCTACCACTGGGACGGCTATCCGCTGACGCACATCGACACCACTGCCGGGATAGCCGAGCTGTTTGGCGTGGCCCGATACTCAGGCCAGCTGAGTACCCGCCCTCAGGTGGCCGGCTCGACCGACCAATAGTGTTGCCGCGTGGTGACATTCCTGCGTCGGTGGACCCTGCGGGCCGCAAGCTTCGCCCTGACCTGGCTCTACACCCTCTACCGGATCCACCCGGCGGTGTGGCGGCTCACGGCACGTCAGTACCGGCCCTACATGGGCCGCTTCGCCCGGCTGCACGCCTGGATGACCTGCCAGTTCGCCGCGATCGACGTGCCCGCGTACGGCGATTTCCTTCGCCGCCACCACTGGCGGTTCCGCTGGTTCGATCTGTCGTCCTACCCGCCCACCGACAAGCGGTCGTACGTGCAGGCGTACCCGGAGGCGCAGCGTTGTCGGCACGGGGAGATCGAGATCGCCGGCAGCGTGGTCGACGAGTCGTCGGGCTCGTCCGGGCAGCCGTTCAACTGGATCCGCAGCCGCCGCGAGCTGCGCTCGGTGCACAAGAACCTGGCCGGCTACGCGACGATGGTGTTCCCGTCGAAGCGCCGGTTCGTCATCAACGCGTACTCGATGGGCGCCTGGGCCACCGGCACCAACACCGGCATCGCCATGTCGAAGATCGCCATGGTCAAGAACACGGGACCCGACCTGCGGAAGATCGCCGACACCCTGTCGCACTTCGGCCCCGGCTTCGACTACATCGTCACCGCCTACCCACCGTTTCTCAAGCACCTCCGCGACAAGCTCGACGCCGATGAGTTCCCCTGGGCCGACTACCGCATCAGCGGACTGGTCGGCGGTGAGGGGATGACCGAGGCACTGCGCGACTACCTGGAGGAGCGCTTCGTCAAGGTGCGCTCCGGCTACGGGGCCAGCGACCTCACCATCGGCATGGCCGGGGAGAGCGACTTCAGCGTCTGGGTGCGCCGACAGCTGCGTACCGACGCCGCACTGCGGACCGCCCTGCTCGGCGCCGGCGAGCACCGGCTGCCGATGGTCTTCCAGTACAACCCGCTGGAGACCTACCTGGAGACCACAGCGGACCACGAGGTGCTCTGCACGATCAACTCGACGGCGGTGCTCAATCCCCGGGTCCGCTACAACATCGGCGACGAGGGCCGGCTGATCTCGTACCCGGATGTCCTGGCCGCGATCACCGACCCCGCGGCGCGGGCCGCCGCGGACCGTGCCTGGCAGGTCGACCGGATGCGCCTACCACTGCTGTTCCTGTACGGCCGCAAGGACAGCACGATCTCGTACATGGGCGCCAACATCTACCCGCAGGACGTCGAGTACGGCCTCTACGCCGGCAATCCCCAGGCCCACCTGCTGCAGAGCTTCTGCCTCGCGGTGACCGAGCAGGCCGACCTGGAGAGCCGGCCGGTCGTCAACCTGCAACTCCGCGAGGGCCGGACGCTCGACCCGGTGCAGCGGCGAACCCTCACCGACACCTGCCGCGCGGGAGTGCTGCGCCACCTCGCCGAGGTCAGCCGGGACTTCGCCGAATCCCTCGCCGAGGACCCGTCCGCGGCGGACCTGCGGGTGGAGGTCCACGAGTACGGCACCGGCCCGTTCGCCGACGCCGCATCCACAATCAAGAACGTCTACCTGGTGAAGGGCGTGCCGGCATGAGGACGACCGACTTCTCCGCCGCGCCCGCGGTGGGCCAGGCGACAGCCATGTTCGTCGGCGCCACCCGTTACCGGGGGCCACGCTCGATCCTCACGCTCACCCGGACCTGGTTCCGGATGGTCCGGCAGATGAGACGAATGGACGGGTACCGGTGGCACACCGTCTACTACCAGTTCCCGTTCACACTCGGCACCATCGCCTTCTTCAGCGACCGTGACGCGCTCCTGACGTTCGCCCGCAGCCGCCATCACCGTGACCTCATGTGCTGGGTGACCGATCACGGCACGACGAACGCGACAGGCGGCTACATCCGCCTCTACAACGCCGAGCCCGAGGGCTACAGCAACGGCATCTGGCGCGCCGAGTCCGACGGCATGGCGCACATACCGACCTTCACCCCGCTCTCACGCGAGACGTCCGGCCCGCCGGTGCACCGCCCATGAGGCTGGAACCCGTGCAGTCGCGGGCCGACCTGCGGGCATTCGTCGACTTTCCGCTCCGACTCCACCCGGCCGACCGGTACGTACCCCTGGTGTCATCGGTCATCGCGGCCCACCGCGGCGCGGCCGAGCTGTTCGTGGTCCGCGACCGACGCGGCGAGGTCGTGGGCCGCACCAGCATGCACCGCAGTGCCCCCTTCGACGCCAAGGTCGGCCCGCGGCAGCTGTTCGGGCACACCGAGTTCGTCGACGACGACGCCGTCTTCGCCGCCATCATGGACGCGGTGGAGACCCGAGCCGGCGGTCGACCCCTGTTCGGGCCGGTGGCCCTGCTGCCCAACCAGACCGGCGGGGTGATCACCTCAGGCTTCGCCGACCGTGGCTTCGTGGACTCGGCGTGGAACCCCGCCTACTACCCGGACATGTACGAGCGGCACGGCTTCCACCGTCGCTTCGAGGCCGACACCTGGCTCGTCGACCTCGACGGTACGGCCACGGGTGCGGCGCTGGCCGTCGACGCCGACTACGGATTCACCTTCGACGACGCCCGGATGACCGCCGAACAGCTCGTCATCCGGCACGGCTCCCGGTGGCACCTGGGCGGCCAACTGCCGATCCTGCGCCGGATGCTCAACGCGAGCTTCGCGCAGTTGGGCTACTACACCGACATCTCCGCCGAGCAACTGGCGGAGCAGACCGACGGCCTGGCGTTCCTGCTCGACGAGGCGCTGCTGCTCTGGCTGGAGAAGGCCGGCCGACCCGTCGCGTTCGTCGTCACCGTGCCGGACATCTCCGAATACCTCATGCGCGTCGGCGGTCGGCTCGGCGTCCGCAATCAGCTCCGGCTCCTCGCCACCCGCGGCCGGTACCGGCGGGACGCGGTCCTCATCATCAAGGGCACCGTGCCCGACGAGCAGGGCAACGGGTACCTGACGCTGCTGTCCCGCGAGTTGCACCGCAACCTCGCCCGCAACGGCTACCGGACGCTGCGCAGCACCTTCGTCGAGCGGACGAACGTCGCCTCGGCCGCCCAGTACCGGCGCGCGGGTGGGCGGCCACTGCACGGGTACACCTTCTACGAGCGAGGAACCGTGTGAACTGGGTCGAGCAGCTGCGGGCCACCGAGGCGATCTGCCGCCGGGCACCGAGCGCACACAACACGCAGCCGTGGCGACCGGAGTACCACACCGACAAGATCACCATCGACGTCGATCCCGCCTGCCGCCTGCCCGACTCCGACCCGACCGGGCGGGACCTGACCCTCGGCATCGGCGCGTTCGTCGAGACCTGCCTCATCGTCTCCGCCGAACTCGGCCTCGCCGTCACCGTGGCGCCCGGTCCACGACTGGTCCCCGCGGCCCACCGGTACGCGACTCCGTTCACGATCGCCGACATCGAGGCCCGCCGGGTCGCCCGCGGCCCCTACACACCCGGGTACGTCGACGACGCCGTCCTCGCCGACCTCGAACCGGGGATCGCACACGTCCCGACCCGGGATCTCGTAGCGGACCTGGCCGTCGCCGACCGGTGGATGTTCGGCACACCTGCCGTCGCGGTCGAGCTGCGGGACTGGCTGCGCCTGAGCCCACGCCACCCTCGATACCACCTCGACGGACTCACCGACCGAGCGCTCAACCTGTCCCGGACCGAGGCGCGCGTCCTGTCCGCCGCGCTGCGCGCGTACCCGGTCACCCGCCGACTGGGCCTGCCGGCGCTGCTGGCCGCCAGCGGTCGCGGCCTGTTGCGCTACGACGGCAGCGTCCTGGTCCTCCTCGCCGCCGCCGACGACGACCGGATCAGCGCCGGCCGACGCCTGCTGCGGACGTGGCTGACTCTCGCCCGGCACGGGCTGGCGGTCCATCCGCTCAGCCAGCTCATCGACTGCCCCGCGACCGCCGGTCGGCTCGCCGAGCGGGTCGCCGGCCTTCCGCTCGCGGTCTTTCGGGTCGGCCGACCCCGCACCGCCCCGGTCCGGTCCGCCCGACGCGGCGAGCAACCGTCGACCCAGCCGCAGTAGCGCCAGTCGTGGGTAGCGGTCACGGTGACAGCAGTTCCCGCAACTGACCGCACGTACGGTGCGGGCGATGCGGTCGGGGTTGGCCGAGGCGCAGGCTGACCCCTGCGGTGCCGTCGGGTCACGCGGAGTTGCGCCACTTGCGGCCGTGCCGGCCGATGAGCCGGTCGGCGTCGGTCGGGCCCCAGGAGGCGGCCTCGTAGGTGGGGATCGGCGATTTGTCCTTCTCCCAGTTGTCGATGATCGGGTCGACGATCCGCCAGCACTGCTGCACCTCGTCGCTGCGGATGAACAGCGACGCGTCACCGATCAGCGCGTCCAGGAGCAGGCGCTCGTACGCCTCCGGGGACTCCTCGACGAACGTCTGGTCGTAGGAGAATTCCATCGTGGCGGTGCGGACCCGGAAGGAGTGGCCCGGCACTTTGGCACCGAAGCGCAGCGAGATGCCTTCGTTCGGCTGGATCCGCAGAATCAGCGCGTCAGCATCGAGGCCGGTGAGCTGGTCGGTCGGGATCGGCAGGTGCGGCGGCCGCTGGAACTGCAGTGCCACCTCGGTGAGCCGGGCCGGCAGGCGCTTGCCGGTGCGGACGTAGAACGGCACCCCGGCCCAGCGCCAGTTGTCCACGTTGAGCCGCATCGCGGCGTACGTCTCGGTCCGCGACAGGGGGTCGACGCCGGACTCCTCGCGGTAGCCGGCCATCAGCTCCTCACGGGTGCCGCCCCGGGTGTACTGGCCCCGGACCGCGGCCTCGGCGATGTCCCGGTCGGTGGGGAGCCGGATCGCCTGCAGCAGCTTGACCTTCTCGTTGCGCAGGCCCTCAGCCTCGAAGGAGGCCGGCGGCTCCATCAGTGCCAGTGCGAGAACCTGGAGCACGTGGTTCTGCACGATGTCCCGCATCGCGCCGGCGTCCTCGTAGAAGCCGCCGCGGCTGCCGACGCCGAGGGTCTCGGCGACGGTGATCTGCACGTGGTCGACCCAGGAGCGATCCCAGATGGGCTGGAAGATCGAGTTCGCGAAGCGCAGCGCCAGCACGTTCTGGACGGTGTCCTTGCCCAGGTAGTGATCGATACGAAAGACCTGGTGCTCGTCGAACGCGCTGTGCACGACGCCGTCGAGTTCGCGGGCCGTGACCAGGTCGCGCCCGTACGGCTTCTCGATGACCAGGCGGGAGAACGAGCCCTCGCGTGGCTGGTTGAGCCCGACACCGGCCAGTCCGTTGATCACCGGCTCGAAGGCCCCGGCCGGGGTGGACAGGTAGAAGAGCCGGTTGCCGGACGTGCCCCGCTGCGCGTCCAGCTCGTCGAGGGTCTCCACGAGCCGCTTGTAGGTCTCCGGGTCGTCGTAGCCGCCGGCCACGTACCGTACGCCGCCCTGGAGTTGGCGCTTGCTGGCCAGGGTGCGTTCGCCGAGGACGCTCTCGGCGAACTGTTCGTCGGTCAGCGACGTGCGCGCGACGCCGACCAGCGCGAACTGGTCCGGGAGCCGCTCGTGCCGAGCCAGGCTCTCGATTGCGGGCAGCAGCTTGCGCCGGGTCAGGTCACCGGAGGCACCGAAGATCACCAGCGTGGCCGGCGGGGCACTCCGCTCCTGGATGAGTTGAGCTGCGTGGTCCATTGTCTGCGTTCCTCCGGGCACAAGGGGTGTGGGTGGCGTTGTCGCGCTGTCCTGCCAGGAATTGTGCGGGCTTTGACGCTAGCGTCCGGGGCCACGCGGCGTGGCCCGTTGGTCACGGAGCTTGAGCGTCGCATGCCGGGCTGACGGGTGGGTGATCCGGTGCGGCCTCTCGCGTACGCGGTGGCGGTACGAATGATCGTGGCCAGGCGGGCTGCCGAGGTCAACGGTCAGTCGAACCAGTTGAACAGCAGGTCACCGAGTCGCACACCGATCCGGTAGTAGTTTCGGCCGACTGTTGGTTCCTCGACCGAGGTGGTGACCGCGCCACCGGCTCCTCTGATGCTCTCGTGCACCGAGGCCAGCCACGTGGCACGCGCCGCCGAGTCACGGCACGGCATGGTCACCCCGGCTCGTAGCAGATCGATGTGGGGCACGCGGGACATTATCCGGTCATCCGGTCCGCAGTCGTCAGCGCCCACCAGGCACTCAGGCCGGCAGCTTCCCGCACGGCGTCGGTGGGAGCCGAGGCGTCCGGGTTCTCAAAGTACGTGCGCGGGGTGTAGCCGAGGTAGGCGACGCCGGTACCTGGACCAGCCGGACGGTAGGTGAGCGTTGCGCTGTCGCTGTCGTGGATATCGACGAGCAACCACGGCGCATTTCCGGCGCACGAGACCCCGACCGTGGCAGCCGCCCACGATAAGTTCATCATCGTGACAGCCCTCAGCGCTCTGTGGTCCTTCGTCCTCGTCGTCGGCCTGCTCACCATGACTCCCGGGATGGACACCGCCCTCATCCTGCGCACCGCGGCCCTCGGAGAAACCCGCCGTGCCTGGGGAGTCGTTCTCGGCATCCAAACGGGAACCCTGGCCTGGGGTGCGCTCACCTCCGCCGGCGTCACCGCGCTGCTGACGGCTTCGCACCTGGCGTACGAGGTGCTGCGATGGGCTGGCGCCTGCTATCTGATCTGGATGGGGCTGAGCATGCTGTGGGCCAGCCGTCACCGTGGCCCCGACACATCGCACTTACCGATCGACGGACCCGCGACGGCCGGCAACGACTTCTTGCCGGGGTGGCGTCGCGGCGCACTGACCAACCTGCTGAACCCGAAGATGGGCGTGTTCTACGTCGCGCTCCTACCGCAGTTCATCCCCTCCGGCGCCTCCCCGTTCGCCTTCGGTGTGTTCCTGACCTGCGTGCACATCCTTCTGGGTACCGCCTGGTCGGCGGTGCTGGTCGTCCTGGCCCGTCGGCTGCGCACGGTGTTGCGACGTCCCACGGCTCGCCGGTTGTTGGACCGCGTCACCGGGACGGTGATCACCGGGTTCGGGATCCGGCTCGCCACCAGCAGCCACTGACCTCGCCGACCCCCTGCGGCTGCGACGACTACGCTGCGAACGTGATCAAGGGACTGCTGCTGGACTTCTACGGCACCGTGGTCGAAGACGACGACGCGATCATGCAGGCGATAGCTGACCAGGTAGCCGCTGGTGCCTCGACATCCGTCTCCGGAGGCGACGTCCTGGATGCCTGGGCGCGGCAGTACGAGGCGGTCGCCGCCGGCCCGCAGTTCCGGACGCTTCGAGACTGCGCGATGCGCAGCCTGGCCACGGTGTTGACTGAGGTGGGCTGCGCCGGTGACCCGGCCGAACTGTGCGCGGCGCAGTTCGCCTACTGGCAGTCGCCGCCGCTGCGTCCAGGCACCCGGGAGTTCCTCGCCCGGGCCACGGTGCCCATCTGCGTGGTGTCCGACGTCGACCGCGCCGACCTGGACGCGGCAACGGCGCACCACAGCCTGACCTTCGCCGCCGTGGTGACCAGTGAGGACGTCCGCGCCTACAAGCCGGACCGGGCCATGTTCGCCCGCGCGCTCGCCGCCCTGGACCTGGGTGCGGACGAGGTGCTGCACGTGGGTGACTCGCTCAGCGCCGACGTGCGCGGGGCGCACGCGGCCGGCATCCCGGCGGCGTGGATCAACCACCGGGGGCACGCCCTGCCGGACGACAGGACCGTCGAATACGAGCTGACGGACCTGACGGGCCTGATCGGAATCATCCACTAGTCACGTCCTCGGCCGTTGCGTCGACGACGACGTCGGTGGCGGCGGTGCGCGCAACGTAGGTAGCGGGCCGGCACAGTATGGGCAGCGGCTACCGATGTCACCACGGGCGGCGGAGACCAGGGTGGGCGTATGGCCTTTACGCCGTCGTTCGCCCTCACCCGGGCCGAGGACCAGCTCGTGTTGCAGGTGTCGGTCAGCAACCTGCAGCCGCAGCTTCGCCCCGGCCCACCGACCGGTTACGACCTGAAGCTGGTCGCCGGCGCCGCCCAGGGGCACCTGTGGGTGCGGTTCCCCCCGCAGCAACTCCTGGAGAACGCCGCCCGGGGCGCCAGCCCGCGGCTGGTGCAGACCAAGCCGATCTTCACACCACCCAGCGACGTGGTGCTCGTGGTGCGCCCGTCGGACGGCCCGATCGACCTGTCCGTCGCCGGTATCCTGGCCGCGATCTCCCGGCTGGAGATCGTCCCCGGTGAACAGGGCGGCGCGGTCGATCCGCTCGACGCTCGGCCACCCCGGCCGGCCACCTCGGCGTACCACCTGGTCGCGGACACGATGGCCAGGCACCTCGGCCGGCCCGGAGACCCGGCCGCGGCGGAGGACCGGCGCCAGGACCGCGCGGCCCGCCGGGCCGCCGTCGGCCCACCACGATCCAGCGGTACGTCCAGCGCCCGCGCAGTCGACGCCGCGGTGGTGGCCGCCCCGCCGCCGGGCTTTCCGCAGGCGTCGCAGTTCCGCCTGCCCTACCTGCTCAACCTTCAGTCTCCCGGTGGCCACGTCCGGCTGCGCCACGCCGCCGCGGCCCGGGTGAACGCCGGCCGCACCGCCCTGTGGAGCACCCGGCTGGAGGTCACCTCGGTGGACTTCTCGGCCAGCGCCGAAGTGCCACTGGCGGCGCGTTTTACCCACACCCCGCAGAGCGGTGCACCGCAGCCGGGGTGGGCCGACGACGTCAACGACGCGCGGCTCAAGAACACCCTCCGGGCCGACCTGTGCGTCGAGATCTCCGAGCAGTCGCGCACCGTCGCGCCGGCCACCGTGCGGCGGCTCGCACTGAGCAGCCTCGGCGGCTGGCTCAGCGTGCGGGGTGACTGGCCCGACCCGCCGCCGGGCTCCACGCCCGAGCAGATCGCCGCCACTGTCGCGCAGTGGCGCCACGACACGTCGATGGGCCGCGACCAGGCGCAACGGATCGTCGTGGTGGGCCAGCTCTACCCGTTCGGCCACCGGGCGATCTTCACCGAGGAGACGGTTCGGCGCTTCGAGAGCGGCAACACCCGGGTTGCCGCGCTGCGCACCGCGGCGACCATCCTGGTCACCGATCCGCAGATGCCGTTCGTGCCGCCCGCCACGGCGGTGACCAGCGTGGGAGGCGACGCTCACCGGCGCTGGCCATTCACCCGCGTCGACGTCGTCACCACGGTGACCCCGCCGCTGGAGGCCGTCCAGCCGCCCGGTGGGATGACCGGCTCACGGGTGCTGCAACTGGACGCCACCACACCGTTCGCCTATCAACTCATCGGCTACGACCACGAGGGCAGCCCGGTGCCGTTCGCGCTGCCGCTGCTCTTCGTGCCCAACACCGCCTCCGACGCGCAAGCACGCGCGTTGTGGAACACCCTCGGCGGCGGGGCGCAGGTGTCCGAGAACGTCTTCCGGACCATCCAGACCGGTGGGCAGCCGCTGGCGGTCGCCCCGATGCCGGAGCCCACACCAGCGGCGGCCCGGTCGGCGGCCGACCTGGAGGTGCCCACCCCGGAGCAGGCCACGACGGTGCTCACCCGCAAGGTCGACCTGGCGCTGGACGCCGTCACCGGACTGCCGGTCGCCCAACAGATCGTCGGGCGCATCGCCGCGCTGGACCGCTACGCGCCGGGGGCGAAGGAGGCGGTGTTGCAGTACGCCGCGCCGTACACCCAGGCGCTCTTCGACGGGGCGAACGCCCAGGGACAGGTCTTCCTGAAGCTGATCGGCGAATCGCCGGCGGTCGGCCTGGCGCAGGAGGCCACCGGTGGGCTTGCCGCCCTCACCCTTAGCACCTCGGCGATCTCCCGGCAGTTCGGGGCGCTGGCGGGTGGGGACCTGAGCAGCCTGGCAGCCGGGGCGGTGGACCTGTCGTTCCTCAAGGACGCCGACAAGCTGCTGGGCCTGGCCAGGATCAAGGACCTGCTGCCCACCGACGAGGGCATCGTCCGGGAGCTGGGCAAGGCCTACAAGATGGTCAGCGACCTGGTCGAGGGCGTCGCCTCGCAGGTGTTGACCTGGGACACCAAACTCTTCGGCGACAAGCCGCAGGCCCGCTTCCACCAGGGTTTCGTGGTGTTGCGGCCGCTGCGGGACAACCCCGGTGACGCCAACAGGGCCAACCTGAGGATCACCCAGACCACGGAGGTGGACATCGCCCGGCTGGAGACCCGGTCCACCAGCGAGTGCCTGGTCCAGCAGGTGGAGTTGCAGATCCACTCCACCACCACGCCGGCCTTCGACACCGTGCCGCTGCTCAGCGTGCCGATCAGGAGCATCCGGTTCACCAGCAGGGACGCCGGCAAGCCCGACGTCGACATCAAGCTGGGCGCGCTGCGCTACGGCCAGGTGCTCGCCTTCATCGCCACCCTGGCCGAGTTGGTCGACCAGGAGGGCTTCTCCGACCCGCCGGCGCTGACCGTGACCCCGACCGGGGTGCGGTCCGGCTTCAGCTTCCCGGTGCCGTCGCTGGCGATCGGCGTCTTCGCGCTGGAGAACATCGCCATCTCCGCCGGCGCGGAACTGAACTTCACCGGCGACCCGTACCCGCTCTCCTTCGATCTTGGCTTCTCCACCCCGGACAACCCGTTCCGGCTGACCATCGCCGCGCTCGGCGGGGGTGGGCACCTCGCCATCGGCGTGGCCACCACCGGTCTGATCAAGCTGGTCGGCGCCCTGGAGTTCGGCGCCTCGCTCTCGGTCGACCTGTTCGTGGCGCGGGGGTCGGTGGAGGCGATGGGCGGTGTGCTCTTCGACATCGACGCCAGCAAGGACATCGCCCGGATCGGCGGCTACTTCCGCATCCGCGGAGAGGTCGAGGTCCTGAGCATCATCAGCGTCTCGATCACCTTGACCCTCACCCTCGACTACGACCTCAACTCCAACGAGCTGTTCGGCTACGCCGAGATCGCCGTGGAGATCAAGGTGCTGTTCTTCAGTGAGTCGGTGGTGGTGCCGATGGAGCGCCGCTTCGCCGGCCCCAGCGCCGATCCGACCTTCGCCCAGCTGATGGCGCCGACCGGGCGGCCCGGACCGCGCCCGTGGGACACCTACTGCGCCGCGTTCGCACAGGAGTAGACGATGACGTACAGCGTGCTCTGGACCGTCCTGCCGGCCGGCTTCGCCGACGGCAAGGCGCAGCTCAGCCTGGTCGCCGCCCCGCGCGGCAAGGGCATCACCACGATCGACGGTACGCCGCTGGCGGACTGGCCGGCGGTGGTCAACGCCCTCGGGCCACTCTTCCTGGCCGACACCGGTGACGGTGAGCCGCAGCCGCTGACCCGGCGCGGCGACCCGGCGTCGTCGTCGCTGTGGACGGCGCTCTTCGGCCCGGCCACCAGGGTGCGCACGCAGGCTGGCGGCCGCCGTGCGTTGGGATCCGCCCGACCAGGGCCGGCCTTCGCCGCCACCGCCACGGCCCTGGAGCAGATGTACGCCAGCGTCAACGGCACCAACCCCACCGACTCGCTGAGCGCCGACCATGTCGTGCGCCGGGCGATCGCCGCACTGGCCACCGTGGACGGTGATCCCCGGGTGGCGCGGGCGATGGGCCTGGAGGCCGGCGCCGCCCTGCTCGCCCCCGCGGCGACGTCGAGCACGGCGCTGGCCACCGCCGTGCGGCGGCTGCGCCAGGAGGGCCACGACGATCTGGCGATGGCGCTGCCGATCGCCGCCTACGCCAGGTGGCTACGCCGCGCCGGCGGCACCCGCAGGGCACCCGGCCCGGACGGGCGGGCCGCCAGTGGGCCGCTGGCCGGGGTCAACTCGGTCACCCAGGCCGACTTCCACCAGGTCTGCACCCTGCTGATGGCGCACCCCGCACTCTCCGTACCGCTGGGTCTGCGCGTTGACCTCGAGATGGCGGCGTTCGACGGCGCGCGCACCGTCCGGGTGGTGGACGCGGCCGGTCAGCCGCTGAACGGCCCGGTGCCCCGCTCCCAGCCGTTCAGCGCGGTGGTCAGCGACCTGTCCGCGCGTCGGTTCACCATGGCCACCGAGCCGGACGCCCGCGCCGAGATCGTCGGCGGGGTGCTCAACGTGCGGAACCCGGCCACCACCTACGTGCTGACAAGTGTGGACGTGGCCAGCCTGAGCGGTCAGCTGGCGGCGGCGTCGACCGCGTCGGCGCGCTCCGGCGAGCCGCTGCCGGCCCGGCTGCCGGTGCGCCGCGACGTCGGTCTGACCCTTGGCCAGCAGGCCCGCGCCGAGGCGGTGGTCAGCCACGCCACCAGCCGCACCGACGCGATCGCCTCGGCTGGCGTGCAGGCCCCGGCGGTGCTGTTCGCCGACGACGTGACCACCGGCTACCGGGTGGACGTGGCCACCGACGGCGGGGCGTTCCGGTCGCTCATGCGCCGCCGGGTGCGCTACACGGTGGGTGCCCTGACCGTCGACGCCGACGACGAGGGCCGCACCGAAGCGGTGGTCGCCGCCCAGCAGGACGACGAGTTCGGCGCGGCCCGGCTCATCGTCGGCGAGGAGATCGCCGGGTGGGACGGCTGGGGCCTGTCGGTCGGCAAACCGGGGCCGAAGGTGGGCGGCGACGGCCGCAACAGCCCGGAGGTGGAGGAGATCGACAGCGTCCTCGCGCCCGGCTATCCGCTGCGCGCGGACATCACCACCGCGCCGGGCACGCTACCGCGGCTGCGCTACGGACGCAGTTACCAGCTCCGCGCCCGGGCGGTGGACATCGCCGGCACCGCGATCGACCCGGACGTCTGCGACCCCACCCAGGTGCTGCCCGCGGTGCGCTACCTCCGCCACGAGGCGGCCGGCTCACCCACTCTGGTGCCGACCAGGCGCTTCACCGAGGGCGAGTCGCTGCTGCGGCTGGTGGTGCGCAGCGACGGCCAGGGCACCCTGCTGGGCACCTGCGAGCGGCACGTCGCCGCACCGGACGGCCCGCAGATGCTGGCCGAGCGGCACGGCATGTTCGACGCGGCCTTCGGACCGCAGGCCGCCCCGGCGGTCCGCGAGCGGATGTTCGCCATCGCCCGCCGGGAGGAGGGCTCGTTCCTCGACCCGATGGTGCCCGGCCCGAGCGGTGCGATGGTGCCCCAACCGGGCCTGCAGCTGGTCACCAGCGACCCGACCAGGCAGGTCAAGGGCACTCTGCCGGTGCCGCGCGGTCGGGCGCTGCCCAACGGCGCCTACGTGGTGATCGACGCGCCGGCCGCCCTGCTGCCCTACCTGCCGGACCCGTCCGTCGCGGGCGTGGCCATCGGCGGCGTGCCGGGTGCGTCGCCCGTGGTGAGCACGGGGTACGGGGGCAGCTGGCCGGATCTGCCGCCGGCGAAGCTGGTGGTCCGTCCGATGGCGGCCGGCGCCAGCGCGGTGCAGGTCTCGGTGAAGCAGTCCGGTGGCCGATCGGTGCTGACCGTCGAGGTCCCGCCGGGCGTGGAGCAGACCTTCGAGCTGTCCAGCACGCTGCACCCCGACCGGCTGGATCACCTCGCTGTCGGTGCCGCCGACCCGCAGGACGTCCTGGACGGTCAGGTTCTGGGTCTGTCCTCCCGGCAACCGGTCACCGTGGTGCACGCGGTGCAGAAACCACTGGTGGCGCCGGCTCTGGTCGGACCGCCCACGGTCACCGCGACCGGCGTGACCGGGCAGGTCACCGTCACCGCGCAGCTGCAGGCGCACCGACCGACCACCGGCCGGGTGCACCTGGTGGCGTCCTGGCTCGAAGCGGTGGACGCCGGCACCGGCAGCGTCGAGCCGCAGCCGCGTACCGCCACGCTCGCCCCTGTCGACCTGGAGCTCGCCGGTGGACCGGCGGCGCTGACCGCGTCGCAGTTCTTCGGCGACACCCGGCACCGGGCGGTCACCTACCGACCGGTCGGTTCCACCCGGTTCCGGGAGTACTTCCCGGCGGTGCCGGACGGTGATCAGAGCCAACTGCGCGAGGGCACCGAGATGTTGGTGCACGTGCCCAACCGGGCCGTGCCACCACCACCGGACGTGCACTCGGTGGTGCCGTCGTTCCGCTTCACCAGGGGCATGGAGTTCGGCGAGTGGACCAGTACCCGGGAGACGATGGGCGTGCGGGTGTGGCTCAACCGCCGCTGGAACCGCACCGGTGAGGGCGAGATGCTCGGCGTGGTGCTCTTCGCCGGCGTGGCCGACGGGGACGTCGAGGAGGGTCGGGCACTGTCCGGCCTGGTCACCCGCTGGGGCAGCGACCCGATCGAGGAGATCGGCCTCGGCGACCAGCAGCACTTCGTCGCCGGCGACTTCGACTCACCGGGTCAGGTCACGAGCACCGTCACCCTGCTGGACCCGGCCGCGGGCGGCCGGCAGGTCACCGTGATCGGGCACCCGGTGCACTTCGACGCCGAGCGTGACCTGTGGTTCGCCGACATCGACGTGGACGTCGACCTCGCGGTGTGGCCGTTCCTGCGGCTGGGACTGGTGCGTTTCCAGCCGCACTCACTGCCCGGCCGCGCGGTGTCCCGGGTGGTCACCACCGACCTGGTCCAGCTGCCCCCGCACCGACAGATCAAGGTGAAGAAGTTCGGGACCACCGGGGTGCGGGTCAACGTCTTCGGCAAGCCCGCAGCCGCCAGCGAGTTCACGATGCGCCACGAGCGCCGGATGCCCGACCCCTTCCTGGCCAGCTCCGACATCGGCTCCGACGTCGGCGTCCGGGCGCAGGAGGGCACCACCGGCACGCCCGGTGACGGCTGGCGGGTCACCGCCCTGCCCGCCCCGGCCGGGGGCATCGCCGCGATGCGCCTGGAGTGGGTGGCCGCCGGGGCACCACCGGATCAGCTCATGCGCGAGCTGCGCGGCGGCCGGGTCGTGGTGCAGGAGCGCCAGCGCGGCTGGGCGGTCACCGGTCCGGGCGAAGCCCTCCGGACGGTCTACACCGAGATCTTCGACCGCGCGGTGATCGACCCCAACCCGCCAGCCACCACCGCCGCGACCGAGGAGAGCTGAACACAGTGGACGTCTTCCGACTGCACATCCGTGACGAGGTTCGCATCGATCAGGCGCTCGTCGACGGTCTGCCGCAGTCGACCATCATCGGTGGTCGGCCACTGATCTTCATCGGCCGCCGGGTGGTGCTGCTCGGCGCGGTGATCCGCGGCTCTCGCGATGTCGTCATCGTCGGTGACGAGGTGGTCGGCGGCGGCCCGGCCGGTACGCCATCGCTGGCGATGGAGGTGCCCGGCACCCCGGAGCAGGGTGAGGAGGGTATGTCCGGCCGCCAGCTGGTGATCTACGCCCGCAGGCTGACGGGCGTCTCCGCCACCAGCACCGGGCAGCGGGGCGGCAAGGGTGTGACCGGCGACCCCGGTCCACCGGTCAACGACCCGAACGTCTCGCGGACCACGGCGCTCCCGCCACCGCCCCCGCCGCCGATCGGCGGGCATCCCGGTCAGCGGGGTCACCCGGGCGGCCCCGGTGGGGCCGGAGGCCCGGTGCACGTCTACTTCGTCGAGGCCTCCGGCACCAACACCTTCACCGGCGTCGGCGGCCCGGGTGGCACGGGCGGTGATGGTGGACCAGGTGGGCCAGGCATTCCGAACGAACCGGACAACCAGGGCCCGCAGGGGCCGCCGGGGGAGCCGGGGGTGCCGGGCGCCGCCCGCGCCGCCGAGGTGCTGGTCCGCACCCGGCAGCAGTACGACGAGGAGCTACGCCCACAGCTCTCCGGGCGCGGTGGCGACCGCTGGGCCGAACAGCGCGGCAAGCAGGCGTGGTACGAGTTCCGCTCCGGCAACCTGGTGGAGGCCGAACGGGAGTACGCAGCCGCCGAGTGGCTTCGCCCGGGCGCCATGACAGCACAGTTGCGCGCCCTGATGGCCGATCACCGCACCGAGATCGGTGTGGAGCGCGACCTGGAGCTGGACCTGGTGCCGGCTGTCGACTTCTACGCCGGGCAGTGGCGCACGGCGGCGGACACCCTCCGGGCCGCGCTGTTCGCGCCCGACGACGGCCCGCTGCTGCTCGCCGGCGACCACCAACGGCTGCTGCGGGCCCGGGAGGCGGTCCGCACCCAGTTGACCGCGCTGCTGGGCGACCAGGGGCCGCTGGAGGAGACCATCGGGGAGAGCGCCCGGCGTCGACGGGCAGCCGCCGAGCAGGCCCAGCAGGCCTCCGGGCAGTTGATCGGCCAGAGTGTGCTGCGCATCCAGGAACGCCTCGGCGACCTGACCACCGCCGAGGCGCTGATCTCGTACGGCTCCGGCGCTGTCCCTGGGTCCGACCTGGTCACGACGATCGCCCAGGTGCTCGGCGCACCCGACCCCACCCAGCCGCAGGGCGCCGCGGGACTGTTGTTGCCGGCGGACACCGACCTGCTGGTCGACGCCGGCACCGCGGCCGGCGGCCCCTACCTCGCCGGGCGGCCCACCACCACCCAGCTGGCCGCGGCCGGTGTCGGCCTGGCCGCGCACGGTCAGTGGGCCCAGCTCGGCACCCCCGGCTCCGGGCGGGTCGTGCACCTGCGCCGGGTCGCCGCCGACCTGCGCGCCGCCCAGGGCGACGGACCCCTGCGGGACCTGCTGATCGAGCTGACCGAGGCCTGCCACAGCTGGCGGTTGGCAACGCTGCGGCTGCGGCAGATCGCCGGCACGACGGCGGCCATCGCCGACCTCAAACGGCGCGCCCGGGAGGCGATCGGCGACCTGGACTCGGTGGACACCGACGACCGGCCGGCCAAGTCACCGGTGTCCCGACTGCTGCGCGGCCTGCTCTGCCTCTTCGACGCCCTGGACCACTGGAGCCAGCGGGCCCAGCGGGCGTTGAAGCTCTACATCCTGGACCGGGGCAACCCCGGCGGCATCTCGGGACAGACCGCGGCGCTGGCCTACCCGGACCTGGATCTGGACCTGGACGAGAAGATGCCGCCCGACTTCCCGGTGGGCACCTACGACCTGATGATGAACGCCATCTTCACCCGGGATCCGGTGGCTGAGCGCGACCGGCACCGGGCCAAGGGGCGATCACTGGCAGTCCAGGACGGCACCCAGGTGATCCACAACGCGTTCACCGTCGACGCGCACACCGCGGCGATCAACCGGTTCGTCAACGCCAAGTCGCTCTGGTTCGACCTGCCGCTGGCCAAGCTGCCACCCGGGCTGGCCGAGTTGAAGGTGGTCGGCGTCACCGTCAACCTGCGGGGGATGGCCGGCAACGACAACAGCCTGCCGATGACGATCACCCATGCCGGCTTCTCCCAACAGCGCGACCTCGATCTCGGCGTGCACGACCTGACCGGTCCACCGGCCAGCCAGGAGCTGGTGCTGCGCTTCGATCCGGCCACCCAGGTGTGGACCGGCGACACGGCCGCCGTCGCCGGTCAGGAACACCTGTTCAGCCTGTACGGGCGTGGCCTCACCGGCGGCTGGACGCTGGCCTACGACTCGGTGACCGTCCCGTTCACCGGCCTGCAGCAGGTCGACGTCAACATCCAGTACGAGGCGATGGAGTCCCTCGACTCGGTGTCGCTCAAGCGGGTGGAGCACGCCCGCACCGGGCTCTTCGTCGGGGCACGGGCCACCGGCCGGGTGTTGCTCACCGGCCCGGCACCGGACGGCGGCAAGCGGGTCACGCTGCACACCAGTCGGCCCGACCTGGTCAAGGTCCCCAGTGGAGTCGACGTCGTCGCGGGTGCCTCCACGGCCGAGTTCGCGATAGACGTGCTGGCGCCCACCGGTCCGCTGCCGATCGACATCTCGGCCAGCATGGCCGGCGTCCGGCGGGAGGCGATCGTGCACGTACCGCCGCCGGTGCCGGCGGCGCCGCTGGTGACGACGGTGTCCCTGGGTGGCCCGGGCGCCGTCGCGGCGGTGGCGGTGTCCCGCGACGGTGCCGGCGGACGGGTCTTCGCCACCCATTCACCGCACGAGCGGCCTGACGAGGACGGCACCCTGAGCAGCTGGGACCTGGCACTGACCCAGTCGCGGACGGCCGCCGTGGGTCACGGGCCGCGCGCGCTCACCGTGCAGCCGCAGGGCAACCACGGATTCGTGGTCAACGGTGGCCACCACGACTTCGCCGTGCAGCGCTTCGAGGTGAACGCGGGCACGCCACAGCCGGGGATCAGCAGGCCGATCGGGCTGGGCGTGGTCGACGTGGCGCTCGACGCGGCCGCCCAGCGGCTCTACGTGGTGCACCAGGGCGGTGCGCCGCCGGTGGGGGTCGACATGCACGTGCGGGTGCTCGCCCCGACCGACCTCAGCGAACTCGACGTGGTGGGTGACGAGGACGGCTTCGCCGGGATCATTGCCGCCGCGGTGGACAGCACCGCGGGACGCGTCTACGTCGCCCGGACCTACCGTGCCGGCGTACCGCAGACGGCGGCCATCTCGGTGATCACCCGGCGCGCCGACGGCCGGCACGCGATCACCGGCACGATCGACCTGCAGGATGTGCTGCTGCAGCCGGTCGACGTGGCGGTCGACGTACCGGCCGGGTTGGTCTTCGTGTCCTGTCTCGGCGGCAGCACCACCCACCCCGCGGTCGTGGTGCTCGACCAGGGCGACTTTCCCACCGACGGCGGCACCCGGCCGGTGCCGGCCGGCGCGGTGCTGCCGGTGCCCGGCGGTGGGCGGGCGGTGGCCACCCGACCGGGGACCGGCATCGGCTACGTCGCGACCTCTGCGGGTCTGCTGATGGTGGACGGCCGCTCCCGGGCCCTGCGGGTGGCGGTCAAGCTGGGCGCCGCGCCGTGCTCGGTGGCGGTCGACCCGGTCACCGGCGTGGCCTACGTCGGTGACTTCGTCGCCGGCACCCTGAGCCGGGTGCTCACGCCGGCCGATGTGGCGCCTCGGGCGTGGCGCTAGCCGGGCCGATGCCCCGTGCGCGGGCGGCCGCCGCGGCCTCCTGCCGGGTGCGCACCCCCAGCTTGTCGAAGATCGCTGCGACGTGGTGGTCCACGGTGCGCACGGACAGCACCAGGTCGGCGGCGATCTCGGCGTTGGTCCGACCGGCGCTGAGTTGGCTGAGCACCAGCAGTTGCCGCTCGGTGAGGTGGGCCGGGTTGGCCCGGGTGCCGCGGCGTGCGCCACGCGGGACCCGGGCACCTCGATCACGCAGCCGGCCCCGGACCAGGTCGGCCGCCGCCACCGCGCCGAGCCCGTCGAGCGTCTGCAGGGCCCCGGCCACCGTGTCGGCGTCCGGGGACTCGGCCAGCTCCAGAGCCTGCTCGTACGGGTCGCCGTGGGTCGCCCATTGCGCCGCCGCGGTGGCCCAGTCACCACGGACACCTGCCGCGTACGCCTGGGTCACCACCAGCTCGGACGCCTGCGTGCCGACCAGATCCGACGCCTGCCTGCCCGCCGCATCCGACGCCTGCGTGCCCGCCGCAGCGGTCACCGGGCTGCTGGCCGGGTCGACACTGACGCCCAGGCGGACCAGGTACCGCACCGCCTCGGCGCGGAACGGCGCGGCACCCGGGTGCGCGAGGCGGGGCAGCAACTCGGCCGCGACCTCCTCCGCGCGCTGACGGTCGTTGGTGAGCCAGGCCCACTCCAGGTAGGCGAGGCCGGCGTACGCCATGCCCAGCAACAGCCGGCCGCGCCGGGCCCGATCCCAGGCCTGGGCCAGCAGCGGCGCGGCGGCCGGGTCACCTCGGCGGGCGCGTAGCCGGGCGTACCAGGGGACGCTGTAGACGTACAGCATGTCCGGGTGGTCCTGGCGTTGCGCCAGCGCGCGCAGCCCCGGCTCGGCGCGGTCCCAGCCGCCGCGGCGCAGCTCGACCAGCAGGTCGTGTACCCGCATGTTGTACGCGTGCGACCAGAAGCCGTGCTCCTCGGCGAAGGCCAGTCCGGCGCGCACGCACCCGGCCGCCTCGCCCAGGGCGCCCATCCGGAAGAGCATCTCGCCGAGGTTGGTGTAGCCGCGCGCGACATACTCCAGCAAGCCGTCCGCGCGGGCCGTGTCCACGCTCTGGCGCAGCATGGCCAGCCCACCAGCGTCTCCCACCTCGATCCGGGCGATGCCGAGATAGTTGAGGCACAGTGTGTCCAGGTCGGTGCGGCCGGCCCGGCCGGCCCGCTTGCGGGCCGACTCCAGAGCGGTGACCGCCCGCGCGAAGTCGTCGGTCAACGCCAGGATCGCGCCCTGGTAAAGGAGTGCGTGGGCCGCCGCCGCATCGTCGGCACCGTTTTCGAGGATCCGCACGGCCTCGCCCGCGGTCCGCTCAGCGGCGTCTGTCTCGCCGGCCATGAACTGGTGCCGGGAGACGCGGATCAGGCAGCGCCCCCGGGCCGGCTCGTCGCCGAGCGCGGCGTACTCCCGGGCGGCCTGCTCGCCGGCCCGTACCGCCTCGTGGAACCGGTGGGCGTTGTAGAGCTCCCAGCCGTAGTCGTCCAACAGCGCGGCGCTTTCCGCGCCGCCGAGCTGGTCGCGGTAGGGCAGCACCGACTCGAGGAGCACCAGTGCCTGTCGGTGCGAGCCCGCTGCCGCTGCGGCTCGGGCCGCGCTCGGGCCGACCGCGACCACTGTCGCCGGATCGTCCCCGGCGACCGCGTGGTGCACCAGGCGCCCCCGGTCCGGCGACGACTCGGCCCGCAGCGCCGCCAGCACCCGGCGGTGCAGCAGCCGCCGACGCAGCTCGGGCAGGTCGGCCTCGATCGCCCGTCGGGCCAGCTCGTGTCGGAAGGCCAGGCCGTCCGGCCGAACCTCGATCACCCCGTTCTGCTCCGCCTCGGCCAGTGCGGCCAGCGCCTGCGGCCCGAGCAGGATGGCGGCCAGGTCCATCCCGACCGCCCGCGGGACCACGCAGAGTTGCGCCAGCGCCTCCTGGCAGGCGGGTGCGAGGCGGCGGCACCGGGCGCGGACCGCGTCGCGCACCGCCCCCGAGGTGGCCGAGCCGTCGGACGCCAGCGACTCACTGACGAAGAATGGGTTGCCGCCGGTCAGGGCGTGCAGCGCGGCGCCGTCGTGGCCGGTGCCGGCGGCCATCCGCGCCACCGCGGCCGCGGACAGCGCGGCCAGCGGGACGCGGACCACCGGCGCCGCGGTCAACGAGCCCAGCAGTCGGTGGACGGGGTGCGCGTCGTCCACGTCGTCGCGCATGGTCAGCAGCAGGACGGCCGGCAGCGACCCGATCCGCCGGGCGGTGTAGATCAACACGTCGATGGTCGCCTCATCCGCCCAGTGGATGTCCTCCACCACGAGGAGCGTCGCGGGGGCGCCGCGCAGCTCGGCCAGCATCGCGGGCAGCACCGCCACCAACGGGTGCGCCCCGGCCGGCGCGCTCGGCGCGGTCGGCAGGTGCGGCGCGGCCAGGGCGGCCGCCAGCGGACCCCCGTGATTCGCCACCGCCTCGCGCAACGGCGCCAGAGGAGCAGGGGCGATCAGATCGTCGCAGCCGCCGGAGAGCGCCCGCACCGCCGGATCGACCTCGGCGAGCAGGTGGCGCACCACGCTGGTCTTGCCGATCCCCGCCTCACCGGTGAGCAGGGCCACCGAGCCGGCGCCGCCCAGCGCGGCGTCGACGGCGGCCCGCAACGTGGTCAGCGCGGACCGGCGCTCGAGGAGCTGGGCAGGCATTCTCCGATGGTGCCACCCGCAACGGGGGGTGAGTCCGGTTGAGACGGCTTGCTGACCGTGCTGCCCGAGGCCGGCGGAGATGCTGGAGTGTCGTTCGCCCTCGGGTTTCCGGACAACCTTTTCGGGGATGCCCGCGCGGCCTGGTTGTTCGCGAGGGCGGCTGACGAAAGGAGGACGGTCATGACGTTGGCCAACCCGGCACCAGACTGCTTTGAGCTAGAAGACGGGATGATCCTCGCACCGCTCCTGATCGTCCGTGGTCCGACGGGTATCTGGTCGAGGTGGGACAAGGACTCTGCGCCCGGCCGCAACTCCCCGGAACTGCTCGCCCGACTATCCGCACCGGAAGAGGAGAGCAATGCCCATTTCCCGTATCGCGATCCGTGAGGGTAAGTCCGAGACGTACAAGAAGGCATTGCTCGACCAGATCTACGAGGCCATGCGGGAGACCGTCCAGATCAAGGACGGCGACCGATTCATGACCATCACGGAGCATGACGAGAGCACGTTCGCCTACGGTGAGTTTCTCGGCATCCAGCGGTCGGCCGACCTGGTGCAGATCCAGATATTCTGGACATCGGGTAAGTCCTCCGAGGCCAAACTATCGATGTATCGCGCGATCGTCGAGCGGCTCGGGCGCGACCCGGGGGTGCGTCCCGAGGATGTGCTGATTTCGGTGGTGGAGACCGGTGCGGAGAACTGGTCCTTCGGTAACGGGGAAGCTCAACTCTTCAAGGCGCAATGAGCAGCTGTCGGCAGCGGCGAGGTCCGACATCGTCATCCGGACCTGCCGCACACTTGGCGTTGGAGCTTCCCAAGGCTTCCCGATATTTGGGAGATCTTTCCAGATGGCGGGAACTGGCATAGTGTCCGGCGCGGGGGGTGTCCGCGATGGAGCTGTTGGAATGGGACGCGCGCACGTATGACACGCTGCCTCTACCGCACGAGCGGTGGGGTGTCGATGTGCGGGCGCGGCTGGGCCTGACGGGTACTGAGACAGTTCTCGACCTGGGTTGCGGTACTGGCCGGGACACGCAGCAGCTACTGGCGCAACTACCGGGCGGCCGGGTCGTAGCCGTCGACGGCTCGGCCCAGATGCTCGACCAGTTACGCGCCCGGCTCCCCGCCGCCGGTAACCGACTGGTCACCGTCCAAGCCGACCTGCGTGAGCCCCTGTTGCTGGCCGAGCCGGTCGACGCCGCGTTCAGTGTGGCGACCCTGCACTGGCTTCCCGACCACGAGACGGTGTTTCGTTCGGTCCGGAACGCGTTGCGGCCCGGTGGCCGGTTCGTTGCCGAGGCGGGCGGTTACGGCAACGTCTCCGGCTTCCTGGCCACGCTCGGCGAGGTCGTCGACGATGATGGTGCCCGGTTCTGGAACTTCGCCGACGTCGAGGAGACGCGGCAACGGTTACGTGCCGCCGGATTCAGTGAGATCGAGGTCGATCTGGTGCCGGATCCCGCTCGGCTGGCCCGTGGTGCACAGCTGGAGGCTTACCTGGCGACCGTGATGCTCGGGGCGCACCTGCGCGAGTTGCCGCAGCAGCGACGGCGGGCATTCGTCCACCAGATCGCCGAGCGGATGCCGGAGCCGCTCATCGACTACGTCAGGCTGCAGATCTCCGCCGTCCGGGCGAGGTAGTCGAGGCGGAAAGCCGGGGCGATGGTTGCGGCGACGATGGGGACGGTGTCGGGGAGACGCGCCGAGGAGCCCGGCAGCTTGGTGGCCAGACACACAGCGGCCGGTGGCTACGGCATCGGGCGGGTCACCGGATCAGGCGCGCTGAGCCGTAGGCTGAGTCAATGCGGTCCGGACGTGCCCTCGTCGGGCTCACCACGCTCCTGACCATCGTGTTCGCCGTTCCCGAGTGGCGGATCGTCGAGCAGCACCCGCTCCCCGCCATACCCCTGCTGCTCGCCAACACCCTGCCGGTGCTGGCGATCCGATGGAACCCCGTCGCCGTCGTGCTCGTCTTCGGTGTCACGTACCCGCTCTGGCTCGAAACGCCGTTCGACGGAGCGCACGAGGGCCATTTCCTCCAGTCGTTGCCGCTGTTGGTCGCCCTCTACGCCGCCGGCGCCTGGCGCCGGCCACTCTGGCTGCGCGCCATCGCCCTCATCACCCCCCTGTGGATGATGGCCGCGGTCGTCGCCGGCCAGTGGCGGGTGAGCGTGACCGACCTGCTCTACGTCGCTGTGGTCTGCGGCGTCGTCTGGGCCCTCGGAGTTGCCATCGACGACCGGCAGCGCTACGCCGAGGACCTGGAGGTCAAGGCCGAGCAGTTGCGGGCGGCGCAGCAGGCGCTCGCCGAGCGCGCCGTCGCCGACGAACGGTCCCGGCTTGCCCGCGAACTGCACGACGTCATCGCCCACGCGATGAGTGTCATCACCGTGCAGGCCGGCGTCGGCGCTCACCTGGTCGCCGCCCGCCCGGCACAGGCCGCCGAGGCGCTCACCATCATCGAGCGGACCGGTCGGGAGGCGCTGTCGGAGATGCGCCGCATGCTGACCGTGCTGCGCGACCCGGCCCGGAGCGACCAGATCGGTCCGGCCCCAGCACCGCAGCCGGGCCTCGCCGACGTACCGTCGCTGGTGGCCGCCGCAGGCGACGCCGGGGTCGCCGTCACGGTCGCGGTCTCCGGACCGCCGATGCCGCTTCCACCCGGCCTCGACCTGGCCGTCTACCGGGTGATCCAGGAGTCGCTCACCAATGTCATCAAGCATGCTCCGGGCGTACGGACCCAGCTCACCATCAGCTACCAACCTGACCGGCTCACCGTGGAGGTCCACGACCCGGGGGCGGCCGATCCGGCGTACATTCCTGGCCAGGGCCTGCGGGGGATGGCCGAGCGGGTCGCCCTCTACGACGGTGAGCTGTCGACCGCTGGCGGACCGGACGGGTTCCGGGTGACCGCGACCTTCCCACTGGAGGCGCCGTGATCCGAGTGCTGATCGCCGATGACCAGGCGCTGCTGCGGGCCGGGTTCCGGGCGCTGCTCGACTCCGATCCGCAGATCGAGGTGGTGGCCGAGGCCGAGGACGGCGAGCGCGCGGTGGCCGCCGTCGCCGTACACCGGCCCGACGTGGTGCTGATGGACATTCGGATGCCGAAGCTGGACGGGATAGCGGCGACCCGCCAGGTGCTGGCCGCCGCCAACCCGCCGCACGTGTTGATCCTGACGACCTACGACACCGACGAGAACGTCTTCGACGCGCTGGAAGCGGGGGCGGTCGGCTTCCTCGTGAAGGACACGCCGCCGGTACAACTGCTGGAGGCGGTCAGGTCGGCGGTGCGCGGCGGCGCGGTCATCTCACCATCGACGACCCGCCGCCTGGTCGACCATCTGGTCGCCACTCGGCTGCGACAGGACCGGCCGGCGCCGACCGCGCTGGCGGCCCTCACCGAGCGGGAGCGGGAGGTGTTGGGACTCATCGCCCGCGGCTGCTCCAACCGGGAGATCGCCGGCCGGCTCCACATCGCCGAGCTGACCGCGAAGACCCACGTCTCCCGGGTCCTGACCAAGCTCGCGGTGGAGAGCCGGGTGCAGGCGGCCGTGGTCGCGTACGAGACGGGACTGGTCCAGGCCGTACCTCCATCGGAGTAGCCGCGAACGCCGCCTTTGGCGGACGTGCCCAGGCCCGGCGCTCTCGTAGCGTCACCTCATGGACGTCGTGAGGGTCGAGAATCTCCGCAAGAGCTACGGGGACGTGGTCGCCGTCGAGGACGCGTCGTTCGCCGTGCGGCGGGGCGAGATCTTCGGACTGCTCGGCCCGAACGGCGCCGGGAAGACCACGATTGTGGAGTGCCTGCAGGGTCTGCGGAGACGCGACGGTGGGCAGGTCGAGATTCTGGGCCTGGACCCGGCCCGCGAGCCGGAACCCCTGCGCCGCCGGGTCGGGTCGCAACTGCAGTCCTCCGCCCTGCCCGACCGGCTGCGGGTCGCCGAGGCGATCCGGCTCTTCACCCCGCCGGGGTCCACCGGAGACGTCGAGGCGACGCTTGCGGCCTGGGACCTGACCGCGCTGCGGCGTCGGCCGTTCGCCGCGCTCTCCGGCGGCCAACGGCAGCGGCTCTTCCTCGCCCTGGCGATGCTCGGCCAGCCGGAGGTCGTCTTCCTGGACGAGCTGACCACCGGGCTGGACCCGCAGGCGCGCCGCGTGACCTGGGACCTGGTCCGAGGCGTACGCGACCGGGGAGCCACGGTTGTCCTCGTCACCCATCTCATGGAAGAGGCGCAGGCACTCTGCGACCGGGTGGCCATCGTGGACGGCGGTCGGGTCGTCGCGCTGGACCACCCGGACACCCTCACCGCTCAGCACGGCGGTCCGATCACCATCACCTTCACCGTCGACGGTCACGACGTCGGCTTCCTCGCCGGAATACCGGGCATCAGCAAGGTCAGCACCACCGGCGGTGTGGTCACCGTCGCCGGGGTGGCCCGGGCCACGGTGCCGGTGGCGGCCGCCCTCGCCGAACGGCGGCTGTATCCCGCCGACTTTCGGACTCACCATCCGACGCTCGAGGACGTCTACCTCGCCACCACCGGACGCCGGCTTCGCGACGAGCCACCGAGAGGACCGCAATGACCACCCGCATCGTCTGGACCGAGATCAAACTGCTCGCCCGGGAACCGATCACGCTGCTGATGAGCCTGGCGTTTCCCGCTCTCCTGCTGGTCCTGCTGGCCGGCTCGTTCGGCAACGAACCCGACCCGGAGATGGGCGGCATCGGCGGCGTCGACTTCTACGTGCCCGTGTACGCCGCCGCGGCGATCGCCGTGATGGGCTTCCTCGGCGTCCCCACCCACCTGGCCGCCTATCGCGAACGGGGAGTGCTGCGACGGTTCCGCGCGGCCGGGGTCTCCGCCTGGCCGCTCGCGGGTGCGCAGATCATCGTCACGGCGCTGATGGCAGCGGTTGCCGCCGCTCTCATGATCGCTATCGGGTTCGGAGGCTACGACCTCAACGCGCCGTCCTCGACCATCGGGGTGCTGGCCGGGTTCCTGGCCGGCACGCTGGCCTTCGCGGCGCTCGGCGTCCTGCTCGGGACGCTGCTACCGACCGCGCGGGCCGCCCAGGGCGTGGGACTGCTGCTCTTCTTCGGGCTCTTCTTCATCGCCGGTGGCGGCCCCCCGCCGTACCTGCTGCCCGACACCCTCAACACCGCCGTCGACTTCACCCCGATGGGGCCACTGATGGACGCGGTCAGCGACCCGTGGCACGGCGCCGGGTTCAACCCGACCGCCGTAGCGGCCCTGCTCGGCGTAGCCGTGGTGGCCGCGCTTCTCGCCGTCCGTCGGCTCGCCCGAACCTGAACCACGGACACCCACCGGGGCGCGGTGAAAGGCTTCGGCAACCCTCGCCGCCGGCACAGCCGTATCGGTAACGTCAGCCGCCTAGCAATTAGGTGGACTCATGAAGTTGCTGGTACTCGGCGGTACGAGGTTCGTTGGTCGGGCGATCGTCGACGCCCTCCTCGACAGTCACGACGTGACCGTGCTGAACCGTGGAACGCAGCCCCTCTGGGACGGCCGGATCACGCAGCTCGTCGCCGACCGCGACGACACCCGCCAGATGGCCGACGCGTGGACGGTGGCGTACGACGCTGTCGTCGACGTCTCCGCTACCGTGCCCGGGCACCTGCGGCACCTGCCCCGAGCCACGGAGATCCCCCGGTACGTGTTCATCAGCTCGGCGGCGGTGTACAGCCGTGAGTCGGCGGCTCCGCCGTTCCGGGAGGACGATCGGGCCGACGGCGACGCGATCTGGGGCGGGTACGGCGAGGCCAAGGCGACCTGCGAGCGGCTCCTGCGCGAGGCGCTACCCGCACGGTCCCTCACCGTCCTGCGCCCGCCCTACGTCTACGGCCCGCACAACACCGAACAGCGCGAACAGTTCCTCTGGGCCAGGATGGCCGCCGACCAGCCGGTCTTCGTGCCAGGTGACGGACGTACCCGGATCCAGTTCTGCGCCTCGCGGACGGTGGCCGAGACGGTCGTGGCGGCGGTGGAGGGCCGGCTGCCGACGGGCACGTACAACGTCGCCGAACAGCGCGGGTACACGTTCCTGGAGTACCTCGCGGTGCTCGCGGACGTCATCGGCCTGCCCGCCGCCCGGATCGTGCCGGTCACGGACCCGTCCGTACCGGCGCGGGAGTACTTCCCGTTCCGCCAGGCCGAGCTGACGCTCGACGTCAGCCGACTCGCCGCGCTCGGCCTCGTCCCGGACGTGGACCTGGCCAGCGGCCTGGCCGCCACCCTGGCCTGGTTCCGCCGCAACGGCGGTCTGCCCGACGAACCCACCCCACGGGAGTACGCGTGGCGCGCGACGACACCCGGGGCCAGCCCGTGGAGTGGTCAGGGTGGCCGCTGACGGCGCGGTTGACGCGTGCTTCGGTTCGGGGCAGGGCTGGAAAACCGGTGCGGTTGGGTTGGTTGGTTGGGGCAGGATGTCGGCATGATCTGGGGCCGACGCGACAGTGACGTTCGCCCGCCCTCGGTGGCGGGGGAGAGTGAGTTGCTGGGCGCGGTGCGGGTCACGGCCCACGAGGCGTGCGATGGCCGGTGGGAGGCGTTGCACCGTCTGGTCGAGGTGCTGCTGAAGGTCGATGCCCTGGGCGACGAGGTGGTGGCGCGGTCGGCCTTGGCGTTGGTCGCCGGGCTGCCGGGGCTGGTGGTGCGGCTCGACGGGCACGCGCGGTCGGAGCCGTGGTACGCCCACTACCAGGAGCCTGCGACGCGCATCGCGGAACGGTTTTCGACTGTGTCGTCGGGGCCGGTGGCGATGGTATTGGCGAGCATGCATCGGGACGGGCGGATCCGTGAGCCTGCGGTCGCTGCGATGGTCAGTCGGCCGTGCCCGGAGGTGATGCCGTTTCTGGTGCTGCGTACCGCCGATTGGGTCAGGCCGGTGCGGGACCGGGCGCGCGCCGGGCTCGCGGTGCTGCTCGCCGACGACCCCGGTGTCTTCCTGCCTGCGGTGTTGCCGATGGCGCTGCGCCTGGACGCGCGCCTGCGTGCTGGCTTCGCGGTCACCCAGGCTCAGGCAGCGGTGCTGGCGGTGACGGAGCAGGTGTGGCGCGGTGTCCTCGGCGAGGGCGGCCGTCGGGAGCGGCAGTTCGTCTTCGAGCTCGTCCTGACGCAAGGCCGGCTGCGTGTGCCGGATCTCGTGACCTTTGCCGAGTCGGATCCGGATGTACGGCTGCGGGCGCGGGCGGCAGAGGCGGCGTGTCGTGAGGCGGTGTGGACCCGTCGGCTGGATGTCCTGCAGCGTCTGGCGCGGTCGGTCCGGGCCGAGGTGCGGGTGGTGGCGTTGACCGGACTGATCCGCGCCGGCAAGGACGCCGACGTCGTCGGACACCTGGATGATGACGCGCCGCTGGTACGGGCGGTGGCCCGAGACGCGGCCCGCCGCCTCGGTGTCGACGTGCGGGCGCGCTATCGGACTGGCGTCGAGGTCGGCGAGCCTGGTTCGGGGGCGATCGCCGGACTCGCCGAGACCGGCTCCGCAGCGGACGCCCCGTTGCTACAGCGACTGCTCGGCCATGAGCGGGCAAGGGTCCGTGCTCAGGCGGTACGTGGTCTGCGACTGCTGGACGCGGTGGTGCCGGGGGAGTTGGCGGCACTGGTGCGGGATCCGTCACCGGCCGTGGTGCGGGAAGTGACCGCAGCGCTGCGCCCGGTGGCCGGCGCGCTGCCGCCGGACCTACCGTGGGAACTGCTTCGGGATGGGCGAGCGGAACTACGGCGGGCCGGCTACCGTCTCCTGCGCGGTCGGGGTGTCGACGTCGAGCTGCGCGCCGCACTGCTACTGGCCGTCGACGCGCACCCGCGCCTGGCCGAGCGGGGCAGGGCCGATGCCACCCGCATCGCCCGTGACGTGGCGCGGACGACGTGGCGCCGGACCCCGCAGCCGGAACTGCAGGTCACCGGTGCGGAACACGCTGAGCTTGTCGCGTTGGCGGCAAGGGCCGCAGCGGCGCTCGGCGAGGAGACCAGTCAGCAACTCTCGGGCTGGCTCGCGAGCAACCATCCCAGCGGATGACGGCCATTCAGGAGAGCGGAGACCCTGACGGTTGTGGAAGGGGGATTCCGGCCCCAGCGGCGGCGAGTTCGGAGCGGATCACTTCGAGCAGTCGGCCGACCCAGTTGGTGGCTCGTTCGCTACCGATGGACCAGTAGGCGGAGCCGGAGTCGACGTAGACGACGTGGGCGTCGCCGCTGTCCAGCAGGGTCTGTGCCATCTGCGGGTGCTGGGTGTACTTGGCACGCAGCAGGACGGTCATGACGGCCAGCCGCGCCGCAGCCCAGTCGGCATGGCGGGGTGCCTGCTCAGCTAGCAGGCCGGCGTCGTATCCGCGCGGTGCCGCGGTGATCTGGTCGTGCCAGTGTGGGTCGGACGTCGAGAGCGCCCAGTAGGCGTGTGTGACGCTGGGGTAGCTGGTGGCGCCGACGGTGATCACTGCCGGGTAGTCGTTCTGCAGGACTTCGACGCCGGGTGGATCCGGCCAGCCGCGGGGGTAGACCACCTTGGGGATCGTCAGCGTGGGGTGCACCGGGCGTTCGGGGCCATCGGCCGGGACTCGCGCGTCCCAGGTCTCGATCGCGATCTCCCGTTCGCGGAAGTACGCGACCGCCTCGGCCCGCCTCTGCTCGGTGACGACCGGTCCGTTCGGCCGGCCGTGCAGTGGTGCACCGAGGTCGGTGATCAGGATTCGCAGTGGAACGTCTTTGCGGTCCATGTCGCCGAGGGCGTAGACGCGCAGGTGTTCGGGGATGGCCAGGTAGCGCTCACGAACCGTGTGTCGGTTGTCGTCGGTGGGGTCGGCCAGGTAGGTCTGCACCGCTTGTAGGCATCGACCGGTGGAGTCGGGTCGACCGTTGAGCCGGTCGATCTCGTCGGAGACCTCGCCGAGAAGCATCTCGGCGCTGATCGCGGAGCTGGGCTCGGTGAACCGCCACGCCGCCAGGTGATGCGCCGATGCCCATGCGCCCTCCTCCAGAGCGGTGGCGACGCTGCCGCAGCGCAGTTGTTCCGCCAACCCGTCGAGGTCGGTCAGCCCGCCGGTGCCGCAGTCGATCGCGCCGTCGGCGTAGATGACCAGGTCGGCCAGGAAGTACGTGTCCATGCTGCGGGTAAAGACGGGCCGCCAGGTGCCTTCGACTCGTTGGCCGTCCACCTGGCGGTAGGTGCGGCGATATCTGGTCATCGGCGCACCGTAGTCCAACCGTGTCCGACCCACCATGCGCAACGGCCGCCCATTACCCGTGCGCTGCCCGTCGGCGAGCGTCTCGCGGAATCGGGGTCGCCGGATCGGCACCGACCGGGCATGATCCTCTACGCACCGAACCGGCGGATCTTTACCCGTGCGACGAGATGCGATACCAGTTCAGCTGGCCCAGCGAAGTCTCGGCCGCGCCGCTCAGGAGAACACTGTGCACTGTACGAAATGCGGAGCCGAACTCGGACACCCCGGCCAAGGCCACACGTGCCGGTCCTCCACACCTCCGCCCGCGCTC
Source organism: Micromonospora sp. NPDC048905 (assembly GCF_040649655.1). NCBI lineage: Bacteria > Bacillati > Actinomycetota > Actinomycetes > Micromonosporales > Micromonosporaceae > Micromonospora > Micromonospora sp. NPDC048905. The sequence goes on along the minus strand of NZ_JBEZFV010000002.1, from coordinate 291,272 downwards.
AGAACAACAGGTTGGAACGTCGCGACCTGGTTCGCGATCGGGTTCGCCATCCTCTTCGCCGTGGCCGCGATCGCCGCGGCCGTCCTGGGCAGCCTCCCGAGCGGCCGGGCCCGGCCGCTGCCCCCCTCCGGCACCGGCGCGGCGATCGGCGGCTCCGGCACCGCGATCGGCTTGGCCCTGGCCAACCTGATCCTGTTCGCCGCCATCATCGGCCTGGTGGTCAGCGGGCTTATCTGGGGCCGCGGCACCCGCCAGATCGCCGAGGCGCACGGCTCCTCCGGCCGCTCGTACAGCCGCCACTGGGGCACGCGCGTCTTCTCCGCCTGCATCGTCTCCAGTGCTGCCGTCGCCTGGCTGGCCACCGACCGAACCGCTCCGGCCGTCCTGTTCGGCCAGGCGACCCTGCGTATCCTGGGCGCCGCCGCGCTGATCGGGGGCATGTTGCACAGCCGGGCGCGGGTCCTGCGGCTGATCGCTGACGTCGACCGAGTCGTCGCCGGCCACTATTCGCCGGTCGCCGGGCAGGACCCGGCGTGGCCGCTGTCGCCCACTCCGACCAGCGAGGACTGGAACGCCGGCCAATGGGACCCCGAGGTGATGCGCGACATCGAAGCCCGCCGCCGCAACAGAACCTGACCTCAAGATGCGGCTGGTCTCCAGCGTGACGACAATCGAGTACGGCTAGCAGCCGGACTCGACCGAGGGCTGGGTGAGCGAGGAGACGGTGTGATAAGTCGGAGCCTGCTACTACTCTTCCTCGCCACGACGATCCCGATCGTCTGCTTCCCCGGTCCGTCTGTCGCGTTCATTCTTACCAACTCCGTACAGAAGGGCCGCGCCCTCGGCCTGGCTTGCGTGCTCGGAGTCGAGATCGGATATCTGGTACACGTTTTCGGTGCTGTCGTCGGCGTCTCCGCCGTCATAGCGGCGAGCGCCCAGTTGTTCACCATCGTCAAACTGGCCGGCGCGGCGTGGCTGCTGTGGCTCGCCTGGAAGGCGTTCCGCTCCCGCAAGGAGGGGACTCTTGCCCAAGCGGGTGAGGGTGCCCGCGGAGATCTCAGACCTCTTGCCGCATTCCGCAGCGGCCTGCTTGTCGGTGCCCTGAACCCGAAGACCGCCGTCTTCTTCCTGGCCTTCCTACCCCAGTTCGTCTCCGCCGACACTGGACCCGTCCCCGTACAGTTGCTGATCTTTGGGCTGCTGTTTATCGCACTTGCCAGCATTCCTGACACGCTCTGGGCATTGGCCGGCGGATTCCTGCGAACGCTGACACCGAGGCTGCGACTACGTTCACTTGACCGGGCAGCCGGCGTGGTCTACTGCGTGCTCGCCGCCTTCGCGATAACCACGACCGCGCGGGCCTGAGATTGACTCCTGAGTCAGTGGGTTCCTGAGGTGCTGCGCTGACGGGCGACGCGCCCACAGTCGACGAGGGCGGTAAGGCCGCGCGTATGGTCCGTCGCGTGACGACTGACGAAGAGCGCGACCGCCTCGCCGAGCAGCTCGCGGCGTTACCGGTGTACGAGCTCGTCGACGTGATGCGCCGAGTCTTGCCGCGTCACACCGAGGACAACCACGGCATCCGAACCGAACTGGTCCTGGCTGAGGCGACAGCCTATGAGGACGATCCCGGTCTTGAGGTGGAGCTGGTCGCCTGGCCTGACCGCGACTACTACGACGGTGGGCTTGGGCTTTACCAGGGCCTGTGGGAGAACGGTCACTGCGCGAAGTGCGACATCGAAGTGACATCGAACGCCAAACGTGCCTTCTGTCCTTTCTGCGGCTCCCGGTGCAGCCTGACGTGACCTCCAGGTATCGATCACGACGTCGAGCGGAAGGTCGTCATGCCCGAGAAGGCCGTCACGCAGAAGGCGCTCTGTTACATCGTGCGGAATGGAGGGCTGCTCGTCTTCCGGCACACGGACCACAGCTACGAGGAGGTGGGCGTCCAGGTGCCGGGTGGCACCATCCGCCCCGGTGAGGCTCCGGAGGATGCCGCGCTTCGCGAAGCCCGCGAGGAGACCGGGCTCACGGACTTCAGGGTCGTCCGCAAGCTGGGGGAGGCCGAGTACGACATCAGCCCTCTTCGGTTCGAGATCCAGCGCCGGCACATCTTCCTCATGGAACTCTTGGAGCCCACGCCCCTGCGTTGGTCGAGCCAGGAGGGCCACGACGGCACCCAGCCGCCGACTCCGTTCGAGTGCTTCTGGGTGCCGTTGACGGCGGGGCACATCCTGCAATCCGGTCAGGGTGCGCTCCTGGGCCGAATTTTCGACTGACGCCGCTGCCGCCAGCGGGTCGCGGTGGTGGCTGCTGTTGCGGTGCTGCTCTGGTTGCACCACGAGCCTCGACGGTGCGTCAAGCCCAACCCGCCAACCCCTCAGTGATCAGCAGACTCCGGGTGACGTCCTGGTGCGGGCCTGGAGCCACTCGCGGCGGCCAGGCGCCTCGCCTCGGTGACCAGTCGGCTCGACCCGCCGCGCGCGATGGCCTCGGCCAGCCCGGGCACGTCGATCCGGACGCCTGTCGCGCCCGCCGTCTCCGCCGCCAGGGTCAGCAGGTCCGGGGTGCCGCGCGAGGGCTTCGGTGCCGCCAGCAGCGAAGGCAACGCGGCGGCGAGCAGGCGCCAGACGCTGAGCGGGGCACCGGCGGCGGCCGCGTCGCGCAGCGGCTGCAGGGTGCGGGTCAGCGTGAGGTCACCGACGGCGGCGAGGGTGCCGAGGTGAGCTCCGACCGTGGGAGCGTCCAGGTCGCCGGAGGCGGCCAGCATCAGCAGGGCGTCGACGGCCGCGACCCGGTCGGACTCGTGCCGGGCACCCAGGCCGTACGCGAGGGCGAGATCGACGGCGGGACCGCCGTCGCCGCCGCACTCGGCGAGCAGCGGCAGGATCGCGGCACCACCCGACAGGTCCTGGTCGGCGCCGCTGGCGATGTCGGGCAGCGCGTACGCCGCGACCAGTCCCCGGTAGCTTGGCAGCACGGCCGGCCAGAGCAGAGCCGCGTCGCCGACGTAGCTGTCGACCGTTCCGGCCGGCACGGTGAGCAGGCCGAACGGGTCGTCGACGCCCTCCGGCGGGCTGAGCACCACGTGGGTCCGTTGCCGAGGCGGCTCGTCGTACCCCAGGTAGTAGCTCTGCCGGCGCTCCTGTCGGGGCAGCGTGACCACCCGCTGGTCCGGGGTCGGCAGGCCGCCGGCGCGCAGCCAGCCGGCGAGCCGGTCGCCGGCCGGTGTGCCGAGCGTCGCGGCCCTGGCCGCGAGCGGCTCGTCGACACGCGCGGGCAGCCGCAGCAGGGCCTGCGTCAGGTCCATCTCCCACGCGCCGTGCTGGCCGAGCAGGGCCAGCCGGTCGTACAGCACCTCCGGGTCGAGGGCACCGTTCGCCATCGTCGGGGCCGCGAGCAGACCGGGGTGCTGGGGCATACCGACGCGGTCACCGATCTCGGCCAGCCGGGCGCGCAGCAACCGGTGCGGCGGGAGTACCCGTGCATCGGGCGACGGTCCGCCCGGCGCGCGCCGCCGCACCGCCGCCAGCATCGCGGCCCATCGTCCCCGCCGTCCGCCTCCCTCGACCGGATCGGCCGCCGCGTGCAGCACCCCGCCGAGGAGACCACACAGGCAGTACGGATCCCACGGGTGTTCCTCCGCGCCGGCGCGGTGCCGTCGCAGCACCGGAATCAGGGCCTCCTTCAGCCGGTCGTCACCGGCGAGCCGGACCACCGCGTCGAGAACCCGTTCCAGGTCGGACGCTGTTTTCGGGCCGCCGAGCAGGGAGGCGACCTCCTCGGCCAGCTCGTCGGGGTCGGCGATGGCCGGGGGAGCGGGCAGCGGGCCGGCCGGTGGTGGCAGGTCGTCGCCCACCGCACCGACCACGACCCGCGGGGCGACCACGTGCCCGTGCCGGGCGGCCAGCGTGCCGGCCCGGTCGCGGATGTCCGCCGCCGGGTGGTCGACAGCTGTCGCGATCACCTCGGCGATCTCCGCCGCCCGGTCGGGGTGCCGGCGGGCGAGCTGGTCCAGCCACGCGAGCTGGGCGCGGACCAGCGCCTTGTCGGGCCGGACGAGCACAGCCCGCGACGTGTCGAGCAGCCCCTCGATCTCCACGCCGTCGCGAGCCCGCAACGTCTTCTGCGCCATCGACGCCACCGGCCCTGGGGCGTCGGCGAGCAGGCGCAGGTAGTCGCCGCGATGCCCGTCGACCTCGCTGGCGGTGGGCTCCAGCAGGGCGTGCAGGGTGACGAACGCGCGCAACGCGGCCGGCCGGTCGCCGCGCAACAGCCGGCTCATGCAACCGTCGAGCAGCACCCTCCGGTCCAGGCGGCCCTCGCCGGCCAGTCGTGCCAACGCGCGCGGCAGGGCGAACGTCTCGTCGGTCATGAACTCGTCGAAGGACATCCGCGTCCCGGCACCGTCCAGCTCGAACAGGCGCGGCACCAGGGCGTCGAGAAACACGTCCGCCCGGAGCCGGTCCACCAGCGGGATCGGTCGCTGCCCCTCCGGCGGCCACGCCATCAGGGCGAGCCACCCCTGCACGAACTGGTCACCGGTGGGTGCCGCCGCCTTCTCTGCGGTGAGCAGCTCGGCGACGAATGCCCAGCCGTCCGTCGGGTCATCGCGGCGGAGCCGGTCCGCCAGCCGGTGTGCCAGCTCGCCCAGCCAGGGCACCCCGCGCGTCCGCCCGACCTGGGCCACCAGCGCGGCGTCGACACCCCGCAGCGACACGTTCCGCCGACCGAGCAGCTCGGCCGCCGCGGCGGCGGTCGGCAGGCACCCGACGGCGGCCACCGCCAGGGCACCCGCCTGATCGTTCCACCACCAGTTGTCGCGCCGCCGGCGCACGTGGGCCACCAGCCCACCGGCGAACGACCGCCGTCCCTGCTCGTCGAGGTCGGTGACCGCGTCGACGGCCGCGCGAACGTCGCCCTGGACCAGGAAGTCGAACGGATCGCTCACGCCCCGACCTCCACCGAAGCGCCCACCATCGACGTGGCGAGCGCGTGCTTGCACGGCCCGCGCTGACCGCGGTGCCGCGCCCACCAGGGACAGGAGCAGGTGTACGAGTGGTCCGCTCGGCGGCGCACCCGGTAGACCTCGTCGCCGTGGCGTACGGTCGCCGCCTCGCCGTCCAGGGTGACCGCGCCCGCCTCGACCAGCGCCCGCGCCGCGACCAGCCGCGGATTGTCCCGCTCGGCCCGGCCGGCGTCGTACGGCAGCACCCGGTGGAAGTAGCCCGCCTCGGTCACGTCGAACCCGACCCGTCCGGCGGTGCCCAGGTGGGCCAGGGCGGCCCGGACCCGGTCCGCCGAGATCCCCGCCGAGGCGGCCAACGCGTGGACATCGATCGTCGGGTCCCAGGACAGCAGTGCGGCGACGAGCGCGGCGTCGTCGGCGACGTCGTCCGTGGCGAGCGCGGTCAGCGCGCCGCCCTCGCCGGAGAAGCCCCGGTAGGGCTCCGGCGAGAGGGTCAGCGACAGCCGCAGCGCGCCGGTGTCGAGCTGCCACACGCTCGGTAGCGGCGGCGACCCGGCCGCCGCCGGTGGCCCGTACACCCGCAGGCTCTTCGCGTACCTGAGCAGCCCCCGCAGCGTGGCGAGCCGCCCGGCGCCGGCCAGGCACACCGCGCCGGGCACGGGGCGTGCGGTCAGCCGCAGCGAGCGCCCGGTCGGCACCACCCAGAGCACCGACCGGTCGTTGCCCGCCGGCAGCCGGCGCAGGAAGGCGGACGCCTCCGCCGCGGGAATCTCCGCCCGCGGTTGCATGGCCGCGGCGATCAGATGGACCTCGGCGAACCCGCGCAGCCAACGTCCGGGCAGCGGCACCTTCTTCTCCACCACCTCCCCGTCGAGGGTGGACACCGTCAGGTCGTCCGGACCCACCGACAGGTGCAGGGGGTCGATGCCGCCCACCCGGGCCAGCGCCTCCCGCAGCGGCGCGTTCACGTCGACGTTCGTGGTGCCGTGCTCGACGATGTCGCCGTCGAACCCGGCCGGCACGACGTCCAGCCGCGCGTACACCCCGCAGCAGCCGGAGAACGACTCGAAGCGCATCCGGTCCCGGCTGCCGGTGACCACGGGATCGAGGCTCGCCGGGCTGACCGGCTGGTGGTACCGGGTCCGGGCAACTTCCGCGACCGCCAGAAGCCCGGCGGCCGCCGCCTGCGGAGTCGTCAGAAAACCGGAGAAGAACCGCGGGTTGGTCGCGGGTCCGCCGCTTGTCTGCAGCGCCAGGTCACCCCGGTGCAGTGTGGACGGTCGGAGGTAGCGGTAGGTCTGGAGGACGCTCACGACTGCAGAACGTACGACCGACCCCCGACATCCTGCGAGGGAGGTCAGTCCACCAGCCGCACGGCCGGTATGGTCGGGTCGTGTCTGCGTTGGCCGGTGTGCCCCGTCCTGTCGTGGCGCTCGTCGCGGTGCTTGGCGCTGCCGCCTGTGACGGTGCCCCGGCGCCGGTGGCGGTGCCGACCACAGGTGCGACCACGGCCAGCGCTGCCGCCAGCACGCCCACCGCCTCGGCCGGCCCGGTCTTCCGCGCCCAGGATCTGGACCTGTGCAAACGTACTGATCTTCGACCGTTGGCGGAGCTGTCCCTGACGGTTGCCCGCACCGATCCGAAGCCACCGCTGGGGCACCCGGGGGCGGCGTGTCTGTTCGAGATGCGGACCAGGACCGGCCATCAGGCGAACCTGCTGGTGGAGGCGTCCACGCTGGTCAGCGCGGAGGAGGCTGGGCGGCTCTACCGGGCGACGCAGCAGGTGACGGTCATGACTCCGGCCGGCGGCATCCCCGGTCTGGGCGAGGAGGCCGAAGCCTTCACCAGGCGCTCCGATCCGGGCTTCAAGTACGCCGAGTACATGGTCCACGCCCGCACCGGCAACCTGGTGGTGAAGGTCTGGTTCTCCGTCGGGGGTGCTTCGTACGCCGCGACCGAAACGCTCAGGTCGAAGGCGCTGACGTTCCTCCGGGCGACGCAGGCGGCCGTACCCATCGGGTGACGCACCCGTCGGTCCGCCTGCCGGCGGGCATCGGCCGGCCGACCGGCACAGGATACTGAGCGGGTGCGCGAAGACGAAGTGTTGCGGGGTATCGCCGCTCGCGTGGCAGCTCGCGACTACAGCGATGACGTGTGGATCCGCCCCGGCGACCTGGACGCGAACGGCAACTGGGTGCTGAGTCCCGCGCCCGAGGGCACGCGGTGGCTGGTGGTACGCGGGTCGCAGGAGCATCTCGCCGCGCTGGCAGCCGACGCCGTCGACCCGTTGCCGCCGCTCGAACCGGCCTCGGTGCACGCCGTGGACGACGCGGAAGGGCTGCTGGGGCATCCGCTGCCGCCGCTGCTTCGACGCATCTACCTGGAGGTCGCCAACGGCGGCTTCGGTCCGGTGCTGGGCGTTGCCGGCGGTGGCACGGACGATCTCGGTCGTACCGCGGTCGATCTGCTCAGCCCTCGCGAACCCGCCGGCTTGCTGCCGATCGGTTATTGGGGATGTGCGATCTACTCGTACGTCGACTGCCTGGGGAGGGGAGCGATGATGTGGGGCTTCGACCCGAACTCCGGCCTTGGCGAACACTCGTTCTACGCGGAGGGCATCTCGCTCGTGGACTGGCTCGACGGGTGGCTCCGCGGGAGCCTCGAACAGCCGCACCTCGAACCCGATCCGACGTGAGCGTCGTGGCCCGGGTGAGGGCTGACGCAACTCCTCTGGCGGCCGGCTCGTTGGTGCAACAGGGGCGGACGGAGGCGGACGATGGCGGCGGTGCGGGGTGCCGACCTGCTGCGTCCGCCCACCAGTTCCGGCCGCGCGACGTTCCTGGAGCTGTTCTTCGATCTGGCCTTCGTCGTGGCCCTCACCCGGGTCTCCCAACGGTTCGCCGGCCTGAGCGATGACACCGGCTGGGCGCTCGTCACCGGGTTCGGACGTACCCTGCTGCTCTTTCTCGCGCTCTGGCTGATCTGGTCGCACACCGCGTGGATCACCAGTCGCTACGAACCGGAGCGGCCGATCATTCAGGCCGTCGTGGTCGGCACCATGTTCGCCGGCCTGATCATGGCGGTGACGCTGTCCCGCGCCATGGAGGAGCGAGCGCTGGCGTTCGCGGCCGCGTACCTGATGGTGATGGTGGTGCGGCCGCTGGTGGTCGCCGCCGCGCTGCGGGGTCACCCGCGACGGCTCGTGCCGTTCCGGCTTGCCGTGTGGGCATCGACGACCGCGCCGCTGTGGCTGGCCGGCGCGTTGGGTCCGGACCGACTGCGACTGCCGCTGTGGGCTGCCGCACTCGCGATCGACTACCTCGCCTGGGCGCTGGGCTGGCCGCTGCCGTGGCTCGGGGCGTCGAAGGTGGGTCGCTGGCGGATCGCGGGAACCCATCTCGCCGACCGCTACCAGCAGGTGTTTCTCATCGCACTCGGTGAGTCGATCCTGGTCATCGGCGTGGTTTTCGGCGGCACGGACTATTCCTACGGGCGGGCCGCCGCCTTCACGGTCACGTTCGCCACCAGCGCGCTGCTCTGGCGGATCTACTTCCACCGCGCCGGCCTGCTGCTGACCGACGCGTTGGAGCGGGCGGACATGCCCGGCCGGCTGGGCACGTTGTTGGAACGGACACATCTGCTGATCGTGTTCAGCGTGCTCGTCACGGCAGTCGGCTACGAGTTGGTGATCGATCATCCGTTCGGGCAGCCGCGGCCCGGTTGGCTCCTGTTCGTGGTCGGCGGTCCGATGCTCTTCCTCGTCGCCCGCATGCGGCTGGAGTACGAGATCTTCGGCCGGGTCTCCCGTTCCCGCGCCATCGGATTCGTGGCCCTGCTGCTGTTCACGCCGGCGCTGGTCCGCTGGGCGCCGATGGTCGGGCTGAGCGTGGTGGCCGGAGTGCTGGCCCTGGTCGCGCTGCTCGACGCGCGGCGAAGCTGGGGACAGCCGCTGGAGGTGCCCGCTCCGCCGGTCGGGCGGGAGTCAACCGACGTTCGCGACTCCGAGGCGTGACCGCTCGGCCGCACGCAGGGCGAGGTGAGCGCCGGCCCGGTCGCGATGGTCTGGTCGATCGCATGTCGCCGGTGACCATCGCGACCTGGCCGTCGAGGCGCGGAGGTGTCCAGGACCGTCGCTACAGGCCCAGGCTGCGCAGGGTCGGTACGGTCTGGCCCACCCAGGCGAGGGCGGCGTCTTCGCGGGCGCCCTGGGTACGTTGTGTGCCGGCCAGGAACCACAGGAAGTAGGTGGTGTAGCCGGGTGCGCTGACCACGGTGTGGTAGCCCTCGGGCATCATCTGCATCACGTGGTCGCGGATGGTGACGTTCTCCTCGTACCCCTCGTCGGTGTAGACCCGGCTGATACCGAATCCGTCCGCCGGGTTGACGCGGTAGTAGTACATCTCCTCGTGTGCGGCCTCGGCGGGCAGGTCGTCGACCTTGTGCCGGTGTGGCGGGTAGGTGCTCCAGTTGCCCGAGGGCGTGTAGGTCTCGCCGACGATGAGCCGGCGGGCGGGCAGCTCCGGTTGGGCGATCTCGGTGAGGATCTGGTGATAGGTGCGGCCGAAGTTGGCCGCTCCCCAACGGCCGGTCGCGACCTGCTCCGGCGCGATGACATAGGGCTCGGTGGCCAGGTCGCTGGGGGCGCTGGGCAGGGCGATCTCCACGTCGGTGACGGCCTCGACGGTGATCGAGGAGCCGGCCGGGAGGTAGACCGAGTGCGGCTTGCCGGAGAAAACGTCCGGACGACTGCCGACCTGGGGGAAGTGGTGGCCCGCGACGGTGAAGGTGGCGGTGCCACCGAGGATGACCGCCAGGATCTCCCGGTCACCGGACTCGCCGGTCCAGGACTCCCCGGCCGACAGCCGCAGCAGGGTGAAGTCCAGCAGCTGACAGGGATTGACGGGCAGCGTGTTCCGGCCCTCGGCGGCGGGAATGGTGCAGTGGTAGCGGTAGTTCATGGTCACCTTTCGGGATGCGGGGCGGTGCGGGTCGGTCGCGGTGGTCACCAGGGGCTGGCCCAGCCGGGGATGGTGGCGCGGGTGAGGGCTTCCAGGTAGAAGTAGTCGCCCCAAAGGGTTCCCTCGTCGACGCCGACGTCCTTGGGCTTGTCGTAGACGCCGTGCAGGAGCAGCGCGTTCGAGCCCGGCTGGCCGCCGGTGGAGTAGTGGTCGATGAGTGAGCGCAGGATCTCGGCGGCGGCCGCCCGGTACCGGCCGGCGCTGGCCGGGTCGGTGAGGTTGTCGGCGAGTTCGAGCAGGCCGCAGACGGCGATGGCCGCTGCCGAGCTGTCCCGCTCCTGGCCGCTGCCGTCGCCGAACTCCAGGTCCCAGTACGCGACGCGGTCGTCGGGCAGGTGCGCGAGGAAACGGTCGGCGCAGGTCATCGCGGCGGCGAGCAGCGCGGGATCGCCGAGGTGCCGGTGGTTGAGGCTGAACCCGTAGATGCCCCAGGCCTGCCCGCGAGCCCAGCAGGAGTGGTCGGCGTGGCCCTGTTCGGTCTCGCCGCGCAGCGGGGCGCCGCTGTCGGTGTCCCAGTAGAAGGTGTGGAAGGTGGTGCCGTCCGGACGCAGGATGTGCTGGCGCAGCTGCGTGGTGTGCCGGCGGGCCGCGTCGGCGTAGCGGTCGTCGCCGGTGGTCTGGCTGGCCCAGAAGAGCAGCGGTGTGTTCATCAGGCTGTCGATGATGGTGCGGCCCCGTTGGCGGGGGTCGTTCAGGTCGCCCCAGGCCTGGATGATTCCGGCGGGTTCGAGGACGCGCGTCATCAGGTGGTCGGCGGCGGCGAGAGCCGCGCCGCGGGCACGCGGATCGTTGGTACGGCGGGCCGGGGTGACGCAGGAGAGGGTGTAGAGGAACCCGAGGTCGTGGGTGTCCAGGTCGATGCCGCGGTTCACCCGATCCGCGAAACTGTCCACGTGCGACAGCGCGGCCCGCAGGTGGCGGTCGTCACCGGTCAGGTCGTGTGCCAGCCAGAGCTGCCCGGGCCAGAAGCTGGTGGTCCAGCCGACGTTGGCGCCCTCGGGTTGGCCGGCGCTCGCCGGCCGCAGCGGGTAGCGGTTGGCGTCGGTGGTGTCCGCGGGGTACCGGTCGCCGAAGGTGGCGATGTTCGCGTCGACGGTGCGGATCGCGGCGGCCACCGCGGCCGCCGTGGCCTCTGCGTCGGAGCTGGGACGGACGTCGGTCGCCGTCATGGATGCTGTTCTCCCTCGTGGATCCGGTCCGGTGCCGGGCAGGTGTGCCAGCGGCGTCCCGGCCCGGTGGCAGGAACGTGGTGGTCAGATGCGTTGGGGTTCGACGGTCGGTGGGTCGAGGGCGGCGCGCAGCGTGAAGCGGCTGTTGGCCCAGACGACGTAGAGCAGCGGCGCGGCGGCGAGGCCGAGCGCGATCGCGGGGCGGGCCGCCAGAAGCTGGGCGAGCAGCACGAGCACGAGCAGAGACACGGCGGTGAGGTACCACCGACGCACCGCCAGGTACACGCAGGTACGGGCTACCTCGCGCAACCGCGCGGTGGGTCGGTCGGCGAGGGTCACCAACCCGAGCAGCGCGGTCGCGACGGTGAGGACGATCAGGGTCGCCAGCACCGGCAGGGCAAGCGCTCCGACCCGGTGGCCCCACGCGGCGCGGGCGTCGACGGCGAGCACCACCAGGGCGGTCATGGCCGCCGCCGTCCAGAGCATCGCCGGTCGGGCGGTGGCTCGCCAGGCGCGGCCGTAGGTGCGCAGCACCCCGCCGGTGTCGCCGGCCGAGTAGGCGGACATGACCGCGAAGGCCGCACAGAGCCCGGGCGCGCAGAGCGGAGCGGTCAGCGCATACAGCGGCCAGGACCGCGCCGCGTCGGTGGTGAACGCGAGCGTCACCAGTGGCAGGCAACCGAGCACCAGCAGCACGTTGGTGGTGAGCGCGGCGTAGATCCCGTCGAAGACGGCGGTCATGGTGTGGTGGCGCGAACGCATGGGCCTCAACCCTTCAGTCCGGTCGAGGCGACGCCCTCGATGAAGTAGCGCTGGCCGAGCAGGAAGATGACAGCGACGGGCAGCACGGACAGCACCGAGCCCGTCATGATCAGCGCATACTCGGCGTTGTACTGGGAGATGAAGGTGTTCAGCCCCAACTGGATGGTGCGCAGCTCCGGGCTGCGCAGGTAGACGAGCGGGCCGAGGTAGTCGTTCCAGGTGGTCGTGAACATCAGCAGGGCCAGGCTGGCCAGCGCCGGCCGGGACAACGGCAGAATGATCCGTCGGTAGATGCCGTACTCGCTGAGTCCGTCGACCCGCGCCGCCTCGCTGAGTTCCTCGGGGATCGTCTCGTAGAACTGCTTCATCAGGAACACGCCGATCGCGCCGAACGCCTGGATCGCGACGATCGACCACAGCGTGTTCGACAGGTGCAGCTTCGACATGAGGATGAACTGCGGGATCATGTACGACTGCCAGGGCACCGCGATCGTCCCGACGTACGCCAGGAAGAGCAGGTTGCGGCCGGGGAAGCGGACCCGGGCGAAGCCGTAGGCCGCGAAGCTGCCGGTGAACACCTGCAGGAAGGTGACGATCACCGACAGCAGCAGGGTGTTCCACAGCCACGTCGTCATGTCCGAGCGCTGCCAGATGTCGACGTAGTTGCGCCACACCACCGGATCGGGAAGCCAGGTGATCGGGATGGTGAAGACGTCGTTGTTGGTCTTCAACGACGCCACCACCATCCAGAAGAACGGCAGCAGCAGCCCGGCCGCCGCGAGCGCGAGGGCGGCGTACCCGAGGATCCGCCCGCCCAGGGACCGGACCGGTCGACGGGGCGCGCGATTGCCGGGCGCGGCGACGGCCGGGGTGGGCAGGGAGAGGTCGGTCGCGGTCATCAGCTGTTCCTCCGCTTGTTGACCATGAACTGGATGACCGTGATGCCGAAGCAGATGGCGAACAGGACGATGGAGACCGCCGAGGCGTAGCCGAACTGGTTCTCCTCGAAGCCCTTCTGGTAGATGTACTGCGAGAGCACGAGTGTCGACTGGCCCGGTCCGCCGCCGGTCATCACGAGGATGAGGTCGAAGACCTTGAAGCTCTCGATGGTGAGCAGCACCGTGACGAAGAAGGTCGTGGTCCGTAACCCGGGGAGGGTCACGTGCACGAACCGCTGCCACGGTGAGGCGCCGTCGGTCTCGGCCGCCTCGTAGAGCTGGGCCGGGATGGTCTGCAGGCCGGCCAGGAACAACAGCATGTAGTAGCCCATGTACCGCCAGGTGCCGACGATGATGACCGCCGGCATCGACCAGGTCGCCGACGCGGTCCAGCCCGGCGGATCGTCCACCCCGACGGCACCGAGGAGAGCGTTGATCGGGCCGTACTCCGGGCTGAACAGCTGGTTCCAGACGACCGCGATCGCCACGATCGAGGTGATGTAGGGGAAGAAGGCGATGGTGCGGAAGAACCCCACGCCGCGCAGTTTGCGGTTGAGCAGCAGCGCCAGCCCGAGTGCTGCCCCGAGGGTCAGCGGGATGTGGAAGACGGCGTAGTAGACGGTGTTGCGCAGTGCGGTCCAGAAGCTCGTGTCGTCCCACATCCGCCGGAAGTTGGCGGTGCCGGTCCACTCGGCCACCCCGAAGACGTTCCAGTTGGTGAAGGCCACGTAGAACAGCACGACGACGGGTAGCAGGGTGAGCGCGGCGAAGCCGAGGAAGTTGGGAAGGATGAACGACCAGCCGGCGACCGTGTTGCGCGACACCAGCCGCCGGTTCCTGGGTCTTGTGGACGGCAATGTTGCCATAGGGAGTCTCCGGAAGCGTTCGGCCTGGGGGCGGGACCGGCGTGCGGCGTAGGCGCGCCGGACCCGCCATCAGCTCACTGGTTGAGGACTTCGTTCTTGGCGCGGTCCTGCGCCTTGCTCAGTTCCGCGTCGACGCCCTTGCTGTCGGAGAGGATCGCCGAGTGCGTCTCGTTGAGGAGGTTCTGCAGGCCGGCGGTGTGCTTCGACACCGGGTTCTCCGGCTTGATGGTGTGCTTGGCGTAGGCGAACTTCGACAGCTCGTCCTGCGGCACGCCGTCCAGCCCGAACAGCGTCGCGGTGACCGCGTCGGTGACCTGGGCCGGGGTGATGCCGATCCCGGTCAGCGCCTTGCCGGCGTCCGGGCCGGCCGCGTACTTGAGGAAGTCCTTGGCCGCGGCGGTCTTGGACTTGCTGATCTTCGGGTTGATCCCCAGGCCGGTCGGATCACCGAAGGTGACGGGCGTGGCGGAGGTGCCGGTGGTGGACTTGTCGAACTGCGGCGCCGGCGCCATGCCCCACTCGAACTTGTCGGCGTCACCGCTCTTGCGCTGGTTGAGCAGCGTGGCCACGTACCAGGTGCCCATCAGCAGCATCGCCGACTGCTGCTTGCCGAACTGCGCCTGGTAGGTGAGCTTGTTGGTCTTCGCGGTGCCGAAGGTCGGCTGCGCGCCGGACGCCTGCAGGTCCAGTGACTTCTCGTAGTACGGCTTCAGGAAGCCGAAGTTTCCGGAGAGCAGGTCCGCGTTGGGGGTCTGCGCGAGCGCGAATCCCTGCACCGTCGACTGGAAGGTGTGCTGGTACGCGCCCGTCGCGTTCGAGCCGGCCCCCTTCAGCCCGGTGTGCAGTCGCTTCGCCGCGTCGGTGTAGTCGTCCCAGGTCCAACTGCCGTCCGGGGGCGTCACCTTCGCCTTCGCGAACAGGTCCTTGTTGTAGAACAACACCCACGAGTCCTGCCGGTACGGCACCGCGTACGCCTTGCCGTCCACCTGGTACGACGCGAGTCCCGGGATCGAGCCGAGACCGGAGGCGGCGTCGGAGACGTCGAGCAGCTGACCACCGCTCTGGTACGTGTAGAAGTTCTTGAGGTTCTTCATGACGTAGACGTCCGGGGCGGTGCCGGCGGCCAGGTCCGTGATCATCTGGGTGTCGTAGTCGTTGCCCGGGGCGTACTCCTTGAGCTCCACCGTCACGTTCGGGTGGGTCGCCTTGAAGCCGTCGGCGAGCGTCTTGAACTCGGGCGTGGACGCCAGGCTCCAGCCGGCCAGGGTGATCGTCACAGGGGCGTTGGGGTCGACTGGCTCGTCCCCGCCTCCGCAACCGGTGAGTACGAGCGTCAGGGCCGTCGCAGCGCTGATGACGGCCGGTATCGCACGCTTCATCCCTTTCTCCTTCAGGTCAAGGGCCCGGACGGGCCCGCACTGCTACCAGGCCGCTTGGGTGGGCCTGGGATGTTCCGTGTCCAGACGGGTCGACGTGCTGACCCCGTCGGGCCAGTCGACCGCCAGGTGGAGGCCGTGGCCGTCCTCGTCGACCACGGCCTGGCATGCCTGCCCGGCCGTGGCCACCGGCACCCTGGACAACTCGGTGAAGGTGGCGACCCAGGTGCCCGGCCGGACGGGGTGATCCAGCCAGGGCACGACCAGCCCGCCGGCCAGGGGTCCGCCCTGCGGGACGGCGGTGGTGCCGGCCGTCCCTCCGCCGTGCACGCTCTCGAGCAAGCTGGTCAGGCCGGCGCCGGTCACGACCGCCGCCCGGTCGCTGAAGGTCGCCGTGGCGTCCCCGGGAACGGCCCAGCCACCGATCCGCAGCCACAGCGCGGCCGCCTCGACGCCGTCGGCGAGGCCGTCGACGCGGGTCAGGCGCAGCTCCCAGGGGCCTCGGACCAGCGAGTACACCGTGAGGTGCCCGGCCGGTCGGTAACGGCCCACGCGGCCGCCGCCGTGATCGCGCTGACCCGGATCCGGGTCGACCCAGTGGGCGAGGGCACGTGACCCGGCCACCCCCACCCCGTCGGCGTCGACGTGGACGGTCAGCAGGCGCATGCCGGCGCGGTGGGTGACCCGACCCGCGTCGTCGACGAGAGTGACGGACTGTTCGAGCGGGCTGGCCCAGCCGCTGTCGTCGAGGACGGGAGTGGTGGCGGTGGAGTAGCCCAGTCGGGCGTAGAGGGGGGAGTCCGAGACGGTGGCACCCTCGACGGCGTGGTCGGTGCCGTGGTTGACGACGCGGACGATGCCGTCGGCGCGGGTGCTGGAGACCAACCAACCGGGCGCGTGTATCGCCCGTACCGCGTCGCGCTCCTGCACCGGCAGCGGCTCCTCGGGCGCCGTCCACACCGGATGGTCCGCGGGTAGCGCGATGCCGAGCAGACCCTTGCTGGCCCAGTACGGCGAGCCCGGCCCGGAGTACGACTGCGCCAGTCGCGGCCACGGCCCGTGCCAGCCGAGGGTGAGCAGGCCGCGTTCGTCCAGGGCGTCGTTGGCGACGAAGTGGCGCACGATGCGGGTGGCCGCGCCGCGCAACCGGCCGAGGCTGACCGAGGGCACGCCGGCGATGGCGCCGACCCAGAACGGCGCCGCCGCGGCGAAGCGGTAGATCAGGCTTCGCCCCTGGATCAACGGGGACCCGTCGGCGCCCACGAGCGCGACCGCGTCGCTCAGGAAGCGGTCGAGGCCGGCCAGGTCCCGTTCGCGGCGCTGCTCGGCCAGGTCGGCGGCGCCGGCCATCCGAGACCACAGCGTCGGGTAGAGGTGCAGGGCCCAGCCCACG
The DNA here is from genome assembly GCF_040649655.1 of Micromonospora sp. NPDC048905. NCBI lineage: Bacteria > Bacillati > Actinomycetota > Actinomycetes > Micromonosporales > Micromonosporaceae > Micromonospora > Micromonospora sp. NPDC048905. Next base: position 274,781 of record NZ_JBEZFV010000002.1, on the reverse strand, counting down.
TAGTGGTCGTAGGCGCGGTCCGGCCCGTCGGACATCCAGCCGTCGCCGCGGACGAAGCCGTCGTGCGTGGTCAGGTCCTCGTTCATCTCGTCGAGCGAGTGCGGCCCGCCCACCGACCGCAGGAACGTCTGGACGACCAGCCGGAACCAGACCCAGTTGATCCGGGGGTACGTGTCGTCGCCGACCGCCGGGCGCAGATAGTCCACCACCCGCTCCCGCACCGCCGACGGCAGCCGGTCCCAGATCCACGGGCGGGTCAGGTCCAGGACCAGCGCGATGGAGGCCGCCTCCACCTTGGCCTGGGGGTGCTCGTCCAGGCGTACCCAGCGGTCCGGAGAGCGCGGGTCGGTGCCGGCGGTGATGCCGGCCGTGTACCGGTTCACGAGGTCGTCCACGCCCACTCCCTGGGCGCCGGCGATGCGGAAGCCGGCCAGCAGGAAGGTGCGGGCGAAGCCCTCCAGGCCGTCGACGGCCCGTCCGTAACCGCCCTCCGGCCCGGGGAACGTGACGAGGGCGTGCCCGGGCGACGCGAACGGACGGGCGGCGGCCAGCATCCGGTCGGCGAGGGCCAACCAGTCATCCCGGCTCCAGGTCGCGGCGAGCGCGGCACCCGAGTGCGTCCCCGGTGCCGGCTGGCCGGTCGTCCCGAACGTCATCCGAGGTCCTGTCGCATCGATCCGTCTCCGTGAAGGTGGCGAGCGGGGCGTGCCGCTAATGTGACGCGCAGGCATCCGCAGGGTTTCCGAAGTAAAACGCTCACAACAGAGCAAGTCAATGCTTCTCTTCGACCGATGTGAACACACCTGATCAAAAGGATGCACGTTGCGGCGTCAACCTGGTGTCCCTGTGGGCACTCGACTGCCATAAGTGCTCTGATACGATCAAAATCGTTCAGACTCGCTCTACCAGTCCGAGGGGCCATGACCGTCGCAGAGCGCTTCGCGGGCCCTCTGGCTGCGGCCTGGCCGGGCAACCGCACGGACCTGCTGGCACGGGCACTCGCGCCACCGGACGGATCGTTGCCGGTGCCGCCGGCGCGCGAGCGTGCCGTGTGGGCGCACCCGCACGCCCCCACGATGCGACAGCTGCGCACCCGGGCCGAGGACGACCTCGCCACCCCCTGGCCACTCCCACTGGCCCACCAGTACGCCCGGTACTTCCGCGACGGCGAACGCGACACGTACGAGCAGGTGGTCTTCGCCCGGCAGCGGCGCCTGACCCGGGCCGCCGTGCTCGCCGCGGTCACCCTCGACCCGACCTGGCTGGACGAGGTGGTCGACGGCGTGACCCTGCTGTGCGAGCAGAGCAGCTGGTGCTGGCCGGCGCACGACGACACCCGCGCCGTGCACGGCGCGGTGCTGCCGACCGTGACCGATCCGTATGTCGACCTCGGGGCGGGAGAGGTCGCCGCCCAACTGGCCTGGGTCGACCACCTGCTCGGCGAGCCGCTCGACGCACACGCCCCCGGCCTGCGGGCCCGGATCCGGCACGAGGTCGACAGGCGCGTGCTCACACCGTTCGCCCAGCGCCGCGACTGGCACTGGCTCGGCCTCGACGGCGACGTGCACAACTGGAGCCCGTGGATCCACGGCAACGTGCTCGTCGCCGTACTGCGCCTGGTGGACGACCCACCCCGGCGCGCCGGGCTTGTCGACCTGGTGGTCGAGGGGCTCGACCGGTACGTGGCGTCGCTGCCCGCCGACGGGGCCATCGACGAGGGCTACGCCTACTGGTGGAACGGCGCGTGTCGGGCCCACGAGGCACTGGACCTGCTCGCCCACGCCACCGGTGGCGCGTTCGACGGCGTGCCGGCCGATGCCCTGCGGCACACCGTCGCCTTCCCACACCGGATGCACCTGGGCGGCGACTGGTACCTCAACCACGCCGACGGGCCGGCCCGGCCCTCCGGGGGCCAGCCCTGGCACGCCCTGCACCGGGCCGCCCGCCGGGTCGGGGACACCGACGCGCTGGCGTACGCCGCGGCGCACCGCCGTCCCGACGCGCCCGTCGCGGACGAGGGACACGGCCTGGGCCGGCTGCTGCTGGCAGTGACCGACCCGGCGTGGATCTCCGCCACCCCAGAGCCGGCACCGCTGCCGCGCGACGTGTGGCTGCCCTCCGTCCAGGTGCTGCTCGCCCGCGCGGCGGCCGGCAGTCCCGGCGGGCTGACCCTGGCGGTCAAGGGCGGGCACAACGGCGAACACCACAACCACAACGACGTCGGCAGCATCGTGGTGGCCCTCAACGGGGTGCCGATGGTCGTCGACGCCGGGCGGCCCACCTACACGGCGCAGACCTTCGGGCCCGGTCGGTACGACATCTGGACCATGCGCAGCGACTGGCACAACGTCCCGCACATTCGCGGCACCGAGCAGGCGCCCGGTCACACTTTCGCCGCCCGGCACGTCACCGCCACCACCGACGACGCCGACGCCGAGCTGCGGCTGGACGTCGCCGGGGCGTACCCGCGCGCGGATGTCCGGCACTGGTGGCGCAGCTCGCGGCTGGAACGCCACAGTGGACGCGTCGTCATCGTCGACGCCTGGCAGCTCGACCCCTGGGCGCCCGACCGGGACCAGGCAGTCCCGCCGACCCACGTCCACCTGCTCGTCGCCGGCCAGGTACGGCTCGGCGACGGCCGCGCCGAGGTCACCGCGCTGGACGGCGCCGGTCGACTCGGGCTCAGCTGGCAGCCGGCATCGGCGCCCTGCGCCGCGACGATCCGGCAGATCACGGATCCCCTGCTCCTCGACGTGTGGGGAGAGCAGCTGACCCGGCTCGCGATCGACGTCACCGCGTTCGGCCCGGCCGGCGAGCTCGTCGTCGTCATGCAAGAGCTCTCGCCGCACGAAGCGTTCCTCGGAGGTCCCTCATGACCAAGGACAGTCCCGTCGTCACCACGGCGGAGTCCTCCCGCGGGCCGCTTCAGGTCGTCCGCCGCCAGCAACTGTTGGCCGCCCTGCAACGCGACGGCTCGATGCGGGTCTCTGACCTGTCCCAGGTGCTGGGCGCCGCACCGGTCACCATCCGGCGCGACATCGCGGAGCTGGCCGCCGAGGGACTGGTCCGCCGCGTCCACGGCGGGGTCGCCCTGATCCTGCCGGACGACGCCCCGGCGGCAGACGAGGCGCCGGTCGCCGGTCTGACCCCGCTGGGCGGGCGCGCCCTCGGCATGCTCGTGCCCTCGTTGGACTACTACTGGCCGGACGTGGCCCGCGGGGTCGAGGGCGCCGCCCGCGAGCTCGACATGCGTGTGGTTCTGCGGGGCTCCTCCTACGACACCGAGGATGACCAGCCGCAACTGGTCCGCCTGGTGGAGCGGATGGGCGTCGACGCGCTCATCGTCGCGCCGAGCATGGACGCGCCGAGCGCCGAGCGCACCATCGAGTGGCTCGACCAGGTCGGTGTCCCGGTCGTCCTGTTGGAACGCACCGCCACGGTGGGCAGCCACCACGCGGTCATGGAGTCGGTGGTCACCGACCACGCGCTCGGCGCGGCCATGGCGGTACGCCACCTCACCTCGCTCGGGCACCGCAAGGTCGGCCTGGTGCTCGACGCCAACAGCCCCACCAGCCAGCACGTCCGGCGCGGCTGGCTCGACGCCACGACCGAGTACGGCCTCGACCCGGACGCGACGGTGGTGGCCACGGTGCCCGACGCCCGGTCGCCGGAGCGGGACAGCGTGCTCCACGACGTCCTCGACAGGTGCCGGGCGACCGGGACGACGGCGCTGCTGGTGCACGCCGACGCCGAGGCCATCGCGCTGGTGCAGCACTGCGAGGAGCGGCACCTCTCCGTTCCCGGTGACCTCTCCATCGTGGCGTACGACGACGAGGTCGCCGGGCTCTTCAGCCCGCCGCTGACCGCGGTCCGACCACCACGACGCTCGATCGGGCGGGCCGCCGTGCGTCTCGTCGCCGACCGGCTCGTCGACCCCGACCTCCCCACCCACCGGATCGTCATCAGCCCGTCCCTGCGAATCCGGGGGTCGACCGCGCCGCCACCCGCGTAGGTGTTGCCCTCGACCTCAACCCATTGCCGAACGTCCTCGGTCACCGGCGATGGACATGGCACGATGGCCGTGTCCTGCGCCGCCGGTGGCCGGGCACGACACTGATGGAGTCGGGATGTCAGAGCTGGCCGGCGCACCGGTGCCGGGGTTGGCGAAACTGTGGACGCACGACCCGCTCACCGCCGGCCCGTACCGGCTGGTCGGCCGGCTGGGCGCGGGTGGGCAGGGGGTCGTCTACCTCGGTGAGGACGACGCCGGTGACCGGGTCGCGGTCAAGATGGTGAACGTCGATCTGAGTGATCCACGGGCACGGTCGCAGTTCGTGAAGGAGATCGCCGCCGCACGGCGGGTCGCTCCGTTCTGCACCGCGCAGGTCCTCTTCGCCGAGGTGGACGGCGAACGGCCCTACGTGGTCAGCGAGTTCATCGAGGGCCTGACCCTGCACCGGCACGTCCGCGAGCGCGGTCCGGTGACCGGCAACGCCCTGCACCGGCTCGCGGTCGGCACCGTGACCGCGCTCGCCGCGATCCACAGTGCCGGCGTGGTGCACTGCGATCTGAAGCCGGACAACGTGGTGCTGGGCGAGGACGGTCCTCGGGTGATCGACTTCGGCATCGCCCGCGCGTTGGGCGTCACCGACACGGCGACCAGCCGGGTCATGGGGACCACCGCGTACATGGCGCCCGAACGGTTCCGCAACGACGCGGTCGGCCCGCCCTGCGACGTCTTCGCCTGGGCGGCCACGATCGCCTTCGCCGCCGGTGGTCGGCCGCCGTTCGGCAACGACTCGCTCTTCGCCGTGATGCACCGGGTGCTCAACGACCCGCCCGACCTGCCGGCGCTGCCTCCCGTCCTGGACGAGCTGATCCGGGAGTGCCTGTCCAAGGACCCGGCGGACCGGCCGGCCGCGGAGCGTGTGCTGGTGCGGCTGCTCCGGCAGGATGGCCGGGTCACCGATCCGCTGCGTCGGGACCACCTGCTCGAGGTCGGTAACAAGACCGCGGGCGCGCCCACACCGAACCACCCGCTGCCACCGGTCACGCCCACGGCACCGCACCCGACGCGACCGCAGATACCGACCCAGCCGACCCAGCCGGCGCACGTGTCGGTGCCGGCCCGGTCGGCGCCCGTGCCGGTGACCCAGCCGGCGTACCCGCCGGCGACGGAGTCCGTCGTCGGCGCTGGTGATGGCGGCGCGATGCGGCGGCTCCGGACGGAGGCCCCGGACGCCTGGGGCATCTCGACCGCGCTCTTCCTGGGTTCGGTCGGCGCCGCCGCCGGTTACGTCGCGTCGAGCGCGGTCGGCCCGGCCGCCGCCGTCGGGGCGATCACCCTCGTCGTGGTCTACCTGGTTCGACTGCTGGTCGCGACGGCGATCGGGGGGCGACCCGACCGGGGGTGAGACGCGCGCTGGGGCCGCGATCGCCGGCTGGCGTCGCATCGATAGGTTGACTGCCACCAGCCGCCCGCCGAGGAGGACGTCCCGATGCCCCCAACCGCCACGCGTACGCGGCAGTGGTTGCCGTACACCGCCGCCGTCACCGCCGGGCTGGTGGTCATCGCCGGGGCGTTCGTGGTCGTCCGGCAGCGCGAAGCCGACTGCACCACCACGCTCGAGGTCAACTCCTCCACGGAGAAGGCGGCTCTGCTCGTCGACCTGGCCGAACGCTACAACCGCAGCGACCGGTCGATCGATGGCGGCGGCTGCGCCCAGGTGCACGTCAGCGCGTTGAACTCGGGCAAGGCCACCGAGGCGCTGGGCACCGGCTGGGCCAACACCGGCCTGCCGCAACCGCAGGTCTGGTTGCCGACGTCGAGTCTCTGGACCGGCCAGCTCCGCCTGCTCGACCAGGCCGCCGGCCGGGAGCCGCAGACCCCGGACCACTACCCGTCGATCGCCAACAGCCCACTGGTGATCGCGATGCCGCAGCCCAAGGCCGAGCTGGTACGCCAGCGCGGGTCGCTGGGCTGGGGGGAGATCCTGGGCCTCTCCGGGCGGGACGGGTGGGCGGGCTTCGGCAAGCCGGAGTGGGGCCGCTTCACCTTCGGCAAGGACAACCCGAACCTCTCCACCTCCGGGCTGGCGGCAACCATCGCCACGTACTACGCGGCGGCGCAACTGTCCAGCGACCTGAAGCGGTCCGACCTGGCCAACCCGACGGTCACCCAGTTCGTCAGGCGGATCGAGGCCAACGTGGCGCACTACAGCGACGACTCGGTGGACCTGCTGCGCAGTCTCGCCGAGGCGGACCTGGCCGGTGGCGCGGACCGCCCGGACGACATGAGTGCCATCGTCCTGCAGGAGGAGCTGGTCAACCTCTACAACACGGGTGCGCTGAGCCCCCGGCAGGACGGGCAGGAGCGGGGTCGCCGGCCGAACGTCCCGCTGGTCGCCGTCCATCCCAGGGAGGGCACGTTCAACCTGGACCACCCGTTCGTGGTGCTGCCCTCGGCCGATCGGCAGCAGAGCGCGGCGGCCGCCGACTTCCAGAAGTTCCTGACCGAGGACGACCAGCAGGAGAGCTTCACCCGCCTCGGCTTCCGGGATCACCAGGGCCGCGCCTCGGCGGAGTTGCTCGCCAGCGTCGGCCCCGAGCCCACCGCCGGACTCACCTACTTCAAGCCCCCGGATCCGCAGGTGGTCGGAGCGATGCTGGACGGTTGGCGCACGCTCCGCAAGAAGGCCAACATCCTGATCGCCCTGGACACCTCGGGGTCGATGGACGTGCAGGTCGGCACCGCGGGTAGCCGTTTCCAGGTTGCCTCCGCGGCGGCGGGCAAGGGTCTCGCGTTGCTCAACACCGAGGACCGGGTGGGGCTCTGGTCGTTCTCCTCCGAGACGCCGCCGAAGCGCCCCTACCGGGAGGAGGTCCCGCTCGGCGATTTCGACCAGAAGCGGATCAACAGCAAGATCGCGGGCCTTAACGTCGCCGGCGGCACCGCCCTCTACGCGACGATCCGGGCCGCACATCAGGAACTGCGCGACAGGTACGACCCGCAGCGGATCAACGCGATCGTCGTGCTGACCGACGGCAAGAACGAGTACAACCCGGACAACGACCTGGACCGGTTGCTCGCCGAGGTGGCCCTGGACCCGGATCGTCCGGTGAAGGTGTTCTGCATCGCCTTCGACCGCGATTCGGACTTCGCCACCCTGGACCGGATCGCCAAGGCATCGTCGGGTAAGGCCTTCGACGCCACCGATCCTGCCACCATCGAGGAGGCGTTCGTGAAGCTGGTCAGCAGCTTCTGACGTACTCCCCGGCCGTCACCGGACCTCGGGAGACCCCGAATGCCGGCAGCGCGTGCGACCTCCGGAGCGGGTGACAGCGGCCGGTAGGGTGAGTTACCGATCAACGCGAACGGTGGTGCCGGTGAGTCTGATCCAGGCGGGTGTCACCGCGATGACGACGATGCTGGCGGTCCTGATCGGTGGGTGGCTCACCGTCCGAGCCCAGGATCGGCTGTGGCGGCGCGACCAGGATCGACAGTGGCGTGACATTCGGCTGCACGCGTACACCGACTTCGTCGGCGCGGTCCGGGAGTACGTGGCTTTCGTCCTCAACCCGGCCGCCCGCATCACCGCGGTGCCGCGCCCGCGTGATCCAGGTGATCTCATGCCGTTCTTCGACGACGAGGGCAGCCGCTACCGGGAGCGGCTGGAGAGCACCAAGACCGCGCTTCGGCTGGTGGCCGGCGATGTCGAGGTGGTGAGCGGTTCGTCGGAGCTGGTGCGACAGGCCCGGCTGTTGGCGGCCGCACGGGCGGGTAGCGGCGCCGAGGCGTTGCCCGCGGATCGGTTCGACGCCCTGTGGGAGGCCGAGCGCCGATTCATCGAGGTGGCCCGGGCCGAACTCGGCCTGGCCTCCGCGTTCGCGCGCTGACCGGTCAACGCCGTCGTCGCAGTCACGCCAGACGCGTCACCACGACCGGGGTGGGCGTTGGTCGGTCGATCGCCGCGATGACCCGTTTCGCCGCGTAACCGCCCGATGCGGCACGTACCGCTCGATGCCGGCACTTATTGACGCGTAGTGGCGCGTCACCCGCGCGCACATGGGGAGATAGAACGGTCGGTCTTGATGAGGTGAGTCGCGATCGGTACGGTATTCAGGGACAGAACGTTCGTTCTACCCGGTGCCAGCCGGGTGTGCGGCTGTGCCTGAAGGAGACCGCTATGCCCACCAAGATCACGCTTGTCATCGGTAATCCCGCCGACCCTGGCGAGTTCGAGAAGGTCTACGCCGACGTGCGCCGGGCCGCGGAGACCTTCCCGAAGCTTCAGCGGGCCGAGTCGGCCAAGGTGTGGCCGAAGGAGGACGGCACGCCCGCCCCCGCGTACCGGACGCTCGACCTGTACTTCGCCAGCTACGAAGACGCCGCTGCCGCAGTCGCGACGCCCGCTGCCGGCATCGTCTTCGGCGGCCTCCAGGGCGCTCAGGTGGAGATCACCGGGCTGTTCTCGAACATCGAGTAGCACCGCCGTCTCGTCCCGGTGGTGGTCCGCACCCCCGCTGGGCGTCCCCTTCGCTCCGCAATCCCCGAGAGGATGACCATGACCACCGTTGCCGTTCCCGGCATCTCGACGACGGCCGCCGCCCTGCGGCGGTTGTACTTTGGTCGCTTCGCCTTCGCGATCGTCTGGGCTGCCGTGACGTTCCCCCTCGCCAAGCACCTCAACCCCCTCACCGCGGCGCTGCTCGTGCTCTACCCGCTGTTCGACGTGGCCGCCGCCATCGTCGATGTCCGCACGTCGCGCACCACCGGATCGCCCACGCTGCTGTACGCGAACATGGCGATCAGCCTGCTCGCCGCGGTGGGCCTGGGTATCGCCAGCGCGTCCGGCATCCCGCCGGTCCTGCGCGTCTGGGGCGCCTGGGCGGTCGTGGCCGGGCTGATCCAGTTGGTCGTGGGCGTCACCCGCCGCAAGATGGGCGGCCAATGGCCGATGATCATCAGCGGGGGTATCTCCGTCGTCGCCGGTGGGTCGTTCTTCGCGGCCGCCTCCGCGGACAACCCGGTGCTGACCAACGCGATCGGCTACGCCATCCCCGGCGCGATCTTCTTCCTCATCGCGGCCATCCGACTCGGCCGTGTCGCGAAGGGACACTGAGGTGGAGAACGCCACGTACGACGTCGTTGTCATCGGCGCGGGGCCGGTGGGGGAGAACGTCGCCGACCGGATCGTGCGGGGCGGCCTGACCGCCGCGATCGTCGAGCGGGAACTGGTGGGTGGTGAGTGCTCGTACTGGGCCTGCATGCCGACCAAGGCGTTGCTGCGCAGCCAGACCGCGCTCCGGGCGGCGCGTCAGCTGCCCGGTGCGCGCGAGGCGGTGACCGGCGAGTTGGACGCGGCGGCCGTGTTGCGCCGCCGGGACGCCTTCGCCGCGCACTGGAAGGACGACGGCCAGGTGTCCTGGCTGAACTCGGCGGGCATCGCGCTGTATCGGGGCCAGGGAAGGATCAGCTCCGACCGGATCGTCGAGGTGACCGGGGCGGGCGGCGCCACCACCTCGCTCACCGCCCGGCACGCGGTCGTCATCGCGACCGGAACCAGCGCACTGGTGCCGGACATCGCCGGTCTGCGCGAGGTGGCGCCGTGGACCAGTCGTGCGGCGGCCGCCGCGAGCGAGGTGCCCGGCCGGCTCGCGATCATCGGTGGCGGTGTGGTGGCCGCGGAGATGGCGACCGCGTACGCGGGCCTCGGATCGGCGGTGACGGTGCTGGCCCGGGACGGCGTGCTCACCCAGGCGGAGCCGTTCGTCGGCGAGCGCGTCACGCGGTCCCTGCGGGACGCCGGCGTGGCGGTCCGTCTCGGTGTCGAGGCCACGTCGGTCAGCCGCGACGGCGACGGTACGGTGCGCATCACGCTCACCGACGGCGCACCCGTCGACGCCGACGAGATCCTCGTCGCGATCGGCCGTACGCCGAACACGCAGGACGTCGGCCTCGACCGGGTCGGCCTGGAGCCCGGCGCCTGGCTCGCGGTCGACGACACACTGCGGGTGGTCGACGGTGCCGGAGCGTTGATCGGCGACGGATGGCTGTACGCGGCCGGGGACGTCAACCGGCGTGTGCTGCTGACCCACCAGGGCAAGTACCAGGCTCGCGCGGTGGGCGACGTCATCGTGGCGCGGGCCAGGGGCGAGGCGGCAGACGACCGCCCGTGGGGCCGGCACGTCGCCACCGCCGACGAGCGCGCCGTGCCGCAGGTCGTCTTCACCGATCCGGAGGTCGCGTCGGTGGGGCTGACCGCGGCCGCCGCCGAGACCGCCGGGCTGCGGATCCGGGTCGTCGACTACGACCTGGCCGCCGTCGCCGGGTCCGCGCTGCACGCCGACGGCTACCAGGGGCACGCCCGGATGGTCGTGGACGAGGACCGACGGGTGATCGTCGGCCTCACCCTCGTCGGTCCGGACGTTGCGGAACTGATCCATGCCGCGACGATCGCCATCGTCGGCGAGGTCCCACTGGAGCGGCTGTGGCACGCCGTGCCCGCGTACCCGACCGTCAGCGAGGTGTGGCTACGCCTGCTGGAGGCGTACGGCCGCTGACGGGACCCGTGCGGCGGTTAACGGGCCGGCTCTGCCGACTGGCGCTCCGAGTTGATTCTGAGGAGCCCCTCGACGCCGCGCAGGAAGGTCTCGGACACCAACGTGGGGTCGGACAGGCATCCGGCCGCCATGGCGCCGTCCCGGAGCATGACGAAATGGCGTGCGGCGGGATCCGCCGTTCCTTGGTGGACCTGCGCCATGAGCGTGGTGATGGTCTCCAGGAACCATTGCCGGTGGGCCGTGAGTTCTTGGTGCACCGGATGGTTCAGGTCGGGATATTCCGCCGCGGCATTCAGGAACGCGCACCCACGGAAACCGGGGGACTGGATGTTTCGGGCGATGGAACCGGCGATGGCCAGGAGGGGATCGACAGGCGATCGGTTGGCGGCGAGGGCCTCGTCGACCATGCCGCGCTCCAGCTGATGCACCTCGCGCAGGTAGGCCAGGATGAGGTCGTCCTTGCCGGGGAAGTGCCGGTAGAAGGTGGCCCGGGTTACCTTCGCCTCGGCGATGATCCGGTCGACGCCAACGGAGTGAATGCCCTCGGCGTAGAAGATCCTGGTCGCCGTCTGGAGAAGCCTGAGTCGTGCCGCAGAGGGCCGGGCATCGGGTTCGTCGCGCGTCACCCGACCATCTTAGCGAATAGAACGTTCGGTCCGCCCCGACGTTTGACGATGGGCTGCGTTTTGTCGATCTCGCTGACAATGGGCTCGTCGGTGCTGGATTCTGAAGACTGCGACCCCCCGGAGTTGAGGTTGCGGACTGCATGCGCTGCCGGGAAATGCTCCGTCGACCGTTCTCGCCCATCCGTTCCGCGTACCACACGCAGCGGTCGGCGAGGCCTCTCGAAAGGATTTCCAGATGAGCCCTGCTGCTGACCTGCCTGCCCAGGAGGCAGGAATGCCGACAATCGTGCTGATCCACGGGGCATTCGCCGGCTCGTCGAGTTGGAATGGGGTGATTGCCAACCTCAAGCGTCAGGGCTACCCGGTCATTGCCGTCGCCAACCCGCTGCGCGGTGTGCAGAAGGACGCCGCCTACGTCCGGGCTCTTCTGGACAGCCTGTCCGGACCGGTCGTGATGGCCGCCCATTCCTACGGCGGGCTGGTCATGACCGAGGCCGCCGATGGTGCATCCAACGTCAAGGCCCTGGTGTACGTCGCCAGCGTGAGCCCGGACGTCGGCGAAAGTGTGGTCGGGTTGCTCGCCAAATACCCCGGAAGTCAGCTCGCCACCAGCATCAACATGGTGCCGGTCCCTTCCGACGACGGTGGAATGACCATGGATCAGTACCTCGTGCAGGACAAGTTCCCGGAGGTGTTCGCCGCCGACGTCGACCGCGCCACCGCCGAGATCATGGCGGTGACGCAACGGCCCGCGTCGGCGAGCGCCCAGGAGGAGAGTGTGACCAAGGCGGCCTGGAAGACTATTCCCTCCTGGACTCTGATCAGCACCCAGGACCAGGGCATTCCCCCAGACCTGCAACGCTTTCTGGCCGACCGGGCGGGGTCCACCACAGTCGAGATCGCCGCCTCCCACGCGGTGGCAGTCTCGCAACCCGGCCCGGTAGCCGACCTCATCGACACTGCCGCTCGCGCCACCGCCCGCTAGTGCTGGACCCGGGTGCGCTGACCCGTCGCCGCCCGCGCCGGGACGACCCGTTGGTCACCGCCGCGCCCGGCGGTGACCTGGGTACGGCCACCGCCGGTCCGGCTCGGCGTCAGAGCCGGGAGGTGAAGGTGGCCAGGAAACGGTGCGGGGTGACCACGCCGGCGTTGTCGAAGCAGATCACGTCGACGTCGGCGTTCGTGGTGTAGGGCCAGGGTTGGGTGAGGTGGCAGTAGTTACTGCCGGTGCCCTGCGCCACCACCTGTGCGTGCGTCTCCTTGAGGCCGACCTGCGGGAAGGTCGCCAGGTAGCGGCCGGCGGGCGCGAGCGCCGCCACCGTGTTCGCGCCGACACCGAGTACCGAGTTGTCGTTCGTCGGACCGCCGACGGCGGTACCGAGGTAACCGAAGTACGACGGTGGGGCGAGGGAGCCGATCACCGGCCGCCGACGGTGGTACGAGAGGACGAAGTCGGTGTTGACGAACGCGCCGGCCTGGTCGTAGCAGAAGACGTACACCTGCACACCGGTGCCGACCGCGCTCCAGGAGTAGACCTTGCACCGGCGCGGGCCGGCGTTCGGCTGCACGGCGGTGACCTGCACGTTGCCGGCGAGCACCCCGGCCAGCCCCACCCCGGGCAGCCGCACCAGGTACTGCCCGACGCCCACCGGTCCGGCCGTGTTGACCGCGCCCGTGGAGTTGTACGACTGCGCCAGCAGGGCGCTGCTCCACTGCACGTACGCGTGGGAGGTGCCGGCCGGCAGCACGCCCGAACTGGTCGTCCAGAGCACGGTGAACGGGGTGTCGTCGCGTGTGCCGCCCGGCTTGTGGCACTGCACGTCGACGATCTCGTCGACGCCGGACTGGAACCAGCGAACCACCTCGCAGTAGTGCCCGGTCCGGTTCACCGGGGTCACGTGCGGCACGCCGCGCGCGCCGGCGCCCACCTGTGGGAAACGTACCTGGAACCGGCCCGGCGCGAGCTTGATGCCGGTGGCCCAGGCGGCCGGGAACGCGGTCTTCCAACTACCCCACTGCCGGCTGGTATCGAGCACGGTCCAGACCGCGACGGTGGGGTCCTTGACGTACGCGAAGCCCCAGCGGTCGGCGGTGGCCGCGGCGGCCGGTGCCGCCGGGGCGAGCGCGCCGGCGGCCAGGACCGCGGCCAGTGCCGCGGTGACGAACGATCGGAGACGCATCTGTTCCTCCAATTCGACGGGAACATGTCGGGGAGGAGTGTGCTCGCGGTGATCTCATGGTCACAGTCAGCTAGCAGGTGCGGCGGTGTCGGTTGTCCGCTACTGGTGGACGGCGTCAGGTCACCTGGCCGGCGTCCGTCTCGTCGAGGGTGCAGATCGCGACTCTGGTCTCGACGCCGTCGTCGTGCAGCAGGTGACGGGTGCGGGAGAGGTCGGGGAAGGCGCCGTCGAGGGGATGTGTCAGCAGGCGGGAGAGCGCGGTGGCGTACTTGGCCATCGTGGTCCTCCCCGGAATGAAGATCGACAGTTCGTCCCGGGCGTCGAAGGCCTGTACCTCGACGACGCGGGACAGGGCCGCGACCGCTCCCGCGTCCGCCGTGACGGGCACCTTCACCAACCACCACGGCCCCCCGCCGCTGCTGCTCTGCCGCTTCTGTTCCGGGGTTTCGATGGCCGGGGTCCGCCACGGCACCCCCGCCACGACAGCGCCGCACGACTCCACGGTCTTGACCACCTCCTGAACGGTGGCGACGGCCTCGGACTCGTCCCACTCGGACCGGTCGTGCCCGGCCGGCCGTCCAGCAACCAGCGTCGACACCACTGTCATCTCGGGTGCGTGGCGCAGGTGCACCTCCGGCCACGAGGAGAGGAACTCCCGCGCGTCGCGGATCGCCTCGTCCTGGGTCTGTCGCTGGCGCTGCACGTCGCCGCTGTGCGCCTCCAGCAGGGCAGCCGCAGTGTCCGGCTCGTCGAGCGCCCGGCGGACAAGCTTGACACTCATCCCGGTGCCGCGCAGCACGGTGATCAGCATGGCGCGTTCGACCTGGTCGAACGTGTACGAGCGGTAGCCGGTCTGCTCGCTCACCGCGGCGGGGACCAGCAGACCCTCGGAGTGGTAGAACCGCAACGTCTGCGGCGACAGATGGCACATCTCGCTGAAATCGCTGATGGACAACATGGCACCATGCTGGTCCCTGCGGTAACCACAAGGTCAAGCGCCGGTCGACGGCGACGCAACGACCCGCTGGGTGGCTGCCGAGAAGACAGCCGGGCCGAACTAACGCTGACGCTCGTCGATGTTGCCAGGGCGCATCCAGACGTGTTGGAATGGGCTCATATCGCCGCAGCGCGGGGGCAACCGTGCTGAGAACGGCCAGCACGGGAGCAGCTCAGTGCCGGCAGCGCGCCGCCTTGGCGGTCGCTCGCCTGCCGTATCGCCGGGTCATCGCCATGACGACGGGCGTCCTGCCGGGCAGGCAGCCGCGCCCGCCGTCCGTGTCCCCGGTCCGTGCCGTCGACGGCTGACGTGGTCGACGTTCGACACTCCGGGGCGTCCGATTCGGTCTGCCCACGCACAAACCGGCGACGAGGTGAGAAGCAATCATGGTTTCCCGAGAGAGTTTCGCGGGATGGTACCGACACCGCCTGGTGTGGGTGGCGGTGATCCTGCTGGCGGTGTCGGCCGGCGCGGTCGTCCTGGTCAACCGGGCCGGCCCGGAGACGAAGCCGGCGGACCTGCAGACGCAGATCATGGCCCGGATGCGTACCGTGCTGGAACAGGCCGACCCGGGCCAGCACAACCACGCCGGGCACAATGCCCAGCAGGCCGCCGCCGGGGAGAAGCCCGCGGTGATCTGCGGGGTCCGCGTCTACGGCTACGAGCCGACCGAGGTCACGGCGCTCGCCGACGTACGCACGGTCTACGGCTTCCACCTCTGCGGGGTCGCGGAGCGAGGGCGGCCCTGGGACGTGGCGGTCAAGCTGGCCGGCCCCGTGATCATGGACATGTCCAAAGAGCCGCCGGGCATCCAGGTCGTCGAGGCGACCGCCGAGGTCATGTTCACCGACCGGGTGAAGCAGATGTTCCCGGCCAAGTACGCGGAGTTGGCGCTCAAGGAGGCGCTTGCCGAGTCGGAGATGGCCGACCAACGCCGCCGGTACGACGCCGCGGCCGGGATGTGATTCCTCATCCGGGGCGGGATCTCACTCGCGAGCGCCGATCGCGACGACGGGCTGCGACCGCATGGCGAGCCGAGTCGAGATCATGATGGCGGCCGAGCCGAGGAGCGCGGCGACGGCGACGATTCCCAGATAGACGAGCGGTGGCACCGACGGGATCGGCGTTCTGGTCAGCGCGATGCTCGTGCCGACCACCGGCGGGGCGGCGGCCAGGGTTCCGATGAGGACGGCCGCCACCACGATGATCCTCGTCTCGCCGCGCATCATCGCGAACACCTGGCCACGGGTGGCGCCGACCAGTTGGAGCAGCGCGAATTCGCGAAAGCGTGCGGCGGTGGCCATCACCAGGGTGTTCACCACGGCGATCGCGAGGTAGCCGAGGAGGACCGCGTTGAGAATCAGACCCGTCGCCGACTCGCCGGCGGCCGCTGCGCTCTGCGCGGCGACGAACGACTCACGGTCGTTCACCTGGACGGTCGGAAGGTGGTGGACGGCGGCTCGCAACGCATCGCCGAGTGCCCCGACGTCGGTGCCCGAGGCCGCCGCGACCAGCATCGCGAAGTCCAGGTGGTCGGTGGTGTGCTCCAGGACGAGGTCGTGCGGCAGCGTGACGTCACCGAGGCCGAGCCCTCTGTCGTACCGCGCCACCACAGTGGGTCTGATCGGCGTGCCGTCACCGAGACGAAGGTCGACGGTGTCGCCGAGCGCGGCGCCGAGGGTGTCCGCCGCGATCCGGCTCAACGCCACCGTGTTGCCCCGCAGATTCGCGACATCGCCGTCGAGGACGGCGAGATCCATGGTCTCGACGAGCCGGTCACCGATGACGCCCTGCGCCGCGTAGGTCCTGATCTGAGGGCTCTCCTCCGGTCCGAAGACCGCAAGCGTCCGCGTGCGGACGACCGGGGTCACCGCCGAGACGCCGGACACCCCTCGGAGTACGTCCGCGACCTCGGGCGACACTCCGGCGGACGTGGACGTGACCGTGTAGTCCGCGCGCAGTCCGTCCGCGGCCTGATCCTGGGCGGCCGCGCTCGCGGTCGTTGCGCTGAAGAGCTGCCCGGCGGCCAGGGTGATGCCCATGATCAGCGGAGTGGTCGCCGCGGCGAGCCGCCGTGAGTTGGCGTGCGCGTTCGCGGTCGCGAGGAACCCGCTGACGCCCGGCCGGCGGTTCGACCAGGGGCCCAGCACGGTGACGGCGCCCCCGAGCAACCGCGGTCCCAGCAGCGCAACGGCGAAGATGAGCAGGAACGCGGAGAAGGC
This sequence comes from Micromonospora sp. NPDC048905, assembly GCF_040649655.1. Taxonomy (NCBI): domain Bacteria; kingdom Bacillati; phylum Actinomycetota; class Actinomycetes; order Micromonosporales; family Micromonosporaceae; genus Micromonospora; species Micromonospora sp. NPDC048905. The sequence goes on along the minus strand of NZ_JBEZFV010000002.1, from coordinate 258,193 downwards.
CGCGCTTTCCGCGGCTCCCTCACCGGGTAGCACCAGCGGAAGCACGAACGCCATGGCGAGACCGGCGGGGACCAGCAGCACGCCGACGGTCAACCGGATCCACCCGAGTGTGGGTGGTTCCACCGCGGCCTCGCCGAGCGCGTCCACCGGCTTGAGTCGGGCCGCGCGCCGGGCGGCTATCCAGCCGCCCAGACGAGCGCCGACCAGGCACAGCACCATCGCCCCGAGTACCGGCAGTGGGCTGATCGACAGCTCGAAGTCGTCGGGTACCGCGCCGGCCAGGATGAAGGCTTCGCGGAGGAGGAGGCTCAGTCCGATGCCGGGAATCACCCCGAGCACCGCCCCCAGCGTGCCCACCACCATGGTCTCGGCGCCGATCATGCCGAGCACCTGCTTCGGGGTCGCGCCGATCGCCCTCAGCAGCGCCAGTTCCCGTAGCCGCTGCCGAACGGACAGGGCGAGTGTGCTCGCCACGACGATCATGATCACCAGAACCATACTGCCGCCGAACGCCAGGGACATCTCGCTGATGAACGAACGTGTGCTGCCGATGTCCAGGAACTCGGCCTCGCTCCGGTCGCGGTCGGCGTAGACGACCACGTCGGCGACGGCCGCCTCGATGGCGCTCGCCAACTCGTCGGCATCGACACCCGGTGCGGCCAGCACACCGACCGCGTCCACCCGGTCCGGTTGGCCGGTCAGTTCCCGAGCCCGATCGTCGGTGAAGAACACCGCGGACTGCCGGGCGAGTTGTCGTCCAGGCAGACCCCCGATGCCCACCACCCGGTACGTCGACACGGTCGAGCCGACCGCGAGTCGTACCGACGCGCCGACGGTGACGCCGGCCCGCTCGGCCAGCGCGGAGTCCAGCACCACGTCGTCCGGTCCGGTCGGGGCGCGGCCGGCACCCGTGGTGAACGGGCCGAGCGCCGCCGACGACCAGCCATGCCCGAGCGTCGGTGTGCCGTCCGGCCCGGCGAGCACCTCGGCGTCCGCTGTCACCAGGCTGACCGGGACGGTGACGTCGGCGATCGCCGCCCGCACGCCCGGCACTCGCGCGACGTCGCCGACCCGGTCGGCCGGCAGCGTGGCCCGCTCGCCGAACCGGGGATCCACGTCGTCGGCCACCGGCAGCGCCTGCCTGGCGCCCACCACCAGGTCGGCGGCCTGGTAGCGCTCGGTCGGCACGCCCGAGCGCTCGCTGCTCTCCAGCAGGATCCCGCAGGCCGTGATCACCGCCGAGCCGCACAGCACCGCGACGAATGCCGCGACGAACCCGCCCTTGCGCCCCCTGATCGTGCTCCAGGCCAGCGCCAGCGAGCGCTGCGACAGCACGCGGCGACTCACGGCTCTCCCAGGTGGGTCATCCGCTCGGCGATCTGCTCGACGGACGGTCGGGTCATCTCGCCGGCCAACCGGCCGTCGGCGAGGAACACCACGGTGTCGGCCTGCGCGGCCGCGACCGGATCGTGCGTCACCATCAGCACCGTCTGTCCCAGGTCGTCGACGATCTTCCTGAGCAGTGCCAGGATCTGCCGCCCGGTACGGCTGTCCAGCGCACCCGTCGGCTCGTCGGCGCACACCAGGTCGGGTCGGTTGATGAGCGCTCTGGCGATCGCCACCCGCTGTTGCTGGCCACCGGAGAGCTGACTCGGGCGCCGGTCGTGCTGCTGGGTGAGCCCGACCGCGGCCAGGACACTCGCGAGTCGCTCGGGATCGACAGGTCGCTCGGCCAACCGGACGGGCAACGTGACGTTGTCCGCCACGGTCAACGCGCCGAGCAGGTTGTACGCCTGGAAGACGAACCCGATCCGATCCCGGCGCAGCTCGGTCAACCCGGTCTCGGAGAGACCGGACAGGTCCGTGTCGCCCAGCACGACCCGGCCCGACGTCGGGCGGTCCAGACCGGCCGCGCAGTTCAGAAACGTGCTCTTGCCGGAACCGGACGGACCCATGACCGCGGTGAACGTGCCGTGCGGGAACCCGGCCGTGACCCCGTCGAGGGCGCGTACCTCGTTCCTCCCCGACCCGTAGACCTTCGACACCGAATGCAGTCGCACGGCGCACGGTGGCGTCGTGGCCGTCGGCATCGCGCCCGGCGGGAGCGAACGGGTCGCGGTGGCCTCGGCCAGCGGGCCGCGCCGTCTCGATGGGTTCCTGCTGTCGCTCCTCATTCGTCCGACGCTAGGGTCCGCAGCGTCGGATACCGATACCCTGTACCACCGGATGCGAGGTACAGCTGGCTGTAGTGCCGCGGGCGGTGGCCACCGGGCAGACTCGCCGCCGTGTCGGGAACGCGAGGGGACGCCACCCCGAGCAGAAAGGGCATCCGGTGACGTCGGCTCAACGGTGGGCGCAGGTGTGGCGGGGCGGCGCCTACCTCCTGGGATCGCTGGCCACCGGGATCGCCACGCTGCTCGCGCTGCCACTGCTGTGCCATCCGAGGCTCGCCCGACGATGGGCGAACTGGCACCGTGACCGCGCCGGCCGACTGCTCGGGACGCCGTTGACGTCGCGCCCGCCCCTGCGTGCGAGGGGCCGCCAGGCGTGGACCGATCCGGCCACGCCCCGCGACCTGCTCTGGCTGCCGGTGAACGTCATCACCGGAGTGGCGCTGGGCCTGTTCGCGCTGCTGTGCGTGGGCAACCTCCTGACCGCGGCGGTCGCCACACCACTGTGGTGGGCGTTCGCGCCGGAGAGTCGACCACGGCTGTTCGTCGACATTGCGGTGACCGACTGGGCGACAGCCCTCACCCTCGGTCCGCTGCAGATCCTGCTGCTCGCCGCGCTGGCGTACCTGGCGTTCGTGCCGATCGCCCGCGCGCACGCCCGGCTCTGCCTGGTGGTGCTGTCGCACTCGGCAGCGGAACAGCTCGCCGACCGGGTCGCCGTGTTGACCCGTACCCGGGCGGACGTGCTCGACGCACACGGCGCGGAGCTGCGCCGCATCGAGCGCGACCTGCACGACGGCACCCAGGCGAGGCTGGTGGCCATCGCGATGCGGCTGGCCGTGGCCCGGCGGGCGCTGTCCGACAATCCCCGGGACGAACAGTTCCTGGAAGGACTTCTTCGCGACGCGCACGAGGGAACCGAGGAGGCGATGACCGAACTCCGCGACGTGATCCGAACCGTCTACCCGCCGATCCTCGCCGACCGCGGTCTCACCGGCGCACTGACCGCGGTGACGGCTCGCTGTGGTGTGCCGACCCGGCTGGACATCGACAACCTCGGAACGGTACCGGCGGCGGTGGAGTCCGTCGTCTACTTCGCCGTCGCCGAGGCACTCACGAACGTCGCCAAACACAGCCGGGCGACCACGGCCGGCGTACGGGTGCGCCGTACGGCGGACCTGTTGTCGGTGGTTGTCACCGACAACGGTGCTGGCGGCGCCGACGATCAGTTGGGCACCGGCCTGGCCGGAATCCGTCGCCGAGTGCTCGCGCTCGACGGCACCGTCGACGTCGACAGTCCGGCCGGCGGGCCGACGACGATCACCATGGAGCTGCCGTGCGGGTCGTGATCGCCGAAGACAACGTGCTGCTGGCCAGCGGATTGGAACTGTTGCTCAACAGCGTGGGGTTCGACATCGTCGCCATCGCGGGCGACGCGACCGGCTTCCTCACCGCTGTACGGGACCACCGGCCCGACGTCACCATCGTCGACGTCCGGCTGCCGCCGTCATTTCGCGACGAGGGCATCCGAGCCGCGTTGCAGGCCCGTCGGGAGCACCCCGGCCTGCCGGTCCTGGTGCTGTCGCAGTACGTCGAGCAGCAGTACGCCGCCGAACTCCTCTCCACTACCGGTGGCGGCGTCGGCTACCTCCTCAAGGACCGCGTCAGCCGGGTGGACGAGTTCGTCGACGCGCTGCGCCGAGTAGCCGCCGGTGGCACCGCCATGGACACCGACGTCATCGCCCAACTCCTCGTCAACCGCAGCGACCCGATCGCCGTCCTCACCCCCCGTGAACGCGAGGTACTCGCCCTGATGGCACAGGGGCACGACAACAACACCATCGCCGCACGGCTCGTCATCACCGACAACGCCGTGCACAAGCACATCGGCAACATCTTCCACAAGCTCGGCCTCGCCGTCACCGACAGCGGCCACCGCCGCGTCCTCGCCGTCCTCGCCTACCTCAACGGCGCGGGCCAGACCGACGGCGACTGAGCAGGCCGTCAGCCTGCGCACCCTCCCGCCAACCCGGAGAGGGAACCGCGGTGTCGGTCGCGGATGGCACAATCCCGCTCACTGCCCGCGGGAGGAGATCAACATGGGCTGGCTGGCGGCTGGTGCCGACTACGAGGTGAGCCTGGAACGCGGGAAGGTGGTCGCGCGAAACCGCCAGGGCAGGCTGCTCAAGAGCCTGCCCAAGGCGTTGCGGGACACCGACGCGGTGGTCGGCTTGCGGCAGCTCTCGGAGTGGTTGAAGCGGCACGAGGTCTCCTGCCGGCGGGAGGTCGAGCAGTGGATGGTGCGGTCGCTGCCCGTGCCGACGACGGTGATCTGCGAGGTGTGGGCGGACGAGGCGTGGCGTACGTCGCTGCGTGATCTGGTCGTGGTGCCGATCGACGGCGCGGGGCGATGGGATACCGACCGGGCCGGGCTGCTGCGTGACGCGGACCCGGAGAAGGGCCTCGGTGTGGTGGACCTGGACGGCGAGAGCGGCCGCGTCACCGCCGTGCAGGTTGTCCTCCCACACCCGGTCCGCCTGCCGGACCTGGCGGACCTGCGGGAGTTCGCCGTCGACCTGGGGGTGCGCCAGGAGACGCTGCAGTTGTTCCGGGAGGTGTGGGCACTGCCGGAGTCACTCGACGAACGGCGTCGCGACCTGTCCCGTTACGCCCGGGGGCGGTACAAGGAGTTGCGGCACGTGCAGGCGCGGGCGACGTCGGCGGGCTACCGGGTGCAGGGTGGCGCCGCGTCGGTGCGGGTGTGGGAGGACGGCGTTCCGATCGTCGCGTCGGTGTGGATCGGCGAGGGCGATCCGCTGTACGAGACCGAGACCGGAGCGCTCTACTTCACCGATCCGGAGGGGGAGGCGGTGGCGTTGGCGGCCGTCGGGCCGGTGGCGTGGTCGGAAGGAATGCGGATGGCGGCGAATCTGCACGCCGGACGGGTTGTCGACGAGGACGGTGAGCGGGCGTGAGTGAGGCGCTGTTGGAGGCGGGGGCGATCCTGCCGGGCGGTGAGGCACAGGCCGGACGTGATGTGGTGGCCGCGCGTCGCTACAACCATCCGGCGCTGACCGGTCGTACCGTCGTCCGTCTGGCCGGGGCGACGCTGGGCGAGGCCGAGGACCTGTCGATGGAGTTCCTCGGGTTCAGCCGTACCGCCGAACCGACGCCGGTGGGCACGGCCCGGCGGCAGTCGCTCGGGTTCCCGGCGTGGGCACTGATCAATGATCCGGCGAACGGTCGGCACGCGCTCGCCATGGTCAAGGACATGGCACGGCTCGCGCGGACCGCCGCGTCGAAGCCGGGTAACGCCCGCGACGGTTACCAGCAGCTCGCCGTCCGGCTGGGTGCGGCGGCGCCGCATTTCCTGCCGACGTTCTGGGAGGAGGCCGGGCGGGCGTTCCGCGCCGCCGACAACCCCCGGATGGCCGGCGGCTGCTTCGCCGAAGCCCGACGGGCCGAACAGGTGCACGGGCTGACCGTGGACGAGGAGCGACTGCGGGAGGTGCATCTGGAGTTCGCCTTCGCCGGTGCCCTCACGGCGAAGATGCTGACCGAGTATGCGCGCGGGGTCGCGACGCGGCGGCCGGCGCCGGAGGCGTACGAGCTGGTGCGGACCCTGGCCCTCCGGCGCGTCGCCGGCGGGCTGCCGCCGTACGCCGGGATGGCGGAGGACCTGCGGCGGCTGGCGAGGGCGGCCGGCGTGGACGCCGAGGAGCAGGCCGAAGCGGTGATCCGGCAGTTGCTGGCGTTCCCCGCGATGGCCCGCTCGAACGAGGCGGTGTGGAAGGCGTACCGCAAACCCCTGCTGCGGCTGGCGGAGCGTGACCCTTCGGTGCGCCTTCGGCTGGTGGAGATCCTCCCCGAGCCGCCCGGTTGGTCCACCGACGTCACCGACTTCTGGCTGGAGCTGTTGGACGCGGCCGGCACGCTCGATGTGTTGCGGGACGAGGCGGCGACGGTGTCCGCGGCGCGGTGGCTGGAGCGGCTGATGGCGCTGCGGGAACGGCGCAGCCGGCGACGCTGTGAGCGGCTCGTGCGCGTCGTGGCGGACCTGGTGCCGCGGCTGCGGGCGGAGGGTCGGCCCGTGACGTTGTGGAGCGGCTTCGCGCACCGGGCCGACCTGGACGTTCTCGACGTGTGCCTGGCCGGCGGGGTGCCGGTGGCGGTCGACACGGACAGCGGCGCGTTCAACGTGTCCGCCTGGGTGCGCGACGCCGCCCCCGGCCGGCGGGACCTCCGCGCCGTGGCCGCCGACCCCAGATGTCGGGCGCTGCTGGCGCGGGGGGTCGCCGACACCCTGTCGCAGCTGCACAGCAGACACGGGTCGGGGCCACTGCCGGCGCAGTTGGTCACCGAGACGCTGGGCGCCGCCGGCCTGCGGGAGGTGCTGTCCGAACTGCTCGTCGAACGGGCCGCCCGGGTGTCGGAGGGCACTCTGCTCGGCTTGGACGAGGCGCTGTCACAGCTCGCGGCCGTGTGGTCGCCCGCCGGGGTGGCGTTAGCGCCGGACGCGTTCACCGCCTTGACGGAGGTCGACGTGCCCGCGGTACTCGCCCGGTCCTTGCGGGCCGGGCTGGTCACGGAACTGTCCTGGCCGGCGTACGAGCAGGTGGCCGAGGACAAACTCGGCCGACGCTTCGGCGACGCCTGGCCGCAGTTGGTCGTGCACGACAACCAGACGGCGCACGTCGTCGACGTCGACGCCCCGACCAGCGAACACATCTTCCGGTACCCGCCCCCGGACAGCCCGCACGCGCGCAACTCCCACGCCGACACCACCTGCCGGCTGGTCGACGGGCAACTCCTGGTCAGCTGGTACGGCAGCAGTGGCCGGTTCGCCGGCTACTGGTCGGCCGACCCGGACATGCTGGTCGAGCCCGGCCGACCGACGGACCACGCCCTGTGGGGCCGCCGGTCGCTGCCGTTGCCGTTGCCCGACGGCGCGACGACCACGGGCAGTCGGCCCTGGCACGCCGGGGACACCCGCGGTCCGGCCGCGACGTATCCGGTCGCCGGTGACGGCGTCTCGTTCTGGCGATGTGAACAGCCTGCCGATCCGACGCCGGAGGAACGGCGTTGGCGGGAGTACGACCCGGCGACCGGCGAGGCCGGTCGGTACAGCCTGCCCGCGTTCTTCGCCGCGGACCTGCCCCCGGGCGCGACCCTCCTCGCCGGCCTGTGCGAGTTGCGGCCGGCGCCGGCGCGGTTCGCCTCGTCGCCGCTGGGCTGGCGCGACGGGCTGGTCGGGTGGCGGGTGACCCGCCTGCCGGACGGCACGCAGGTGGGGGAGGGCGTCGACGGACGGCGGGTGTCCTGGCACTCGAGCGCGGTCCGGGCCAGCAGCAACCCGTTCCACGGCGACGCGCTGGTTGCCGGCCTGCGGCTACCGGGCAGCGACGTCGTGCTACCGGTGACCGGGCGGCCGCAGCACCGGGGCGAGTTGGCGCTGACCGTCTGGAGTGCCGACGGCCGGGAACCGGTGGACCGGTGCCACCCATCCCGGCACCTCCCGCCGCTGGCCTGGTGGCACGCGCTGACCCCGCGCGATGTGCCGGGCTCGGCCCGGCTGCGGCGGCTCGACGCCGCCGACACGGCCCGGCTGATGGCGATCGACGACACCGTCACGACGTCCACCGAGACCAGTGCGGTGGCACTGGCCCTCGTCACCGAGGTGCTGACGGAGGTGACCGACCCGGTGCTCCGTACCGCCCTGGCGGAGGAGGTCGTGCGCGCGGTGCGGCTGCGCCGGCGACTGGAAGCGGTGCCGCAGTTGGTGGCGACCGAACTGGTCGACGAGACCCCTGTCGACGCCGTCGCCGATGACCTGTTGCGCACCGCCTGGTCCGGGTTGTTGCCGAGGGATCGGTTCACCTACTACGGCGGTGGCGCCCAGGCGCGGCGGGAGATCCTTCGGCAGATCACCGCGGTCGCGGACCTCCTCGCGGCCGGGACGGTCGAGGACGTACCGCAGGCCACCCCGATGTGGGTGGACGCGCTCGGCGGGCTCGGCGCCCTCGCCGTCCGCGCCGCCGCGCCGGTCACCGATGAGCGGGAACGCCACGCGCTGGCCCAGATGCTGTCCACCCTGGCCGGTACCGCGCTGACCGACCCGGCGCAGGCCGTGCGGGTGCTCACCGTGGCGTGGGACGAGGCGCCACCGGAAGACCACCGGGTCGTGCAGCGTGACGGTGCCCAGGTCACGGTGCTGCTGTCCCAACCTGGCCCGACCTGGTATCCGGCGAACGGCAAGCAGTGGCGCCGTACGGCCGTGCAGTTGTCCCCGGACGGGCGGTTCATCCCACCGGCCGGTGCCACGGTCGAGGCGGAGACCGTCGCGGCGGGCTGGCGCGGCGCCGATCGCATCCGGGAGTTCTGCCGGTTGCTCACCGAGCGGGGCCCGGCGCCCTGGCGCGCGGAGTACGTCGACGACCTGGCGCACCGCACCGGCATGACGCGCGCCGAGGCCGCCCTTCTGCTGGCCGGTCTTCCCGGCATCGACGACTGGCAGGCCAACTTCCTCACCGCCGACCAGCGGCGCGCCCTCGGGGTGAACAACACCCAGGCGCGCACCGCCCGCGACGCGTTGAAGTCCCTGCCGTACGGGCAGCGAATCGCGCTCGTGGACGCGGCGATGCCGCAGGACCCGGCCGAGCTGTGGCGCACCGGCCCGGACGTCGACGGCCTCGCCACGGCCTGGTTGGCGCTGCGCGGCGCCCGCGTCGTCATCGACGAGCACCTGCTCGCCGACGCCACCCGCGTCCTACCCACCAACCGAGCGGCCGACATCCTGCAGACGATCGCCAACCCGGCCCCCGGAAGCTGGCTGACCACCGACGGGGAAAGCCAGCCCGGCGACTGGGGCCGACTGCAGACCACGACCACGGACGGCACCCCGTTCGACGGCAACCATCTGTACGAGTGCACGGCGGCGCTGCTGTGGCTGGCCTACCAGCTACCGTGGGGCGACCCGATGCGCGACGCTCTGCCGCGAGCGTTGGAGCTGCTGCGGGAGCGGCTGCGCAATCCGCGACTGCTGATCGGCGGCGGGCAACACGAGGCGGGTGAGCAGCCCCAGGTGGGGCCGGCGCTGGTGGTCGGGCACGCCTTTCGGGACATGGTCGCGCACCATCTCGCCCCTGCCCACCTCAGCGGACCGCAGGACCCGGCCCTCGGCTTCATTTCCGGCCCGGTCGCGGACGCGTTGCGGCTGGTGCTCGCGCCGGACCTCGCCGCCGTGCTGTCCACTCCGGAGGGCGCCCGCGGTGACCACCGCGACCCTCGGGTCAGCGCGCCCGACCTGGTCGACGCCGTTGCGGCGCACACCGGTCTCGACCGGGATTCTGCCAGCTACTACCTGCAACTGCTCGCCCTGCCGAACCCCAACGACGTCAACGTGCGCGCCTGGAACGCGTGGAAGCCCGCCACCCTCAAGCACGCCCAGGCGGCTCTGCTCGACTCCAAACTGGTGGTGGCAGGCAAGCGGGAGCGCGCCGGCCGGGGGGTCTTCCTGCCCGGCGGCTGGCTCGCGGCGAAGAACCCCACCCCGCCCATGGAGAGCTGGAAGCAGCCGCTGTACCTGTCCCTCAACGGGTTGACCCTGGTCACCCGCACGACGCCGGAGCTGTTCCGCACGGTCTGGGACCGCGTGACCTCCGGTGACGAACCCCGCTACCTCGACCTGCAGGAGAAGGCGTGAACGCCCGACAGATCGACCCGCCGGAGCACCAGTACGCCGACGAGTTGGCGTTCCTGGCCGCCGCCGACCGCGGTCCCCGCCCGCCCGGCTGGCAGCTCACCCCGCAGGCGGTGGTCACCTTCATCGCCGGCTCCGCCGGCCGCCCCGTGCCCGGCGCCGACGGCCGGCAGGTCACCATCGCGCCGAAGTTCGTGGGGGAGCGGGCCCTCGTCGAGCGGTGCGTCGTGACCCTGGCCGGTGAGCGGGGCCTGCTGCTCGTCGGCGAACCGGGGACCGCCAAGTCGATGCTGTCCGAGCTGCTCGCCGCCGCCGTGTGCGGCACGAGCGCGCTGGCCGTGCAGGGTACGGCCGGCACCACCGAGGAACAGCTGCGCTACGGCTGGAACTACGCGCTCCTGCTGGCCAAGGGACCGTCGCGGGAGGCACTGGTGCCCTCACCGGTGCTCACCGCGATGACCACCGGCGCGGTCGCCCGGGTCGAGGAGATCACCCGGTGCCTGCCCGAGGTGCAGGACGCGCTGGTGTCGATCCTGTCCGACCGTCGCTTGGTCCTGCCGGAACTCGCCGAGGACCCGGTCGCCTACGCCGCGCCGGGCTTCTGCGTCATCGCCACGGCCAACCTGCGGGACCGGGGCGTGTCGGAGATGTCCGCGGCGTTGAAACGGCGGTTCAACTTCGAGGTGGTGCCTCCGATCGCCGACTTCGACGCCGAGGTCGCCCTCGTCACCCGGCAGGCCCGCGCCACCGTCGAACGGGTCGGCGCCGCGTACACGGTGGACGAGGCGGTGTTGGAAACGCTGGTGACCGCCTTCCGCGACCTGCGCACCGGCAGCACCGTCGAGGGCTGGGAGGTGGAACGCCCGTCCTCGGTGATGAGCACCGCCGAGGCCGTCGCCGTCGCCGCGTCGATCGGCCTCTCCACCGCGTACCTGCCCGGCCCGGACCCGTTGTCCCTGCTACCCGGGCACCTGGTGGGCGTGGTACGCAAGGACGACCCGGCCGACCACGCGCGGCTGTTGGCGTACTGGGACGGCGCCCTGCGCCGCCGCGCCGAGGCCGGCGGCCGGATGTGGCGGCAGTTGTGGGAGCAGCGCGATGTCCTCCGTGACTGACCACGGCACCGCTGACGACCCGCGTGCCGCCGTCGCGCGTCTCACCGACACCGGCCGGGTCACCCTGATCGGGGTGCGACACCACTCGCCGGTGCTCGCCGCCGCGATCCCCGCCCTGCTGGAGGCGGCGGCCCCGGACGCGGTGCTGGTCGAGCTGCCCGCCGACATGCAGCCGTGGCTGACCTGGCTGGCGCACCCCGACACCCGGGCTCCGGTTGCGCTCGCCGCCGCCGACGGCGACGAGGGCGGACCGCTGGCGTTCTACCCGTTCGCCGACTTCTCCCCGGAGCTGGCCGCGCTGCGGTGGGCGCGCCGCCGAGGCGTGCCGGCCCACTGCTGCGACCTGCCGCTGACCGACCCGGCCTGGCAGGAACGCCCGACCGCCGTCGGCCCCCGGGCGAGCGGGTACGCCGACACCGTGCGGGCCGCCCTGACCGGCCGGACCGGAGACGACCTGTGGGACCGCTGGGTCGAGGCCACGGCCCCCGGCTCACCGCCCGAAGCGGTACGCCGGTCGGCGTTGGCGGTCGGCTGGGCGCTGCGTACCGATGCCGCCGTCGACGGCGTCGACGCCCTGGATCGGCGGCGCGAGGCGTGGATGCGCCAGCGGATCGCGGAGACCCCCGGCCGCCTCGCCGTCGTGGTCGGCGCCTTCCACGCCCCCGCTCTGACCACACCCGGCCAGCCATCGCCCGCCACACCACCCACACCCGATGCCGGGTCGCCGCGGCGGGCACCCGTCATCTCGTTGGTGCCGTACTCGTTCGACCTGCTCGACGCGCGATCCGGCTATCCCGCCGGGATCCGCGATCCGCGCTGGCAGCAGTCCGTCCACGATGCTCGCGCCGACCCCGCCGCCCTTGCCGCCCGCCTGCGCGGCTTCGCCGTCGAGATCACCCGGCACGTGCGCGACCAGGGACACCCCACCGGTCCGGCGGAGGCCGCCGAGATCACCCGGCTCGCCCAGGATCTGGCCCGACTGCGCAACCTGCCCGCCGCCGGACGCGGTGAACTCGTCGAAGCGTTGCAGACCGTTCTGGCCCAGGGTGAGCCGGTAGGGCGGGGCCGGGCGGTCGCCGCCGCCATGCAGCACACCCTGATCGGGCAGCACCGGGGTCATCCCTGCCCGGACACCCCCGTCAGCGGGCTGACTCCCGCGACCATCGCCCTGTTGCGGCAGCTGCGCCTGCCCGGCCCCGGTGAGCCGCCCCGCACGGTTCGCCTGGATCCGTTGCGTACCCCGCTCGACCGGCGACGAGAGACCACCCTGCAACGACTGCTCGCCTGCCAGGTGCCCTACGCCGAGCCGGCCGAGACCACCACGCCCGACACCCTCACCACCCGCTGGCGGCTGCACTGGCAGCCCGGCACCGACGCCGGTCTCGCCGCCGCCAGTCCACACGGCGTCACCCTCGCCCAGGCCGCCGCCGGCATGCTCCACACCCGGCGCCGCCGAGAGGTGGCCGACGGCGGCCCCACCGCCGCACAGGCCGTCACCGGGCTCGCCCGCGCGGCCGCCTGCGGCCTCCCCGACGCCGTCGACGTCCACCTCGCCGACCTGCACACCGCCGTGACCGGCACCGCCAGCCTCGCCGAACTCGCCGCCGCCGGCCACCTGCTCCAGCGGCTGCACCGCGGGCACATCCCGGCCACCCCGGCACCACCGATCGGCCTCGACGAGCACCTGACCCACCTGCACGCGGCAGCGGTGCGCGCCATCGACGGACTCGCCGGTTCCACCGACCTCGCGGATGCCCGCGCGCTGCTCGACCTGGTCCGCAACGCCGACGACAGCGGTCACCTGCTGCGACTCGGCGACTCCGTCAGCCGCCTCGCCCGCGACGGATCACCGATGATGCGGGGAGCGGCCCACGCCGTCCAGGTGCTGCTCGGTCTCGCCGCCCCCCGCGTGTTCGGCGCGGCCCTCGCGTCCTGGACCGAGATGCCCGCCGCCGAGTGCACCGACCGGCTCCGCGGAGCGCTCAGCCTCGCCGGCGCACTGCTCGAGGCCGGCGGGGACACGCTTGCCCCGCTGCTGGACATCGTCGACGGCTGGGACGACGACCACTTCGTCCGCCGGCTGCCCGCGCTGCGCGGCGGCTTCGACGCGTTGAGTCCCGCCGACCGGGACCGTCTTCTGCACACCGTTCGCCACCGCATCGGCGACGTCGACGCGACGGTGCGGGTCTCGCCGGGCCTGCTCGCCGAGTGGCTCGCCGTCGACCGGGCCGGCCGGCAGGCCCTGGCCGCCCTCGGGCTGCCCACGGACAGCAGCGCCGAATGCGCGGGTGCGCCACCGTCCCCGGCGGAGCCCCGCCCGGCGTCCCGGGCGCAGACACTGCCCGCCGCGCAGCGCTGGCGGCTGCTGCTCGGCCGCCGTCCCGACGAGCTGCCACCGCGCGCACGCCAGCTCGCCACCGCTCTCGATGAGCTGTACGGAAACGGCAGGGGAGAGGGCTCCCACACCGCCGCGGGACCCGGCGGCGGACGGCAACCCGCGTACCCGCGGGTGCGGGACTGGGCCGACGACCTCGAAGCGCTGTTCGGCACGGCAGTACGCGACGAGGTGCTTGCCCGCGCCGCCGAACGGGGACGCGCCGACGCCCTCCTCACCATCGCGCCCGAGAGCGTCCGACCCTCGGTGGCGCTGCTGCACACCGTCCTGGCCCTGGCCGGCGGTCTGCCCGAGGCGCGGCTGCACCGACTGCGCCCACTCGTCGCCCGGCTCGTCGCCGAGCTGACCGCGCAGTTGGCCCGGGACATCAGACCGGCACTGAGCGGGCTCGCCACACCACGACGCAGTCGCCGATCCACCGGGCGCCTCGACCTCGGGGCCACCGTCCACGCCAACCTGCACACCGCACACATCGGCTCCCACGGCGCGGCTCAGCTCCGCCCCGAACGTTTCGTCTTCCGCAGCCGCGGTCGACGCAGCGTCGACTGGCAGGTGATCCTCCTCGTCGACGTCTCCGGGTCGATGGAACCGTCCACGATCTGGGCGGCGCTGACCGCGTCGGTCCTCGCCGGCGTGACGACCCTGCGAACCCACTTCGTGACCTTCTCCACCGAGGTCGTCGACCTGACCGACCGGGTCGTCGATCCGCTCAGCCTGCTGATGGAGATCAGCGTCGGCGGCGGCACCCACATCGCCGGGGCCCTGCGCTACGCCCGGCAGATCGTCACCACCCCGAGCCGCAGCCTCGTCGTGCTCGTCAGCGACTTCGAGGAGGGACATCCCATCGGGGGACTGCTGACCGCCGTCCGGGCGCTCGCCGACGACGGGGTCACCCTGCTCGGCTGCGCCAGCCTCGACGACCGGGGCCAACCCCGCTACAGCACCGCCGTCGCCGGGCAACTCGTGGCCGCCGGGATGCCCGTCGCCGCGCTGAGTCCCACCGAGCTGGCCCGTTGGATCGGAGACCAGGTCCGGTGAGCCTGCCCCCCGTCGCACCACACGTCACGGCCGCCGCCGTCGTCGCTCTCCCCACCCGGCTGCGGTCCAAGCTCGACCAGGCTGTCGAGAAGCAGGGGAGCTGGACGGTCACCGCGTCCGACTCCGGCGTGACGATCGCCGTCGACGGCGACGTCACCGTCACCCTCACCACCCCGGTCGACACCCCGGACGCAGCCGTCTGCACCTGCCTGCTCGCACCACGCTGCCTGCACCGAGCCGCGGTGCTCAGCGCCGCACCCGTCCGGACCACGCACCCCCACCACGCGGCCGCAGCCGGACCGGACATGGCCGTCCCCGAGGCCGTCGCGACCACCGAGACCGGCCCGCCCGCCACCGCCGCCGAGAAGGCCGCCGCCACCCAGGTACGCGACGTCGCCGCGCTGATCCTCGAACACGGAGTGGCAGGCGCCGGCGCGGTGACCCAGGCGGACCTGCTCCGCGCCATCCACCAGGCACGCGCCGTCGGACTGCCCCGACTGGCGACAGCAGCCACCAGAGTGGTGGAACACCTGCGCGCAGCCCGCCGGAGCACCCCCGGATTCCACCTGGCCGACCTCACCGACGACCTGCGCGAGACACTGACCGTCTGTCACCTCCTCGGTGCGGGCACCGGTGACCAGCGAGCCGCCCGGGGCACGAGCCGGCGCGGCTACGAGCCGGTCGGCGACCTGCACCTGTACGGGCTGTGCACCGAGCCGCTGCGCACCTCCACCGGCCACGTCGGCGCGGTCAGTTACCTGACCGACGGCACGGCGACCATCTGGAGCCTGGCGCAGGCGCGCCCCGGTGACGGCGACACCGCCCGCACCGCCGCGCACGCGAGCGTCAACCTCGGCGACGTGACGCTCAGCCACCGCGAGCTGGGCCGCGCCGGGATCATCGCCAGCAACGCCCAGGCCTCCGCCGACCGGCGCCTCAGCCACGGCAACGCCGTGCAGGCCGTACGGACCGCGGGCCGCACCTGGCACGAGGAACCAGCCGACACCCTCTGGCGGCAACCGATCCCCGAGCAGGCCGCCCGCTGGCTGAGCGCCCGCGAACTCGCCCGACCCGAGCGGCCCGCCGGCCACGACCTCGCCTTCCTCGACGGCGTCCTCGCCACCGACCAGCGAGGTCTCCTCCTGCGGACGGCGGACCGGCCGGGGCCGATCATCGTCGTCGCGCCACACGACGATCCGGTGCTTCCGTACGTCGCGAACCTGCGTCTGCTCGCCGCCCACGCCACCGGCATGCCGGTACGGATGATCGGACGCTTCGACGGACCCCGCCGGGTCCACGGCCTCGCCGTTGCCGCGTCCTGGCTGCCGGACCGCTTCGGCGGACACGTCGACCTTGGCGTCGACCAGATGCAGCGCGCCGACCTACCCGGCGCCACCGCCACGACGGAGCCGTCCGGCGCCGACCGCCCGCAACCACCGCTGCACCTGCTCACCCACCACCTGCAACGAGTGGTCGCCGTCGGTCGCAGCGCCCTGGTGCCGGACGTCGAACGGGACGCGCGGGCGCTCCTGGACGCCCAACTCCCGACGGCCGCGTCCGTGCTGCGCGAGCTGCGGCGCGCGGGTCACCGGCGAAGCCGAGACGCGTTCGGGCGGTTGAGCCAGCAGGACTCCATCGCTCTGGCCCTGGCCTGGCTGGTCGCCGGTGCCTACCAGGACGCCGCGGCGACGGCCGCAACCGCGGGATCATGGCAAGCCGACTGAGGCCGAGGCCGTGCGAACGCCTACCGACCGAGATGGAGCGTACTGGCGATACGGTCCACCGCCTGCTTCGCCTCGATGAGGCTCGCGCCAGTCTGGTTCCGGTAGGCGCGAACAGCGTGGATCGTCCGCCCGCCCTCCAGGTGCCGGACGACGTCCGGGTCCACGGGCTCGGCGATGCCGAGGTGATCCATTATCAGGTCGAGCTTGCGCTGGACGGCCGCGAGTTGGGTCGCCGAGCGGCGCCTATCCTGGGACATGGCCCCGAGCGCGACCCCCACCGACCCGATCACGGCGATGACGACAAACACTGCTTCCCACGGATCCACCGGCCCATCCAATCACCGCTACGCAACCGAGGGCACCGCCGAGGTCGCGTGGGTCCGGGCCGGAAGAGCCTGGAACTGAGGACGCCGTCGCGGTCAGCTCAAGGTGAGCGTGACGTCGTCGACGTCGAAGGCCGTGGCGCCGTTGCCGGCGGTCTCGCTGGCGAGGAAGCTGACCGTCGCGGTCCGCTCGGTCGTTGCCGTCCCGGTCGACATGGCGTACTGCCGCCACGGCGCCCCGCCGTCGAAGGCCAGCGAGAACCTCGTCTTCGGGGGTGTTCCGGTGACGGCCAGCCCGACGTTGAGGTAGTCGCCGCGGCTGGTCTCCGTGGTGGTGGTGCGGACCCAGAAGCGGACCGTCAGGGTGCAGCCGGCCGGCACCGTGGCGGTGGTGCGCAGCAGGTCACCACGCGTCACGTCCAGTCCGGCGAAGGTGGCGTACGCCTGACCGGTGAGTGCGGGCCGGGTCGCGTCGCCGAGCACGACGATGCGGGGGCCGGCGGTCCAGCCGGTGGTGCCGCTCTCGAACCCGGGGTTCGGGTGGATCTGCCCGGCGCAGGGCGCGTCGGCCGTGGGTCGGACGGGGGATGCGCCGGCCGTGGCCAGGAGCAACAGGGCCGCGGCCGAGGCGGTGGTGACGAGGGTCTTCATCAGTTCTCCCAGGACAAGAGATTTGAGATGGTCGATATCATCTGACCATGCGTCCTGCCCGTCGGCACGTCAAGGCCCTGGCGGCGCCGGCTCTGCTGCGGGCGGCGGGACGTCGTCCGGGCCGGTGTGACACCTGGCGGTCGGGCATGCTGTACGGATGCGACAGGTCACCGATCGCTGACCACACTGGCTGCCGTGCCGCACACCATCAACCACCGCGGTACGGGTGCGCCGTGCCCGATCTGCTGCTGGCCCGCTGGGGTACTGTCAGGCCAGCTCAGCGGACCGTGGGACGTCAGGGGAGAGGTCGGAATGCCGTCGCCCGCGGCGCCCCGGACCGCGTGACCGGAGGAGTCGGTGCCCAGATGACGGCAGGGCGGTCAATGCCCACCCAGGACGACGTGCTCGGATACTTCGACACACTGTCGAACTGGGGGCGGTGGGGCGACGACGACGAGCGCGGGACGCTCAACCACATCACCGACGACGTCCGGCTGGCGGCGGCGCGGGCCGTGCGCCACGGCAGGAGCGTGTCGTGCGCGTGGGAGGTCGCCGTCCCGGAGGACATGGAACGGGCGACGACGACGTGCCCGTGCGCCGCCGACATGCCGGGTGCCGAGAACATGCCGCCCCGCTTCCACGGTGACCGGCGCTGGGGCTTCTCGTCTGAGCGGCTCGGCATCACGTTCCACGGCAACACCCTCACCCACATCGACTCGCCGTGCCACCTCTTCTGGGACGGCGCCATGTACAACGGGCGGTCGCACTCGCTCGTCGACGCCGCGACGGGATCGGGGTGGGCGGCCGTCACGGCAGCGGCGGACGGGATCATCACGCGAGGTGTCCTGCTGGACATCGCGGGGGTCCGTGGTGTGCCGTGGTTGGAGCCGGGCGAGGGTGTGTTTCCCGAAGACCTGGAGGAGGCCGAGCGTCGCCAGGGTGTGCGGGTGCGACCCGGCGACGCGGTGCTCCTGCGGACCGGCTTCGGCCGCTTTCGGCACGAGACCGGTGCGGCCATCGGCCTCACCCAGGCCGGCTGGCATGCGTCCTGCCTGCCGTGGCTGCGGGAACGGCAGGTCGCGCTGATCGGCGCGGACACCCCCCAGGACGTTCAACCATCGGGGTACGACGGCGTACTGATGCCGGTTCACGCCGTGAGCCTCGTCGCGATGGGTCTGTGGCTGCTCGACAACTGCGACCTGGAGGCGTGCGCGGCAACGGCTGCCGAGCTCGACCAGTGGGACTTCCAGCTCGCGGTCGCGCCGGTCCGCTTCGCCGGTACGTCCGGCAGCCCGGTCAACCCGATCGCCACCTTCTGACCGCGCGTCCCGAGGGGGCTACGCGGTCATGGTCGGTGCGGTCCCGGCGGAGGCAGGGCACGCGTCGACGTAGGCCGCAGCGGATCACGTAGCGACGCAAGTCGATATTGCTGGAACGGCTGCGGGTGTGCTGGAATGGCTCTCATCGCCGCAGCACGGGGGCAACCGTGCTGGAAACCGGCAGCACGGGAGCAGCGCGCCGCATCGCCGGGCCGACGACGGGCAGGTGTCCGTCGTACGTGTCCCCGCCCCGTATTCCCACGACACCGAGACGCCGCCCTTCGCCATGTCGACGCACCGAGATCGACGACGAGGTGAGCAGGGTCGCGATGTCCGGTGGAGGCATTCCGGCCCTGCCCACACGGTAGAGGCCCAACGTCATGGAGGATGACTATGCGCCGTTTCCTCGCGGTGTGCACCGCCGCCCTGATCCTCGGCACCACGGCAGGCAGCATTCCGGCCGCCGCGTCCGGTGCCTCGTCGCGCTCGTGCACCCGTGGCCTGCTCTTCTGTGAGGACTTCGAGCGGTTGCCGAGCGGTGGTGCCAGCACGCTGGACTGGGGCGTCGACACGCGCAACGGCACGCTCACCGTCGAGCGTGCCCGCCACGGCAACCAGGTGCTGCACATCCACACGGTGGACAACGGGCGCGCCTTCCTGCGGGTCGACGATTTCGCCGCGCCGGGCAACCGTTTCTACGGCCGGATGCGGCTGCGCGTCGACGCCTTCCCCACCGCCCCCGACTGGGCGCACTTCACCCTGGTCGAGGCGACCGGCACCGGCAGCTCGGAGGTCGTCCGTCCGGTCGGCGGTCAGTACGCTCCCACGGTCCCTGGAGTCTTCTGGGGTGTGGGCGCCGACGGCGGCCCGACCGGCGACTGGACCAACTGGCGGGAGTCCGCCCCGGTCACGGAGGACACCTGGCAGTGCTTCGAGTGGAAACTCGACCCGACGGACAACCGCGTCACGGTGTGGATCGACGGCGTGGCGAACCCGGACCTGACCGCGTCCACGACCGAGCACGGCGGCAACGACGTGCCCTTCGTCCTGCCGACGGTGAACACGGTGAAGGTTGGCTGGCAGCTCTACCAGGGCGGCACCACGCCCGGCGAGTTCGACCTCTGGATCGACGACATCGCTCTCTCCACCAGGAGGCTCGGCTGCTGAGTGGTTCGGCCGTTGCGGCGGTCGGACGGCGCGAGGTGGGCGCTGCCTAGCCGGGTTTGACGCTGGCCAGTTGGACGAGCAGGTGCACCAGCCGGTACGCCTCGGCCACGTCAGCGGCGCGGAAGGCAACCGTCCGGCCGCCGCGCAGGCGGGTCACACCTGGCACCAGGAGCGCGAGGTCGACCATGTACGGGCCGTACAGGTCGACCTCGACGTCCAACGGCCCGGTCATCTTCGGCGCGGCGATCGACGCGCGCCGGGTGACCGCGTCGGCGGCAGCGCGGCGCAGCCGCTCCCGCGCCTCCTGCGGGTGCAGCGCCACCGCGGCGGCCTGACCCAGGGTCTGCTTGACGGCGACGGTGACCGCCGAGGGCACCAGTTCGCTGAACTCGGCGCAGGCGGTGTCATCCCCGCTGAGCAGGACGACAGGCACGTCCAGGTGTCCGGCCATTGCGGCGTTGAGGCCGATCTCGCCCAGGGACCGTCCGGCCACCCGCACGTCGAGGACGGCGTCACTGATCGTGTGCGCCAGAACGGCGGGCCCGGCGCCGGCCCGAGCGTGGTAGCCGACGAACAGGACAGCGTCGGTCTGCTCGTCCAGCCCGGCGAGCATGCCCAACGGGCGGGGCTTGCCCCGGACGAGGTGAGCACGCCTGTCGAGATCCTCCGGCAGGAGGTTCCGGAACGTGCCGTGTGCGTCGGCGACCCACACCACGGCATCGGGTTCGGCGTCGAACACACCAGCGATCACCGCGTTCGCCTCGGCCGTCATCAGGGCCCGGCCGCGCTCGTAGTCGTACCGATCCGGGTTCGTCTCGCTGGGATGCACGATCCCCGAGATGCCCTCCAGGTCCACCGAGATCAGCGCCTTCATGGTCCTGGGACCCTACGCCCTTCCGGCTCCATGGTCGACTGCACCACCACGCACCCAGTAGGCGTAGGGCACCGCGGCCACCTCCGTGCCGAACCCGGTACGGGCGTCCAGGGTGGTCACCGTCAACGACCCGGTGACCAGGTCTCCCACGGGTTCGTCCGCGCTGAAGAACACGGTGACCCGGCCGCTCTGCCCCGGCGCCAGCGTGAGCGGCGTGGTGGGCTCGGTCGACCCTTCGACCACTCGCCGCCAGTGACTGCCGGTGGACGAGGTGATCCGCCCGTCGAAGAGTCGGGTCAGGGCGGTCGCCGCGCAGTCCACCCGGGCCGGCGGCTGGGGTGCACCGCCGAACGGCCCGGCCCGGTTGGCGTTGCAGATCCAGGTCGTGGCCGACACCTCCGGCGACGAGACGAGCACCTCCGAGCGCCGGCCGGCGGTTCCGGCCAGGTCCGGGTCACCGACGTAGTAGCCGTTCTCGCCGTACGGCTGCGTGTCCAGCACGTGCGGCACCGTCGAGTCGGCCGACATCCGCAGCCGGGTCGTGCCGGTCGGCACCGCGAAGCGAGGGTAGACGTCGACGGCGGACACCGGTGTCTGATACGTGGCGGACGCCACCGGCCGCAACGGCACCTCGCCCATGGCGTCCAACCGGGCGTCCACGAGGTACGACGCCGGTGCCGTACCGGTGTTGGTGATGGTGAGGGTGGCCTCGGCCGGTCGACCCGCCGGCAGAGTGGCTCCCGCCGGCACGCCGCTGGCCACCACCGAGGCCGGGGCGAATCCCACCCGGCCGCGGAACGGCTGGCTGGTCCGGACCGTGGCGGTCGGTGCGGTGAGCACCAGCAGCACGGTCCATCGACCTGGCTGCGGGGCACGCCGGACCAGGTCCAACCGGGGCGACGCCGTGGCTCCGGCGGAGCGTGAGCTGCTGGCCGCGAGCGGCATTCCGGTCGGGTCGACGAGCAGGCCCCACACCTCCAGCCCCGGGTCGTCGCCGGCGTGCACCGACACGGCCAGCGCCGGCTTCCCGGCCGGTACGTCGAACTGGAAGCTGCGCCGCTGCCCGAGCAGCGCCCACCCGGCGAGGGCGCCGTTGCCCCCGGAGAAGGTGCCGCCGAAGCTGCCACCGGATGGACCGGTCGGCACCAGCGCCCGCAGTCCCAACGGAAGCGCCGCGTAACCCGTCGCGCCGGCGACGACGGTCACGGCTGCCGACGAGTCACCGGCCGTGGGTGGCAGGCGGACCGGCAGCCAGGCGGTCCGCGTACCGCCGGGCGGCACGACGACCGAGGGACCGCCGCGCGTGGTCAGCCGCAGCGCGGTGACGTCGTACCGAACCGCACCCACCGGCGGTGTCCCGTCGTCACGGGTCCAGATCGCCACGGTCCAGGGGCCCGGCTGCGGCCGGGCCACCGTCACCCGCCCGTACCCCCCATTGCCCAGCGGCAGTGAGTAACCGGCGAGCCGGCCGGCAGGGTCGAAGACGCTCACCGCGACCGGCGCGGTGTGCCCTCGGGGGTCCCAGGCCACCGCGGCCTGGATCTGGTCGGTCCCGCCGGGCACGGTGACCGGCACCCGGCGGGCGTTCGCCGGTACGCCGTCGGAGTCGACGAAGGCCGTCCCCGCCCCCGCGGCCGGCGTCACCTGGCCGGCGGCGAGGCTGCGGGCCGGCGCGGTGGAGCGCAGGCCGACGGTGACGCGACGGGCGCGCCCGCCCGGATTGGTGAGGTGCACGGCGACCGGCGTGGCCTGCCCTGGCGCGCCGGTGACGCTCGCCGTCGACGTGGCGACGAGCAGCCCCGCGACGGCCCCTGGGGCCGGCCGACCGGCGGCTCCGGCAGAGGCGTCGGCGGGCCGGGCGGCGGACTCCCGGTGGTCGGCCAGGGCGGCGGCCAGCCGCACCGCGGCGAGGGTGTCCACCCGCCCGGCACCCTGCTGACCGGCCGGCTGCCGCAGGTCGGTCGCCGAGCTCATGAGGATGCGTTTGACCTGCTCGGGGGTCGGGGTGCCGCCGGTGTGCCGGCGGACCGTCTGGATCACCAGCGCCGCCGCCCCGGCCACGAACGGCGCTGCCGCGCTGGTGCCGCCGAACAGGAAGAACGGGCTGGGGGTGCCGCCGTCGAAGAAGGAGACACAGCTCTGGTAGCGCGCGGTGTCGGTCGAGCAGGCAGCCCACCCGGTGTCGCCGGGCGCCACGAGGTCGACGGTGCGGGGTTCCTCCTGCGCCGTGCCGCCGGAGCTCAACGCGGACACCGAGTCGGACCGGTGGCCGCCGTCGCCGAGCGGCGACCCGCCGTACCCGAGCTGGCCGTAGGCGCGCAGCTGGGTGCTCGCGCCGACGGCGATGACGTCCGGGTCGCTGGCCGGCGAACCCAGGGTGTCGTCCGGCCCGGCATCCCCGGTTGCCACCACCACTGTCACTCCCGCCGCGACGGCGGCGTCGTTGGCCAGCCGCAGGGCGTTGGCGGCCGTGTCCGGATAGCCGTAGCCCACCAACGACTCGTTCAGCACGTCGACACGTTCGTGCAGCACCGCCCACTCGATGCCCTGCAGGACAACCGACGTGGGCGCCGCGACGTTGCTGAACACCTTGGCGACGTGCACGGTGGCGGCCGGTGCGACGCCGAGGATCCGCATCGGGCACGGTCCGTCGGGGCGGTGCGCCGGATGCGCGTACCGCCCGGCGTCGTAGACGCCGACGCCCTGGGCCGCCACGACGCTCGCGTCGCCGAAGGATTCCAGGATGTACGAGGGGGTGTCCAGGCCGTCGCCGGTGAAGTCGGCGTAGCCGGCCACGACCGATCGCCCGTCGCGGACGAACTCGGCCGCCGCCGGGTCGATCGCCCCGCCGAGCACGCCGACCCGCACCCCGGACCCGTCGGCCAGGTCGTGGGCGCCGGGCGAGCCGACGGTACGCGTCAACGCCAGCCCCTCCGGTTCGGTCAGCGGCGGCCCATCCGGGCCGGCACAGCCGCGAGCACCCGCCGCGGCCCCGCCAGCCGGTGGCGCGGGCCGGGTCGGGGCGACCGGTTGGCGCAGTCGCAGCGGGGCGTCGGGCAGGACGGCCCGCACCCCGGGTCGGGTCGCCAGCTCCGCGACGGCCCGCTCCGGCAGGGTCGTGGCGATGGCGTTCACCAGGCGGAAGGGCGCCACCCGGGTGGCCCCGACGCGGCGCAGGTCGGTGAGCATCGGCTGCTGGTCGGCGGTGATCCGGGCGGCCCGGTCGGCGAACAGTCGCCCGGGAGCCGTGTCGTGCTGGTCGGCGAGGACGACGATGACGGCCCGGACCGGTCCGGCGTCGACCACGGCCGGTGGGGTCATGGCGGCTACCGGTCCGGTGGCCAGGGTCGGCGTCAGGAGGGCGGCCAGCAGTCGGTGCGGGGCGGTCAGTGGCACGGTGGGCGTCCTCACGTGCTGGTGGTGGTGGGCTGCGGTGGACGAGCCGATCAGGCGGCGGTTCGACGTTCGGTGACGAGGACCCAGCCGAAGGTGGCGAGTTGCAGGGCGACGAGCGCGAGGAAGCCGACGCCGTTCCAGAAGGCGAGCCCGTCGACCGGGGCGTCGATCCCATCGACGGCCAGCCGGACCATCGTGACCATGGCGGGCGCCGTGAGGGCCAGCAGCGCTGCGGTCACGGCGAGCGAGCCCAGCAGGTAGAACGGCGCGTACCAGCGGATGATCCGCAGTTCCCGGGACGGCACACCACCGAGGTCGTGTCCGGGGTCGCGGCCGACCAGCCGCCGCAGCTGGTTGGCCAGCCACCGCCGGGTGTCACCCATCAGGTCGCCCAGCCGCAGCCAGTTGCCCAGCACGTAGTAGATGTCGGTGCGCATGAACACCAGAAACTGGTAGACCACCGACAGCGTGAGCGTGTAGACGACGCCGCGCACCAGCCGCTCGTGCATCCCTGCGAGTTGCAGCACCAGGCAGACCGACATGAGCAGCAGGTCCCAGGTCAGCCCGGCCAGGTACGGGGCGTAACGGCGCCGCCGGGGCACGGACCGGACGGCTGACATCTCGGTCTGCGCCACCAGGAACCACAGCCTTCGGCTGATGGAGAGCCGTCCGGTGACGCCCAGCGCCCGCACGGTGGCCGCGTGCGCCAACTCGTGCAGCAGCACCAGCATCCAGGCCACCATCGCGACGACCAGGGCGTTGGCCAGCACCCCGTCCAGCAGGAACGCGTCGGCCGGGGTGGGCCGCAGCGAGGGTACGAGCACCAGCAGCACCGGCACGGTCAGCCAACCGCCGACGTAGAGCAGCCGCATCGGCGGCGCGAGCAGCCAGGACACCCGGTGCGGCGGCAGGTTCGCCAGCACCGCTATTCCCCGGCGGTCCGCGGTCGCGCCGGTCGCCGGCGCGCCTGCTTCACCCGTCGTGGCGTCCACGCGCAGGAAGCCGCAGGACGCGATGCCGTCGAGGAAGTCGGCGAGGTCCGGCTCGGTGCCGTACCGGTCGGCGAACCGCCGACGGACCTCGCCGAGCGGTAGTCCCGCGCCGAGCCACCGGACGAGGTCGACGCCCTCGGCCGGCAGCTCGACGAAGTCACCGGTGTCGACCCGGCCGACCTCGCACACACCGTCCTCGCTCTCGCCGATGTGCAGCGGATACAGCCGGACGACCGCGGTGTCGGTGAGCGCGCTGGTCACGTCGCGGACCCGGACGCGACGGTGGCCCGCAGGTCGCCGGGGCGGGGGACCCGACCATCCGGGCCGCAGGCGGCGCAGTCGTCGAGCAGCGTGCCCTCGGCGAACTGCGTCTCCATCCGGTGCACGTCGACGACGAGCTTCCGGCCGACGATGACCGGTTCCGCCATGCCGGTGAGGTACTTGACGGCCTCCAGGGCGGCCAGGTTGCCGATCATCCCGGCCATCGGCGCGTTGCACGGATTGATGGTCCGGTCGCCGATCACCCCGACCACGTACTCGGCCATCGGCGTGTACTCCGGATGGTTGGCCGCGGCGTCCTGCTCGACGCACTGGAAGCAGGCGGTCTGGTGGGGCACGTGCAGGAAGAGGCTGACCGTGAGCCCGTCGTTGGAACCGCGCATCCACGCGGTGCCCTCCCGCAGGGCAGCCTCGTTCAGCCACTGGTAGAGCGTGAGTCGGGGCCGGTCCGCGGCGCAGATCACCAGGTCTCGGCCGGTCATGGCGGCGCGGGCGGCCTCCACCCCGTCGACCCGCGCGTTGCGCGCGCTGATGTTGACGTGCGGGTTGATCTCGGCCAGCCGGCGGACGGCGGCGGTCACCTTGGGCTGTCCGACGTCGGCGTCGGTGTAGAGCACCTGGCGGTTGAGGTTCATCAGTTCCACGTCGTCGTCGTCGACGAGCAGGATGTCGCCGACCCCGATGGCGGCCAGGCTCATGGCCACGTACGACCCGAGGCCGCCGATCCCGAGCACCGTGACCCGGGCGTCGCGCAGGCGGAGCTGGAAGTCGGCCGCGGTCAGCGGCGGCTTGTGGAAGTAGGAGAAGAACTCCAGGTTGCGCCGATACCGCTCGCGTTCCACGGCGGGCAGCCGGGCCGGCGGGGGCACGGCGGCGTCCTCCACGAAGCCCATGCCGATCAGCGCGTCGACGGAGTCGTCGACGTCGACGGCGGTGATGCCCGGATCGTGCTCCGCCATCGCCTCCGCCAGTTCCTGCCGGGTCCGGGTGCCGTCCAGCAGGTTCAACAGGTGCCAGGTGTTGCCGCGCTCGTCGTCGACCATCTCCGAGGCGATGCCGTAGTCGCCGCCGCCGATGCGGATGCGGCCGTCGCCCAGCGGGATGGGTGGGAACACGCTCTTGATTCGGGGTCGCCTCATCCGTACTCACTCCTTCGGGTGCTCAGGTCGTCGTGGCGGTCCTGGTCACCGCCCGGACGGGCGGTGACCAGGACACTCGGGTCAGCAGTCCGTGCAGGGGCTGCAAGCGCAGATGACAGTGGTCTCGATCTTCTCGAGACGACGGATCTGGATCTTCATGGCGACACCTCCCTCCCGGGTTCTCCGACCGGCCCGGCCGTGACCGGCGGAGTCCGCCGGTGCCCGGACCAGCACCTCGGTGAAGTCTCTGGCGGGCCGCCGGGCCGTGGGGAAATCCCGGACGATCCCGGACGGCCACCACGGGTGGCTCCGGTTCCCTCGGCGGATCAAGGACAGATCAGGTGACGCTGCCGGACCGCAGGGGTCTAGTAGGAGCACAAGCCCGAGATCAGGACCGTCCAGGAGCCGCCGTGACCGAGTCGCTGTCGAGTGGAGGCGGTGTGGCTCCGCCGGATCCCGGACCTGCCGACTCACTGGACGAGGTGGCCCAACGACTACGGATGTTGAAGGTCTGGGCTGGTGACCCGTCCTACGACACGATCAAGACTCGGATCAACGCGGCCGGGAAGGCCACCGGCCGGACCGGTGGTGTGCTGGCCCGCAGGACGACCGTCGCCGACTGCTTCAAGGGCGGGCGAAGGCGGCTCAACACCGATCTGGTGATCGCCGTTGTCGAAGCGCTGCATCCGGACGTCGGGTACGTGGCGCAGTGGCGGCAGGCGCTTCGAGTCGTCGGCGGGGAGGCCCGGGCGGCAGCGCAGGTACGGGTGCAGGACAACCTGCCGCAGGACCTCGTCGGCTTCGTCGGTCGTACCGCCGCGCTGAACCGGCTCCGGCGGGAGCTGCGCAGGGGCGACCTGGACGGCGGGCCGGTCGTGCTGGCGATCCAGGGCATGGCGGGCGTCGGCAAGACCCAACTCGCCATCCACGCCGCGCATGCCCTGCACCGGCGGAAACCGTTCGACCGGATCCTCTTCGTCAACCTGCGCGGATTCCACCCCGACCCCGGTCAACCGCCGGCCGATCCGGCCTCGGTCCTGGAGGGCTTCCTGCGCCTGCTCGGCGTCGCCGGCCAGCAGATCCCGTACGACCTGCCTGCCCGGGTTGCCGCCTACCGCCGCCTCCTGGTCGGCACCCGCACTCTGGTGGTGCTGGACAACGCCGGCGACGCCGAACAGGCCCGCCCGCTGCTGCCCGGCATCCCGGGCTGTCCGGTGCTGATCACCAGCCGACGCGACCTCAGCGAACTACCACACGCCACGCTGCTCACCGTGGGCCTGTTCACTGCGGACGAGTCGGCCGCGCTGCTCGCCGGGGGTGGCCCGCCCCTGCCCGGCGGTCCCGACCCGAACGCGGTGGCCCGGATCGCGCAGCGGTGCGGCCACCTCCCCCTTGCGCTCGGGCTGGTCAACGCGCACCTCAGAAGCACCTCCGGCTGGACCCTCACCGATCACGCCGACCGGCTCGACGAGCGTCACCACCAGCGGCGTCTCGACGTCAGCGTGGAGCTCGCGTTCGACCTCTCCTACCGGGAGTTGCCCACCGAGCGGCGACGGCTGCTGCGTCTCGTGGCGGCACACCCCGGGGATGATTTCGACGCCCGGGCCGTCGCCGCCCTCACCGGCGTCCGCCCGTCCGACGCGGAGGTCCACCTGCGCCACCTCCACCGGGACCACCTGCTGCAACAGGTCGCCCCCGGCCGGTACGCCCTGCACGACCTCGTTCGCGCGTACGCCGCCAGCCGGTGCGGTGACGAGGACCCACCACCCGAACGGCGGGCCGCCCTGACCCGCCTGTTCGACTACTACGTGGCCACCGCCGCCGCGGCCATGGACGTCCTGTACCCGGCCGGGGCGCACCGCGAGGCGTCATCCGGTGGCGCGCCGTTCGCGGCGCCGCTCGACTCGGACACCGCCCGCGGCTGGCTGGACACCGAACGCCCGGCTCTGGTCGCCGTCGCCGCGCACACCGCCGCCCACGGCTGGCCAGCCCACACCACCCGACTGTCGGCCAGTCTGTTCCAGTACCTGCACGGTGGGTATCCCACTGACGCCCTGGCCATCCACGAGCACGCGCGTACCGCCGCCCGCCGTGCCGGTGACTCAGCCGGACAGGCCCACGCCTCGACCAGCCTCGGCGCCACCTACGCGCAACTCGGCCGGTACGGGCCGGCCACCGAGCACCTCCAGCAGGGCCGGAGCCTGTTTCGACGGGTCGGCGACCAGGTCGGTGAAGCCCGCGCGCTTGTCAACGTCGGTGTGATCGAGTCGCAGCTCGGCCGCAACCGGTCCGCCGCTGCCAGCTACCGTCAGGCCCTGGCCCTGTTCCGGCAGGCCGGCCACCACGCCGGGGAGGCACACGCGCTGAACAACCTCGGTGAGGTCGAAGCGCAACTGGGTCGGTACGGGCTGGCCGCCGAGCACGTGCAACGGTCCCTGATCCTGTTCCAGCGACTCGGCGGCCGTACCGGCGAAGCCTGGACACTGAACACCCTCGGCGACATCGAGATCCGGCTGGGTCGGCACCGGGCCGCCGGGATCCATCTGGAGCGGGCCCTGGCCATGTACCGCCAGCTCGGCAATCACACGGGTGCGGCGTGGACGCTGAACAGCCTCGGCACGCTGCACACCCGTCTCGGCCAGACCAGCTGCCATCACCAGCAGTCGCTGGACATCTTCCGCGAGACCGGCGAACGGTACGGGGAGGCCAGCGCGCTCAACGGGATCGCCGAGGCGGCTCGCGTCACGGGCAACGCCGCCGACGCCCTCGCCCACCACAGCGCGGCACACGTGATCGTCGTCGAGATCGGCGCGTATCACGAGCATGCCCGTACCCACGCCGGCCTCGGTCACGTCCACCGCGCTCTCGGGGCTCCCACCTCCGCCCGTGACCACTTCCAGCGGGCGCTCACCCTCTACACCGACCTCGACATGCCCGAGGCCGAAGAGATTCGTGCCCACCTCACCTCCCCCGACAGCGAGGGCGTCGGGCACGGGAGCCCGGACCTGACGGGACAGCTCCTGGTGAGCACCGTGAGCTGCCGTTGATCACCGCGGCGTGGCCGGCGAGGTGAACGACCGGCCACCGCCGCGGCGGGCGTCAATCGGGTACGCCGTCGGGCCGCGGACCGAGCTGGCTGATCTCGTACCCGTCGGGGTAGCTCTTGGTGGTGATCCCGTCGGCGAACAACGCCGTCGTCCGGGGCGCTCCGAACCACCGCTGCGCCCTCGCGCGCGTCTTCAACGCGACGTGCAGGCCAGCCCGGACCGCCCACGGTGGCGCGTCAACCCGCATCGCGCGGCGGAGCGGCGCATCGTACATCGCACTGACCAGCGCGTTTCCCAGCGGTGCGAGCGGCCGGGGGATCCGGGTGAGCATCAGCATCCGGGTGGCCCGCTCGATGACCGCCGCGTCGTCGTTGGGCTGGAGGTGAGTCGCGTCGTGGGCGTCGAACCAGGTCTCGAACTCGTCGTACGACCCGGGGATGTCCGTGATCCCCATCCGCCGACCCAGCTCCCGGTAGAACAGGTACGTGGCCTGCCGCTCGTGGCAGCAGGGCGGGCGCCAGCCGTACGCCTGCAACCACCGGGTCGGAACCACCACGAGGCAACCCAGGACGTAGCGAAAGTCGTCGTTGCTGATGTCGTACGGGCGGTGGATCTGGTTGACGCGCCGCAACGCGTCCCGACCCCGAGGCTGCTCGAACCCGTTGAGCACCATCTCGTACATCAGCAGGCCGGTGTCGTCGATCCGCTTCTGGGTGCGTTCGGTCAGCTCACCGGTGGTCGTGTGCACGGCGGCCATGGCGGGGATGGAGAAGGACCTGTTGAAGGCCAGGTTGAGCCCGAGCTTCAGGTCCCACGGAAACTCGAGACGCAGCATGGTCTGGTAGATGTCCAGGTAGTCGCGCTCCGGGTCCAGAGCACGGGTATGGGTCAGGTTCGCGTAGCGGCCTCTCATCGGTGGGCGTCTCCAGTGGTGAGCTTGTCGGTCGCGGCGAGCGTCTGCGCCACCACCGGCGAGTGGGCGTAGGCGTCGGTGACGAGCGTCAGCCAGGCCACCTCGCCGGCGTAACCATCGTCGGGGCGGTGCAACTCGTCCGCGGGGTGCGGAGTGGCGGCCACGAGACCTGAGCCGTGCCGACGCAGCGCGCAGGCCAGGTGTGTCGCCTCGACGGCCGCCTGCCGCTCCCGCGTGGTCAGTCCGGCCTGCTCGGCGAACTGCTCCGCCAGCGCCGTCACACCGACGTCGCTGTACGGGCGCAGCGCCAGGCGGCCGTCGCGGATCTCGGCCACCCGGCGGGTCAGCGCGTAGTCGATGTCGCGCACCGCCGTGAGGGGCCGGCGTAGGGCGCTGTCGAGTTCCAGTTCGGGCAGGGCCGCGATGAGGTCCCGCCAGAGCGGTTCCAGCCGCCGGTAGGAGCGGAAGTCCTCCCACCGTCGCGTGATCCGCAGGGTGGGTCCCCATGCCGGCATGGTGAGGCCGATCGTGATGAGCAGCGCGCCGATGGTCACCAGGACTGCGGCGATCTGCCGCTCGCCGGTGGGTTGGTAGCCGGCCCAGTAGGCGATGAGGTACACGATCTTGTTGGTGCTGTAGAGCAGCGCGAAGGCCGCCCCCACCGCGGTGATGCGCAGGCCGCGCCGCAGCCAGGGTCGACCGCAGATCTTCGCGAAGCCCCAGCACAGCCGGGTGATGTCGAAGCAGTAGGCGAAGAAGCCGAGCATCAGGAAGATCAGCAGGTAGGCGGTCACGACGGGGTCGGTCGCGTACTCGACGGTCAGGAGCACCGGGTCGTCGTAGCCGAGGGTGTAGGCGAAGAGGCCGGCCATGAC
Organism: Micromonospora sp. NPDC048905; assembly: GCF_040649655.1. Classification (NCBI taxonomy): domain Bacteria; kingdom Bacillati; phylum Actinomycetota; class Actinomycetes; order Micromonosporales; family Micromonosporaceae; genus Micromonospora; species Micromonospora sp. NPDC048905. The sequence goes on along the minus strand of NZ_JBEZFV010000002.1, from coordinate 227,076 downwards.
GAGGAACGCGAGCCCGGTGACCCACACCCACACGCGGGCCCGGGCGGCGGCCTTCGTCGGGGGGAGCGCGAGGTGCAGGAGCATGATCTCGGCATTGGCGGAAATGGTCAGCGCGCAACCGTGAGAGATGACCTTGGCCAGGTTGGGCAGGCCGGACGCCTGATCAATCGCGGTCGCGATCGGTGGGATGGCGGCGGTGATCCCGGCGGCGAACGCCCCGAGGCCCACACAGATCGCACGGCGGGCACGGCTCGGGTGCCGGCGCTGGAGTCGCACCATGTAGCCGACGGCGATCCAGCCGGCCACGGCGCACACGGTGTACAGGGCGGTGTCCATCGTCGTGCCCTACCAGTGCGGGTGCTCGAGTGAGTGCCGCAACCGGCCGTACAGCTCGGCGTCCTGGCTGTCCAGCGGCTCGTCGTCCACGTCGCCGCGCCCGCCACGGAGCCGCCGCAGGAGCACCGAGCCGATCATCTCCGCCTCGCGTTCCTCGGCCGCGGCGTAGTTGCTGCGGCCGAGGCTGCGCTGGACCAGCTGCGGGTCGAGATCCGGCAGCAACAGTCGGGACGCGTTCGCGTCCAGTACCTCGGTCGCCTGGTGACCGGCGAGCAGGTGACCCAGCTCGTGGCCGATGATCAGCTGTTGGTGCAGCGGCGAGGTGTCCTGCTCGAAGAAGATGGCGTCGAAGTCGCCGGTCGGGACGCACATTCCGCACACCGTCTGCGCCGGCAGCTTGATCGGCACCAGGTGGATGGGCCGGCCGCGGCGTTCGCCGAGCGCGTCGCACAGTGTCTGGATGTCGAATGGCTCCGGCACCTCGAGCTCGGCGACGATCCGCTCGCAGCGCTTGCGCAATCGGTACAACTTCACGTCAGCGTTCCCCTGCTCGTCGACGTACTCCCACCGAAGGATGTGCACCACTATCTGCGCTCGCCGGGCGCGGATCCGTTTGCGGCAGCATTCTCGGCCACGGCCCGCAGGCGCACCACCATCTGCTCGATGAGCTGGGTGTCGGTCGCGGAGAGCCCGTTGTCGGCGAGCACCTGGCGCAGCGCCACCTGCTTGACGTCCATCCGACGCAGCTCGTTGAGGAGCGTGATCTGGTCCTGTATCCGCCGGGCCGCCGCGTCGTCGACGAAGTAGCCCGAGTTCACGCCGAAGGCGGCGGCCAGGGCGCGCACGTGCGAGGTGCGGGGATCACGTGCCACACCGCGCCGCAACTCTCCGATGTAGGCGGCGCTGATCGTGACGCCCGTCTCGGCCGCGGCGTCGTTGATCCTGTCGGCGATCTCTTTGTTGGTGTATTTGCGACCGGGCTCGTCGGAGTCACTGAGCTCATCCCGGGTGGGGCGGATCTCGTCGAACAGGTATTCGAGCCTCGCGGCCAGCGTGTCGAGGGGCGGCAACTCCCGCTCTGCGTGTCGATCGTCGGCCATGATTCTTCACCCTCCAGGCACCGAAACGACAGTGTCGCAGATGCATGCCGTTACAAAACAGATGTTGACACGTGCACGGAACGTGAGCGTATGCTCGCTCCTGTTTGGAGCAACGCGTGTTGAGCGCTCAGCCAAAATGCTCAACACCCGTTGCGTGGCGGGCGAACCCGAGGTCCGCCAGCCGAACGGGGAGGAGCCGTGGGAGGGGTCAGCTCCGCGAGGAGCAGGACGGGGGGACTCCTCCTGCAGCACTGCTGACGCGGCTCGCCGGTGGCGGAGGGGCGGACGCCACCGGCACCCGCACCCCCGGACGCCGGCCAGCTCATCCTGCTGCCGTGGCGTCAGATCCAACTCCAGGGACGGATCGCGGTCCGAGCCCGTCGGCGCCACCGGGTCCGGCGCGGGTGGAGGAACATCCCGATGTCCTCCAGGGCATCCTCGGCGGTGCCACTGATGTGGGGCAGTGCGAGCGCTCGGCGCAGGGCGGCGACCACCCGGCGTTCGTCCAGTCGACGATAGACCCTCGCGAGATGCCCGAGACACGTAGCGGCGAGGGCGCTGGCCTCGTGATCCTCGTGTTCGAGCAGCCGAAGATGCAGCTCCTGCGCCTCCCGCCAGTCTCCGTCGCCGTACAGCGCGGTGCCGACCATGGCGGCCAGCGCGGCGGGCAGATCACCACGGTCGAACGCGGCGTACACCTCGGCCGGTGTCGACGGCGGCGGATTGAGGAAGACGCGTTGCTCATCGGCCACCGCGACATCCTCCTACGTCCGCGCCGGGCGAGGCGGCCCGAGTCGATGGCCGGCCCAGCCGGGGCGTCGGGTTGTCGGAGGGTGCCATCAGGATGTGGGTCATGAGTTCACAGCTGGGCACGGTCGTGGTCACGGGTGCGGCAGGTCGGATCGGCTCCGCGGTCCGCCAACAGCTACGTGGCGATGTTCGCGAACTCGTGCTGGTCGACCGGGTTGCGGTGCATCCACTAGCACCGACAGAGCGGGCGCTTCAACTGGATCTGGCGGACCTGGACGCTGTCGTCGCGGCCCTGGCGGGGGCGGACGCCGTGGTGCATCTGGCCGGGCTCCCGGATGAGGCGCCCCTGGCCGACCTGCTGGACAGCAACGTGTTGGGCGCCTACCACGTTCTGGAGGCGGCCCGCCGGCAAGAGGTCGGGCGAGTGGTGCTGGCCAGCAGCAACCGTGTCACCGGGTTCTACCGGGTCGGGCAGGTCGTCGCACCGGACGCGCCGGTTCGGCCGGACGGGTTCTACGGGGTGAGCAAGGTCGCCGTGGAAGCGCTCGGACGCCTGTACGCCGACAAGTTCGGGGTTTCGGTGGTTTGCCTGCGCATCGGCAGTTTCGAGGACGAGCCGGCCGAGACCCGGTATCTGGCCACCTGGTTGAGCCCACGCGACGGCTGTGGCTTCATTCGCGCGGCCATCACCGCGCCCGACGTCCACTTCGCGACCGCCTACGCCGTTTCCGCCAACACCCGCGGGTTCTGGGACACCACCGCCGGAGCGCGGCTTGGCTATCTGCCGGTGGACAACGCGGAGAGTTTCGCCGATCAGGTGCCCGGTTCGGATGCGCCGATCGACGTGGCCGCCTTTCAGGGCGGTGCCTACACCAGCGCCGAATACTCCCTCCGCCACGTCGCGTCGTCCCCTGCCACGGGTGCGTACGATCAGCCGTCGTGAAGCTGGGCCGGTTCGGCCGACAGGTCACCAACCGTCCGTGCTCTCCGGCCGCGCCTGTTTCGCCCTGGCCTCGGTGAACGGGTCGAGATCCTGCAACGCGTCCTCCAGGTGCGCGACCGCGGCGATCGCGACGGTGTCGACACCGGCCCCGGTCAGGGCGACGATGCGTCGGGCGAGCCGGATCGCGTCATCCGGGCTGGCGGCCTGAAACAGCAGCGGCACCAGGACGCGGACGGCCGCGCACCGGCCGTCGACGTCCTCCAGCAGGCGGGGATGGCGCTCGACGAGTCGGGTGAGGCGGTGGTCGAGCACCGCGTCCAGCATGGGCCGGGCCCGCCGCCGCAGGGCGGCCCGCAGCTGAGCCCTGCCGTTCGGCCGGCGGAGCAGGTCGGCCGGGTCGGCGCCGGCGGCGAACTCGGCCACCAGCAGCGGGCCGGGCAGGGGCCGCTGCCGCAGCAGGCGCCAGGCCCGGTCCACGGCGCGGGAGCCCGCTTGGTCCGCGTCGAAAGCCGCCACGATGCCCTGCGCGGCGCCGGGCAGATTCCGCAGTGTCGCGGCCTGGTCGTCGGTCAGTGTGGTGCCGCAGGGCGCGAGGGCGACCGCCCCCGAGGCCCCCGACCGGGAGTAGGACAGCCACACCGCGAGGACGTCGGCCGGCCCTTCGACCAGGACCGGTGTCCATCGCGCGCTGAGACGCTCCTGCTGCTCGGCGATGCCGAACAGCAGGTGGCCCTTGTCGTAGATCGCGGTCCGAGGGCTGTTGATGTACTTGGGTACGCGCACCACCGAAGCAGGGCGGCATCGGCCGAGGAACGCCACGGCCTGCCCGGCGGGATTCCGCACGGGGAACATGATCCGGTCGCGGAAGACGTCGATCAGCCGGTTCGGGTCGGACCGGGTGCGCTGTGCCAGGCCAGCACTGACCAACTCCTTCGCCGTGAAGCCGGCGGTGAGCAGGTGGTCGGTCAGCGAACTCCACTCGGGTGGGGCGTATCCGACCCGCCACGGCCACTCCCGTCGCACGAGGACACCGAGGCCGCGTTGGGCGAGATAGGCGCGCGGGCCGTCGGTCTGTCTCAGTTGGGCGCGGTAGTACGTCACCGCGGCCTCGACGGCCGCCAGCAGCCGCGCGAACTCGGGACCGCTGCCGGGTACCGGGGGATGATGGGATTGAGGAGCACCCATGGCCCACCTCCGGCATCCACGCTAGCGTCAACCGGTCCTCGCTCGCCACGACCGCTGTGCGAGGCCTCCCGCGCGACGAGGTCACGGCGAGCGCGGTCTACTGCCGCTGGGGCACCCCGCCGGCCCAGAGCGCGGTGACGAAGTCGTCGGCGCTGATGCTCGTCGGTCGGTCGCTGACCTGGCCGTCGCCAAGTTCGATCACCCGCCAGACGCCGTCGTCGCGACGGGCGAGGTCGATGGTGACGAACGGCAGGTCGAGGGCGGCGACCAGGGGAGTGAGCGTGGTGAGGTCCAGGCCGGTGGGTGGGAGGTCGTCGGGGGTGTCGGGGTGAGCGCCGACGAGTACGCAGGCGCCCCCGATCCACCAGGTGCGTGCCTCGGCGGTGGTGAGGCGCTCGAAGGCGCGCAGGACGAAGCCGCCGGTGAAGTCGTCAGCGCGGAGTTCCCGGAATCGGGTGGCGACCTGCCAGGCGGCCTCGGGGTCGGTGAGGTCGGGGATGAACGCTGCCTCGTGCCAGTGGTGTTTCATCGACTTCGTGTAGTCGCGCAGCACGGCGGCGCCGCCACCGAGCCTGGTCCGGGCCTGGTCGAAGGCGGTCCGCTCCGCGCCTGTCGTCCAGGTGGAGGTGGGGGTGACCGCGGCGAGGCCGTCGTACCAGCCGGGAAGTTCGTGGGCGCGGCGGTACTGCTCCGCGCTGGTGCGCAGGGTCACGTCCCGGGCGGTGAGGGCGTCGGCGAAGCCCGCGTACCTGTCGCTGTGGAGCATCCACCCGCGGTAGACGGCGACGCCGCCGGCGGGCACGGCCGTGACCGCGGCCTGCGCATCGTCGCGGGCCACCGCGTCGTGGTCGACCACCGCGACGTCGATCCCGGCGGCGCGAGCCGCGTGCGCCTCGGGCGCGAAGTGGTCGTCGGGCCGGCGCGGCCGGAGGGGGTGCGCGGGGACCAGCAACATCATCCGGGCATCCTGCCGCAGCCACCACAATGAACGACACCCGATATTCGATCGGCATCACTGCGTGGCACCCCCCGACCGACCCACAAACCACACGCGCTCTGGGGCACAATTGCCGGATGATGCCCCCGAACTGCCTGGTCTGTGAATCGACCGGCAGCGCGACCGAATTCACTGTGGTGTACTTCGCCGTGAACGCTCAGGAGGAAGCAGGGTTGGCGGCCCGCGCGGCCGCAAGTTGGGTCGGCCACCCGGAAAACGCCTACTGGTTCTGCGCCGAGCACCTCCATCTCGGCACGGACCGCGAGGCGATGCACTGGCGCGAAGCCGTTGCCGAAATCATGGCCATCTCCACCAGACGAACACGTCTCCCACCCCAACGGTAGATGTCAGGAGTCCATCGGCCGAGTCCTGGGCAGTCAGGAACGGCGGCTGGCCCGCACGACGACGTCGTGGATCGAGACTGCGTGGCCGCCGTGCCCCGGCATGGCCCGGTGTGACTCCCGAGCCGTCACGACCTCCCAGACGAGCGGGTCGAGGCGCGCGGTGATGTCGGCGGCGGTCACCGAGGCCGAGGCGGGCGGCTCGGATTCATCGTGCCCATGCCCAGCGCCGGAGGCGTGATCCTGGTGGTGGAGGTGGCCGACGATGAGCAGGGTGCCGGCGGGGGCGACCCAGGACGCGATGCGGTCGTAGAAGTCCAACTGCGGTATCGCGGGATGCGCGTAGTGGGTGGTCACCAGGTCGTACCGTGTGTCCGGCTGCCACCTGGACAGGTCCGCCTCGACCCAGCGCACCCGGGCGGCGACGCCGCTGGCGGCGGCGCGCTCGGCCGCGCGGGAGAGTGCTGCGGTGGCGATGTCCGCCGCGGTGACCTGCCAGCCTTCGGTGGCGAGCCAGATGGCCTCGGCCCCGCCGCCGCAGCCCACGTCGAGGGCCGTTCCGGGCGGAAGGTCGCTGACCTCCCGCACCAGGTGCGGATTGGGTGGGCTGGTGGCCATGGCGGTGGCACGATCGCCGTCCCAGATCTGGTCCCAGTACTCCTTGTCGAACGAGTGCGTCATCGCGCGTCTCCCTTGGTGGTGTGGCCGGCGTGGCCGCAGCCGCTCAACAGTGACCAGGAGCGGACGGATCCGCAAAACTTTTTGCCAAATGGCAAACTGGGGCCATGGACGAGTCAACGGACCGCACCCTCGACGCCGTCGGGCCGCGGCTCAAGCAGCTGCGGCAGCGCCGCGACATCACGCTGACCGACCTCGCCGCGGAGACCGGCATCTCGACAAGCACCCTCTCCCGGCTCGAGGCCGGCCTCCGGCGTCCCACCCTCGAACAGTTGCTGCCCCTGGCCCGCGCGTACGGCGTCACCCTGGACGAACTCGTCGACGCGCCGCCGACCGGCGACCCACGCATCAACATGCGTCCGCTGCCCACGAGCGACGGCTCCACGATCCTGCCGCTGACCCGCCGGCCCGGAGGCATCCAGGCCTACAAGTTCGTCCTCCCCGCCGGGCGCGACGACGCCGAACCCGACCTGCGCACCCACGAGGGCTACGACTGGGCGTTCGTCCTCAACGGCCGACTTCGACTCGTGCTCGGCGAGCACGACCTCATCCTCGAACCGGGCGAGGCCGCCGAGTTCGACACCCGCACCCCGCACTGGTTCGGCGCCACCAGCTCAGGACCCGTGGAGTTCCTCAGCCTCGTCGGCAAACAGGGTGAGCGCGCACACGTCCGCGCCGCCCCCCAGCGGCACGAATCCAGTTAGCGACGCGTCCGCCGGCGTCCGCCGGCAACCAGCGCGGCGGGGCTGGTGGGCTCCGGGCGAGGGCGAACACCGCGATGCCGGGGTCCGGTTCACGCCACGTCACGCGGCGGACGACCGGGGTGTCACGCGTCGCGGCGACGGAACGTCAGCGCGGCCAGCGTGAGAGCGGAGACCGTCCATACGATCGTGGCGGCGGCGCCGTGCGGCGGGTCGAGGGCGGCCGTGTCCGGCAGGTAGGCGGCGCTGGCGGGGGATCCGGCCCGCAGCAGCGGGCCGGCGACGAAGTACAGACCGAGCAGCGCTATCGCGGCGGGCACGGCACGGCGGACGACGGTGGCGACTGCCGCCGCCAGCAGTGTGGTGAGCGTCAGGTACGCGGCCGCGGCGGGTATCCGGGCCGCCTCCCCGGCCGGCAGGGAACTGGTGGCCGCCGTCGCGGTGGCCACCGGGAGCGTCAGAGCAGCCAGCGCGAGGGCTTTCGCCGCCTGTAGTGGCAGACGGCGGGGCATCGCGAGCAGCGTGGTCCGGATCTGGTCGCCCTCCTGGTACTCGGACGTGGCGGCCAGCAGGCCGAGCACCAGGAAACCGGCCTGGGTGTAGCCGAGTGGGGCCAGGGCGGCGTCGCCGAGCTTCCCGCCGGAGGACTCGGCGGACGCGTACGCGTACGTCAGCAGGACGGTGGCGGCCCAGGTCAGCAGCGCGGTCCGCCGCAACGACGGCAGGGTCAGCAGTTTCCGCAGTTCGGCGCGGACGGTGTTCACGCGTCGCGCCGCTGGAACAGGACGGCGCCGACCGCGAGCAACGCGGCGATCCAGGCCGTCATCACCAGACCGGCGGTCACCGGAGGAACCTCGACGGGGAAGTCCGACCCGCGGATGAACATCTGCGCTCCGACGATGTCCGGCAGGTAGGAGGCGAGGTCGGTGACCTTTGTCAGCAGGTACGACACGGACACGACGGAGCTGTTGATGATCAGCAGGGTCAGCGGCACGATGCCGTTGCGGGTGATCAGCGTGATCGCGTACGCGAGGAGCGCGGTGAGCGTCCAGTAGAGGATCGCGGCGGCGACTCGCGCCGGAGCGGGTATCGGCACATGTTCGCCGTGCAGCGCCTGGGTGAGGGTGAGGGTGGCGGCGGTCGTGACAGCTGCCTGTGTCGCGACGACGAGCACCAGCGCGACAGTCTTCGCCGCGAGCAGCCGCAGCCGGTGGGGGACCGCGGCGAGCGTGGCGGTGAGCTGGCGGGCACCGGGGGCGTCCCGACTGGTGGACGTGTATTCGCTGCTCACCACGATGACGCCGAGGACCATCGGACCGATGAGGCCGATACCCAGGTCGCGCAGGCCCAGGTCGGATGTGTCGGTGAGCGTGCCGGCGGCGATCGCGCGGCGGGTGTACGGCGCGTTCAGCAGGACGACCACCGGTGCGACAAGTGTGCCCAGCACCAGACCGACCCAGGCGGTGGGCAGGCCGAGCAGCTTGCGGAGTTCGGCGCGGACCAGGTTCACCACGGGCCACCCGCCTCGGTGGCGGTCAGCGCGAAGAAGGCGTCTTCCAGGGTGCGGTGACCGCCGGTGACGTCGGCGAGTCTGCCGTGCGTCACGATCCGACCCTTGTCGATCACGACGACGTCGTCGGCGGTCTCCGCCAACTCGCCCATCAGGTGGCTGGACAGCAGGACGGTGCGGCCCTGTGCGGCGCTGTCGCGCAGGAATCCGCGCATCCAGCGGATCCCGGCCGGGTCGAGCCCGTTGACCGGCTCGTCCAGGACCAGCACCTCCGGGTCACCGAGCAGCGCGGTGGCGAGCCCGAGCCGGCGGCTCATGCCGAGGGAGAAGCGGCCGGCCCGCTTGCGCGCGTCGCCGGTCAGGCCCACGGTCTCAAGCACCTCGTCGGCGCGGGAGTCCGGGAGGCCGTTGCTGGCGGCCACCCAGCGCAGGTGGGCACGGGCCGTGCGAGCCCGGTGCGCGCCACTGCCGTCGAGGAGGGCACCGACAGTCGTCAGCGGGCGGTCCAGTGTCCGGTACGGGCGTCCGCGGATCAGCGCGGTCCCGCTCTGCGGCCTGTCCAGGCCGAGCAGGATCCGCAGCGTCGACGTCTTGCCGGCTCCGTTCGGCCCGAGGAAGCCGGTGACCCGGCCGGGTCGGGCCTCGAAGGTGACGTCGTGCAGGATCCGCGTCCCGTTCTTGGTCTTACTGAGGCGATCAATCGTGATCATGGGTCGAGTCAACAGGTGCTCAGGCCCGCACACATCGGACCGTCCTCGGATCCCGCCGGCCCGGTCGGTCCACGGACCGTCAGACCCTGGTCTGAGAACTACAGTCGGGGAGGTGAACGTCCACCCGCGCCCCTCCGGGCGGACCAGGACCGTACCGGTGGTCGCCGCGGTGGTCAGCGTGCTGGTGATGGCCATGTGCACGGTTGGCACGCAGGGTCCGCTCGCTGTCGTACTGCCGTCGTTGATCGTCGGCGGCGCTGTCGCGGCCGCGATTTGGGCGGTGCGGCGGTCCCGCGCCGACCGCACCGCCTACGAGTCGCGGTTGACCGCCTGGGCCGCCTCCGAGGCGGTGCTCGCCGAGCGGTTGCGGATCGCCCGCGACCTGCACGACATCGTCTCGCACGGACTGGGTCTCATCACGGTCCGCGCGGCGGCCACCCGGCACCTACCCAAGCCGACCGAGGTGCAGGTGGCACTCACCGACATCGAGGACGCGAGCCGGCACGCCACCGCCGAGCTACGCCGCATGCTCACCGTCCTGCGGGAGCCGTCCGCCGCCAGCCTCCGTGCGCCGGTGGACAACCTCGACGACCTGCCCGGCATCGTGCACGGGGCGTCGCTGGCCGGGGTCCGGGCGCGGCTGACGGTCGAGCCGCTCGGCCCGGTGTCGCAGGGCGTCCAGGTCGCTGTCTGCAAGACCGTGCGGGAGGCGCTCAGCAACGCCGCGCGGCACGCGGGGCCGACGGACGCGCGGGTACGGGTGTACCGGGACGGGACCCACGTGGTGGTCACGGTGGCGGACACCGGCCCGTCACTCGACGGTTGGCGGGCCTCGCCGGGCGCCGGACACGGGCTGGCCGGGTTACGGGAGCGGGTCGCTAGTCTCGGCGGCACCCTGTCGGCGGAGCGCGTCGACGGGGGTTTCCGCCTGACCGCGCGGATCCGGGACGAAGCGGCGTGAGCGACATCCGGGTGCTGCTGGTGGACGACCAGGCGCTGCTGCGCCACAGCCTCGCCATGATCATCAACAACGAGCCCGACCTGGCCGTCGTGGGCGAGGCAGGTGACGGCGCGCGGGCCGTGGCGTGCGCCCGTACCACCCGCCCCGACGTCGTCCTGATGGACGTTCGGATGCCGCACCTGGACGGCCTCACGGCCACCCGGCGCATCTGTGCCGACCCCGCTCTGTCCACCGCCCGCGTCCTGGTCCTGAGCATGTTCGAGCTCGACGAGTACGTCTACGAGGCGTTGCACGCGGGAGCGTCCGGTTTCCTGCTCAAGGACGCCCGCCCCGACGAGCTGATCGAGGCGATCCGTCGTACGCACCGCGGCGAGTCGCTGTTCGCGCCGTCGATCCTCACCCGGCTCGTCGCGCACTACGTCACGGCGCCCCGACCTGATCGACCGACGCCGGCGCTGCGGCGGTTGACCGGCCGTGAGGTGGAGGTGCTGACGTTGATCGGTGGCGGCCTGTCGAACGACGAGATCGCCACCGCGCTGGTCATCTCGGTGAAGACGGTGAAGACGCACATCACGCACCTGATGGCGAAGCTGGCCGTACGGGATCGGGCGCAGCTCGTGATCGCGGCGTTCGACGCGGGCCTGGTGCGGCCACGCCGCTGAATCGAGCTACGTCGGCGGCGCGAGGATCACCTGTCCGAGTTCCTGGGTGCACCGGGTGAGCGCGACGTAGAGGCCGTTCCAGCCGCGCGGTTCGGCGGCGATGCCCTGGGGATCGACGAGGAGCGTCGCGTCCCACTCCAGACCCTTGGCCTGGGTCGCGGTGAGCACCGGCACGTCGTTCAGCACGGCCAGGAGTTCGTTGACGCGGTCGGCGGGGGCGATGACGCCGACCGTGCCGCCACGCCACCGTTGCCGAAGCTCCCGCACCGCCTCGACGGCCGTGTCGGCAAGCTCGGCGGGGGTGGTGGTGAGCTCCCAGGGGGCGATGCCGGAGGAGCGTACCGCCCGCGGCGGCGCGTTGTGGCTGCCAGCTTTCGTCAGGACCGGCCCGGTGAGATCCATGACCTCCCGCGGGGTCCGGTAGCAGATGGTCAGTGTCGCGGCGGTCCACCGGTCTCCGAAAACAGCCTGTACCGCTTCCGCCCAGCTGCGGTGCCGGTGCGCCGCCTCCGCCTGGTCGATGTCACCGACCGCGGTGATGGAGCGACTGGGACAGCGTCGCACGACCATCTGCCACTGCATCTCGGACAGCTCCTGCGCCTCGTCGATGACGACGTGGCCGTACACCCAGCCGCGCTGTCGGCGGGCGCGCTCGGCGACGAACTCGCCCTGTGGTTGCGGGGCTGCGACCTCGCCCAGCAGGTCGGCGAGGGCGTCGAGCAGGGCGATGTCGCTCGGTGCCCACGGGGTCGGCTCGGCCGAGACGGCGGTGATCTCCGCCGGGGACAGCTGCGGGGCGAACCGGGCCAGCAGGGTGCGGTCGGTCAGAAGGGTGCCCAGCAGGGTTTCGGGGTCGAGGGTGGGCCACCAGGCCTCGACGAACCGGGCGATGCTGGCGCTTCCGGCGATCCGTGAACGAAGATCCTCGACCTCCTCCTCGGAGAACACGCCGTCGACGTCACTGCCGGTGGAGGCCCGGCCGGAGTGGTGCTCGCGCGCCATGCCCCGATCGACGCGGGCGAGGATGTCCTCGAAGCCCTCCTCCATCTCGTCCATCAGCGTCTCGCGCTGCTCGACGACGGCGTCGGCGAGGAGGTGGTGCAGCTGCTCGGCGAAGACCGCGCGGGCGCGATGGTACGGCCGGCCCTGCACGGCCGAGGCGAGCGCCTGCGCCACCGTCTCGGCGGGAATGGCGTAGAACTCGCCCTGCCAGCGCAGCTTCAGCTCACGGGGCCGGGGGAGCAGCGACGTGACGTAGCTTTCCAACGTGGACTGCCAGAGGGCGCGGCCCTTGATCTCGGCGAGCTGTCGGCTCTCGTCACGGCCCACCTGGATCCCCGGCAACAGGGTGTCGCAGGTCGCCGAGACGACGGCGGTCTCACCGAGCGCGGGCAGCACCTGGGCGATGTACTCGAGGAACCGTGGCGAGGGGCCGAGGACCAGGACCGCCTGGTCGGCAATTGTCCGGCGGGCGAACAACAGGTAGGCGACCCGGTGCAGGGCGACCACGGTCTTGCCGGTGCCGGGCCCGCCCTGAACGATCAGCGGACCGGTCGCCTCGGCCCGGATGATGTCGTCCTGTTCGCGTTGCAACGTGGCGATCGCCGTCGACATGCGGCCGGTGCGTCGCTGGTCAAGGGCGGCCAGGAGAGCGCCCTCACCGACGAGTTCCGCCGACAGGGTCCCGTCCAGTGGCTCGTCGTCGACCCCGACGACCGTCGATCCGCTCGTGCGGATGTGCCGGCGCCGGGCCTGGCCCTGCGGGTCGACGGCCGTCGCGGTGTAGAAGGGTCGCGCCGCGGCCGCACGCCAGTCCACCAGCAGGGGCTCATCGTCCTCGCCGTCGTCGCGAAGACCGATGCGGCCGACGTGTCGCACGGTGCCGTCGAGGCCGTCGAGGCGGCCGAAGACCAGCCCTTCCCGTGCTTGCCGCAGCTCTTCGTACCGCTGACCGAGCATGCGCTGCCGGGCCTGTTCCACCGCGTCCAAGGCTTCGGCCGAAAGCTCCACCCGGAGGTGGTCGGCCAAGCCGTCGCGCCGGGCCGTGGCCAGGTCGAGAAATGCCTGTTCCTCAGCGACCGCTGATCGCCGGGCGACGTCGTCCGTGGCAGTTGGTGATTCGCCCTCGGGTGTGCCTTCGCCTTCGCCAGCAGTGCCGTGGTGCAGAGCAGAATCCTGGCGCATTCGCAATCCCTGTGCTTGTGGCCCCGGGCCGCGGATGAGCCCGCAGCCTATTCCCGGGCGAGCATAGAACTCATTCTCATCCTCGGCCAGGAATCCTGTCACCAGAGACGGAAATCTCAATGCCTTGCGAATGCGGCCCCGGTGGCATCCTCCAATCCGTATTCGCTTATTGACAGTTCGGTCCTTATCTGATCTGAACGCGGACATTCCTATGGCCCCGTTGGTCACGCGGTAACCGGGGCACCCGCCGGTTGATCGATGTGACTACCATCCCCTCGTGATCGAGGAGCTGATCGAGAAAGCGGCCGTCGAGGATGACGACGCCCTCGAGGAGTTGTCCGCGATCGCGGACGCGGACCCGGGAACGCTGACTCCGCATCTCGGAGACCTGCTCGATCGTGACGTGCTGTGGCCGGCGACGTTGTACCGGACGGCGGAGGTCGACGTGGTCCGCCGGGTCATCGAGCGGATCGACGGCGGCACGACGCCGGACGACCTCAACGAGCTTCTCGTCATCCTGGCGCACACCGCTCACCCGCTGGCCGTGAGCGCCCTGCGTCGCTGGACGACACAACCACCGGCCGGCGCCGGGGAACTGCACGTCAGTGCACTGAGGTACGCCGAGGAGGGCGGCTGGACGGTCGGGCCGGACGGCAGCTGCCGGGACCTGTGCGGCGGCATCGCGTACCAGTGGGTCATGCGCGAGACACCGCGGCGCGTGGACGGCCCCACCTGTCCGTGGTGCGCGTCGCCGTTGTGGACGGCCGCGGAGCTCGACACCGCGGAACCTGCCGTCGGCGCCGCGCTGGCCCACACGGGTTGGTCCGGCCGGCTGGTCATCGAGACCTGCTATTGGTGCGTCGGCTACGCGACGCTGTACAGCCAGGTCACTCCGGCCGGCACCACCAAGTGGTGGCCCGGCAACACCCGCCCGAGCTACCTCGGTTCCACCGAACCGGAGGACCTGCCGACGCTGGTGCCGGTCCTGGGGTCGGCGCGGGAGAGTCCCTACCAGGCCAGCGCGTGGGGTCGGGGCGGTTCGACGCTGGGCGGCGCCCCCGACTGGATCCAGGACGCCGAGCACGCCGACTGCCCCGGTTGCCGCCAACCGATGGACTACGTGGGTCTGCTTGGCGGCGCGGACCTGGACGAGTACGGCGAGGGCGCCTACTACCTGCACCTGCACCAACCGTGCGGGTTCGCCGCCGTGAACTACCAGCAGAGCTGAATGCCGTTGGCGGCGGACGGTGGGATGCGTCGCGTCAGGTGGTCGGAACGACCGCCTGCGGACTCCGTGTCGGGTCGCTGGCCGTCGGACGGGAGGAAACCATGCTGGACAGACCGACGGCCAGACGGGTCAGGGCGAGTGCGATCGCCAGGGCGACCACGGCGATGGTGGCGTGGCCGATGTCGGGTGCCCACAGCTGGAGTTTGGCAAGGTCAGCGCCCTGCCAGAAGGACGGTAGCGTCCAGGCGACGCCGGCTGCCACAGCGGCGGAACCGCCGGTCCAGGCGGTGGTGGCGATGAGGGAACGGGCGCGTGAGCGGGCCGGCGGGATGGTGCCGTGCCGGAGTCGGCGGATGAGGCGGGTCCAGGACCAGGCCAGGACGGTGATCAGCAGCACGGCGACGCCGAGCAGGCCGGTCAGCGCCCAGCGGTGAACCGGGTCGGGGGCGGCGGCCGTGGGCGTGGCGCCGTGCAGGATCCGGGCGAGATTGAACGCTCCGGCGCTGAGCGGAGCATCCATCGGCAGACCGTAGATGTTGGTCATGATGATGACGGCCAGGTTCGACTCGGGTGCGAGCACGAGGTGGGCGAAGTAGTCCGGGGTCGCGCCGGCGTGCCAGACGATGCGGGTGCCGACGCCGTCGAGGGTGCTGTTCCTCCAGCCGAACCCGTAACTGCCGTGACCTGTGGACACGGTGCCGGTGTGCATCTGTGTCGTGCGGTCGGCGCCGAGAATCCGAGTGTTGCCGTAACGGCCGCCGTTGAGCTGCGCGATCGCGTAGTGGGTCAGGTCGTCGAGGCTGGCGGCGAGGAAGCCGTACGGCACTCCGGCGGTGTCGAACGGCGCGGCGAAGCGCCGTGGTTGGCCGAGGTAGTAGCGGTGCCCGGGCGGAATTCCGACCGCGCGGGCCTCGTCGACGGTGGCCGCGGAGTGCGTCATCTGGAGCGGGTCGAGCACGTGGCGGCGCAGGTAGGCGCCGAAGGTGTCGCCGGTGACGTCCTCGACGAGCGCGCCGAGAATCATGTAGTTGGCGTCGCTGTACTCGTGGCGCTGCCCGACGGCGGCGGTGGGTCGCAGGGTGGCCAGGTCCCGCACGGACCGGGTCAGGCCGCCAGGTCGGTTGTCGTAGCGGTCGGTCAGGCCGGTGCTCCAGACTTCCGGTAGGCCGCTGGTGTGGGTCAGCAGCTGGCGGACGGTGACCGTCCGCGCGGTGTGCGCGTCACCCAGTGCCAGCCAGGGCAGGTACGTGGCCGCCGGGGTGTCGAGGTCGACGCGGCCGGCCTCGACCAGTTGCGCCACGGCGAGTGCGGTGAACGACTTGCTCGTCGAACCGAGCAGGAATGGTGTCTGTGCGGTCATCGGGCGGCCGTCGCCGTCGACGCCCCAGGCGCCGCTGCGGAGGACCGTGTCGCCGCGCACCACCGCGTACGCCAGCCCGGGTGCCCTGGTCTGCTCCTGGTAGGCGCGCAGGTAGTCCTCGGCGGCGGCCAACTCGTCGCCGGGTGCGACGCGGTTGAGCAACGGGTCGGCGGCGACCGGCGCGGCCGTCGTGGCCAGCACGGTCAGGCAGCCGGCCACCGCGACCAGACGCCCGGCCTGCCGTCGTAATCGGATCCATCCGCTCATGTCGCACGCCCTTCCGCGTCAGCCGATCTGGCTCAGGAGCTTCTCCAGCGCGGACAACCGATGCCTGACCTCGCCGAGTTCTGCCCGCACGCGCGTGAGTTCGTCCGCCACGGCCTGGCCTCCGTCGGCGCTCCGTTCGGCCAGCAGCCGGTAACCCTCCTCCCGCGTCGCGGCGTAACGGGCGCGATAGAGGCCGAGCCCGACGAGACCGGCGACGACGATCACCGTCGCCACGATCACCGCCGAGGCGATGGTGGAGGTCTGCGCCATGTCCGACGCCATCAGCTGGGTCATTGCTCACTTCTCCTGTTCTCTGGCCGGCTCCGCGCCGGTCAGGGTCTGCGCGGCCAGCGCGACCGCCGCCAGGTCCAGGGACACCGTGAACGGCGTGGCCTGGAAATATTTCACCGAGCTGCCGTCCGGTGCGGTGACCAGTTCGCCGGTCACCAGATCGGCTGCCTCCAGTTTCTGCAGGTGCATGTAGAGCAGCGGTCGGTTCATCTGCAGCCGCCGTGCGAGCTCGCTGACGTAGGTGCGCCCCTGGCTGAGCGCGGCAAGGATCCGCAGTCGGTGCGGGCTGGCCAGCGCGGCCAGCAGCGACACCAGCTCGTCACCGGTCCGCAGGGTGCCGCTCATCCGGGGATCCTTCCTCGGCACTGGTGTCAGATTTCTCTGACACGGGGGTGTAAAGGAATTCTGACACCGCGCTTCGGTGGGTGTCAACGCCGTCCCGGGCACCGCGGGCACTCGCCGGCCCGGATCCGGCCTCGTCGGAGCGGGACGGAGCTCTGTGGGCCGGGGCCGCCAGATAGGTTGCCCACATGTCACCGATCCCGCCGCCGCTGCTGCCCGAGACCCGACGTGCGCTGGTTCACCGGCTGGCCACCGGTCAGGCGGCGGGTCGGGCGCCTTCAGTCGTCGCTGCCGTGGTGCGTGCTGGCCGTCCGGTGTGGGTGGACGGGTGGGGAACGGTGGACGGCCAGGTGCCGGATGGCGACCTCCAATACCGGATCGGCTCGATCACCAAGACCTTCCTGGCGGTGCTGGTGCTGCGCCTGCGCGACGAGGGGCGACTCGCGCTCACCGACCCGCTGGCCGAGCATCTGCCCGGCACGGCGGCGGGCCAGGCCACGATCGGTGCGCTGCTGGCGCACACCGCCGGGCTGATCGCCGAGGCGCCCGGCCCGTGGTGGGAACGAACCCCGGGCACGCTGCGACCCAACCTGGCCGACGTGCTGGGCAGCGATCCGCACGTGCATCCGGCTGGACAGCGCCTTCACTACTCCAACCCCGGTTACGCGCTGCTCGGCGCGCTGGTGGAACAGGTACGGGGTCAGGCGTGGGGCGAGGTGCTGCGGCGCGAGGTACTGGAGCCACTCGCGATGACCCGCACCACCCTGCTGCCGGTCGCACCGCACGCCACCGGCTGGGCAGTGCATCCCTGGGCCGATGTGCTCCTTGCGGAGCCCGCGGTGGACACCGGTCTGATGGCGCCTGCCGGGCAACTGTGGTCGACCGTGACGGATCTGGCCAGGTTCTCCGCGTTCCTCATCGACGGCGACGACCGGGTGCTACACCCGGACACCGTCGCGCAGATGCGCACTCCGGCGAGCCCACCGGAGGCGGCGGGCTGGGACAGCGGCTACGGGCTCGGCATGCAGCTGCTGCGCCGCGACGGCCGGCTGTTGGCCGGGCACACCGGCTCGATGCCGGGCTTCGTCGCGGCCGTGTGGGTCAGCCCCGAGGACGCTCTGGGCGCGGTTGTCATGGCCAACGTGACCGCCGGCCTGTCCGCCGGCACTCTCGCCGCTGATCTGCTGCACACGGTCGCCGAGCGGGAGCCGCGGATCCCTGCGCCGTGGCGACCGCTGCCCGCAGTTGACCCACAGCTACTGGACCTCGCCGGCCCGTGGTACTGGGGGCCGGCCCCTTATCTGCTGCGCCCGCAGGCTGACGACTTCGTGGAGTTGGTCCCGCTGGCCGGCGGGCGCGGCACCCGGTTGCGCCCCACCGGCGACGGTGGTTGGGAGGGGCTCAACGGCTACTTCGCCGGCGAACGGCTGCGAGTGCACCGCGACGCGGCGGGCGTCGTCACCCACCTCGATCTCGGCACCTTCGTCTTCACCCGGCAGCCCTACGACCCTGCGGCGCCGGTGCCCGGCGGTGTCGACCCGGCCGGTTGGCGGGCCGGCTGACCTCGCGAGCGCACCGACCTCGTGGGCGCTGCGGCTCCGCCGAGGTTGGCGAGAACGGCCGGCTCAGGATGTGCCCCGGGGGCCAAGCCACAGCCGCAGCGGGCGTCCGTCTTCGGTGTGCACCAAACCGGTCTCCTCCGCGTAGGCCAGCGCCTCGCCCAGTTCCACCTCGCTCACCAGCAGCCGTTGCGCCAGTTCTGCCGGCGTGGTCTCCAACGGAGTCCGGGGTGTCCAGCGCAGTACCGCTTCGAGATCCTGGGCGACAGCGTCGTAGCGGCAACGCAAGTCCCGCTGCCGAACCGCCGCAACCTCATCCGGAGGCAACGACAGAACCGTGTCGATCCGGGCGGGTTGGCCAGCCCGGTAGGCGTTTCCCTCGCACACCAGAATGCCGGCAGCGACCAGCAGCGGGAACACGTCCCGCTTGCGACGTACGGGAGGCACGCCCAGTTCGGCCACGATCTCGGCGAGCCGGCGCTGCTCCGCAGCCTCCCGGGCGCGGTACCCGGGCGCGACGTGGCCGGTGGCTGACGGACGCGGCCACAACGGTTCGTCCAGCCAACCGACCGGATACGACGGAGGCGAGTGGAAGCCGTCCTCGACCTGCTGCGGGGTTACCGGTCGACCGAGCCGCCGCGCCATGTTGGCGGCGATGTCCGCCACCTCCGTCACCCAGCGCGGCAGCGCCGAGTGCCAGCCGTTGTCCGGGCCTCCGATCGCCGACTGGCCGCGGGCCAGCCAGGCAGGCGGCTCAACTACCGGATCGGCCCAGAACCGCAGCACCCAGGTGTAGCCGGACGTGCTCTCCGTGCCCGCCTGCCCGCGCGCCACCCGCACCCGATACCACTGCGCAGCACCGAGGTCGAGGTCGGCGGGACCGACGCCGCCGGTCAGTGTGGTGACCGACAACCCACCAGAGCTCGAACGGTACGACGCCTCCAGGACATCGTCGAACTCCTCGTGATCAGTGGGCGGCGGACCGTCGTGCAGCTCGAGACGTACCGCATGATCAGCCAGGCCCGGCGCCTGAGCGGTGACCCAGCCGGCGCCGGTCCCGGCGAACGTCCCGGTCGGCCGACCGCCGCGATCACGGTGCCGGGGCACCTCCGGATCCTCGTGACCCCACTCCACGCTCGGATCCACCAGAACAAGGAGTGAATACTCGGGACGGTAGTCCTCGATCTCGACTGCCTGCACCAGTGTCACGATGCCAAAATAGTCGACGGTCGACCCCTGGCTCCGCAGGTGCGACCGCGAGGTACCGCAACGTCGTGGGTTCGCGAAGCACCCACCGCCAGGCGCAGGTCGCGCAGGTCCACGTCTGGCCACGGGGCAGAGGTGGGCTGGTCAGCCGTACTGGTCGGACTCTCCGGTGGTGGGTGGCAGGTGGGCGTCCGGCTCAGGCCGGGATCAGGCTGGCCATCTTGTCGGCGGACTTGAGCCCCGAGCCGGTGAGTACGACGACGGTCGTCTGATCGGGAGTGATGGTGCTGTTGGAGATGAAGTGGTCGAGTGCGGCGACCGCGACGGCGCTGGTCGGCTCGGCGTACAGCCCGCGGGCGGCCAGGGCGCGGACCGCGGCGTGGATTTGCTCCTCTGGAACGGCGACACCCGCGCCGCCGCAGCGACGTAGCGCCTCGACGGCCTCGGGGAGCCGTACCGGGGTGGCGATGGAGGCACCCTCGGCGATGGTAGGCACGCGCTCGCCGCGCCCGGCCCGGTCGACACCGTTGAGGGTGTCGGCGATGGTGGACCAGTGCTCGGGCTGCCCGACGAGCAGCCGGGGTAGTCGGTCGATCTGTCCCGCGGCGAGCAACTCGGAGAAGGCGATGTCACAGCCGAGGATCTGGCTGCCGGCTCCGGCGACGAGCACCACGTTGTCCGGGGCGGTGAAGCCGAGGCTCTCCCAGATCTCGTACGCGATCGTCTTGGTGCCCTGGAGGAACATCGGGTGCCAGTTGTGGCTGGCGTACGGGATCTGCTCCGCCTGTCGGACGGCCTCCGTGCCGACCTCGTCGCGGGTGCCACCAACAAGCTCGATCTCCGCGCCGAAGGCACGTGCTTGCAGGATCTTCGGTGCGCTCGTCGCCGCCGGTGCGATGATCTTGGCACGTAGGCCGGCCGCGGCGGCGTAGGCGGCGACCGCGGCACCGCCATTGCCGGAGCTGTCCTCGAGCACGCGGTCAGCACCCTGTGAGCGCAGGTGCGACACCATCACCGACACGCCGCGGTCCTTGAACGACGACGTGGGGTTGAACCACTCCAGCTTGAAGTGCACCCGGTGCTCGCCCCAGCCCAGCGCGACCATCGGTGTGAGGCCCTCGCCGAGGCTCACGCGGTAGTCAGGGTCGACGGGCAGGACGGAACGGTAGCGCCACAGCGACCACTCGCCCTGGTCGATCTGCTCCGGCATCAACCCGGACAGGGGTGACAGCATGAGAGGGCTGTCGTCGTCGCCGCGCCAGCGCCGGTCATGGAGCGGGTAGCTGTTGCCGCTCCTGTCCAGCAGCAGCGGTTCGCTGTAGTTCCCCATCACGTCCTCCGTGCACAGCGGTGCGGCGTTCCATCAAACCAGGCACGTCCGTCATTGGCTGCCCCAATGTCCTGATCCGGGTCGGCCTGCTCCTGATCAGGGAACCACTGCAACCACAAATCTCGGCCCTCCAGCGCCGTCGCGGTGCCAGCGGGCAACCGTCGACGGGGCGGGCTGAGGGTTGCGATATCCTGCAGGCGCCCACCCCGGCGTCGACCACAGTCGCGTCCGTCGGCTATCGATGGTCCATGGGGCGCCCCAGATCCAGGGAGATACCGATGCCGGAGCCTGAGCCCGCTCACGACGACCACGAGGCGGATGCCGAAACCACGGCCGAGGCCGACCAGCCTGCCGCTCCCGCGAATCGGGCTGCCCGACGCGCGAAGGGCAAGGTCGCCTCACCCCAACCGCATGGAAAGGGTCAGCACTTCGGCGGCCGGGGCTCGGTCCAGAGCCCGCGCCAGTGGGGTAACCGGCGAAGCGGCTGACCGTCGGCCTGTTTGGCCTGCCGGCGCCGGCCGGCTCTGCCGCGGCGCGCTGCCAGCGCGGGAGCGCGCGTGGTGGCGCGGCCGGAGCGCTGGGGGTATCTGCACCTAATGTAGGACTTCTTCGCATAAGACCGGTTAACGCGAGTCCTGCTCCACTACGTTCATGTCGGGAGCGACACCCGATTTGTCGCTGTCTGCGCGGATTGTTACGTGCGGAGACATGGTGTAGGGAGAAGGGCTAGGTAGCTCGATGTCCAACCATCGACACCCGAACGTCAGCGAGGTAGCGGCAGATCAACCACCTCCCGCCAGGAGGCGGCGGGCACGGTGGCTCGTCGCCGGAGTGGCCGGGGTGGCTGGGCTGGCCGCCGTCAGCGCGCCGACAGGGGTGACCGGAGCGCTCGGAGCGAGCGGCAGCAGCCTGGTGAACGCCGGGGAGCAGGTCCTCGCCGGCAGCACCAGCCGGCTGACCGGCGACGACAACAAAGGGCAGGACCGGGGCGGCACGGACCACAAGGACGACGACCACCGGGGCGGCGAGGGCGACCACGTCACGGACGTGCCGTGTGGCGCCAACGAGCTGATCGCGGCGCTCGTCCGCGCGAACGCCGGCAACGGGGCGACCCTCAAGCTCGCCGGGAAGTGCACGTACACGCTCAACGCGTCCGCACCTCAACCACCCGTGCCCCACGGTCCCATCGGCCTGCCGATCATCACTCAGCGGGTCGCGATCGACGGGAACGGCGCCACCATCGTCCGCGCGGCCAACGCCGCACCGTTCCGGATCCTCGAGGTGGGCGCCGGCGGCGACCTCCAGCTCCGCGACGTGACCATCAAGGGTGGCCAGGACACGAGCGGGATCGGCGGCGGTGGGGGTGGAATCCGGATCGACATCGGCGGCCGGGCCACCATCGAGAACACCGACGTGGTCTTCAACCGGACCAACGGCTCGGGCGGCGGCATCGCCAACTACGGCGATACCAGGATCCTCGGCCGCAGCGACCATGGCGAGGGCAAGGACCGCGACGGCAAGGATCGGGACGGCAAGGACCGGGACGGCAAGGACCGCGACAAGCACGGGGACGACGAGAGCAAGATCAGTGACAACGCGGCCCTGTACGACGGTGGGGGCGTCTACAACAACGGCAACCTCACCGTGCGGAACACCAGAATCAGCGACAACAACACGATCGGCGTTGTCACCGTCCTGCCGATCGGTGGCACGGGTGGTGGGCTGTCCAACTCCAGCGTCGCCGTGCTCGACAACGTGCGCGTGCACCACAACACCTCGGGCTTCCGGGGTGGTGGCATCCGCAGCGGAATCAACGCCACCACCACGGCGAGGAACATCGAGGTCAGCGAGAACGCGACAGGCAGCGAAGGCGGCGGAATCTTCAGCGACGGCATCTTCCACCTGGAGCACAGCAAGATCAGCCGGAACAGCGCCGGCCAACGCGGCGGCGGGATCTTCAACCAGATCGGCCGGTTCGTGGTCGAGGACAGCCAGATCAGCGAGAACGCCGCCAGCACGTTCAGCACGATCGAGCACGGCGGCGGCGTCTACGTCGGCAGCGGCATCGTCGTGCTGCGGCACACCCACATCAACCGGAACAAGGCCGTCGGCACGAACTCGCGCGGCGGCGGGATCTACAACAGGGGCACCGTCAACCTCACCGAGTCCACGGTGACGGAGAACGTCTCGGCCCTGGCGCCGGGCGGGGTCTTCAACGAGGGCGGTCAGGTCACCGTGGATGAGAAGTCGGTCATCAGCGCGAACCGGCCCACCAACTGCACGCCCAGCGCGCCGCCCGTCCCCAACTGCTTCGGCTGATCATCTGGCCGCTCGGCTCGTCGAGGGCAACAGCACCGACAGCGGTACGGGGCATCCGGTCCCGTCCGGGTTCGATCACCTGATCGGGTCCGTGGCGGGACCGGATGCGTGTGCTGTTCCGGTGGTTGGGGAGCCGGGGCCGACAGCACGTGGCGACGTGAGGTGTCGTCGGAGTCGTCGATCAAACGGACGGTAGCGCCTCGATCGCTGATCGTGTCACCATCTGGTGGCAGGGGTGGACCGCCTGACGGTCGGAGGTTCCATTGGCAGGCATGCGGCGGATCAACCAGTCACAGAACAACGACCGTTCCCTGATCCTCTTCCGGGCCATCGCGGTGGCACACCGCTACACGCAACGCGCCCAGGCGGTCAGTCTGTTGATGTCACTGGCCGTCGCGAGTCTCGGCGTGGTGGCGAAGGTGGCGCTACCCCCGCTGCAACCCGCTGTCTCGATCATCGGTGCGCTCTGGGCCGGCGTCTACGCGGTCGTACTGGCTCCCCTGATCGGTCGGCACCTGCACGTCAGCGCGACGTTGCAGGAGATGCTGGACACCGACCTGTTCGACCTGCCGTGGAACGCGGTCCTGGTCGGTGAGCGGCTGTCCGAGGACGAGTTGAGCCGTCTCAGCCGGCGCTTCCGCGGCGACGAGACGCGGTTGCGGGACTACTACCTCGTCGCGACCGTCGCCGCTCCGTACGACGTGCTCTTCTGTCTGGAGCAGAACCTGGCGTGGGGCTCGCGGGTCCGGCGACGCTTCGCTGCCGTGCTGCTCGGTGTCGTCGCGGTCTGGTGTGTCGTGGGCGTGACCGTGGGCCTCACGACCGAGAGCACGGTCGGTAGCCTGGTCGGCGTCTGGTTCGTGCCATCGCTGGGTCTGCTGCTGTCGTGTTCGGACATGGCCCGCGCGCAGATCCTGACCACCCGCGACCGCACCCGGGTCCTCGGCCTGGTGCGCGCGGTCACCGAGGAACCGTCGGACGTGATCGCGGACGACCAGGCGTTCGCCGTGTTCGCCCGGCAGGTGCAGGATGTGCTGTTCGTCGCCCGCCGGCAGCAGCCGCGGATGCCGCAGTGGTTCTTCCACCTCTTCCACGACGACGATCTGACCGACTTCCGCTACAAGATGCAGGTGCTCGAACAGCGGGTTGGCGCTCCTTCCTAGCGTCACCCCTGGTCCGTGGCACCGGCTCGGCTGCTGCTGAGGTGTGAGCTGGGTAACTGTCGTTCATGGGGGGCCGGGCCGTCTCGTCTCTGTTGACAGGTTCAAGTGGACGGAGACGTCATGAAGATCTTCCTCGCCGGCGCGTCCGGCGCGATCGGCCGCCAACTGGTCACCCAACTCGTCGCACACGGTCACGAGGTCGTCGGGACGACCCGCTCGGCCGCGAAACTCGACGCCCTGCGGACACTGGGCGCCGATCCGGTCGTCGTCGACGCGCTGGACCCCGGTTCGGTGGCGGATGCGGTGGCGAAGGCCGAGCCGGAGGTCGTCGTCCATCAGCTGACGGCGTTGAGTGGGCCGCCGGACTTTCGACACGCCAAGCGGATGGCCGCCGCCACCGATCGGCTGCGCACCGTGGGCACCGACCACCTCCTCGCCGCCGCGCGCGCCATCGGGGTACGCGCGTTCGTGGCGCAGAGCAACGCCTCGTGGATGGAACGCACCGGCGGGCCGGTGGTCGACGAGAACGGCCGGATCGAGCCCCGCCCGCCGGCCGACGCCGAGGAGAGCGTGGCGGCGCTACGCCACCTGGAGACCGCCGTCACCACCATCACCTGGGCCGAGGGGATCGTGCTTCGCTACGGTGGCTTCTACGGCCCGGGGACCGGTGTGGAACTCGCGCCGGACGCCCGCATGGCCAGCCTGATCCGCCGCCGGAAGGTCCCGGTCGTCGGCGGCGGCACCGGGGTGGTGTCGCTCGTGCACATCGTCGACGCCGCGACGGCCACGGTCGCGGCCGTCGAACGCGGCCGGCGCGGGATCTACCACGTCGCCGACGACGATCCGGCGCCGGTGGGTCAGTGGTTGCCGGAACTGGCCCGCGTGCTCGGCGCGAAGCCGCCGCGCCGCCTTCCGGCGTGGCTGGTGCGCGCGGTGGCCGGCGCGGCTCCGGTGGATCTGATGACGCGGGCCCGAGGCATCTCCAGCGAGAAGGCCAAACGGGAGCTGGGGTGGACGCCTCGGTATCCGAGCTGGCGCAACGGTTTCGTCGAAGGGCTGGGCTGAGCGGTGTCGTCCGCTGATCTCTACGGCGAGCTGCGTCCGCGGGCGTTCGCCATCGCGTACCAGATGCTCGGCAGTGTGAGCGAGGCCGAGGACGTGGTGCAGGAGGCGTTCCTGCGGATGCACCAGACGCTGGGCCGCAACGAGCAGCTCACCTCGCCGCGCGCGTACGTCGCCACGCTCGTCACCCGGTTGTCCATCGACCACTTCCGCTCGGCGCGGGCGCGGCGGGAACGGTATGTCGGGGAGTGGCTGCCGGAGCCGGTGGTCACCGACGCCTCACCCGCCGACCAGGCGGAGACCGCGGACGCACTGTCGCTGGCGTTCCTCGTACTCCTGGAGACCCTGTCGCCCCGGCAGCGGGCCGCCTTCCTGCTGCGGGAGGTGTTCGACTATCCGTACGTCGAGGTCGCCGGCATCCTCGGCACCGACGTCGACAGTACCCGGCACCTGGTGGCGAAGGCCCGTGTCCGCCTCCAGGAGCGTCGGCCTCGCTACCACGCCTCGCGGCGGCAGCGCGACGAGTTGGCTCGGCGGTTCGTCGCCGCCACCGAACAGGGTGACCTGCCGGCGCTGGAGGCGCTGCTGGCACAGGACGTGGTGCTGCACGGCGACGGGGGCGGGAAGGTTCCCGCGCTGGCGTCGCCGATCAACGGCCGGCAGCGGGTGGCACGGCATCTGGCGACCGCGATGTCCGTGGTGGCGCCGCACGGCGGGGTACGGATGCGGATCGCCGAGGTCAACGGCCGGCCCGGTGCGCTGATCTTCGACTCTCGGGACCGGCTCTTCGGCGTGGTGGGCCTCGACATCGCCGACGGTGCGATCCAGGCGATCCACTCCATCGTCAACCCCGACAAGTTGCGTCATCTCGACCCGGTCAGCGACCTCGGTGCGCGGATCCGCGCCGGCCGCCGTCAGCACTCCTGAAGCGGGGCGCCCGGTGTCACCCGGGCGCCCCTCGGCGACTGTCAGTACGGGTATCCGGGGATGTTGAGCCGCACACTGTAGAGGCCGGAGTCGTTGCGCTGGCCGGAGGTGATGTAGAGGGTCTGCCGGTCGGGACCGCCGAAGGCGACGTTCGTGGTGCCGGAGTTGCCGGCCCGGATCGTGCCGAGCTGGGTGCCGGTGGGGGAGTAGACGTGGACCTGGCCATCGAAACCCGACGTCCAGTACACGTTGCCGGCACAGTCGATCGTCCCGCCGTCCGGACCGCCGATGTAGTTCACGAAGACGCTGCGGGCGCCGGTGCTGCCGTCGGCAGCGACCGCGTACTTGTAGATCTTGTTCTCGGAGTACGCGCCCACGTAGAGCGCCGTCCCGTCGGGTGAGAGCGAGATGCCGTTGGGCTGGCGCAGCCGGTCGTCGACGAGCGACACCTGACCGCCGGAGACGCGGAAGACGCTTGTGCGACCGTTCATCTGGTCGGCGCGGTTGCCGCGCTGGAAGTTGGGATCGGTGAAGTAGGCGACGCCGTCCGACCGGACCGCGACGTCGTTGGGTGAGTTGAACGCCCGGCCCTGGTAGTTCGCCGCGACGGTGCTGCGGGAGGAGTCGCTCAGCCGGTAGGCGGACACGTTTCGCTGGTCGTGGGTGGCCGCGATGATCTGCTGGGAGTCGGCGCTGAGTGCCAGGCCGTTGCTGCCGGCGTTGGCGATGAACGTGTCGAAGGTCGCCGGCGGGGTGAACCGGCGGATCGTGGACGGCTGCACATTGTATTGACCCGTGCCGGCGGCCATGTCGGACATCAGCAGGTAGCCGCCGTCGGCGACCCAGACCGGCCCTTCGAGGAACGAGAACCCACCCTGGATCTTCGTGGCCGACAGGGAGCTCGCCGGCAGCGGTGATCCGTATCCGACCCCCGTCGGGCAGACCCCGGACGGTGCGCCGGGCGGGCCGGCGAGCGCGGCGTGAGCGCCGACCGGAGCGGCGTCCACGGCTGTCGAAGGTGTGGCGGCGGCGCCGGTGGCGAACGGCGCGGAGCCGACCGCGAGGCACAGTCCGGCGAGTGCGGCAATGGTGGGACGCCAGGTCATCTAATGCTCCAATCGGCGTCGGCCGTTTGCGTGGACCGGCGGTAGGCGGTGTGCGAGGACGCGGGGGACCAGCACGTTGCGGGTGCGGGCAGTCGATGTGTCACCCGGCAGCCTAGGTGACGATCGAGTGTGTCGCATCTGTTTCGCGGCGGTTAATTTGCACGCTATTACAAAGATGCTGGTCAATGCATAAACGATGGGCGGAATATTCGCCCGGTCGTACCGCGCTGGTCCCGGACTCTGGATCGTTTCAACGACCCGGGTCCATGGGTACGCTCCCACCCGCTGAACCCTCGATCAACGGAGACCTATCGTGATCATGGCATTGCTGCTCGACCTCGCCAACATCGTCGGCGGCTTCCTGCTCGCCGTCGCCGTGCTGCGGCTGCTGCCGCGGGTCGGCGACGACCTGGGACGCCTCGCCGGTCGGGCCGCCCCGATCGCCTGGGTGGTCGGCGTCGTGGCGCTCGTGACCGGCGGCTACTACCTCATCGTCCACCTGGTGTCCGGACCCCGGGTGTTCCACTTCGAGGTGGTGGGGATCGGCGTCGGGCTCGCCCTGCTGTGGGAGCGGCTGACCGGACGGCCGGCGCCACGTGGCGAGCAGCCGGCCGGAGCGACCGGGGTCCGCCTCCTGCTCGCGATCTTCGGTCTCATCGCGATCGTCGTCGGCATCCAGGGGCTCTTCACCCCGGACGGCTGACCGGGCCACCCGCGCCCGACGCGGCCGTGCGGTGGATTCGGCCGGTCCGTCGCTCGTACCGTGTCCCGGTCAGGAGCGGGACACGAGGCCGGATTCCCAGGCCCAGGCGGCGATGCGGACGCGCGTGACGCTTCCGAGCTTCAGGGAGATGTGGGCGACGTGGGTCTTGACGGTGCCCGGCGAGACGTGGAGTTCCGCGCCGATCTCGTCGTTGCTCAGCCCGCGAGCCACGAGCGTGGCGACGTCCCGTTCGCGGGCGGTCAGGGGCGGGTCCGCCTGGAGGGCTTCGCGATCGGTTCTGAGCCGTTCCAGCAAGCGGACAGTGACTTCGGGGCTGATCAGGGCATTGCC
Organism: Micromonospora sp. NPDC048905; assembly: GCF_040649655.1. NCBI lineage: Bacteria > Bacillati > Actinomycetota > Actinomycetes > Micromonosporales > Micromonosporaceae > Micromonospora > Micromonospora sp. NPDC048905. The sequence continues at coordinate 198,804 of NZ_JBEZFV010000002.1, read as the reverse complement.
CGCCAGCGCGGCTCGGACGGCCTCGACGAGCAGCCCGGGTGCCGAGACCTTCAGCAGGAAACCGCTCGCCCCGTCCCGCAACGCCCGGCCGATGTAGTCATCTTCGTCGAAGGTGGTCACGACGATCACCTTCGTCCCCAGCGCGGGGGTGGTCGTGACGCGTCGGACGAGTTCGAGGCCGTCCATGCCGGGCATCCTGATGTCCGCCAGCAGCACCGCGGGGCGCAGGCGGCAGACCAGGTCCCAGGCCAGGTTGCCGTTGCCGGCCTCGCCGACGACGGTCAGGTCGGGCTGCGCCGACAGCACCATGCGAAAACCGTGCCGGACCATGTCGTGGTCGTCGGCGATCACCACTGTGGTCATGGCGTCGCCTTCCCGATACCCAGCCGCAGGCGCGTCAGCGTGGGCATCGACTCAGTGTAGGGGGAGGGTGACGCGTACCTGCCACGATCCCTGCTCGCGACCGGCGCGCATGGTGCCGTCGAGCGCGTCCACCCGGGCACGGAGGGAGGCCAGGCCGGTGCCCTGACCCTCCGCCCGTGGTGGCGTCGCTCCGGCCGTCAGTTCGTTCGCGACCACTAGGTCCAGGTGTCCCTCCCGTTGGGTCACCGACACCCGCACCGCGACGGCGGTGCGGGCATGCCGGGCGACGTTCGTGAGGGCCTCGACGATCACCCGGTACGCCGTGGCCTGGACCGCGGCGGAGATGTCGCCGTGTCCCGCCACCGCCATCGTCAGCTCGACCCGGATCGGGTGGGCGTCGACGAGGTCGGGTACGTCGGCGAGGCCGTACTGGTGGGTCGGGTGTCCGTCGTCCCGCATCAGCCGGATGCTGCGGTCGAGACGCCGCAGCGCCCGGGCGGCGGCCTGCTCGACCTGCGCGACGAGCGCTCCCGGGTCGCTCGCGCCGACCACCCGAGCCGACTGGGCCAGGACCGCGATGCCGGCGATGTCGTGCGCGACGTAGTCGTGCAGATCCGCGGCGAGCTGGCGGCGTTGCTCGGACCGCGCCTGCTCCACAACGGTCGCCCGCAGCTCGTCGAGGCCGCGGAGGTAGCGACCGAGCAGCGCTCCGGCCAGCACCGTGGAGGCACCCAGGGCACCCAGGAACAACTGCTCGCCGACGGCGGCGTCGGGCAGGAGTCGGAACCCGACCGCCGACCCGGGCAGCAGCAGGAGCACCCCGGTCAGCCGGCCGGCCCGGCCGGCGCCGCGGCTCAGCGCGACCGCGAGGGTGGTCAGCGCGCCGACGTCGATCGTGGTCCACAGCAGGAGCTTGCTGGAGTCGTTGCCGTCGTCGACGAAGTCGTAGCCGAGCCACCGCCACGCCCAGAGGCTCCCGCCCAGCGAGACGACGGCCGCCAGAGCGGCGAGCGGCACCCGGGGCAGTCGGGGCGCCCAGATCGCCAGTGTCGCGGCGAGGACCGACACCCAGGCGGTCAGCCGCAGCGGGGTCGGCTGGCCGTACCAGGGCGCCAGGACGGTGACGATCCCGGCGGCCAGCGCGGCGAGCCGCTTCACGCCGGTCAGCATCTCACGACGAGACCAGATCAACTGTCACGCCCGATTCCACGACGATCGTGCCGGCCTGCGCCCCGTTGACCCGGTGGTCGAAGAAGCTGACCAGCGCGCGGCGGACAGTGCGGTAGGCCAACGCGTGCACCTCCCCGACGTCCCGCCACACGACTGGTTCGACGCGGGGGTAGCGCTCCGCGATCTGTGCCAACATCACCCCGTCGTCGGTGAGCGACCGCGGAGACGCGCCGGGGATGGTGACCCTCGCCCGCCAGCCGGAGCGCGGGAGGTCGCGGCGCACGCTGATGGGCGAACCTCCGATGATGAGCAGGGGCACCATGCCGGTGTCGGTGACGTCGGCGGTGCCGGTCAGGTCCGCGACGGCGGAGACTCCGGGCAGCCCGGCGAGGTGCGCTCGTTGTCTGGCGTCCGAGCCGGTCCACCCGAAGAGGCCGACCCTCCGCAGGTCCATCACGCGGCTCACCGGCCGGTCCAGGCTGGAGAGTCTCCTCGTGACGTACTCGAGGTCGGCGATCCTGGTGGTGTCGGCGTCGAGACGCCCGACGGTGGCGACGGCGTCGGTGGGTTCGATCACCCGCCGGGTGGGATAGAGGTCGACCACCGGCGCGTCGAACGGGTGGTCGACGGTGACGACCACGTATCCGCGGCTCGCCAGTTCCTCGGCGATGCTGGTGTACGCCGACCGCATCACCCCGGGTGGTGGCGAGCCGACCAGGACGGGGAACGAGCCGGTGGCCGGCGGCGCCCACTCGTGGGAATGGGTGCGGAACATCCAGTTGACCTCGTCCGGTAGGAGTCCCAGGCGTCGCTCTTCGCCGGGCGCCCAGGCCAGGTGGCCGAACTCGGTCAGCGCGGGCGCCACCGCGTAGTGCGCCAACGGCCGGGACCCGGAGTCGGCCGGGTAGTGCACGTCGAGCATCAACGTCCGGTCACTGTCCGGGCGCCAGGGGTCGCGGCGGTCCTGGTCCACGAGCCGCATCCGTCGTACGCCCACGTCGTGCGATCCGGTCGGCGCTGGCAGGGCAGGGCTGAACGTGGCTCGCCAGCCATCGGTGTCGCCGTGGCGGGGTAGCACCATCATGGCGGTCCCGGCGAGGAGGAACCCCACGAGCGCGGATGTCAGCTGTCGCCTTCGCATGGGTCGATCCTGCACAGGCGACACGTGCCGGCGCCTCTCCCGACCGGTAGAGGTCGAGCGGTTCGAGGCCGCCGGCCCACCCCGTACGGCAGATGTCGAGCCCGTCCCCGGTGGCCGACACTGACCGGCATGACAGCATCGGTGGCACGCAACGGCGGGCGGCGGTCCTGGCGGCGGTGGGCAGCGGCCGCGGCGAGCGGATGGGCCTGGTTCCTCGTCGTGCTGGGCATCTTCTGGTCCTCTGGCGGGGCCGGCTACCCCTTCGGTCACAACGACCGCACCGGGCCGGACTACTCGTCGCTCCTGGCCGGCCTGGAGCGTGCCGTGGGTGGCCCGCTCATCACCGTGTTCGGTGTGGTGGCGCTCGTCGTGGCCGGGCGGCTCGACGGACGGGACCGCCGACCGACTCGACGTCGAGCCGGGATCGTCGGTGGTGTCGGCGTCGTGGCGGTCATCGTGTGCGTCGTGCTGGACGGACGGATGATCGTGATGTTGCCGCCGTTGGGCGTTCTTCCGATCGGTTGGCTGTGGGCGGACTGGCCGACGCTGTTCCAGGTCGTCGCGGCGGCCGGCGCGGCCCTGTTCGTCCTGGCGAGCGTCGCCTACGCCGACGCCACGAGCGACCACGACCCGGGTGCTCTGCGACGTCGTCGCGCCGCCTGGATCCGGGCGGGCCGGATCGCCACCTTCGTGGCGATCGCGTGCCCACTGCCGTACGCGGTGATCCGGGTGGCCTGGTCTCGGGGCTGGGCTCTCGGGGCACCGGAACCCTTCGTCAGGTCCCTGCTGCGCAACCAGCCGGAGAACGTGTACATCGAGCCGACCCTCGCGTCGTTCGCCACGGCGGGCGCTGTGCTGACCGCTGGACTGCTCTGTCGCTGGGGCAGGGTGTTTCCACGCTGGATCCCGGTGCTGCGCGGCCGCGTCGTACCGATGTGGTTCCCGCTGCTGCTCGGCGGGTCGGCCGTCGCCGGCATCTTCGGATTCGGCCGCGGGCTGCTGCTGGCGCAGATGGGCGTGCACCTGCCCGGTCAGCTCGATACGTTTCAGTTGTGGGGAGAACCGGTCCACGACTGGGCGTACTGGGGAGCCGGCGGCCTGGGCTGGTGCCTGTTTCCACTGTGGTCGATCTCGTTGGCGGTCGCACTGACCGGCTACTACCACCGCTACGCCCCGTCCGCGGGAGAGGTGCCGAGCGCCGGAGCCGATTTCGCGGCGATATCTGGGGATGGTGGCGGCGGGGACGCGGTGTCGCTCAGACGCCGGCGATGGTGAGCAGACGCTCCATCTCGGCAACGGGCAGCGTCGGTGCCGCGGCGGCTGTCCGCGCCACAAACTCGCTGTCATCCGCGAGGAGGGCGCGGCGCGCGTCAGCCGGTAGCCGCGGATGCCCGGCGACGGCCTGGCGGACCGTGCTGTCCGGGTCGGCGGCCAGGCGTTCGATCAGCTCGACGGGCAGGTCCGGATCTCGGGGAGCCAGACTGCGCATGCGAGGATCCGGGTCGCTGGCGAGCCGGCGCAGGGTCGATGCCGGGAGCGGGAGGACGTCGGCGGGACGCCAGTCGGTCTTCTTGTCCGACCGGAACCCGCGATCGATGCGCTCGGCGGTGGCCGGGTCGACCAGGTGTGGGGCGTGCCTGGCCATTGTCGTACGGACGCCACTGTCGTCGTCGTCGAGCAGGCGGAGGACCGCGTCGGCCGGCAGCGCCGGGCTGTGTGCCGCGGAACGCCGGAAGCAGATGTAAAGGGAGGACACGTGGGGCAGCGGGTCCGCGGTGACCCAGTCCAGCCGCAGGTGGCGCAGCTCGGAGACGGCCAGGTGGTCTTCGAACTGCTGCAACACCTCGTCGTCGTCGAGGTCGCCGCCGAGGACGTCGGTGAGCGGGCGCTCGCCGCGCTGGATGTCCGCATAGATGCCGTGACGCGTCGGCTCGGGCGTGTCCGGGCGTCGGAAGATCCCCACCCGCACGTTCGCGCTGGGATCATCGGCGAGCACGTCCCGCACCGACGGGGGGAGCTGCGGGTGCTCGGCCACCTGCCGGCGGACCTGGTGGTCGGGGTCAGCGGCCAGCCGGGCGGCCAGGGCCGGTGTCAGGATCGCGTGGCGTACGGCGCCGGTGCGGGTGACCGGATCGGCGAGCAGGCCCGGAACGAGGTCGGGCGGCGGCACCGGATGCGGTAGCCGTGCGTAGTAGGTCGAGCAGGCCGCCGCGCGAACGCTGTCGACGGGGTCGGTGAGCAGGACCCGCCGGACCGCCTCGGGTGCCTGCGTCCACCACCGTGCGAGCGTGGCCCGGACCGTCGGCTCGGGATCGGTGGCGAGGCGGGCGAGCAGATCGGCCGGTACGTCGTCGCGTTGCGCGAGGTATTCCCGTGCTCGCGGCCCCGGATCGTCGATCAGCCGTTCGTGCAGCTCGCGGGGCGCGTCCCAGGCGCCCACGACCAGGGCAGCTCGGACCGCCGGGTCGGCGTACGCCGTCAGCCGCATCCGGACGGCGTGCGGCAGGTGGCGGTTGAGTGCGAGTGAGTGCAGCAGGCGGTGATCGTCCGACGCGAGGATCTCCTCGATCACGTCCGGGGGCAGGTCGGCGTGCCTGGCCACGCCATCGGAGCAAGGGCGGTGGCGCACCAGCCGGCGGACCAGCTCGACCGGTAGCGCCGGGTTCTCGGCGAGACCGTCGAGCACCTTCGGCAGGTGGACCGGAGTCGGCCCGTCCTCAGCCACCCGCTGCCCTCCCCGGATCCGTCGTGCCGGCACGAGTCTCGCATGACCCGCGTGGATCGGGTGCCCTCGTCGAACCGGCCACTGTCACGGGGCTCAGCCGGCGTCGCCCGTCGTCGCCTCTCCGGCGGCTGGTCGCGGGGAGGGCCGGCGGAACGGGTCGTCCCGGTTTGGCACCGCCTGCTGGCCCCGATCGGTCGATCGCGCCGCGGGCTGCGACGGCATCCGTGGCGACTCGCCGGTCTCGGTGACCAGGCGCTCGGTCTCCTGCACCAGATAGTGCGGCCGGCGCTTCGTCTCGTAGTAGATCCGGCCGATGTATTCCCCGATCACCCCCAGGATGGTCATCTGGATGCCGCCGAGCCCGATCACGCTGACGATGATGGTGGTGTACCCGGGAACGTCGATGCCCTTTTCGATGGCGTCCGCGACCACCCAGGCCATGTAGACGAGTGCGATGAGGGTGAGGAACATGCCGCCGTAGATCGCCAGGCGCAGGGGCCGGTTGTTGAACGACAGCAGGCCGTCGAACGCGTAGTTGAACAGCTTGCCGAACGTCCACCTGCTCTGCCCCGTCTGCCGGGTCTCGTTGCGGTGGGCCACCACCACCGTGCGGAAGCCGATCCAGGAGAACAGTCCCTTGGAGAACCTGTTGTATTCCGGCATCGCCAGGATCGCGTCCACGGCCAGGCGGGACAGCAGCCGGAAGTCGCCCGCCCCGTCCTGCAGGCGCACGTCGATCCACCAGTTGATCACACGGTAGAAGGACCGCGAGGCGACCATGCGGACGAACCGGTCACCCCGCCGGTCCCGGCGGGCGATCACCTGGTCGAAGCCCTGCCGGTAGAGAGCCACCATCTCGGGCAGCAGCCGTGGCGGGTGTTGCAGGTCGGCGTCCATGATGACGACCGCGTCGCCGGTGGCCCGTTGCAGGCCGGCGAGCATCGCCGCCTCCTTGCCGAAGTTGCGGCTCAGCGACGTGTAGCAGACCGCCGGGTCGGCGGCGGCGAGCCGGCGCAACGCCTCGAGGGTGCCGTCCTCGCTGCCGTCGTCGACGTACACCACCTCGACGTCCAGGTCCGACAGCTCGGCGAGCGTGGCCGTGACGGTCTCGTGCAACCGCTCCACCGACGATTCCTCGTTGAAGCAGGGCACCACGATGGACAACCGCACCCTGCTCACCCCGCCCGGCCGGTGATCGGGCATCCGCCGTCCGGGCTCGCGGCGCCTTCCCGATCAGAGGCGGTAGAGCAGCGTGCCATCGAGATCCTCCCGAGTGATGCCCAGCCCGTCGATGGGCCGGGCCGCGATGCCGTCCCACGGCGTCCCCGCCGTGCGGTCCGGCACGGCCACCACCGACCGCACGCCGATCCCGCGCAGGTACGCCACACTGCCGGCGTCGGGGAACGATGCCACCGCGATCCGGGTCTGCGCCTGGCTGACCGGCTCGAACCCGGCCAGCCCGTTGGTCACCCGGGGGAACCCGTCGGTCGTCCACAACATGTACGTCAGATCGCCCACGCCGCCCGCGGGCAGCACCAGGATCGGGTCCTGCGCGGCCCGCATCGCGGCCGGTGGCGCCGTCACCGTCGGGTGGGGTGTCCGGTTGACGCCCTCCAGGGTGACCAGGGCCAGCGGCACCAGCAGGACCACCGGCATGAGCGCCCGCGTCCAGCGGCGGGCCGAGGGCTGGTCCGACGATGCCGAGGTCTGACCCGATGATTCGGCCAGTGCCGTCACCGCTCCGGCGGCGAGCAGCGCCAGCAACAGGCTGGTCCAGTGCATCATCCGGCCCGGGGTGCGCAGGGCGTCCCAGCCCGGCAGGGCGGTGGACAGGGTCAGGTAGCCCGGGTCTCCGTCACCGCCGAGGGTCGAGCCCAGGCCCAACAGCACCGTGCCGAGCACCCCGAGGCCCAGCGCGACCCGGTGCCGCGCCCGGTACGTCGAGATGAACAGTCCCGCCGCGGCCAGCGCGATGAGCGTGATCCCCGGCAGCAGCGCCATCTCCGGCGGCCAGGACAGCTGTTCGCGTGCGGCGGCGTGTCGCTCACCCCACAACCACGAGTCACCCGGTGCGGTCACGAACCCGATGAGGGGAGGGGAGAACATCTTCGTCCACTCCAGCCCCCGCTCGGCCTGCGGGTTGAGGTCGACGACGCGCAGGTAGACCAGACCGAGCAGCACCGTCACCGCGCCGAACACGGCACCGCCGCCCAGATCCGCGAACAGCAACCGCCGACCGAACGGCGGGCGCTCCCGTTTGCGCCACCAGGACCAGCCGTAACAGCCGGCTGCCACCAGCACCGCGGCCAGCAGGAAGTAGACAAGGGGTAGCCCGATGCCGAAACCGAGCGTGACCTGCCAGGCGGCGACGAGCCACCCGGCCAACGCCCAGCCGGGCCGCCGTCGCTCCGGCCGGTAACCGTGGCGCAGCGACCAGCCGTGCCCACGGGCCAGCATCGCCAGGCACAGCGCGATGCCCCCGCTGGACAGGATGTTGAGGTGCCCGGCGTGCGCCAACCGCCAGGGCGCGAACGCCCACGCGATCCCGGCGACCGCGCCGCCCCACCGGTTCGCGCCGAGCTGCCGTGCCAGCACGTACGCCCCGAAGGCCGCGAGCGCGTGCAGCAGCACGTAGAGCACGTTGTACCGGATCACGGCCGCCTCGAAGCCGGAGCCGAGCATCCCGATCGGGGCGTACCCGAGCAGGGTGTCGCTGTAGGCGTACGTGTATTTCTCCGGGAAGAACGTGTTCGAGTCCCAGAGGTTGGCCGGACTGTTCAGGAGAGCGTGGCCCGACCAGGCGACCTGCCACGCCTGCAACGTCGGGTCGCCGAGATCGTTGGGGATCGTGCTCGCCGGGTGTCGCATCGTCGGCCAGGTCAGCACGACCGACAGCAGCAGACTGCCCAGTGCTGCGAGGGTCCATTCGTGACGCGCCCAGCGCCACCGGCCCCGCCCGTCCGGTGTCCGGTCGTCGTCGGCGATCTGGTCCGGGCTCGCGTCTTCGGCGGTTCGCTGAGCGGCGGTGGAGCGGGTATTCACGGAATAGATCCTCTCCGATGACCTGGGCATTGTCCAACATGTGTCCGAAGCATGGTTCCACGGGGTGGCGTGGCCCGCCCATCGTTACCAACGCAATCGTGGCGGCGCACGACGCGATCGGGCCCGGCCGGCCGGGCGGTCGCCGGCTCATTTCGCACGGCGTCCGGCGAGGGCTGGCGGGCCGCCCACGATTGTCCTAATCTACTAGGCACCTAGTAGATTGAGGTGACGAGGTGATCGAGTTTCACCTGGACCTGCGATCCGGTGTCGCGCCGTACATGCAGCTCATCCAGCAGGTACGGCACGCGCTCCGGCTCGGTGTCCTGAACGAGGGCGACAAGCTGCCCACCGTCAAGGAGGTGGTGGCCCGGGTCGCGATCAACCCGAACACGGTGTCCAAGGCGTACCGCGAGCTGGAGTACGAGGGGCTGGTCATGGCCCGGCCAGGGCTGGGCACGTTCGTCACCCGCACGCTGGGCGGCGACTCGCTGAGCAAGCACGAACCGCTGCGGCAGGACCTGACGCGCTGGCTGACCGAGGCTCGGGAGGCGGGCCTGGACGACGAGAGCATCGAGGCGCTCTTCCTGAGCAGTTTTCGGGCGTTTTCGGAGGCCCGAGCATGACTAGCGCGCTGATCGCGGGCGGTCTGACCAAGCGGTACGGACGGCGTACCGCACTCAAGGACTGCACCCTGGACATCCCGGCGGGCCACGTCGTGGGCCTGGTCGGGCCGAACGGCGCCGGTAAGTCCACGCTGCTGCAGTTGGCCTGCGGGCTGCTCGATCCGACCGCAGGGCGGATCGAGGTGCTCGGTGCGCGGCCGGTCAGTGGGTCGCCGCGGGTCGGGTTCGTCGCGCAGGACACCCCGGTCTATCCCAGCCTGACCGTCGCGGACCACCTGCTGATGGGCGCGCACCTCAACCCGTCCTGGGACGCTGCGCTCGCCAAGCAACGAATCGCCCAGGTCGGCCTGGACCCGGCACAGAAGGCCGGCAAACTCTCCGGCGGCCAGCGCGCCCAACTGGCCCTGACCGTCGCCGCGGCGAAGCGGCCCGATCTCCTGTTGCTCGACGAGCCGGTGGCGGCACTCGACCCGCTCGCCCGGCGCCACTTCCTGCAGGGGCTGATGGAGCTGACCGCCGAGCAGAGCATGAGCATCGTCATGTCCTCGCACCTGGTCGCCGACCTGGAGCGGGTCTGCGACTACCTGATCGTGCTTGTCGAATCTCGGGTACGGGTGGCCGGCGACGTGGACGACCTGCTCGCCACCCACCACCGCCTGGTTGGCCAACGGCGCGACACCACCGACCTGGGCGTCGGGCGGGCACTGGTGGAGCAGAGCCACACGGACGTGCAGTCGACCCTGGTGGTACGCAGCACCGCGCCGATCGACGACCCGTCCTGGCAGGTCGACCGGCTCGACCTGGAGGACATCGTGCTGGCGTACATGAGCGGAGCCGCCGGCAACGGGCCGGACCGGGTGCTGGAGGGACAGCGATGATCTGGATGACCTGGCGACAGTTCCGGAGCCCGGCCCTGGCCACCGGCGCCCTGTTGGTGGTGGTTCTGGGCGGCCTGGCGCTGACCTGGTCGGAGGTGACGAACCTGGCCTCGCAGACCGGATACACCGGCTGCCAGGGTGATGCCTGCCGCGCCGCGGGCCGAGCCTTCCTCCAGGCGCTGCAACCGGGGTGGGCGAGCGAGTTCCACATCGCGGCCATCGCAGCCCTGTATCTGTTGCCCGCCCTCGTGGGCATCTTCTGGGGGGCGCCGCTGGTGGCCCGGGAGTTGGAGTCCGGCGCGTACCGAATGGTCTTCAGTCAGTCCGTCAGCCGTGGCCGCTGGCTGCTGGTCAAGCTGGCGGTGGGCGGCGGGGCCGCCGCGCTCGGCGCGGGCCTGCTCAGCCTGATGCTGAGCAGGTGGGCGCAGCCGATCGACGGAGCCACGGCGGATCGGATGAACCCGCTGATTTTCGGGGCCCGAGGAATCGTGCCGGTCGGCTACGCGGCGCTGGCGTTCCTGGTGGGTGTCACGACCGGGCTGCTGCTGCGCCGGACCCTCGCCGCGATGGCGGTGACCCTGCTGGTCGTCGTCAGCCTCCAGATCGCCGCGCCGTTCGTGGTGCGTCCCTGGCTGGCCCAGCCGAGCACGATGGTCACCCCGCTGCGGGTGGACGGGGAGTACGGGCTGTCGATGAGCCCCGACAGCGGGGAGATGAGGATCCAACTCGAGCCCGACCGCAGAGGCGACTGGGTCCTGTCGAGCACCACGATCACCGCGACCGGAGCGGAGTTCCGAGGTCCGGCGGACATGACCCAGTGCGGCCCGTTGGCCCCCCGGGACCGCGAGACGTGCCCGAGGTGGCTGGAGAAGCAGAACCTCAGACAGGAGGTGGTCTACGTGCCCGGCTCGAGGTTCTGGATCCTGCAATGGCGCGAGTTCGGCGTGCTGTTCGCGCTGACCGCCGCACTGTCGCTGTTCTCCCTCTGGTGGATCAGGCGCCGGCTGGTCTGACCGGCTTCAACCTATCCCTGGCAGGATGTGGTTGCGGCGAGGCGAGGTCGCAATACTTCGAGTCATGAACGCGAGAGGACAGCTCGGCGACTTCCTCCAGGCCCGACGCTCCCAGTTGAGCCCGGAGGACGCCGGCGTGGTGACGTACGGCGACCGGCGCCGCGTCCAAGGGTTGCGCCGGGAGGAACTGGCCCTCCTGGCCGGTGTCAGCGCCTCGTACTATTCGCGCCTGGAGCAGGGGCAGGCCGTCAACGCCTCACCCGAGGTCCTCGAGGCGCTCGCCCGGGCACTGCGACTCGACGAGGCGGAACGTCGCCACCTGAGCGAACTCGCGGCCGGGACCCGTCGCCGGTCCGCCGTGCGGCGTCCGCCGCCGGAGCGGGTGAGCCCTGCGGTACGCCAACTCGTCGCGACGCTCGGTGACGTACCCGTGCTGGTGCTCGGTCGTCGTGCCGACGTGCTGGCCTGGACCATCGGGGGCCATGCCCTCTTCGCCGGTCACCTGGACCACCGGATCCCCGAGCGGCCGAGCCAGCGCCCGAACATGGCACGGCTGGTGTTCCTGGACGCGCACACCCGCGACCTGTACGTGGACTGGCCCGCCAAGGCCCGCGCGGTGGTGGCGACGCTGCGGATGGTCTCCGGGCAGCACCCGAACGATCCGTTGCTGGCCGCGCTGGTGGGGGAGTTGACGGTGCGGAGCCCGGAGTTCGGCACCATGTGGGCTGACCACCGGGTCAAGGCCGGCGGCGGCAGCCGGTACGAGATGCGCCACCCGCTGGTCGGCGCGATGACCGTGACCCAGCAGGCCCTGCAGACCGAGGACGGTCAGACGGTCGTCGTCGCCACCACGGAACCCGGCTCGGCGTCGCACGCCGCGATGACGCTGCTCGTGCACGGCGCCGTCACCTCCCGCGCCGGCACGCGCCAGCAGCCGGTCATGCGCGACTAGCGCCCCTTCTTCCACCGCGCGAAACGAGGTGCTCCGAAAGGAGCGCCGGACCCTTCGCGCCCACGACAGCCGAATCAATTCGGCTATTTCGAAAGGAACAGAAATGCGCAAGAGAATGATGACCCTCGCAGTAGCTCTCGCGGCGGCCGGGGTCGGCGTCGTGACGGTCGCACCGTCGGGCGTCGCCCAGGCGGGGACCGCACGGCTGACCGCCGTCGAACTGGCGGCGCCGTCGACCGCGCCGCTGCCCTCGCGGATCGCGGTCCACTTCGATCTGGCGAACGGGCAGATGCCGGAGAACATCGCGCTGGGTCCGGACGGCACGGCGTACGTCACCTTCGCGGCCGCAAGACAGGTCGCCGCCGTCAGCCCGTCCGGTGCGACGCGGATCCTGGCGACCCTGCCCGCACCGGCCGACGGCGGCGTGAACACGCCGGTGCTCGCGTTCGCGTTGACCACCGGCATCGTCCGGATGAGCGACGGCACTCTCTACTTCCTCTACGCCAGCGGTGACGCCGCCACCACCGGCCTGTACCGGCTGCGCCCCGGCCGGGCACCGCAGCGCATCGCCGCCCTGCCGGCTGCCGGACTGCCCAACGGCCTGGCGTACGACGCGGTGACGCGCAGGTTCTACCTCACCGACTCGGTGCTCGGCACGATCTCGACAGTCCCCCTGGAAGGTGGCCGTGCCGAGACCTGGTCCTCGGCACCCGAACTCGCCTCGACGGGTTTCCTCGGTGCCAACGGCCTCAAGGTACGCCCCGACGCGATCTGGGTGACGAATCTCGACCAGGGAACGTTGCTGCGCATCCCGCTGCGGCACGGCCGTCCCGGACCCGTCCGGGTGGTGGCGACCGGCCTGGTCGGCATCGACGACTTCGCCTTCGTGGGCGCCGGCGACCACCAGGTCGTCGCCGCCCTCAACGGGCCGAACACGCTGGTGAGCATCGACGCCGCCGGCCGTTCGCGAACGCTGGTGAGCGGTGCCGACGGGTTGCAGAACCCGACCTCGGTGGCCGTCCGTGGCCGCACCCTCTACGTGCTCAGTGCCGCGTACACCACCGGCGTCGACCCCAACCTGGCGCTGGTCACCCTGCCGTCGTGCTGATCCGTCAGCCCTACTGATCATCGGGGTGCCCGCCACCGTCACGCGACGGTGGCGGGCGCTCGGCTTTCGTCATCGGCTCGGGTTGGTCGCGGGGCGCCAGGCCAGCCAGCCGCGGCAGAGCACGTAGGCCGCGGCGACCACGGCAACCAGCCCGATGTCGATGATGGCCGAGAGGCGTGCCTCGGCAACGTCGCCGATCGCCAGGCCGAACACCACGAGGGCGGTCTTGCCGGCGAGCACGATCTCCCAGACGCCGGCCGACTGGCGTGGCCGGAACGCGAGCAGGGCGAAGAGCCCGGCGAAGATGGCGAAGCTGGAGACTCGCCAGCCCTCGATGAACAGGCGGTCGTCGGGGGCGTCGAGGGTCAGCAGGAGCCCGTTGACGAACGCCACGACGGTGGCGAGGGCGGCGACGGCCGCGAGCCCACGACCGATGCGATCGGCGGGGCGGGCGAGGGCGGTGTGGTCGGTGCGGAGCGCGGTCGCGGTCGTCATGAGAATTCCCATCTCTGCGGTACGGATTTGAACTTACATCCGTTAACTTACATGCTCACCTAACAACTGTAAAGTTTTGAGCCGTGCCCTGGCGGGATGTCCACGGCTGTGGCGGCCCGCCACCGCCCACGGGCGGTTGGTCCGCCACTCGGCGCGACCCGTGCGTAGGCGGTGACGGAGGTCGGCCATACGCTGACATCGGTAGAAGGACGTGAAGCTCCGCACCTCACCGGGCGGCGCGACCCGCTCCGTCACGACTCTCAGGGCTGGGTAAGGCATGCGCGTCATTCCGGGTAGGACCCCGAAGTACATGGTCATCCGCGACGACCTGATCAAGCGGATCGGCAGGGGCGAGTTCGCTCCCGGCGACGCGCTGCCCGGCCAGCGACACCTGAGCGAGGAGTACGGCGTCAGCCTCATGACGTTGCGGCAGGCTCTGGACGAGCTCTGTGACCGGGGACTGGTGGAGCAGTTTCCGGGCAAGGGCACCTACGTCCGGGCGATGCCGGTCCCGTACTCGATGGGCAATCTGCGTAGCCTCGCCGATGACCTGCGCGCGCGCGGCATCGAGGTGCTGACCCGGGTGCTCGGCCGCAAGACCGTCGCGGTGCCCGACGATGTCGCCAAGCGGTTGGGCATTCCCACGGGCGACGAGGTGCTCCGGCTGGAGCGGATCCGGGTCGTCCGGGGCGCTCCGCTGATTCATCAGGTGTCCTACCTCCCACAGCCGTTCGGTGGTCTGCTCCGGGGCGTCGACTTCGAGAAGAACGAGCTGTACGCCGTGCTCGCCGAGCGGGCGGGCGCGGTGGCCGTGCAGGCCGAGGAGACGATCTCACCGGTGCTGATGCCCGAGCGCATCGGCCACCTGCTCGGACTACCCGAAGGCGTTCCGGCGATGCGGAGCGAGCGGATCACTCGCGACGCCGACCGACGCCCGCTGGTTGTCGACGTCGCGATCCTCGCGGGAAACAGCGTGGTGATCATGAATATTCGCGAGGTCAGCGGCCATCAGGTCAGTTACGCGGTCGGCGACGGCACCGGGCTGTCCGGAATCGGCAGCGCACCGCAGGGCTGACGGGAGGGGTGGCGGACCATCCCGCGCGCCCACCGAAACTGTTCTAGAACCATTTTCCAACAGATCTAGAACAGCGACCGGTTTCCCTGCTATACAGACCTTGTCGTTCTAGAACTGTGAGGTGATGTGTCGTGGACCAACTCCTGCGCTCCGCACGCCCAGCCGCCCAGGTCGACCCCCGTCGGCCCTCGGCGCTCGGCAGGTTCGGTGACTACGGTGGACGCTTCGTGCCGGAGTCACTCGTTCCGGCCTGTGTCGAGGTCGAGCGGGCCTTCGCCGAGGCCTGGACGGACCCGCTGTTCCGGGGCGAACTCAACCACCTGCTCTCCGTCTACGTCGGCCGGCCGACGCCACTGACGCCCGCGGTGCGACTCTCCGCGGAGTTGGGCGTCAACCTGTTGCTCAAGCGGGAAGACCTCACCCACACCGGATCCCACAAGATCAATAATGTGTTGGGTCAGGCGCTGCTGGCCCGGCGGATGGGTAAGCGGCGACTGATCGCCGAGACCGGCGCGGGCCAGCACGGCGTGGCCACCGCCACCGCCGGTGCCCTGTTCGGCATGCCGACCACAGTCCTGATGGGCGCGAAGGACATCGAACGGCAGCAGCTCAACGTCTTCCGGATGAAGATGCTGGGTGCCGAGGTGGTGCCGGTGACCTCCGGCAGCCGAACCCTCAAGGACTCCTGCAGTGAGGCGCTGCGCCACTGGGTCACCTCCGTCGACGACACCTACTACTGCTTCGGCTCGGTGCTGGGTCCGCACCCGTACCCCTGGATGGTCCGCCAGTTCCAGCGGGTGATCGGCGACGAGGCCCGCGCGCAGTGCGCGGCCGACCTCGTCGCCGGCACCCCCGACTACGTCGTGGCCTGCGTCGGTGGCGGGTCCAACGCCGCCGGCACGTTCGCCGGCTTCATCGACACGCCGGCCCGGCTGGTCGGTGTCGAGGCGGCAGGTGGCGCCGCGATCAGCGCCGGCACCCCCGGCGTGCTGCACGGCTTCCGCTCCCTGGTGCTCCAGGACCAGCACGGGCAGATCAGCGAGGCCCACTCGATCGCCGCCGGTCTGGACTACCCGGGGGTGGGACCGGAGCACGCGTACCTGGCCGATTCGGGCCGGGCCACCTACGTGACCGTGGACGACGCCGAGGTGCTCGCCGCCACCCACCGGCTGGCCCGCACGGAGGGCATCCTCTGCGCGCTGGAATCCGCCCACGCGGTCGCGTGGGTGATCCGTGCCGTCGGTGACGGCACGGTCCCCCCAGGTTCGACGGTGATGCTCACGCTCTCCGGGCGGGGCGACAAGGACATGGCCACCCTGATGGAGCTGTCGTGAACGCACTGGAGACCCGTACCCGCGCCGCCAGGGCGGCCGGCCGCAAGCTGCTCGTGCCGTACGTGACCGGCGGCGTCACCGGGAACTGGACCGACCTGTTGCGGGCCGCCGTGGACGCGGGCGCCGACGCCATCGAGATCGGCCTCCCGTTCTCCGACCCCATCCTGGACGGACCGGTCGTGCAGGAGTCGTCGCACCGGGCACTGCTGCGGGGCGTCACCACCCGGCAGATCCTCGACGAGGTCACCCGGCTCACACTGCCCGTGCCGCTCATCGCGTTCACCTACGCCAACCTGGTCCTGCACGCCGGAGCCGACCGCTTCTGCGCCGCGCTCGCCGATGCCGGAGTGGACGGTCTGATCGTGCCGGACCTGCCGGTCGACGAGATCGAGCCGGTCTCCACCGCGGCGGCGGGCAACAGGGTCGACCTCGCGCTGCTCGCCTCCCCGGCGACCACGCCGCAGCGCCTGCACGAGATCGCCACGCGCAGCCGGGGCTTCGTCTACGCGGTCAGTGTCATGGCGACCACGGGCGAGCAGTCGACGGTGGGCGCGGCCGGCGAGCGGTTGGTGACGTCGCTGCGACAGGTCACGGATCTGCCCGTGGTCCTCGGCTTCGGGATCTCCGGTCCGCAGCAGGCGGCCCAGGCCGGTGGGTACGCCGACGGTGTCGCGGTGGGCTCGGCCCTGATGCGTCGGGTGCTGGACGGGGCCTCGGCGGTGCAATTCGGTGACTTCCTGACGCAGCTCCGGACGGCGCTGGACGAGACCGGCGGCCGGTGGCGGGCCGCCCCCCAGGCGGTGCGAACGACTCCTGTTGCCCGATGATCGGTGCATGAGCGCGGCTACCTGGCGGGTGGCGGGTCGGACACTTCCCGGCCCGAAGATCCTGGCACTGTGGATGCTGGCGACCGTGCCGGCGCCGCTGGTCTTCTTCGAGTGGACACATCGCTGGGAGGAGGACCCGGGGGTCTCAGCGGCGTTGTGGTGGATCGTCGGGGCGGTGCCCGTGCTCGCCGCCGTGGTGGCCTCCCGGTGGACCTGGTCCGCCTCCCCGCGTCGCAGCGCCTCGGCCCCGATGGCCGCCGTGGTGGCGGCAGCGCTGGTCAGCGCGGTGTTCGTGGCCGCGACGATGGCCGTCTACCGGTGGGTCATCCCGCTCACCGGTGTCGCCCCGTGGCGAGGGGTGGTGATCGCCTGCGTACCGCTGGTGATCTGCGGCGCGGTGGTCGGCCACCTCCTTGCCCGAGGTCGCCCACGCCGCAGCCACCCGTCGGTGCGACACGGTCTGGTCACGGGCGGGATCACCGTCGTCGTGGGTGCCCTGCTGGCCCAGCTGACGGTGCAGTTGGGGGCCGAGGGCAGCACCGTGCGCTACGGCGAGTGGGAATACGGGGCAGTGGGGCCGTACGCGAGCTCAGCCAGCGAGTCCGGGCACCTGACGTTGCCGGCGGCGGGCCGGTACGCGATCTACGCGGTGGGTTTCGCACCTGCCGATCCGGACTGCGAGGTCACCGGCGCTGGCGCGAACGCCCGGCGGGCGCAGCCGGTGACGATCCCACCCGGCGGCTACGGAGGCGACGCGGCCTCCTACGCCTGGGTCGCCACCGTCGACGTGCCCAGCGCCGGTGCCTACTCGCTGTCCTGTCGAACGTCCGGCCCGGAGACGTCGTACACGGTCGGGGAGGTCCCGGAGATCCGCGGGGCGGTGGGTGCGCTGATCCACTGGCCACTGATCGCGATCTGGCTGCTCGGCGCCGCCCCCGGTCTCGCGACCATCGCGGCCACCGTCCGGCGACGCGCCGGGCGCCGCCCGGCGGGTGACGTGACCGTCGAGGTGTAGCGCGTCCAACGGCGGCGGTGCCGTCGACACCATCCGCTCGGCGGTCGTGACAGCCGACCTGGTCCCCGATGTCCTCCGGGATGCCGAATGGACTGCACGCGAGAGCGCTGCCTTCGCCGAGCTTCCGCCACTACCCGTCGCATGCTCGTGACGATCCGCGTGCGGACGCTCCCCGTACTCTTAAGGTTCTTTGAAGTTTCGTGGCTCAGCTTGGGAGTTGGCAAAACGGCTCACTAACCTCATCCCGTCCGGATCGTCGCTAGCTTGACGATCCGGGCAAAGTCCCCTGAGGAAGGTTGCCAACGCCAATGAGGCTGTCCCGCCGTACCCTGCTCGGCACCGCGGTGGCCGGCACCGCCGTCTCCGTCGCCGGAGTCTCGTTCGACGCCTACGCGGCCGAACCCGCCGCCGCTGCGGTCAGCCCGCCCGGCGATGTCGTCGGAAAGATCACCGTCGGCTACCAGGGGTGGTTCACCGGGGCCGGCGACGGGAGCCCTCTGGCGGGCTGGTGGCACTACGGCCAGGACTGGCAGAAGACGCCCTCGCCGGTCAACGAGGCCCTCAAGTCGTGGCCGGACGTGCGCGACTACGAGCGGGTGTACAAGACCGGATACCAGAACCTGGGCAACGGGCAGCCGGCCTCGCTGTTCTCGTCCTACGACCAGCAGACCGTGGACACCCACTTCCGCTGGATGCAGGAGAACGGGCTGGACACCGCGGCCCTGCAACGCTTCAACCCGGTTGGCGGGGAGGGCCCGATCCGCGACGCCGTGACGATCAAGGTGCGCAACGCCGCCGAGCGGTTCGGGCGCAAGTTCTACATCATGTATGACGTCAGCGGCTGGACGACGATGCAGCAGCAGATCAAGGACGACTGGGTCAACAAGATGAGGGCGTACACGACCTCCCCGGCGTACGCCAGGCAGAACGGCAAACCGGTCGTCGGGATCTGGGGTTTCGGCTTCAACGACGAGAACCACCGGTGGAGCGCGGCGGCCTGCCTCGATGTGATCACCTGGTTCAAGGCACAGGGCGTGTACGTCATGGGCGGCACGCCGACGCACTGGCGCAACAGCGACGGCACCCAGGACTCGCGGGCCGGATTCGCCGACGTCTACCACGCGTACGACATGATCTCGCCCTGGATGGTCGGCCGGATCGGCGACCAGGCCGGGTCGGACTGGTTCTACACCAACGTCACGCTGCCGGACGTGCGGGACTGCGTGGCGCACGGCATCGACTACCAACCGTGTGTGTTGCCCGGGGACCTGCAGGAGCGGCAGCGCGCACACGGTGACTTCATGTGGCGACAGTTCTACAACGTGATCCGGGCGGGCGCTCCGGCGATCTACATCTCGATGTTCGACGAGTACAACGAGGGCAACCAGATCGCCAAGACCGCGGAGAGCGCCGCGTTCGTCCCGGTCGGCTCGACGTTCCTGCCGCTGGATGAGGACGGCACGGCATGCTCGGCGGACTACTACCTGCGGCTCACCGGTGACGGTGGCCGGATGCTCAAGGGCGCGATCGCGTTGACCGCGAACCGGCCCACCGCCCCGGTGATCGGCGCGACCCCGCCCACCACCACGGCCGTCGGCGTCCGCTCCCGCGCCAACGGCCTCTTCGTGGGCGGCTCACCGTTGATCGCCTCGCTGACCACCGCGTCGGAGAAGTTCACAGTCGTCGACGCCGGCGGTGGTCTCGTGGCCCTCAGGTCCGCCAGAACCGCCAAGTACGTCTGCGCGGAGCAGGCCGGCGCGGCGGCGCTGGTGGCCGACCGGGACGTGGTCGGCGGTTGGGAGACGTTCACCCAGGTGGCGAACCCGGACGGCAGTGTCAGTTTCCGCAGCAGCGCGAACGACAGGTACGTCTGCGCGGACAACGCCGGCGCCGACCCGTTGATCGCGAATCGCACGGCGGTCGGTCCGTGGGAGTCCTTCGACCTCGTGTAGCCGTACCGGGACGCGCTGCGCCGACCTCGCCTGCTCGCCACCCATCATCCGATGTATACGGCGTTGAAGCGCCGCCAGCGGGCTCCTCTCCGCTGCCCCCGGCCTGTCGGGTCCCGTCGGTGCGCTGCCAACCTCCAGCGGAAGCCTGCCGGCGGGTGGGCAGCTCGCGCTGATCTCGTCATCGATCGATCGTTGCCGATTGTGTGGCGCCGGAGTAACCTTCGCGAAACACATCAGATGTCTGCCCGACTCGGGGCTCGACGCTGGCCTGCTGCCCAAGGTCGTGGTCGGTCCGGGCAGCGGACCCGTCTCGGTTACCACAGTTGTCACGCATCGGGGTGGCCGGATCGGTCACCGTTTGGAGGATCGATGTCAGACCTGACCCGACGCCAAGCCCTCAAGATCGGTGCGGCCGGTGCGGGCGGTGCCCTCCTGCCGCTGCCCTGGACGGCCGTGGCGAAAGCGGGCTCGGTGGCGCCGCCGCAGGTGCTGGCCGCCGGTGACCTCGCCCTCTGGTACGACGAGGGCGCCGGCACCGACTGGCTGCGGGCGCTGCCGATCGGCAACGGCCGGCTCGGCGCGATGGTGTTCGGCAACGTCGACACGGAACGACTCCAGCTCAACGAGGACACCGTCTGGGCCGGCGGCCCGCACGACCCCAGCAACACCCGGGGCGCGGCGGCGCTGGCGGAGATTCGGCGGCTGGTCAACGCGAACCAGTGGACCCAGGCTCAGGACCTCATCAACCAGACCATGATGGGCAACCCGGGCGGGCAGTTGGCCTACCAGACCGTCGGCAACCTCCGGCTCGCCTTCGGCTCCGCCAGCGGCGCGTCCCAGCACAACCGGACGCTCGACCTCACCACCGCCACGGCCACGACGTCGTACGTGCTGAACGGCATCCGGTACCAGCGCGAGGTCTTCTCCAGCGCGCCGGACCAGGTCATCGCGATGCGGCTGACCGCCGACCGCAGCAACTCGATCAGCTTCACCGCCACCTTCGACAGCCCGCAGCGCACCACGGTGTCCAGCCCGGACGGCACGACGATCGGCCTCGACGGCATCTCCGGGAACATGGAGGGCGTCACCGGGCAGGTCCGCTTCCTCGCACTGGCCAACGCCACCGTCACCGGCGGCAGCGTGTCCAGCTCCGGCGGCACCCTGCGGGTCACGAACGCCACCAGCGTGACCCTGCTGGTCTCGATCGGCTCCAGCTACGTCAACTACCGCAACGTCGGAGGCGACTACCAGGGCATCGCCCGGCAGCGCCTCACCGCCGCGCGGGCCAGCAGCTACGACCAGTTGCGCAGCCGGCACGTGGCCGACTACCAGGCGCTGTTCGGCCGGGTCACCCTCGACCTGGGCCGGACCTCCGCGGCCGACCAGACGACGGATGTCCGGATCGCCCAGCACAACAGCGTCAACGACCCGCAGTTCTCCGCGCTGCTGTTCCAGTTCGGTCGGTACCTGTTGATCTCGTCGTCGAGGCCCGGCACCCAGCCGGCCAACCTCCAGGGCATCTGGAACGATTCGCTGGCCCCGTCCTGGGACTCGAAGTACACGATCAACGCCAACCTGCCGATGAACTACTGGCCGGCCAACACCACGAACCTGGCCGAGTGCCACAACCCGGTCTTCGACCTGGTCCGAGACCTCGCCGTCACCGGAACGCGGACCGCCCAGGTGCAGTACGGCGCCGCCGGTGGCTGGGTCACCCACCACAACACCGACGCGTGGCGGGCCACCGCGGTGGTGGACGGCGCGTTCTGGGGCATGTGGCAGACCGGTGGTGCCTGGCTGTCCACGTTGATCTGGGACCACTACCTGTTCAACGGCGACATCGAGTTCCTCCGGACGAACTACCCGGCCATGAAGGGCGCGGCGCAGTTCTTCCTCAACACCCTGGTGACCGAGCCGACCCTCGGCTACCTGGTGACCAACCCGTCGAACTCGCCGGAGCTCAGCCACCACGCGAACGCCAGCGTGTGCGCCGGTCCCACGATGGACAACCAGATCCTGCGGGACCTGTTCGACGCGTGCGCCCGCGCCAGCGAGATCCTCGACGTCGACAGCACCTTCCGCGCCCAGGTCCGCGCCACCCGGGACCGCCTCCCACCCATGAAGATCGGGTCACGCGGCAACATCATGGAGTGGCTCTACGACTGGGTGGAGACCGAGCCCAACCACCGGCACATCTCGCACCTGTACGGGTTGGCGCCCAGCAACCAGATCACCAAGCGCGGCACCCCGCAGCTGTTCGAGGCCGCCCGCCGGACCCTGGCGCTGCGCGGCGACGACGGGACGGGCTGGTCGCTGGCCTGGAAAATCAACTTCTGGGCGCGGATGGAGGAGGGCAAGCGGGCCCACGACCTGATCCGCTACCTCGCCACCACCGCCCGGCTCGCGCCCAACATGTTCGATCTGCACCCGCCGTTCCAGATCGACGGCAACTTCGGCGCTACCGCCGGCATCGCCGAGATGCTGTTGCAGAGCCACGCCGGCGAGCTGCACGTCCTGCCCGCGCTGCCACCGGCCTGGCCGAGTGGGCGGGTCGCCGGTCTGCGGGGTCGGGGCGGGCACACGGTCGACGTCACCTGGGCGAGCGGTCAGGCCACCGAGATCCTCGTGCGGCCGGACCGGGCCGGCACCGTCCGCCTGCGGTCCCGGATCCTCACCGGCACCGTCAGCGTGGTCGACACCGCCGACGGTACGGCGGCCCGGGTCACCCGGATCGAGTCCGACCTGATCGAGGTCACCGTGCAGGCCGGGCGCACCTACCGGGTCACCAGCACGGGCGTCGCCCTGCCGACGCTGGAGCAGAGCTTCAGCAACGTCGGCATCACCAGCGACAGCAACACCAACGTCGGCAACTTCGACGGCGGTGGGGCGTCGCTGTCGGCGCAGGCCCTGGCCGCGGCCGGTGCCAGCCCGGGCGGCACGGTGAGCCGCAACGGCGTCAACTTCCGCTGGCCCAGCGTCAGCTCGGGCGCCGCCGACAACGCCATCGCCTCGGGCCAGACAATCAGTGTCACCGGCACGGGCCGGACGCTCGGCTTCCTCCTGACCGGCACCTATGGCGCCCCGTCGGGCACGGGCACGGTGGTCTACGCCGACGGCACCCGCCAGACGTTCACGCTGAGCACGCCCGACTGGTACGGCGGGCCGAGCTCCGCGGGAACCGCCGCCATCGTGTCCGCTTACCAGAACCGGCCCAACAACCAGCGGCAGAACACCGCCGCCTGCATCTACTACGTGGGTGTGGCGTTGCAGAGCAAGGCGGTCGCCTCGGTCGTGCTGCCCAACATCAGCGCCCGGCCGGCGACGAACGTATCGACGATGCACATCTTCGCCATCGCCATCGGGGGCTGACGGCGACGGAACCCGCTCGGGGGAGCGAGACCGGGCCCGTCCCACCTGGGGACGGGCCCGGTCGCGGCTTATTGCACCTCTCTCCGATCGGCGGCGTGGTTCATCGTTCGCCGTTCTCCGCGACGTCGGAAAATGCGGCGAGACGTAGCCGCGCGGCTACGTGGCCGGTGAACCAGGCGAAGAAGTCGCTGTTCAGGCCATGGCCCGCACGGACCGCGGCGTGCCACTCCGGCCGGTCGAGTACCGCGAGGTACTGCTGCACGATGTGGTCCCGCTGCTCGGTGGTGCAGCCGCACCGGTTCGGAGGCTTGGCCGTCAGATAGTTGGCGATGATCGCGGCGTCGACGTACCGGTTCGCTGTCGGCGGCTGCCGGGCGAGGTGAGCAGCGTGCGCCGCCAATACGGCAGGTGCCGGCGGGTAGTGCTCGAGAGTCATGCCCATGCCATCGCAGTCGGCCATGATCCTCAGTAGCCGGCCGGTGTGGTCGATCAGGTCGTCGTCGCCATCAGTGCTGGTGATCGCTTCGTGCAGGTGCGCTGTGGTGGCCACCTTGCCGGCGAAGTAGCCGTTGAGGTAGTCGCCGTCGCAGGCGCGACGCAGGAGCCAGGCCCGGGACTTTGCGGCGCCCTGTCGACACAGCGCCTCGACGACGTAGACCCGGCCCCAGCCGGCGACGCGCTCGGCGAGCCACTGCAGCGCTTCCGTACCTCCACGGCGGCGCTGCAACGCGTCGGCGGCCAACGGCCCGAAATGGTTCGACAGCAGGCCGATGGTTTGGATCAGCGGGATGTCGTCCTCGGCCCCGTCTGCGGCGAGCAGCGCGAGCCCGACCGTGGCGGCGTTGCGATCGTTGCCGTGCCGCACCAACCACCGGCCGGTCTGCCGCATGCGCTCCCGATCCGCGCGCAGGGCCGCGGCAACGATGTGGTCGTTGCGATGGATCGGGACGTAGACATCGCGGAGGGTGCCGACAAGTTCACTCGCCCGTGCGTCCGGCTGGCTGAAGTGCCGGTCGAGGATGACAGCGACATCGGCCCCATAGAGTCGTCGATCCCGCGCACGCCGGTATGACGGCCGCGAGCGGTGACGGTCTTCGTCCGGATACGGCTCGCCGTCGCGAGGCAGGACACCGTCCGGATGTCGCTGATGGAGACGGAGAGCATGTGCGAACAGAGCGATCTGGGGTCCGAGCAGTCCAGGCTCGGTCGTCACGCTCACCGGCGGACGGAGGACTCGATTCTTTCGATCACGGCCGCGATAATCCCACCCTCGCGGGCCTTCCAGCAAGCGGCGGCGCCCGTCAAGCGCCTTCGAGCCGATGGTCGACGCCGGAGGAGAGTGCGGATTAGCTGCGGCTCCCGAGCAGGTCACGCTGGTACGAGCCGCGTCCCGGGCCGGGTCCGGCATATCACCGGACCCGGCCGACGTGCGGAACACCTAGCGGATGCGCTCGCCCCGGCTCTCGATCCGGAAGTAGTCGAAGGCGACGTCGAGGTCGGTGGAGGTGCCGGCCCGGTTGAAGGCCAGCAGCCCGGCCTTCGTCGCCTCGACGGTCAACGTCGTGGAGCCGATGTAGCGGTAGACGCTCCCGTCACGCGAGTAGTAGGCGCGGTAGGTGTCCCCGACCTTGGTGAGTCGCAGCCAGATCGCGCCGTCGGCTCCGACGATCCGCTGGGCATCCGCGCCGGTGATCTCCACGGTCGACGTCGTGCCGTTCTGCTCACGCAGGAAGACGAGCCGGACCTTGTTGATGGCCGCGGTCGCGTTGCCCATCTCCCAGGCGAGCTTGACGTAGTTGTTGTCGTCGGCGTACCCGATGACACCGCCCTGTTCGTTGTTGGCGGCCAGCGGGCGGGAGAAGACGACCTTGGACTCGGCCGTCCAGTCACCCTCGACGTCCTGCAGGGCCAGGTTCTTCGCGGTGTTGGTGCTGGTCTGCAGATCACCCTGCTGCGCGGTGATGACCAGGGACCCGTCGGCCAGACGCCGCCGGCTCTCGTCCGGCCGGACCCACTGCCACTGCGGGCCGAGTTGGGCCGAGTCGAACTCGTCGCTGCCGGTGCTCGTGGTGTTCAGGTCCACGGTGTAGACCGACGATGCCGCGCCGTTGGTGACGGTGACCCGAGCCTGCCCGGTGGGGCTGGTCGCCTGCTCCACCGCGACCGTGGCGGCGGGGTCGGCGGCGCTGGCGGTGACCGTCGGGACGGTCGTGGTGCCGGCCGCCGTGAGGGCGTTGTACCGCAGCACCGTCGGCGTGAAGGAGGCCAGGCGCGTGCCGTCGACGCGTAGGGCCGTCAGCGTCGTGTCGGGCACCAGGTTGAAGACGTAGTTCTTCACCAGCGGGCCGAAGAAGCTCTCCGTCGTGACCTTGACGACCGCCTGCCCGGGAACGCTCGCCGCCTGGGAGACGATCTGGTAGCGCGCCTTCCGGTCGGCCGTCCGCACCTTCGTGATGGTGGGGGAACCTCCGGCCCGCACCGGAATGGTGTACGAGGTGTCGGACAGGTTGAAGCCGCCGAACGTCTTCCCGTTCACGACGATCGTCGCCGAGAGCGGCGCGTCGTCGACCGGGATGTCCCGCCCGCTGAACTCCTTCCAGTAGTTCACCGACGTGTCCCGCCAGTCGGCGGCGTCCGCCTCGTGGACGGCCAGCTTGGCGCGTACCTCCGCGAACCGGCGTGCGTCGATGTCGGCCTGGAGTGTCTCCCAGGTCTCCCGCATCCACGTCACGTACTGCACGCCCATCTGGTAGCGGTAGACCAGCTCGTCCCAGAACGGTCGGCCGCTGTCCATCCGATGGCCCCACGGCACGTGGTGGAACCACATCAGCAGGTTCTCCGGGACCGAGTCGATGTTGCCGTAGCGCTGCTGGAGTCGGGGGAAGTACTGGGCGGCCAGGTTGCTGCCGGTGGGGGAGCGGTCGTAGCCGAGGCCCACGCTGTCGGCCTGGTTGTAGTAGACCGGACTCCAGTCGTCGCGGCCCGCCCAGTCGGCCGGGTCGGGACGGTAGTGGACGCCCTCGGCGAACTGGTGGCCGATGCCCAGCGGCGTCTGGTAGCTCACCAGCGCCTCCCACGAGCCCATCATCATCTTGCGGATGGTGTCGACGACACGCCTGTCGTTGCCCCAGGTCATCCGGACCCAGTCGGTCGCGATGTCCGCCGAGTCGAGCGACCAGTTCCACGCCTGCCGGCCGAACGCGAACAGGTTCGCCTGGGCGAAGTGGTGCCCGGTCAGGTTGTCGGCGTTGCCGAGGTTGGCGACACCCACGATGGCGGTGTCCGGGTGGTGCTGGGCGCTCCCGTCGACGATGTCGCCGACCAGGCGCTTCGTGAGCAGCTTGCCGTTCGCGTCGGTCGCGTACGTGTCGGTCTTGAGGATCTCCTCGTACATGGGCCCGAGGTAGGCCAGCATCCAGTTCTGGCCCGTGTACTCCTGGGTGATCTGGAGTTCCAGGGCCTGGTTGGTGTTCTCCATCCGGCCGAACATCGGGTGGATGGGCTCCCGGGCCTGGAAGTCCAGTGGCCCGTTCTTGGTCTGCAGGAACACGTTGTCGGCGAAGCGCCCTCTGCTGCCGTCGGGTTGGACCTCGTCGTCGATCGGCCCGAACTCCAGGTAGGCCCGCTTGAGACGGTCGTTGTCGACCTCGGCGTTGTAGACGAAGGTCCGCCAGTGCACTGTCATTCCGAGTGGCGCGACCGCCGCGCCGATGGCGTTGGCGCCGTCGCCGTGGTCGTACCCGAAGTCCTGTGGCCCGGGCTGGCCCTCGGAGTTGGCCTTCACGGTGAAGCCCATGAAGTCCGGGATGGCGGCCTGGATCTGCTGCGCCCGGCGCTGCCACCAACCCCGGAAGTCGGCGCCGTACGGGTCGAGTTGGCTGTTGGTCAGCGTGTCCGGTGCGAATCGGCTGTCCGTGGGCGCGGTGTAGCGGATCGACAGGCCCAGCTTGATGCCGTACGGACGCAGCGCGTCGGCGAGGGCGGCCTCCTGCGCGATCCGAGCGCTCGTCAGGTAGGCGTTGTCGGCGTTGACGTTGTTGATGGTGATGCCGTTGATGCCCAGCGACGCCAACGCGCGGGCCACGACGACGTAGCGGTCGAGGATGACGGGCAGGTTGGCGCCGGCGCTCGCTCCGGTCGCCGCGAAGTTGAAGATCGCCCCGCTCTCGCCGTTCAACCCGCCGATGCCGGAGGCGTTGTTGCCGGCGTAGAGGCGCTCGGTCTCCCAGTTGTTCAGCAGTCGATGCTTGATCTTCGGTGACTCCGCGACACGGAGGTGGTCGATGGGCTTCTGCGTCTGCATCAGCCGCAGGAACGCGTACGTCCCGTAGAGAGCGCCGAGGTCGGTGTTGCCGGCGATGACGGTGAACCGGTCCCTGCCGCGCGACAGCGAGCGCACGAGGTAGCCCTCGTCGCCGACCCGGGCCAGGTCGCGGGCCGGGATGAGGCGGCGCACCAGCGGTGAGCTTGCCGGCGTGCCCACCACGACCGCACCATCCGGGACCCGGTCACCGCTGACGGTCGTCACGGGTGTCGAACGGCTGAGGAGCCCGCCGAGCCCCCGCACCAACTCGTCCCGGGCCGCGCCGAGCGTGGTCTCGGCCAGCTTCTCGGTGGAGCCGGGCGCCATGGCGAGGTCGGCGGTGTGCCGGTGGACCCGGTTGGCGTCGGCGTTCTCGACCACGATCGTCGTGACCGTGCGGAGGTAGTCGCGCAGCAGCTTCGCGTCGCTGACCGGCACGTATCGTAACCACAGGTCGGAGCCGCTGTAGTCGTCCGGCGACTCGGCGGCGGTGGCGGGCGTGGTGGCGACGGCGAGGGTGGCCGCGACCGTGGCGAGCGCCGTGCCGAGCACGATGAGGACTCGCCGCAGCCTGGGCACCGGACCTCGGTTCATTGCCTTCTCCTCTGTTGTCCGACGGAGACGTCGATCGGGACGGCACACGCACGTAGTGACGCAGTTGAATGGAAGGTGCGCCGATCCTGTCCGGGGTGCCCCGGCCTGGGCAAGGAGTTGTCGTTTCTTGTCGCCGGGTGGCCTCACCACAGGTGCGCCGCCGGGTTGGGCGCCGGCCGCTGCCGGACCCAGGGCGGTCGGGCTCGACCCGGGCTCGGGTTGCGGGCGGCCGTGGAGTGGCGGACCACGAGGCGTACCGGCAGGACCATCGGTCGACCGGTGTGCCCGGGTGCCCCCTCGATCATCGTGAGCAGGTGTCGGGTCGCGGCCGAGCCCTCCGCGTACATAGGTGCCGCGACAGTGGTCAGCCCGGGTGTGACGAGGTCGGCCGCGACGATGTTGTCGAAACCCACGATGCTCACGTCGCCCGGAATGTCGACGCCCCGCTGACCGAGACCGCGGATGAGGCCGATCGCCATCTGGTCGTTGAAGGCGAGGACGGCGGTTGCCGGCCGCGCGCACAACTCCTCGGCGGCCCGCTCACCGCCCGCGATGGTCGGGCTGAAGGGGCCGATCTGACGTACTTTGATCTCCAGCTCCATGCCGGCCTCGAGCAGCGACCGCCAGCGGATGCCGTTCGGCCAGGAGGCCTCCGGCCCGGCGACGTACGTGATGTGGTCGTGCCCCAGCTCACCGAGGTGTTCGACGGCCCGCCGCACACCCCGGGGGTTGTCCGTCACGACGCAGGGCACGTCGGCGATGGCGCGGTTGAGGACCACCACCGGCCGTTGCTTGGCGAACATCCGGATGGCCGAGTCGGACATCCGGCTGCTGGCCAGCACGATGCCGTCGACAGTCGACATGGTGCGTTCGATCGCTTCCCGTTCCCGCCGGTCGGACTCCTGGGCGTCGATCAGCACCGTGGTGTACTCGCCGTCGGTCGCCGCCTCCTGCGCGCCGCGCACGATCTCGGCGTACACCGGGTTGGTGATGTCGGCGATGACCAGCGCGATCATGTGCGTGCGTGCCGTGCTGAGGGTGCGGGCGAGGGGGCTGGTCCGATAGCCCAGCCGTTCCGCGACCTGCCGGACCCGCTCGGCGGTCTCGGAGTTGACGCGGCTCGGCCTGGAGAAGGCACGGGACACGGTGGACGGTGAGACGTCGGCTTCGCTCGCGACGTCGTAGATCGTGACCCTCTTGTCGGGCGGCCTGGTGTGGTCGGGCATCTGCATGCTCCTCCCGGCTACGCGCCGTGATCATGGTATGACGACGGTGAGTGCTCGGCAATGCCCTCGCAACAAACCGGTGTCTCGGACGCATTCGCGCGAGGCAATACATGGCAACCCATTGCCGTCGCGCCACGCCGGCTGCCTGAATCAGCGGGGATGACACCTGGCGGAGGGAACAGCTCATGGGTATGACGCGGCGCGGCGCTCTTGCGGTCACGGCATCGTCGCTCCTCGTGGGCGCGGTCGGGTGCGGAGCACCGGACGGTCCCGGCAAGGACACCGGCGACACCACGGGTGAGGTGCCGCAGCGACCCGGTCGGGCGGTGACACTCAACGTCCTCGACGTTGCCGGCAATCTGCAGCTGACGCAGGGGATGATCGACGACTTCGTCGCCAAGAACCCCGACGTGATCTCCCGGGTGACCTATTCGAAGGCGCCCGCACCGGAACTGTCCGGCAAGATCAAAGCTCAGCAGGGCGCGAACCGGGTGGACATCGGTCTCGTGCTGACCGGCGTCGACGGGCTGGCCGCGGGCATCGAACAGGGCCTCTGGATCGACCTGCTGCCGACGTTCCAGGACCGCCTCGGCGGCATGGGCAACTACCTGGCACCGGCCGCCGCGATGCAACAGCTCGCCGGCAACGCCGGGGTCACCGTCACCTACTACCCGTCCGGCCCGCTGCTGGAATATCTGCCGGCCCGCCTGGCCACACCGCCGAGCACCGCGGAGGCCCTGCTCGCGTGGGCCCGGGCCAACCCCAGGAAGTTCCAGTACGCCCGGCCGGCCAACTCCGGCCCCGGCCGCACCTTCCTGATGGGTCTGCCCTACATCCTGGGCGACGCCAACCCCAAGGATCCCACCGCGGGGTGGGACAAGACCTGGGCCTTCCTCAAGGAACTGGGCCAGTACGTCGACTACTACCCGTCCGGCACCACCGAGACGATGAAGAACCTCGCCAACGGCACGGCTCACCTGATCGTCAGCACGACCGGCTGGGACATCAACCCCCGCGTGCTGGGCACGGTGCCGAAGGAGGCCAGGATCGCCACGATCGCCGGCTTCCACTGGGTCACCGACGCGCACTACGCCGTGCTGCCCAAGGGCGTCTCGACCGACACCCAGGCGGCGGTCCTGGCCCTGCTGGCGTTCATGCTCACTCCCGAGCAACAGGCCAAGGCGTACGACGAGGGCTACTTCTACCCGGGCCCGGCGGTGAAGGACGTCGGGCTCACCTCGGCGCCGCAGAAGAGTCAGGACGCGATCCGGGAGTTCGGCCGCCCCGAGTACGAGGCGCTGATCGCCGGCAACCCGACCGAGGTGCCGCTGGACGCGAAGAGCCTCGTGGCGGCGTTCAACCGGTGGGACCGCGAGATCGGCGGCGGGAAGGTCAAGCAGGGATGAGTGCCTTCTCCCAGCTGCGGTTGGACGGGGTGTCCCGTCGGTTCGGCGGTCAGGACGCGCTCACCGAGCTGGACCTCACCATCGAGACGGGCGAGTTCATCGCGTTGCTCGGCCCGTCCGGCTGTGGCAAGTCGACGGCCCTGAACTGCCTGGCCGGGCTCCTGCCGTTGACCCGGGGGAGCATCTGGCAGGACGAGCGGCGGATCGACACACTGCCACCGGAGCGCCGGGGCTTCGGCATGGTGTTCCAGAGCTACGCCCTCTTCCCGCACCTGACGGTGCGGGCGAACATCGCCTTCGGCCTGCGCATGCGGCGGCTGCCGAAGGAGGAGACGCGCCGGCGTACGGCGGAGGCGGTGCGGCTGGTGCGGCTGGAGGACCACGTCGACAAGCTGCCCGGTCAGCTGTCCGGTGGTCAGCAGCAGCGCGTCGCCATCGCCCGTGCCGTCGTGTTCGAGCCGTCGCTGGTGTTGATGGACGAGCCGTTGAGCAACCTCGATGCCAAGCTGCGGCTGGAGATGCGGACCGAGATCCGCCGGCTGCACCAGTCGCTGGGGCTCACCACCGTGTACGTCACGCACGACCAGGAGGAGGCGCTCTCCCTGGCCGACCGGCTGGTGGTGCTGCGGGAGGGGCGGGTGCAGCAGATCGGGTCGCCGCGCGAGTTGCACACCCGCCCGGCGAACTGGCACGTCGCCGACTTCATGGGCTACCGCAACCTGTGGCGGGGCCGGGTGGTGCGGTGCGACGGCAATCGGGCCACCGTCGAGTCGTCCGGTCAACGCCTGCTCGGCGAGGCCGTCGGCGACCTGGCCGACGGTGCCGACGTGGTGGTCGCGGTACGCCCCGAGGACATCCGCGTCGGCGAGGCCGGCGGGACCGCCAACGCCCTGTCCGCGACGATCGAGGTGGTGGAGTACCAGGGTCGCGAGTTGGCGGCCGAGGCGCGCACCGACACCGGACAGTCGCTGCACCTGCGTACCGAGCAGCGGATCGCACCCGCTGACCAGGTCAAGCTCGCCATCGACCCGCAGCGGCTGCTGGTCTATCCGGCCGGCGCGACAGCGGAGACCGACCGCCTCGCCGACGCGTCGGTGGCGGCGCGGTGAGCGTCCCCGGGCCCGGCCGACCGTCGGCGCACTGGCAACACCGTCTCGCCGAACGGGGCATCGACCGTCAGCTCCTCCTCCTGGTCCCGGCGCTGGTCTTCGTCGTCGCCCTGTTCCTCTATCCGTTCTTCTACGGGTTGACGCTGTCGTTCCAGCCGACCAACGGCGGGCCGTTCAGCGACTACGCCCGGTTCTTCTCCGACGCCTACGAGCGGGGCACGATCTGGATCACGCTGCGGATCGCGCTGCCCGCCGCGCTCCTGAACGTCCTCGCCGCCGTGCCGATCGCCTACCGGATGCGCGGCCGGTTCCGGGGCAAACGGCTGGTCACCACGCTGCTGGTCGTGCCGATCACGCTCGGCACCGTCCTCACCGCCCAGGGGCTGCTGAACTTCCTCGGCCCGACCGGCTGGTTCAACCGGATCCTGCTCGCCACGCACCTCGTCGACGAGCCGGTACGACTGACCCACAACTACTGGGGCGTGTTCTTCTCGCTGGTGATCACCGGTTTCCCGTTCGCGTTCCTGCTGGTGCTCTCCTACCTCTCCGGGATCGACCCCACCCTGGAACGGGCGGCCGCGACGCTGGGGGCGGACTGGCGTCGCCGGTTCACCCGGATCACCCTCCCGCTGCTGATGCCCGGCCTCGCCACGACGTTCTGCCTGACCTTCGTGCTGGCGTTCAGCGTGTTCCCGTCGGCCGTCCTGGTCGGCAACCCGGCCGGTGAGACGCGGGTCATCTCCCTCGCCGCCTACCAGGCGGCATACGAACAGTACGACTACCCGTACGCGTCGGCGATCGCCATGATCATGGGCTTCGTCGAGTTGGTCGTCATCGCGGTGGTGCTGGCCGCGCGCAGTCGCTTCTACACCGGCGCCACCGGAGGCAAGGGCTGATGGCATCGATCACCCAGGCGCCACCGGCGCGACCCACCGCCACCAGCACCGACCGGCGTCGGCGCCTCGCCGCCCGGCCGGCCGCCTGGATCGTGTGGGGCGTCGTCATCTTCTTCTTCGTCAACCTGCTGGGCGTCGTGGCGTCCGTGCTGGTCAGCTCGTTCGGCAAGCGCTGGTTCGACACCTGGCTCCCGGACGGCTACACCACGAGCTGGTACGGCCGGGCCTGGGACGAGTTCGCGCTCCTCCAGGTCATCGTCGTGACGCTCGAGGTCTCCGTACTCGTCGTGGGCCTCTCGCTGCTGATCGGCGTGCCGGCGGCCTACGTCCTCGCGCGGCGGTCCTTCCCCGGCAAGCGGCTGATCTTCCTCGTGTTCCTGCTGCCCATCCTCATGCCCCCGATCACGTACGGCATCCCGCTGGCGACGGTCCTCTACAAGTTCGGGCTGGCCGGAAACATGTCCGGGGTGGTGCTCGCCAACCTCGTACCCTCGGTGCCCTTCGTCATCCTGACCATGACCCCGTTCATCGAGCAGATCGACCCGCGCATCGAGAGCGCCGCGCGGATGTGCGGCGCGGGCCTGCGTACGGTGTTCCTCCGGGTCCTCACACCGCTGCTCGTGCCGGGCATCCTCGCCTCGGCGATCCTCGTCCTCGTCCGGACCGTCGGCATGTTCGAGCTGACCTTCCTGACCGCGGGTCCCGACTCGCAGACCCTCGTCGTGGCGCTCTACTACTCGATGTCCGCGTCCGGCATCCGGGCCCAGCAGTCGGTGGACGCCATGGCGGTCATCTACACGTCGATGATGCTCGTGCTGCTCGTCGTCGCACTGCGCTACGTCAACCCGACCCAGCTCGTGGCCCAGGTCAAGGAGGACCCCGAGCACTGACGGCCGGCGACCGGCCCGGTCAACCGCCCACCACGTCCCGGTACGCCCCGGTGGCCTGCCAGCCGACGTCCGGGCCGGCCGCCACCTCGTCGAGGATCTCGCCCACGCGGCCCGCCACCGTGCGGAGTGCGGGCAGCTTCGCGCGCAGCCCGCGGTAGGTCGTGGCGAGGGTCGGGTCGACCGCGACCGGCTCGGCGCGGGCACTCGCAGGACTGAGCAGGGTGACGGCCTCGGTGAGATCGGCGGCGAGGCCGATCGCGTAGAGCCCGAGCGCGGCCGCGCCGAGGGCGGCGTCCTCGTCCTCGCCCGCCGCCTGGGTCGGACAGTCCAGGACCGCGGCCATCACCGCACGCCACAGCGGAGACCGGAACGCGCCCCCGGCCAGGCGAACGCTGCTGACCGGTGTCAGCTCGGCCAGGCGGTCCCGGACGCCGCCGAGGTGCAGGCACACACCCTCCAGCGCGGCGCGCACCAGGTGACCTCGGGAGTGCTCGCTCCGCAGGCCCAGGTACGCGCCCGGCGGGCCGGGATCCACCGCCGACGCCCGGTCGGCCAGCAGATAGGGCAGCATCACCAGGCCGTCGCTGCCCGGGGCGACCCGTTCGGCGAGCGCCAGCAGCTCGGGCGCGGCGAGCTGGTCGTCGGACGCCGGGCGAGGATCGGGTTCGAGGGCGCCACCGGCCCACCGCACCACGTTGCCGCCGTTGTCGACAGTCGCGCCGATCACCCAGGCGTCCTCGGTCAGCGCGGCGCAGGAGAAGACCTCCGCCGGGTCGACGAGCGGAGCCGCGACGACCGTCCGCAGGGCCCCGGTGGCCGCTAGCCGCAGACCGGCGACGGTGCTGTCGATCGCCGCCATGCCCAGGGTGCTCGACGGCCCGTCGGCCGCGCCCACGACGACAGGTGTGCCGGACGGCAGGCCGACCGCCTGCCCGGCCGCCGAGGAGAGCCGCAACACGCCTGTCGTGGGCAGGACCGGTGGCAGTTGGCTGCCGGACACCCCGACCAGATCGAGGGCGCCCGCACTCCACACCCGCCGGTGCACGTCGAACATGCCGGTGCCGGACGCCGACGACAGCTCGGTCACCAGCGTCCCGGTGAGCCGATGGACCAGGTAGTCCTTCAGGCCGATCCACCACCGCGTCGCGGCGCAGAGGTACGGCTCGTGGCGGGCGAACCAGATGAGCTTGCACAGCGGGCTTCCCGGGTGCACGGGCGTGCCGGTGATCCGGTGCAGCTCCCGGCTCTGGCCGGAGACCCGCAGGTCGCGGGCCACCTCCGCGGAGCGTGTGTCCCGCCCGGTCAGCAGCGGCGTCACCGGGCTGAGTGTCGCGTCCAACCCGATCACGCCGTACCTGGGGGAGCTGACCGCGAGGGCCACGACCTCCGCCCCGGCAGTGTCGGCGACACATGCGGACACCGCCGCCAGGGTGGCCGCCACCAGCACGTCGGGGTCCTGGACGTGCCAGCCGGGCAGCGGTTGGAGCAGCGGGTACGCCCGCGTCCGAACGTGTCGGGCCGAGCCGTCCAGCGCGAACGCGCCGGCCCGCACGGCGGTGGTGCCCACGTCGACCCCGAGGATGACACGACGCTCCAGCCCCATCAGCACATGGTCGAGCGGTGTTCGACGGGTGGGCAAGCGGTTGCGCACAGTTGTCGTGTCGGGTGGGCCGCCGAGTGCGGTGTGGTGCCGGTGACTGTTCGAGGCGCGGAGTGCTTCTGCTCCCCACTGGTGCCGGCGGTGGCGCCAGAGCCCGGGGTCAATGGCCGACGACGCGGCCGAGGAAGCGCTCACCAACCTCGGCGATGTCGTCGGTGGTCCACTCGAGGGCGGGGGTGGCGACGGTGACCTCGGTCATCGCCATACCCGGCACGGCGGTGTCCTGCCACCCGGCGACGAACCACACCTTGTCCTCCTCGGCGAGTGCGAGCGCGGCGTCGTTGAGCGCCTGCGCCGGGTGAGGCAGCCAGAGCCGGAATCGATGGGTGTGCGGCGGTTCTGGATACACCCGCGCGCCGGGAAGCGCGCTGAGTGCCGCGGCGACTGTTCGCGCGTGCCGCACGTAATCGGGGATGCGTGGCAGCTCCCGGTCGAGGCCGGCGAGTGCGCTCAGAGCGGCTGGCCACTGCTGGAACACCTCGCCGCCGCAGCGGTGCCGCCAGATGCGGGCGTAGGAGGCGAGCTGCGTGGTGCCCGCGAGCGCCGCCCCGCTGATACCGCCGATCGTCTTGTAGAACGAGACGTAGGTGCTGTCGGCGAGGTCGGCGATCTCGCTGAGGGTGTGTGCCAGGTGTGGGGTGGATTCCCAGATTCGGGCACCGTCGACATGTACGCGGGCGCCGATGGCGCGCGCTGCGGCGGATGCGGCGGCGAGCTCGTCCCAGGAGGGGAGGACGAAGCCGGCGTCGCGCAGCGGGAGTTCGATGACGACGGTGCTCACGGGTTCGGCGAGGGCGTTGATCTCCTCGGCCGTGGGGTTGCGGGGCGCGGTGGTCGGCCAGGTGCTGCGCAGACCGCTCAGGTGGGCGTAGGCATGCCGTTCGTCCATCTCCAGGTGGCCGAGCGGGTGGAGAGCGACCGTCGGGTGCCCGGTGCGGTCAGCGCCATAGCGCAGCGCGACCTGCTGGGCCATCGTGCCGGTGGGGAAGAAGACGGCGGCCTCGGTTCCCAGTAGTCCTGCCACGCGTTCTTCCAGCGCGTTCACCGGACCGTCGCCGTAGAAGTCGGGCTGACCGTCCAGATCACCGCCCGCGTCCATGTCCGCGAGCCGCTCCCTCATTGTCGTGGGCCGGATGCCGGAAAGAATCTGGTCACAGGCGCGCAGCGCGGCAAGCCGACGCTGCCTGGTGTTGGCAGACATCGGCGGATCGTCGCATGTCAGCGCAACAGGGACCAATCGGTTTTCGGCGGCGGGCAATCAGCGTCAACGAACGACCTGCCCCAGTCGGAATCGGCCTGGCTGGACGACATCGGCGTAGGTCCCGAAGCAGGCTGCCCGCCCGAGCCCGGCCACCGGGATGCGGTAGTGCCGGGCCAGGGCGCTCAGCACCGAGAGGTCAGCCGGTAGTTCGGCCTGGGAAAGCCCGGGGACGATGCACCTCGGGGTGGGCAGGACCACCCGGAGGACGACATCGCCCAGGCGAAGTTCCTGCCCCGGTTCCGGGTCACGCGGTGCGTCGATGACCAGGTTCGGACGAAACCGCGTCGCGGCCACACTGCCACCTCCCATGCGCCCACCCAGCAGAGACAGCGCGCCGGTGGTCACGATGTGAACGGCGCCGAAGTCGACGAACCGGCCCACCCGCCCCGCGCCCGCGATCGCCGTGATGGTGTCCTGACCGGGCCGGGCGCCGTCCATCCAATCGGGCACCATGCCTACGTCGTCAGGCAACGTCCGGTGCAGTCTCGCGTCGGGCGGCAACTCGCGGCTCGACCGCACCGGGCGGCCCAGGTGCTTGCTGAGCGCGGCATCTGCCGCCGCGCTTCCGGCTGGCACCGATGTGCCGTCGACGTGCAGCGTCAGGGTCGTCTCCGGGGCGTCGTCCCGCATGCTCGTGCCGACATCGAGCAGGCGCCCCCATCGTCGTGGGTGTTTGGCGCTGCCGACCGTCCCGTCGCCGCGGTCGATACAGGCCCACGTCCGGTCGCCGCGCAGACCGGTCTGCTCGACGTCGGCCGCGGTGAGTGCCTCCCCCCGGGCGCTCTTGAGCGGGTAACGCCGGATCGCGACAACCGTCTGCATGACGGTCATGCTGCCTCACCGCGTCACCACTCGGAGACGGGTGGCGCGAGGAATACCCGCTCCATGCCGGCGAGCGGGCGTTGCGGTTCGACATTCCGGTGGCCGCTAGCCGCAGACCGGCGACGGTGTTGTCGATCGCCGCCATGCCGAGGTCGTGCTGACCGGGGCGGCCTGCTCGGTGCAGTTCTCGGGGGACCGGGCGTTGATACTGCGTCTGGTGTCTGTCGGCGAGACCGACCCGTACAACGACTGGATCTGGCTCACCGGGTACGTGCTCGACGCGAAGGGGCTGGCCACGGCCAAGCGCGACCTCTACGTCCTGGGGGCCGGGTTGCGCGTCCAACGGCGTGTGCAGCCGGCGCGGTCCAGTTTGCGCGCGATGGCCTGAGAGCGTGCGGGTTCGCAACCGGGGATGGCTGCGCTCGACGTCTAAGAAGGAAGCGTGGAACCGTGCGCCAGGTGGCGGGGTTGCACGATGGATTCCGGATAGCCGGCGCCGGGCGTGAAGGGGATCGCTGTCATCGGGCGTAGAGGGGTGTCAGACGCATGACGCTCCCTGGAGGACAACGATCCATGACTGGAACCCTCTCGTGACCGGGCCACCCGTGTGTGCGGTCGCTCCCGGCTCCCGGGCCGGCACCGACCCGCCCGACGACCTCGGCGCGGTGGCCGACGTCGTCCTGATCAGGCTGTCGCGCGCCGAGCCGGAGAGGTTCGCGCTGCTCTTCGACAGGTACTACCCGGAGATCCACCGGTTCGCCGCGAACCGGCTCGGCCCGACCGCCGCCGACGACCTGGCGGCGGAGACCTTCCTGATCGCCTTCGCCAAACGGACCCGATTCGATGCGGGAGACCCCGCCGGCGACGGTGCCCCGGCCGAGCACGCACCGGGCGGGCACGTCCGGGCGTGGCTGTACGGCATCGCCACGAACCTCGTCCGCCGCCAGCGGCGTAGCGAGCAGCGGCGCTACCGGGCAATGGCCCGGGCACCGCAGGACCAGTCCGTCGTCGGTCACGACGAGCGGATCACCGCGATGGTCAGTGCGCAGAGCGTGCACCGCGATCTGGCCAGGGCACTGGCCTCACTCTCGGCCCGGGACCGGGACGTACTCCTGCTCGTCGCGCTCGGCGAACTCACCTATCACGAGGTCGCGGCAGCCCTGGAAATTCCGTACGGCACGGTCTGTTCCCGGCTCAGCCGGGCGCGTCGCAAGGTGCGCGAGGCGCTTGGCGACACCGATCCGAGCGGCCACGATCGAGACCTGGGGGACCTGTGATGGACGACGTGCGGATGATTCGCGACGTACTGGGGAAGGCTCCGGCACCGTCCGCCGAGGCGACGGCGCGGGCCCGGGCGGCCCTGCTCGTGCAGGCTCGGGCCGAATCCGTGGCGTCGCCGTGGCGTCGCCGTTTCGCAGCGGTGCGTATCCGGCCGGCGGGCCGCAGTGGCCGGCTCGGCGCCCGGTGGTGGCACGTGTCGCTCGGCGGGCTCGGCATCTCGGCTGCGGTTGCCACGGCGCTTGTCGTGCCGGCGATCCTCGGGCCGGCGACGGTTCCCGGCAGCCCGGACCGGGGTGGGGTGGGCAGCCTCCCCGCCACGGTCCCGATCGGCGACGGCGACGACGCCGGGACGGTGCTGCGGCTGGTCGCCGCGAACGCCCGGCTCGACCGGGCCGCCGAGGCCCGGCCGGGGCAGTTCATCTACCGGGTGGGCGAGGAACGGTCCCTGTCGCTGATCGGCGATATCGACGGCGCCGGGCCGCTGGCCAGGGTCTGGCTGGCTCGCCGGCACGAGATGTGGTCCACCGTGGAGGGCCTGCGGTCGGCGCGGACGCGCATCACCGAGGGGGTCAGCCGTACCCCGCTGACCCCGGCCGACGCCAAGCTCGCCCGCGAACTCGGGTACGACCTGACCGCACCGCCGGAGGTCGAGGAGTACGGGCCGGCGCCCGACTACCAGCCGCCCGCCGACTGTGCGAGCTGCCCGGCGGTCCGGGACCCGGGCGACGTGTACCGGCCGACGCCGGCGTACCTGGCGAGCCTGCCGACCGATCCGGCCCGGCTACTGGCCACCCTGCGGGAGGCGGTCGGCGACCAGAACAAGCACTCTCCCGACGGACAGGTCTTCACCAGGGTCCTGGACCTGCTCCGGGAGGTCGCCCCGATCGTGCCTCCCGACGTTCGGGCGGCCCTCTACCAGGCGGTCGCACTGATTCCCGGAGTCGAACGGGTCGAGGGCCGGGTCGAACTGGCTGGTCGGCAGGGTGTCGCGATCGGCCGCGACGGTGAGTCGACCGGGAACGATGCCCAGCGGGAGGAACTGGTCTTCGACGCCGCGGGGCGTGAACTGCTCGGCTTCCGTTCGGTGCAGATCCGGACGGAGCGCGGCATCCCGGCCGGGACCGTGGTGGCAGTAGAGGTGCCCACGTTCACCATCGTCGACCGGGTCGGTGAGGTCCGATGACCGCCGGGAGAGGCTGGTTCCGGGTCGGCGGTGGACGGCGACTACTGGCCGTCGCACTGTCCGTGGCGTCGCTCCTCACGGTTGTGCCGTCGTACGCGGCGGCCGGTGCCCCTTCCGCCGGGCCGACGCGGGCAGTCGGCGACGGCGCGACGGCCGGTGCCGGGCGGGGCGTGCCGAGGACCGCCGGCACGGTGACGCTGATAACCGGGGACGTGGTCCGGCTGGATCCGGAGGGCGAACCCTCGGTTGCGCCGGCTGCCGGGCGGGACGGGACCGCTCCGGTCCGGCCCCGGGCCGTCTCGTACGCCCGCTACCAGCGTGACGGCGCCTGGTACGTGGTCCCCACCGACGCCGTACCCCTGCTCCGGGCGGACCTGCTCGACGAGCGGCTGTTCGACGTCACCGGCCTGTTGGCGCAGGGCTACGACGACAACGCCAGTCCGGTGCTGCCGTTGCTGGTCCAGTACGCCGACCCCGGCCAGGCCCGGCGGGCGGTCCCGTTGGCGGGAACGGGGGCCCGCCGGGTGCTGCCCGGGTTGAACCTGACCGCGAACGACCAGCCGAAGGCGACGGGTGCCCGGTTCTGGGCGGACCTGGTCCGCCAGGCGAACCCGGCGGCCCGGAGCATCCGCGGCGGCGTCCGGAAGGTGTGGTTGAACGCCCGTTACCGGGCGAGCCTGCATCGGAGCGTGCCGCAGATCGGCGCACCCACGGCGTGGCAGGCGGGCTACACCGGCAGGGGTGTCACGGTCGCGGTCCTCGACTCCGGGTACGACACCGACCATCCGGACCTGGCCGGTCGGGTATCGGCGGCGCAGGACTTCACCGGGACGGGGAGCGTCGAGGACCGGTTCGGCCACGGCACCCACGTGGCGGCGACCGTCGGGGGCTCGGGGGCGGCCGGTCGGCATCGCGGTGTCGCCCCGGACGCGAAGCTGGCGGTGGGCAAGGTGCTCGACGACTCCGGCGATGGATCCGAGGAGTGGATTCTCGCCGGCATGGAATGGGCGGCCACGAAGGCCGGTGCGAAGGTGGTGAACCTGAGCCTCGGCGGCGGCCCGAGCGACGGCACCGACCCGGTCAGCCAGGCGGTCGACCGGCTCAGCGCGGAACACGGCACCCTCTTCGTGGCCGCGGCCGGCAACCGGGGGGCGTACGCGCCGGTGTCGGCTCCGGCCAGCGCCGACGCCGCCCTCGCGGTCTCCAGTGTGGACCCCGCCGATCGGATCAGTGAGTTCTCCAGCCGGGGACCCCGGGTCGGGGACGGGGCACCGAAACCCGAGCTGGCCGCGCCGGGGGAGGCGATCCTGGCCGCCCGGGCGACCGGGGCGTACCCGGGGATCGCCGGCCACCCCGACCACGTGCCACTCTCCGGCACCTCGATGGCCGCACCGCACGTTGCCGGGGCGGCGGCGATCCTCGCGCAGCGGCACCCCGAGTGGACCGGTGCGCAGCTCAAGGCGGCCCTGGTCGGCGCCGCCGCGCCGGCCCGGGAGTCCCGGGTCTTCGACGTCGGCGCCGGTCGGATCGACGTGGCCCGGGCTGTCACCCAGCCGGTGCGGGCCGAGGTGGCGTCCCTCGCCATGGATCTGCCCTGGGGGGCGCCGGGCGGCACCCGGCAACTGACCTACCGCAACGACGGGTCGACGCCTGTCACGCTGCGGCTGGCGCTGAGCCTGGCCGACACCGCCGGCCAGCCGGCCCCGCCACAGCTGGCCACGCTCGGCGCGACGACCCTCACCGTGCCGGCCCGGGGCAGCGCCGCCGTCCCGGTGCGGATCGCCGGGCGGCAGCGGGCCGGGACGTACGGCGGGGTCGTGGTCGCCACCGCCGGTGAGACAAGCGTCCGCACCCCGGTCGGGGTGCGGCAGGCCGCCGAGACGCACGAGGTCACCGTCCGACTGCTGGACCAGCAGGGCCGGCCCAGCGACAGCGGCACCACGATGGTCGTCGGCATCGACGCCCAGAACGCCGGTTTCCGGGACTTCGTGTGGGGATCGGGTTCGGTGTCGGTGCCCGCCGGGCGGTACGCCCTGCTGTCCAGCGTCTATCTGCCGCCACCGCCGAACGGCGGGCTCCGGACCGCCGTACTCGGTTATCCGGGTCTGACGCTTGCCGACGACACCACGGTGACCCTGGACGCCCGGTGGGCCCGGGCGGTACCGCTGGGCGTGGCCGACCAGCCGGCCGCGACCGAGGGGCTGCGCGAGATCGTCATCGGCGGGCGGTGGTTTGGCGACCCGACCAACACCGGCATGGGGAACATCGTCGAACCGGGCTTCGGCGAGGTGCTGGTGGGCAGCGCACCCGGGGTGAGCGCGGAGGAGTTCAGCCTCACCGACATGGCGGTTCTGGAACGGCCGATGCTGCAACTGTCGGCGACCGCACCGGAACGGTTCCCGGTTCGGGTCGGCTGGCTCTGGAAGCCCGGGCCGACACCACCCTTCGAGGGGACCGCGCGACTTCCGGTCGTCCGGCTCGTGGTCGGTCCGACCGGAGAACTGCCCGACGTGGACGTGGCAGACGCGCTCGCCGTGCTCACCTCAGCTAATGACGAGGCGGAACCGTTCGCGCTGGCCCCGGTGGTACGCCAGCTCCAGCAGCGGGGCGCCCGGATGGTGTTGCTGGCGACCGGGCAGTTCGGTTGGGCGGGCGATCCACTCGCCCTGCCGACCATCAGCTCGGGACCCGGATACCCAGGGATCGACCGATTCGTCGAACTCGCCGGTGCGGGGACACTCACCGCGACCGTGACCGGGCAGCCGGTCAGTCCATACCGTTACCAGCTTGGCTACCAGGTTCGGGGCGGGATCCCGGCGGACCTGGCGTACCGGCCGACGACCGGGGAACTGGCCGCCGTCCTGACCAGCTACCACGACGCGGGCGAGGGGGTACGGCAGGTCCGCGCGAGTCTCCGGCTTGGCGACGAGTACCACGGGTTGTTTGCGTCGAGCCCGGTGTTCGCGCCACTGCGACGTACCGAGTACTACACGCCGGGCAGTTGGCGAATCTCGCTCGGAAACGACATCTTCCCGGCGGTGGCGAGGACGGAGCTGAGGCTGCGGCCGGGAGCCAACCCGGCGACCAGTTGGGATAAGGCGGTGGTGGGGCCGGCGTTGACCGGGCCGACCGTGGACAACGTCGGCAAGCCGTGGGTGAGCCGACAGGGGGACGTTGTCGACGTGATGTTGCCGATGTTCAGCGACTCCAGCGGCCATCCGAGACCCGTTGACGCGTTCGATGACGGCACCACGGGCAGCACCAGCCTGTACCGGAACGGGCAGCTTCTCGGCACCGTCGCCGAGCCCGGCCGGGGGCAGTTCGCCGTACCGGCCGCAGCGGCGACGTACCGGCTCACCGCCTCGGCGACGCACCACTCGCCGACCTGGCGGTCGAGCACGACGGTCAGCGGGTCGTGGACCTTCCGGTCCGCCACGGCTTCGGGCCGGCTGCCGCTGCCGCTGCTGGGAATGCTCCTCGACGCACCTGTCGACCTGCGCAACACCGTGTCGGTCGGTGACCGCCGACCGGTGCGGATGTCGGTGCACCGGCAGGACGGGGTGGCCGGGCGGCCGGTGGTGACGGTGACTGTCGCCGCCTCGTACGACGACGGCCGGAGCTGGCACGCGGTGCCGGTCAGCCGGGACGGTGAAGGCTGGCTGGCGCTGGTGCCACACCGCCGTGCCGGTCACGTGTCGCTGCGGGCGAACGCCACCGACGCGGACGGCAACGCCGTGGAGCAGACGGTGCTCCGGGCGTACCGGGTCGGCGGCTAACGCGGTGGGTGGGGATTCCGTCGGTGCGGAATCCCCACCGTCTCCGGCCCGATACCCCGTGGGCAACGGGCCGTACGCGAACGGACTCGCTGGCAGGTCACGTAACGCCCGGGGGCGTTCAGACCAGGAACTCCTCCCGCATCCGCGCGCCCAGGTTGATGCCGCCGACGGCCCGTGGCCCGGCCGGATCGTGCACGGCGACCGTGTTGTTGCGGCGCATCAGCTCACGGACGGCGGGCGGCAGTCGCGGCGGGTCGTCCATGGCCACGAGGACCTGCCCGGCACTGGAGATCAGCCCATCGGCCAGGGCG
The DNA here is from genome assembly GCF_040649655.1 of Micromonospora sp. NPDC048905. Lineage (NCBI taxonomy): Bacteria > Bacillati > Actinomycetota > Actinomycetes > Micromonosporales > Micromonosporaceae > Micromonospora > Micromonospora sp. NPDC048905. The sequence continues at coordinate 155,004 of NZ_JBEZFV010000002.1, read as the reverse complement.
GCGGCGTCGGTGTCCACCCGCACCCGGCCGTACTCCCAGCCGGCGGTGGTCAGGTCGAGCACCTCGAACACCCGGGTCAGCAGCGGGTTCGGGTCGGTCACCCGGTCGAGCCGGGGCGCCCGACTGCCGACCACCGTGACAGCGGCGGCCACCTGCGCGTACGGGTGGAAGCCGGACGGCAGTGCGAACAGCGGCCAGCGCAGCGCGGGACCGGCCTCCTTCCACAGCGGCCGGTAGTTGCGGCGGTGCACCAGCAGCCGCCGGCCCGTCCGTCGGTGGATCTCCTGTGCCTGGGACTGCAGGTCCACATGCGCCTCGTCGGCGACCTGACCCACGATCTGGGCTGCCACCACCAGGCCGTCGTCGCTGTCCAGTGTCGCGGTGAGCGCCTCGACCTGCTCGGTGAACCGGATCCGCGCGTGGGGACCGTACCGGTGCTGCACGTCGCGGAGCAGCGCCTGCTGTCGTGCCGGATCGAGCTGGACGCGCCTTCCGCCCAGCAACCGCCGGAGCCAACGCATGTCGCCTCGTTTCAGCAGAGCCGTCGTCGGTCGGCGGCAATGCTAGTGCGTCGGCCCCACCCCGTGTGCCTTCGGGTGCCCTCGAAGCGCGTTGACGATCATCGACGACGCGGCGTGACAAGCCCCGACTCGTACGCCCACACGACAAGTTGGGCGCGGTCACGGCAGTGCAGCTTCGCCATCGCCCGATTCACATGTGTCTTGGCGGTCAACGGGCTGATCACCATCCGCGCGGCGATCTCGTCGTTGGTCAGCCCGCCCGCGACCAGCTCGACGATCTCCCGCTCGCGAGGGGTGAGCACGTCCCGCCCCGCCGCCGGCTCGGCCGGCGGTGGGCCGGACACGAACTCGCTGATCAGCGTCCGCGTGACGGCCGGCCCGAGCAGTGCGTCGCCGCGGGCCACGACGGCGATGGCCTGTAGCAGGTCGGCGGGGTCCGCGTCCTTGAGCAGGAAACCGCTGGCACCCGCGCGCAGGGCGGCGAAGACGTAGGAGTCGAGCCCGTAATTGGTGACGATGAGGACGTGGACCGCGGCGAGGTCCGGGTCGGCGGCGATGCGGCGGGTGGCTTCGATACCGTCGAGCCCCGGCATCTGCACGTCCATGAGCACCACGTCCGGGCGCAGACGCCGCGACAGGTGGACGGCGGCGGCACCGTCGCTGGCCTCGCCGACGAGCTCCAGGTCGTCCTCCGCGTCGAGCAGAGCGCGGAATCCGGCGCGCATCAGCGCCTGATCGTCGGCGAGCAGGACCCGGATCATGCGGGCTCCAGCGGGAACGTGGCCCGTACCGTGAAACCGTCATCGTCGGCGGCGGCACGCAGGGTGCCGCCCAGCCCGCTCACCCTTTCCCGCATGCCACGCAGCCCCACGCCGGGTGTCACCGGGTGAGCCGGTGCTGCCCGGCCGTCGTCGGCGACCGAGATGGTGAGCTGCGCCGGGGCGTACTCGACGTGGACGTGCGCGGTGGCGGGGCCGGCGTGGCGGGCCACGTTGGTCAGCGCCTCCTGGATGACCCGATAGCCGGCCTGGTCGACCTCGTCGGGCAGCTCCCGGGGCTGACCGGCGACGTCCACCCGCACCGGCACGCCAGCCGCCCTGGTCCGCTCGGCCAGCTCGTCGACCCGGGCCAGCCCCACGCGGTCCTCGTCGGCGGGTGAACGCAGGACGTGAAGCGTGGTGCGCAGCTCCCGCATCGCGGCGCCGCTGGCCTCCTGGATCGCCAGCAGGGTGGCCGACGGCTGCTCGCCGTGTTTGCGGGCGAGGTGCACGGCGATCCCGGCCTGCACCTTGATCACCGAGATGCTGTGGGTCAGGGAGTCGTGCAGGTCGCGGGCGATACGCAGGCGCTCCTCCCCGGCGCGGCGCAACGCCATCTCCTCGCGGGTGCGTTCGGCCTCGATCGCCCGCTGCTCGACCTGCTCCAGGTACGCCCGGCGCTGCCGCGCCACGAGCCCCGCGATGTTGGCCGCCACGAACCAGCCAAGCATCAGGGCCGTCCAATCGACGATCAGCCGGGCGGGACCGGTGGTCGGCCTCGACCAGATGTCCCGGGCGAGGAACCCACCGAGGAAGGCGAAACTGGCGGTGGCGGCGGCCAGTCGGTGCCCCCGCCAGCCGGCGACGTACACCGCGCCGAGCACGGGGAACGCGGCGGAGACCCCCGGACGCACCCGGATGTGGACGGCCAGCATGGCGGCGGTGACGACGCCCAGCGCCACCACCGGATACCGCCGGCACGCCGCCACGGCTACCGCCATGGCCACCACCAGGGCGACATCGAGCGCCCCGACCGTGGCGTCCGGGGTGAGCGCGGCGTTGCCGAGCAGGAGGGCACCGAGGACCAGGCCACCGAGGGCGTACGGCAGGTCGCGACGCATTGTCGAACTGTAGAACGGGTTGTCCGGGTGGGGCATCCACCGACCGCGGTAACCGGACGTACCGCGGACGCGGTAGCGCCGCCCGGTCAAGTGTCTGCGACGGCACGACGTTTTCCCAGCTCGCCGGCACCAGCATCAAGTCCATGACATACCGCTTCACCACCCCAGTGAAAGCCTCGGCCGCGACCGGCCGGACCGCGGAGGTCTACCGGCAGATGTCGGACGACTTCGTCGGGCCACTGCCCACCTTCCAGGTGCTCGCCGCCGTGCCGGAGGTGCTGGCCGCGACCTGGGCACTGATGCGCGAGGCCCTGCTCGCCGGGGACGCGTCCCGGGTCGAGCGCGAACTCGTCGCGGCGGCGGTGTCCCAAGCCAACCGCTGTCAGTTCTGTGTCGACGCCCATGCGATGCTGCTGCACGCGCTGGGCGAGCCGAAGCTCGCCGAGGCCGTCGTCCGGGACGGGACACCGACCGGGGCACGGCATGCCGAGCTCGTCGGTTGGGCGCGGGCGAGCCGCAGCCCCAGGGCCACCGGCTGGACCAGCCCGTACCGCCCGGAGATCACCGGCACCCTGCTCGCCTTCCACGTCATCAACCGGATCGTGTCCGCGTTGCTCGAACCCGACCTGCTCCCCGGCGGACTGCAACGCTCCCCAGTGGTGCGGTCGGTCGGCGGCTGGCTCGCCGCCAGGGCGGCCCGGGAACCGAAGGAACCCGGCCGAAGTCTCGCGCTCCTGGACGCCGGCACGACGGCGTCACCCGGTTGGGCGGGGGACAGCCCGGTCGGCGTCGCGTATGCGGCCCTGACGGACGCCGCCGGGCGCGGCGGGGACCTGCTGGGCGACGTGGCACGCCAGACCGTCACGGCCACCGTGCGGTGGGAGGACGGGCGGTTCCCGGCCCGGCCCGCGGACTGGGCCGTCGACCTGGTCCGGGACGTACCGGGTGCCGACCGCGTCGGTACGCGGATCGCCCTGCTGGCGGCGTTCGCGCCCAGCGCGATAAGCGTCGGTGACGTCGCTCTCTGGCGGCTCTCCCATCCCGCCGACGCCGACCTCGTGCGGCTTGTCGCGTTCGGGGCGATCACCGCCACCGAGCACATCGCCCAGGCACTGACCTCGACGCACCCTCTGGGAGACCACCATGCGTAAGGCATTCGTCATCAGCAGCGCCCTGTTGCTCGTCTCCTTCGTCCTGCAGTTCCTCTTCGCCGCCGTGGGCGGGTTCGCCAGACCCGGGGGCGACGACGCGTACGTTCTGCACAGCGTCAACGGCATGGCGGTCATCCCGGCCCTCACCCTGCTCACCGCGCTGTGCGCGGCACTGGCCAGGGCGTCGGGCCGGCTCATCGGGTTGGCGCTTCTGCCGATCGGTCTGGTCGTCGTGCAGGCGCTCCTCGCCATGATCGCCAACGCGGCCACCGACGCCGCGGGCGTCAGCACCCCGCTCGGCCCGATCATCGCTGGGCTGCACGCCCTCAACGGGATCATCGCGGTACACGTCGTGGTCGCCGTCCTCCAGGGGGCACGGAAGCTGTCCGACCCTGAGTCGGCCGACTCCACCGGCGCCGTCGTCCGCAGCGGAGAGCCGGCATGACCACCGGCTCGCTGCTCGCGGTCGATCTCGTGCTCGCGGTCCTCGTGACCGCCGGTTGGCTGGGCGGCGCGGCCGGCGGCCGGCAGTCCGCTGTGGCGGGACTCGTTCGACGTCCGGCCGGGGAGGTGTGGGAGGTGGCGTTCCGGGCTGACAACCCGGGGGTGTGGGCCAACCACTGCCACAACCTGGCGCACGCCGACGCCGGCATGACGACGCACCTCAGGTACTCGTGATCCGCCGGGCGGCACCGGGGATCGAAGGTTGTGAGTTCAAGGTTGAGGGTATGGGAGCGCTCCCGTAACATACCTGTCGCGGCCTGTTAACGCTCACAAACGCGACCGCGCCAGCGACCGCCGCCAATGCATGGCCGCCGTCCCCTCAGGAAGGTGCTCTATGACCAGATCCAGATTCACCAATGTCGGTCTGGCGTCGGCCGGCGTTGCCCTGCTCGTGTCGGCGACGGTTGTCGCGGCGCTGCCGGCCGGTGCCGCAGCGGCCGGCTGTTCGGTCAACTACGCCGTCTCGTCGCAGTGGCAGGGCGGCTTCGGCGCCAACGTGGCGATCACCAACCTGGGTGATCCGGTGACAAGTTGGACGTTGACGTGGTCGTACGCGGCCGGGCAGACCGTCACTCAGTCGTGGAACACGTCGCTGACGCAGAGCGGCTCCGCGGTCACCGCGAGGAACGTGAGCTACAACGGCTCGATCGGCACCAACGCCACGGTGTCGTTCGGTTTCAACGGATCGTGGACGGGCAGCAACCCCGCGCCGACAAGCTTCGCCCTGAACGGCGTGACGTGCGGTGATGGCACGCCGCCGACGACCCCGCCGCCGACGAGCCCGCCCCCGACGAGCCCGCCGCCGACCACTCCGCCACCCACGACGCCGCCTCCGACGACCCCGCCGCCCACCCCGTGCGACCTTCCCTCGACGTACCGCTGGTCGTCGAGTGGCGTGTTGGCGACTCCGAAGTCGGGTTGGGTGTCGCTCAAGGACTTCACCGTCGCGCCCTACAACGGCCAGCAGTTGGTCTACGCCACCACGCACGACTTCGGGGACCGCTGGGGTTCGATGAACTTCAGCCTCTTCAACAACTACTCGCAGATGGCCTCGGCCACCCAGACCGGGATGAACTCGGGGACCGTCGCGCCGTCGTTGTTCTACTTCGCGCCGAAGAACATCTGGGTGCTCGCCTACCAGTGGGGTGGACCGGCGTTCTCGTACCGGACCTCGACCAACCCGACCAACCCGAACGGCTGGTCGGCGCCGCAGACGCTGTTCACCGGGAGCATCACCGGTTCGGGCACGGGGCCGATCGACCAGGCGCTCATCGCCGACGACACGAACATGTACCTGTTCTTCGCCGGCGACAACGGCAAGATCTACCGGGCCAGCATGCCGATCGGGAACTTCCCCGGCAACTTCGGCAGCAGTTACACGACCATCATGAGTGACACACAGAACAACCTGTTCGAGGCTCCGCAGGTCTACAAGCTGAAGGGTCTGAACAAGTACCTCATGATCGTCGAGGCGATCGGCTCGACCGGCCGCTACTTCCGCTCGTTCACGGCGACCAGCCTCAACGGTACGTGGACGCCGCAGGCCGCGACGCAGAGCAACCCGTTCGCCGGCAAGGTCAACAGTGGTGCCACCTGGACCAACGACATCAGCCACGGTGAGCTGCTGCGCACCAACGCCGACCAGACGATGACGGTCGACGCCTGCAACCTCCAGTTGCTCTACCAGGGTCGTTCCCCCAGCTCCGACGGCGTCGACTACGGCCTCCTGCCGTACCGGCCGGGTCTGCTCACCCTCCAGCGCTGACACTCCTGATCCCGGGCGGGCTCGGCGAAACGCCGAGCCCGCCCACCCCGTCCGCCGGCACGGGCGCGAAACGCCGAAGTCTTCATGAGGGGCGGACGCTGACGGGAGAGTTTGGGATGATGCGCCGGTCTACCTGCGACATCACCTGAGCTGAAGGGATTCCCCGCGATGGCAAAGGTCATCTCCACACTGTTCATCTCGGCCGACGGGGTGGCCGAGATCGACCCCGACTGGCACTTCCCGTACTTCGACGAGAACATGGGCCGCGCCGTCACCGAGGACTACGAGACCGCCGACGTGCTGCTGATCGGCCGGGAGACCTACGACAGCTTCGCCGGCGCCTGGCCCGAGCGTGAGGCCGCGGGCGGGGAGGACGCACCGTTCGCCAAGCAACTCGGGGACGTGCGCAAGGTCGTCGTGTCGCGCCAACCGCTGGAGTTCTCCTGGCGCAACTCCGAGCTGATCGCCGGTGACCTCGTCGGTGCCGTCACGTCGCTCAAGGCCGATGACGGGGTACGCGGCATCCTCGTCCCCGGGTCCATCTCCGTCGTGCAGCAGCTGCTGGCCGCGGGGCTCGTCGACGAGCTGCGCCTGCTGGTGCATCCGGTGGCGGCGCGGAAGGGCCGCAAGCTGTTCGACGAGGGTGACACGGCGTACCACCTGCGGGTGGTGGCGACCGAGGCGTTTCCGACGGGCGTGCTGCGCGTGATCTACGCGCCGGCTGCGGCACCGGGGAAGGCCGGCTACGACGACGTCAGGGACCAGGTGCCGGCCGGGCAGTAGCCACCGTCGCGGGAACGTCGTAGGCCCGTGTGACGATCGTCGTCGTGACTGGATGGACACACAACGACCGCCCCGAGGGCGCCCGGTTCCTGACCGATCGGATCCCCGAGCCGGGGCGCACCGCGATCGAGGACGCGCTCTGGGCCTGGATCGTTCGGGGGGTGACCGACGCCGACGAGTTCGTCCACGTCTTCGACGACGAGGACGAGCGTTGCGGCGCTACCGGCGAGGAGCTCGCCGCGGCGTACACGAAGGCGTTGGCTGCTCGGCAGGAGCAGAAGCGGGGGTGGGGTGAGGTGCGCGGCAATCTCACCCGCGCCTTCGCCGAGCTCAACGAGTTGGGTGTGGTTGCCCGGGAGGACTTCGGCTGTTGTGGCAGCTGCGCGAGCGCCGAGATCGATGACGAGTGTGACGAGTCCCGGCACTGGCACGGCTATCTCTTCTACCACCAGCAGGACACCGGGTGGTTGGTCGCCAGCGAGGACGGGGAGGTCTACCTCGGCTACGGCGCCTACCCGACTGTCGGCTTCGACGAGGCCGCCTTCGCCGAGCTGCCGGAGGCCGAGCAGCAGGCCAGCTACCGGGCCGACCTGGATCACCTGCTGGACGACATCGTGTTCCCGGTGCTGCGCAGGCACGGCATGCGGGTCGAGTGGGATCGCGACCCCGCCCGGCGGATCCGGGTCACCGGCGCCCAGTGGTACGCGCCCCTGGTCTGAGCACCACCGCGCCATCCCACACCTCGGAACGTCAATTAATGAGGGTCATCAATATTGACGTTCGTCGTCGTCGGCGACAGGATCTCGGCACCACCACCCCCGTGATCCCTCTGGGAGGCGTCATGACCCGTCCCCGCCTGCCCCGCCTGCGGGCAGCCACCCGGCTGGCCGCACTCACCCTGGCCGCCGCCGGCGTGCTGCTCACCGTCGCCACACCCGCCAGCGCCGCCGTCCCCGCCGGCCGGTACGTCGCGCTCGGCGACTCGTACACCTCAGGTCCGCTCATCCCCACCCAGGTCGACCTGAACTGTCTGCGCTCCAACCGCAACTACCCGTCACTGGTGGCCGCAGCCGCGGGCTCGTCGTCGTTCGCCGACGTGAGCTGCTCCGGCGCCACCACCGACGACATCCTCTACGGGGGCAGCGGCGCGTTGGGCGGCACGCTGCCACCGCAGCTCAGCGCGGTCACCTCCACCACGGCCCTGGTGACGGTGCAGATCGGCGGCAACGACATCGGCTTCTCCGGCATCATCGGCGAATGCGCGGAGGCGAGCCTCAGCAGCCCCCTCGGGTCACCGTGCAAGAACCGCTACACCGCCGGAGGCGTCGACCAGTTGCAGGCACGGATCACCGCCGCCACGCCGAAGGTGACGGCCGTGTTGCAGGCGGTCCGGCAGGCCGCGCCGAACGCGCGGGTCGTGGTCCTCGGGTACCCGGCGATTCTGCCGGACAGCGGTTACGGCTGCTGGCCGGTCGTTCCGATCGCCTACCAGGACGTGCCGTACCTGCGCGGCGTCGAGAAGTCGCTGAACGCGATGCTGGCGAGCACGGCGACCGCCAACGGCGCCACCTACGCCGACGTCTACGCCCCGTCCATCGGGCGCGACGCGTGCAAGAGCAGCGGCACCCGGTGGATCGAGGGGCTGGTGCCACAGAACTCGGCCGCCCCCTTCCACCCGAACGCCCGAGGTGAACAGGGCATGGCAACCGCCCTGCTCAACAGACTGAACAGCTGACCGCTCGAAACCGGGCGACCCGGCCCCGTCGCGCCGCGACGGGGCCGGCGTCGGCGATCGGGTGCTTGGGATCGGCGGATCCGGGGTACCGGAGGTCTCATGCCGGATATGGGGCAACTCGTCGGAGACCGTTACCGCCTGGTCGAAAGCATCGCCAGCGGCGGTATGGGGGACGTCTGGCGGGCCGTCGACGAAACCCTGGACCGCTGTGTGGCGGTCAAGATGCTGCAGGCCCGGTTGGTCAGCGACGCCGGCTTCGGCGAGCGGTTCCGCCGCGAGGCGCGCGCGATGGCGGCCCTGCGTCACCCCGGTGTCGCCCAGGTCTACGACTACGGCGAGGTGTCCCGGTCCGGAGAGCCGGTCCTCGCCTACATCGTGATGGAGTGTGTGCAGGGGCAACCCCTGTCGGAGCGGATCGCCGAGGTCGGCCGGCTGGACGTGGCCGAGACGATGTCGATCGTCGCGCAGACCGCCCGTGCCCTCCAGGCCGCCCATGACGCCGGGGTCGTCCATCGTGACGTCAAACCCAACAACCTGATCATTGAGCCGGACGGGCACGTCGTACTCGTTGATTTCGGGGTTGCCGTGACCTCGGAGGCGGCGAGCCTGACCGGGACGAACCAGGTCGTCGGCACCGCCCTGTACATGGCACCGGAGCAGGTCTCGAAGAACGAGACGACGCCGGCGATCGACATCTACGCGCTGGGGGCGGTCGCCTACCACTGCCTCGCCGGTCGGCCCCCGCACCAGGGCGAGAACGCCGTCGCGGTGGCACTGCGGCACCTGGAGGAGGAACCCGCGCCGCTGCCCGACGGCATCCCGGCGGCGGTCCGGCGGTTGGTGGCCACCGCGATGGCCAAGGACCCCTCCCGCCGATTCCCGTCGGCGGCGGACCTGGCCATCGCGGCGCAGCCCTTCGCGGGCGCCTCCGCGGAGGTGCTCCGGGCCGCCACCGAGGTGACGGCGATCCAGGCCGGTGTGGCACACCCGGCCGTGCGGCGGCCCGGTGTCGGTGCCGCGCCGAGTCGGGCGACCGGCCCTGGACCTCGGACGCTCGCGGTGCTGTTCGGCGCGTTGGCCGCCGGGGCTGCCGTACTGGTGCTCGCCGATCCCACCGGGATGATGTCCGGCCCGACCGGGCGACCCTCGACGCCTCCCGCGGTGCCGCGCTCGGTGGCGCCGCAGGGAGACCCCGGCCCCGGTGGCGGCGGTGGCCAACCGGCCACGAACAGTTCCGCCGGCGTGCCGGTTCGCGCCTCCGGATCTCCGACCCCGACGGCCTCCCGTCCCGCCGGCGCGGGGCCGGCAGGGCAGTCCGCACCGCCAGCCGACAGCGGGGTGGATGCCTCCACCCCCGCCACGTCCGAGAGCGCCGACGCGGAACCGACGGCGGATCCGACGGACGGACCGACGGCGGCACCGACGAAGGAGTCGACGGGCAAGCCGACGGAGGAGTCGACCGGCGGGCCGGCGGAAGAGTCGACGCAGGGGCCGACGGAGGACCCGTCCGGGGAAGCCGGGGAGGACCCGTCCGAGGGACCGACGGTGGGGGAGTCGGCAGCCGGCGGCACCACGGCGCCGCAGGGCTGACCGACGACGGCCATCGATCCCGCCGCCCGGCCCCACGTGGTACCCGGACGCGGACTGGCGTGGCGGCCGGAGCCGCCACGCCAGTGGTGTGCTGTCAGACTCTGATCAGGCTCAACTGGTACGGCAGGTGACCGTCGGCCAGTTCCAGTTGCCGTTGGCCATGACCGTTATCCCGAAGTTGTTGCCGTTGCCGTTCGGTGTCGCGGTGACGGTGCCGCTGGTGCCGCTGACCGAGGCGTTCCAGCTGTTCTGGATGCTCTGGCCGCCGCCCAGGCCGAGGCTGACGACCCAGTTGTTGGTGCCGCTGACCGCGACGTTGAGGTTGAACCGGTCACCCCACTGCTGACCGGCGGAGATCGTCGCGTTGCAGTTGCCGGTCCCCGGGTTGCCGGTGGTGGGTCCCGAGGTCGGGTTGCTGCCCCCGCCCTCCCGGACGGTGATGTCGGAGCTGCCGCTGCTCTGGTAGCCCTCGGTGGCCATGACCTGGTAGCTGTGGTTGGTGCCGAGGTTCAGGCCGGCGCGGGCCCAGGCGTCGAAGTGGTTGGCGGTGGTGATGGTGCCACTCGAACGCTTCTGCTGGCGGACGCTCCAGAACTGGTAGAACGTCTGGTTGCCGTCGATCGACGGGGCGTTGACCCGCTGGCTGCGAAGGATGTCGTACGTGCCGCCGTCAGTGGTGACCGTGCCCATCCGGGTGGCGCCGCTGCTCGGGTTGTAGCTGCCGAAGTTCTCCACCACGTAGTACTCGATGAGCGGGTTGCGCGTCCATCCGTACAGGGCGAGGTAGGTGTTGTTGTTGCCCGGGTTGTAGGTGCCCGAGTAGCTGACCGTCCGTCGGTTGCCGGTGGCCCAACCCTTGCCGCCGACCCAGTTGTTGGTGCTCCGGTCCCAACTGCTGGAGTATCGGCCGTCGGCGCGCAGCGTCATGCTGGCGTTGCCGCTGTCCTTCCAGAACGAGAAGTAGTACCCGTTGTGGGTGCCGGTGAGGCTCGAGGTGAGGGTCCGGTCGGCCTCGGCGTACGCGTTGGTGGCCGTCATCGTGCCGGTGACGGCCAGGACGACGGAGCATGCGGCGCCGAGAAGCAGCCGCATGCGGCCGCGCCTTCTCGGTGTGGTGTGGCTGGTGTCGGTCATGTAACTGTGCCTCCTGGTGACGGCTGGCGGGGGCCAGCAGTGCGGTACGGCCCGCGGGGTGTGTCGGTGGCCTGGGACGGCCCTCCGCGTCGTACCGCGTGGTGGTGCCGGTCGTTCTTCGCGACGACCGGAGGAGTGGGTCGCGGTGACTGTGCTGACGGCGATTGAGCCCCGTCGATGGCGACCGTATTTACCAGGCCGTCGACTTGTCAACAATTTTCGGAAACACAGCCGCAACCTCGCGGTGACCGAAGGTCTGCTGCGGACCGATGTCTAACCAGGTCAGTAATCGATCAGAAGCCCTGGTTCCCGTGGCTGAGTGGCACTGACCGAAGAGGCTGCCGGAAGCGGTGTTCGGAAACTTCCGGAGACTTTCCGGACCCCAATCGGTCCGGCGGTCGACAGGTGCCGAGCCGGCCGGGCACCCGGTCAGCCCCGGCGGGCGTTGAGCCGGGCGGCCTGGCGGGTCAGGTGGTCGCGCTCGGGCAGGTTGGACGCCTTCCGGGCCGCCTCGGCGTACAGCCGGGCGGCCGTCGCCACACTGCCGTCGCGCTCGTGCAGGTACGCGGCGACCGCCGTGAACCGGGGCAGCGCGTCGTCCAGCGCCGCGAGCGCCGCGAGACCGGCGCGCGGGCCGTCGGCCTCACCGACGGCCACCGCGCGATTGAGCCGGACGATCGGGCTGTCGGTCAGCCGCGCGAGTTCGTCGTACCACTCGACGATCTGCACCCAGTCGGTCTCCTCGGCGGTGGGCGCGTCGGCGTGCAGGGCCGCGATGGCGGCCTGGGCCTGGAACTCGCCCAGTCGGTCGCGGGCGAGTGCCGCCTGGAGGATCTCGACGCCCTCGGCGATCGACGCGGTGTTCCATCGGCCGCGGTCCTGCTCGGCCAGCGGCACCAGGTTGCCGTCGGGTCCCGTCCGGGCGGCGCGGCGGGCGTGGTGCAGCAGCATGAGGGCGAGGAGCCCCGCCACCTCGGGGTGATCGATGGCGGCCGCGAGCTGCCGGGTGAGCCGGATCGCCTCGGCGGCGAGGTCGACGTCGCCGGAGTAGCCCTCGTTGAAGACCAGGTAGAGGACGCGCAGCACCGTGGCGACGTCGCCGGGCTGGTCGAAGCGCACCCCGGAGACGGTGCGTTTGGCCCGGCTGATGCGCTGCGCCATGGTCGCCTCCGGCACCAGGTAGGCCTGGGCGATCTGGCGGGTGGTCAGCCCGCCCACGGCGCGCAGCGTGAGCGCGACCGCGGACGCCGGGGTCAGCGACGGGTGGGCGCACAGGAAGTAGAGCTGGAGCGTGTCGTCCACCGCCGGGGTGGGGCCGGGTGGGGGCTCCTCGTCGACGAGGTCCTCACGCCGACGGCGGGCCGCGTCCGCCCGGGTCGCGTCGAGGAACCGGCGCCAGGCCACGGTGACCAACCAGCCCTTCGGGTCCCGTGGCGGCTCGACCGCCCAGACGCGGACCGCCTCCACCAGCGCGTCCTGGACGGCGTCCTCGGCCGCCGCGAAGTCGGCTCCGCGGCGGACGAGGACCCCGAGCACGCTCGGCGTGAGACTCCGGATCAGCGCCTCGTTCACTCCGTGATGGTGGGCGGCTCGGTCAGGAACGGGCGCAGCTCGAGCCACTCGTGGATCGGCCTGCCGTCCTTGCCGGGGGCGGCGGACAGCTCCCCGGCAAGCTCGACGGCGCGTTCGTAGCTGTCGACGTCGATCGTCATCCAGCCGGCGATGAGGTCCTTGGTCTCGGCGAAGGGGCCGTCGGTGACCGGCGGGCGACCCTCGCCGTCGTAGCGAACCCAGGCGCCCTCGGGGGCGAGGGCCTGGCCGTCGACGAACTCGCCGGTCTGCTCGAGCCGTGCCGCGAAGTCCCGCATGTACGTCACGTGCGCCGTGATCTCCTCCGGCGTCCACTGGTCCATGGGTACGTCGTTGACCGCGGTCGGGCCGCCGCGGTAGTGCTTGAGCAGCAGGTACTTCGCCATCGTGTTCTCCTCGGTGCGGGTGCGGGTACGGCCGTTCGTGGCCACGTGCACCCCGGGGACGGAGCCGGTCGGCGGTTCTCGACACGGCCGCCCGGACTATTTTTACTCTCGCCGCGCAGCGCGGCGGAAATCGGTCGACACGGCGGCGCGGAAACCGGCGGAAACTTGATTGGTTCCAGAATAGTGGGCTAGTGTCGCCGGGTGATGGTCGACTTCGAGGCGCAACTGCGGGCCGCCTCGCTGCGCGTCACCCGGCCCCGACTGGCGGTGCTCGCGGCGTTGCGCGATCACCCGCACATCGGCACGGACGCGGTGATCGCGCTGGTTCGGGCGGATCATCCCACGGTCTCCCACCAAGCGGTGTACGACGTGCTGCGCGTGCTCACCGACGCTGGTCTGGTGCGGCGCATCCAGCCGGCCGGCGCGACCGCCCGCTACGAGTCCCGGGTCGCGGACAACCACCACCATGTCGTGTGCCGCTCCTGCGGCGCGATCGCCGACGTCGAGTGCGCCGTCGGTCACGCCCCCTGTCTCACCGCCTCGGTCGACCACGGTTTCGTGATCGACGAGGCGGAGGTCGTCTACTGGGGCATCTGTCCCGACTGCGCGACCGAACGCATGCCCCAGAGATCCGCAAGCTCGGAAGGAAGTACATGAGCGACACCCAGGACAACGGCCCCACCAGTGCGCAGGGCGTGGACCAGAAGGCAGCCGCGGGTTGCCCGGTCGCGCACGACTCGGTGACCGCGCACGGCAGCGAGAGCGAGAACCCGGCGATCGACTCGCCGACTCCGAAGACCGGCGGTCGTCCGCGCACCAACCGGGACTGGTGGCCCAACCAGCTCGACCTCTCGGTGTTGCACGCCCACTCGTCCAAGGGCAACCCGCTGGGGGAGAACTTCAGCTACGCCAAGGAGTTCGCCAAGCTCGACGTCGAGGCCCTCAAGCGCGACATCACCGAGGTCCTCACCACCTCGCAGGAGTGGTGGCCGGCTGACTTCGGCCACTACGGCGGCCTGATGATCCGGATGAGCTGGCACGCCGCCGGCACGTACCGCATCGAGGACGGCCGCGGTGGAGCCGGAGACGGTGGGCAGCGTTTCGCGCCGCTGAACAGCTGGCCGGACAACGCCAACCTGGACAAGGCCCGGCGGTTGCTGTGGCCGGTCAAGCAGAAGTACGGCCAGCAGATCTCCTGGGCCGACCTGCTCGTGCTCGCCGGCAACGTGGCCCTGGAGTCGATGGGCTTCAAGACCTTCGGCTTCGGCTTCGGTCGTGAGGACGTCTGGGAGCCCGAGGAGATCTTCTGGGGTCCGGAGGACACCTGGCTGGGCGACGAGCGCTACGCCTCCGAGAAGGAGATGGCGGCCGGCGTCGGCTCGACCGAGATGGGTCTGATCTACGTCAACCCGGAGGGCCCGCGCGGTAACGCGGACCCGGCCGCGGCGGCGCACTTCATCCGCGAGACCTTCGGCCGGATGGCCATGAACGACGAGGAGACCGTCGCTCTCATCGCCGGTGGTCACACCTTCGGCAAGACCCACGGTGCCGCCGTCGCCGACAACCACGTCGGCCCGGAGCCCGAGGGCGCCCCGCTGGAGTCGCAGGGCCTGGGCTGGCTGAGCACCCACGGCAGCGGCAAGGGCGCCGACACGATCACCAGCGGTCTCGAGGTGACGTGGACCGACGTGCCCACGCAGTGGAGCAACCGCTTCTTCGAGATCCTGTTCGGCTACGAGTGGGAGCTCACCACCAGCCCGGGTGGCGCGAAGCAGTGGGTCGCCAAGGACGCCGAGGCGATCATCCCGGACCCGTTCGACCCGGCGAAGAAGCACCGGCCGACGATGCTCACGACCGACCTGTCGCTGCGCGTCGACCCGGCGTACGAGAAGATCTCGCGTCGCTTCCTGGAGAACCCCGACCAGTTCGCGCTGGCCTTCGCCAAGGCGTGGTACAAGCTGTTGCACCGCGACATGGGTCCGATCGAGCGTTTCCTCGGGCCGTGGGTGGCCGAGCCGCAGCTCTGGCAGGACCCGGTGCCGGCCGTCGACCACGAGCTCGTGGGTGACGCCGACGTTTCCGCGCTCAAGGCGAAGGTCCTGGACTCCGGTCTGACGACCGCTCAGCTGGTCTCCACCGCCTGGGCGTCCGCCGCGAGCTTCCGCCACACCGACAAGCGCGGTGGCGCCAACGGCGCGCGGATCCGTCTCGAGCCGCAGCGCAGCTGGGAGGTCAACCAGCCGGAGCAGCTGGCGACCGTCCTGACCACCCTGGAGGGCATCCAGCGGGACTTCAACGCCGCCGGCGGCGCGAAGATCTCGCTCGCCGACCTGATCGTGCTGGCCGGTTCGGCAGCCGTCGAGAAGGCGGCGCGGGACGCCGGTGTCGAGGTGACCGTGCCGTTCCGGCCGGGCCGCACCGACGCCACCCAGGAGCAGACCGACACGGAGTCGTTCCGGGTCCTCGAGCCCCGGGCCGACGGCTTCCGCAACTACCTGCGGTCGGGCGAGAAGACCCAGCCGGAGGTGCTCCTCATCGACCGTGCCTACATGCTCAACCTGACCGCGCCGGAGATGACGGTCCTCGTCGGCGGTCTGCGGTCGCTGGGCGCCAACACCGGCGGCAGCCAGCACGGCGTCCTCACCGACCGGCCGGGCGTGCTCAGCAACGACTTCTTCGCCAACCTGCTCTCCCCGGGCACCCGGTGGAGCGTGTCGAAGTCCGACGAGCACGTGTACGAGATCCGTGACCTGGCCACCGACGAGGTGAAGTGGACCGCCACCGCGGTTGACCTCATCTTCGGGTCCAACTCGCAGCTGCGCGCGCTCGCGGAGGTCTACGCCAGCCAGGACGCCCGCGACAAGTTCGTGGCCGACTTCGTGGCCGCCTGGACCAAGGTCATGGAGCTGGACCGGTTCGACATCGCCTGACAGTCGGACACCGACGGGCCCCGCCGATCGCCATCGGCCGGGGCCCGTCGGGCTCTGGGCGGCGTCACCGCCACCTCGATGCCGGCGGCCCTATCGACGGGCGTCACGTGTGGCGGCTAACCTGTGGCCCCACAGACCATCGATGTGAGGAGATGCGATGGCGCGCCGCACCGGCCGGCCCTCCTACCTGTCCGACAACCCCGATGTGCGTCGCCGCCGGGCCACGCGCCTCGTGGCGGTCACCGGGGCGATCGCACTGGTCACCGCCCTGGTGGGTGGACTGATCGGCTACCAGGTGGGCCGTCCGGACGCCACCGAGGCGTCCATCGCGAGCATCAAACAGGCCGACGCGAAGCGGGACGCGCAGCAGATCGTGCAGCTGACGGAGACGGCCCGCACGGTCAGCGGCCAGGTGGCTCCCGTCCTGACCGCCCTCAAGGCGGACACGGCAGCCGGGCGGGCACCGGATCCGGCGCAGGCCCGGCGGTGGCAGGAGACCATGCGGGAAGCCGCCAAGCCGTTCGCCGACCCACCGTCGGGCAGCACCGCCACGAACGTGGCGCGCGGCGGGCTGCGCGGGGCGATCCAGCAGGCCGGCCTGGCCGTCGACTCCTACGCGCTGGCGGCCAGCGTGCCGGCGGCACAACGCGCCGCCCTGTTGGACCTCACCGCGCGGCAGGCGGCCGAGGCCGTGACGATCTGGTCGGTCGCCGCGACCCAGCTCGACCAGGTGAGCGTCGATGCCGGCCACGGCCATCAACACGTGTTCCTCAGCACAGATCCCGACGGCGGGGCCTTCACTCCGGACGGCGCGCCCGAGGGCACCGGCGGCTGACGCCTCGTTGCTGCCCGGGTGTCGGATTCTCCAACCGCCGATGCTCGCCCCACCGGCCGAACGACCCCGGCGCGATCTGGGCCTGACTCGCCGAATCAGGTACCGTCGCCTGTCTCAAGTCTCAGCACCAACCTGGCTTCCGGTGACCGGCGAGCCGAACCGGAGGGACACAGCAGTGAGGTTCCAGAGCGTTGTTCGGCAGGCCGGACTCGTCGTGGCGGTCGCCGCCCTCGCCGTAACCGCGGGATGCGCCAAGAAGGACGACAGTGAGGTCCAGGCGAGCGGGGTCAAGCTGGTCGAGGCGGGCAAGCTGACCGTCTGCACCCACCTGCCGTACCCGCCGTTCCAGTCCAAGGACGCCAGCGGCACGGTGACCGGCTTCGACGTCGAGATCATGGACCTGGTGGCCAAGGACCTGGGCGTGCAGCAGACGATCATCGACACCCCGTTCGAGGGGATCAAGTCCGGTCAGGACCTGAACACCGGCAAGTGCGACGCGGCGGCCGCCGGCATGACGATCACCGCGGAGCGGCAGAAGGTGATGAACTTCTCCGACCCGTACTTCGACGCCACCCAGGCGATGCTGGTGAAGACCGGCAAGACCTACAAGACGCTCGACGACCTCAGGGGCAAGAAGCTCGGCGTCCAGGCGGCCACCACCGGTCGGGACTACGCCAAGAAGTTCGAGGCGGAGAAGGGTCTCAAGCTCGTCGAGTTCGAGGACCTCGCCGCCGAGCAGCAGGCCGTCGCCAACGGCCAGGTCGAGGCGGCCATCAACGACCTGCCGGTCTGGAGCGAGTACCTCAAGAAGAACCCGGGCGGGTTCCAGGTGGCCGCCGAGTTCGACACCGGTGAGCAGTACGGCTTCTCGGTGAAGAAGGACGGCAACCCGGAGCTGCTCAAGAAGATCAACGAGGCGCTGGCCAAGGCCAAGCAGGACGGCACCTATGACACGATCTACGAGAAGTGGATCGGCAAGCGGCCGAGCGCCTGATCGAAGCTCCCCCCAGCAGGGCACGCGAACCGCGTGCCCTGCGCGTCGGTAAACCTCCGGGAAGGCAACGAGCGAACGTGAAGCTGCGACGCCGCCAGCGGGAGCGGTTGTCCCTCGGGCTCCAGTACCTGGTCTTCATCGCCGTCATCGCCGCGGTGCTCTTCGCCGCGGACTGGGACAGGTTGGCCGACGCGTTCTTCCGCGTCGACATCATCAAGTCGATGTTCCCGACGATCATCACCGTCGCGCTGCGCAACACCGTCCTGTACACGCTTGGCGCGTTCGCCTTCGGCCTCGTGTTCGGCACCGTCCTCGCGCTGATGCGGCTGTCCCGGGTCGCGCCGTACCGCTGGGTGGCGACGGCGTACATCGAGCTCTTCCGGGGTCTGCCCGCGCTGCTGGTGCTCTTCCTCGTCGGGTACGGCATCCCGATCGCCTTTCCGGAGCGGGAGATCCCGGGCGGGGTGTTCGGCTCGATCGCGATCGGTCTCGGCCTGACCGCCGCGGCGTACATGGCGGAGACCATCCGGGCCGGCATCCAGGCGGTCCCCAAGGGGCAGATGGAGGCGGCCCGTACCCTCGGCATGTCGCACTTCACCGCCATGCGCACGATCGTCATCCCGCAGGCGTTCCGGATCGTGATCCCACCGCTGACCAACGAACTCATCCTGCTCACCAAGGACTCGTCGCTGGCCTACGTGCTGGGCGTGACGGCGCAGACCATCGAGATCACGAAGTTCGGTCGGGACATGCTCAACGACCGGGTGAACGCGACCCCGCTGCTGGTGGCCGGTCTCGCCTACCTGATCATCACCCTGCCGCTGTCCCAGGTGGTACGCCGCCTCGAACTCCGCTACGCCAAGGCCCGGTGACCCGTATGACGAGCACTGCTCCCCGCCCGGCCGTCGAGATCCGCGACCTGCACAAGTCCTTCGGGTCCCTCGAGGTGCTCAAGGGCATCGACTTCGAGGTCGGCCAGGGCGAGGTGGTCTGCGTGATCGGGCCGTCCGGGTCCGGTAAGTCGACGCTGCTGCGCTGCGTCGACCTGTTGGAGGAGCCCACGGCCGGCCGGATCTGGGTCAACGGGGTCGAGATGACCGATCCGGACGTCGAGGTCGACGCGGTGCGCCGCGGCATCGGCATGGTCTTCCAGGCGTTCAACCTGTTCCCGCACCTGACCGTGCTGAACAACCTCACCATCGCCCAGCGGCGGGTGCTGCGGCGCGGCCGGGCCGAGGCGGAGCGCGTCGCCCGGGCCAACCTGGACCGCGTCGGGCTGACCGACAAGGCCGACGCGTTCCCGGCGCAACTCTCCGGCGGACAGCAGCAGCGGGCGGCGATCGCCCGGTCGCTGTCGATGGAACCGAAGCTGATGCTCTTCGACGAGCCGACCTCCGCGCTCGACCCGGAGTTGGTCGGCGACGTGCTCACCGTCATGCGCAAGCTGGCCGAGGACGGCATGACGATGATGGTGGTGACGCACGAGATGGCGTTCGCCCGCGACGTCGCCGACCGGGTCGTGTTCATGGACGGGGGCGTGGTGGTCGAGCAGGGGCCGCCGCAGGAGGTGCTCGGCAACCCGAAGCACGAGCGGACCCGTGCGTTCCTCTCCCGGGTCCTCGATCCGACCCGTGTCGCGCAGCTCGGTCAGCCCGACCAGGCGCCGGAGCCGCCGCAGGCGTCGGGCCTGCCGGCGGACGACCGCCGTCAGCTCTGACGATCCCTCCCGTACGTCTGTCCGCCGGGCCGCCTCATCGCTGAGGCGGCCCGGCGTCGTTCTGTGCGCCGTCGGATGGGCGACGGCAGGTCAGGATCATGTCAATCGAAAGACGTCGTAATGTCAAGGTAATCTTTTTGCAACCAGACCTGGACTTTCGTCGATGGACTACATAAGTTGCAGACATCCACCGAAAGCTCTGAGTCTTCCGAGCAAAGTCCGCGACGAGCCTCACCTCAGTCGTGCTGCCGCCCCCGTGCTCGGCGGTCGTTGCACCCTGTCCTCGTCGCGTCTTCGCCCGGTCGGGAACGGAGACCCATGGACGACCATGCCGTTGGCTCCCAACGTCATCTGTCCCGCAGATCCCTGATCGCCACCGGGGCGCTCGCCGCCGGTGCGCTGGGGGCAGCCGCCCCCGCGATCGGCACCGCGTTCGGCCCCAGCCCCGCACGGGCCGCCGCTGGTGTCACGAAGAAGGTCACCATCTACGCCGAGCAGTTGCCCGGCGGCCTGTTCGGCTACGGCCTGGCGCCCGGCCAGGCCACCGTGCCAGGTCCGCTCCTGGAGATGTACGAGGGTGACACCCTGGAGATCACCCTGGTCAACACCACGAACCAGCGGCTCTCCATCCACCCGCACGGGGTGGACTACAGCACCGAGTCGGACGGCAGCCCGTTGAACGCCTCGTTCAACAACCCGGGCGAGACGCGGACGTACGTCTGGCGCTCGCGGGAGATGGTCGCCGCGGCGGGCCGGCGGTTCATGCCGGGCAGCGCCGGCTACTGGCACTACCACGACCACGCCATGGGCACCGACCACGGCACCGCAGGCGTGGCCAAGGGGCTGTACGGCGCGCTCATCGTCCGCCGGCGGGGCGACATCCTGCCGGAGAAGCAGTTCACCGTCGTGTTCCACGACATGTCGATCAACAACCGGATGGCACCGGAGACGCCCATGTTCGAGGCGAACCTGGGCCAGCGGGTGGAGTGGATCGCCATCGGGCACGGCAACCTGTTCCACACCTTCCACCTGCATGCCCACCGCTGGGCGGACAACCGCACCGGAATGCTGGAGGGGCCGGCCGACCCGAGCCTGGTCATCGACAACAAGGACCTCAATCCGGGCAGTTCGTTCGGCTTCCAGGTGCTGGCGGGGGAGGGAGTCGGACCGGGGGCGTGGATGTACCACTGCCACGTGCAGAACCACTCGGACGGCGGCATGGCCGGGATCTTCCTGGTGCGCAACGCCGACGGCAGCATGCCGCCGGGCGCCGAGGAGGCGATCCACCGGTTCCAGGGCCACACCCACACGCACGGAAGCTGACCCAACCGAAAGTGGGGACGGGGATGACCAGACAACCACGACGAGTCCTTGCCGCGATAGCGGCCTTCACGGCACTGATCCCGGCATCGACGGCGGCAGCCGCACCGGGAGCGGCGGCCGCGCCACGACCGGCAGCCGCCCCGCAGGCGGCGCAGCAGACAGCGGTCCTCGTGTTCCATGGCCCGGCGGCCGAGCAGCAGGACCCGGTGGCGCGCGCGGTCGACACCATCAAACAGCTTGGTGCCGGTCATGACATCGATGTCACGGCCACCACGGATCCCGGTGTCTTCACCGCGGCCGGGCTGTCGGCGTACCGCAGCGTGGTCTTTCTCTCCGCGACGGGCGCCGCGCTCAACCGCGACCAGGAGTCGGCGCTACAGGGCTACCTGAAGGCCGGCGGCGGGTTCGTCGGCATCGCCGACGCCGCCCGCGCCCAGGTCGACTCGGCCTGGTTCACCGGCCTGATCGGCACCCGCCCGGCGGGCGCCATTCCGGCGGCCGAGCCGGTGGCGGCGGTGACCGCCAGCGGCGAGAACCCGCCGACCGAGACCAAGGAGAAGCTGACCGACGGCGACGCCAACACCAAGTGGCTGGTCCGCACCCCGACGGCCTGGGTGGCGTACCAACTGGCCGCGCCCAAGCGGATCACCGGGTACGCGTTGACGTCGGCCAACGACTTCGTCGGGCGGGACCCGAAGGACTGGACCCTGCAGGGTTCCACCGACGGGCAGAACTGGTCCGATCTGGACCGACGCACCGGGCAGACCTTCGGGGACCGGTTGCAGACCCGCCGGTTCGACATCGCCACGCCGCAGGAGTTCAGCCGCTACCGGTTGAACATCACCGCGAACAGCGGTGAGCCGCTGATCCAGCTCGCCGATCTGCGCCTGTTCACCGGCAGCACCAGCACGCCCGAGCCGCCCGCGGTGAACCGCGCGGTGGTCGACATCCTGGACCGGAAACACCCGGCCACGGCGTCACTGCCGTTGACCGTCACCCGCTCCGACCGCTGGGAGAACTGGGACCCGAACCCGATCGGCACGGTGCACACGCTCGCCCAGGTCGAGGAGCGGCACTACAACCCGGGGCCGGCCGCCAACGGCGCCTTCCACCCGGTGTCCTGGTGCCGGGACTACGACGGTGGCCGGTCGTTCTACACCGGCATGGGCCACACCGAGGGCAGCTACGGTGAGGAGGCGTTCCGCGCCCACCTCGCCGGGGCGCTCAACTGGACCACCGGCCGCGTACGCGGCGACTGCCAGGCCACCATCGCCGCGAACTACAAGGTGGAGCGACTCACCGCGGCCAACCAGACCGGGCAGCTGGACCAGATCGGCGAGCCGCACGGGCTCACCATCGCGCCGGACGGCACGGTCTTCTACGTCGGCAAGGCGGCGTGCCCGAGCGGACCGATCGCGGACTGGAACGACCCGAAGGTCGGCCTGGGCTGCGGCACCATCCACTCCTGGGACCCGCGGACCAAGCAGGCCAAGCTGCTCACCACCCTGGAGGTGATGGGCAACCGGGGCAGCGGCTCCGAGCTGGTGAAGAACGAGGAGGGCCTGCTCGGCATCGTGCCCGACCCCGCGTTCGCCGAGAACGGCTGGCTCTACGTCTACTGGATGCCGCACGAGTCGATCGACCGGGTCAAGCGGGTCGGGCAGCGGATCGTCTCCCGGTTCACCTACGACCGGCAGGCGCAGACCATCGACCAGGCGACCCGCAAGGACCTGTTGCAGTTCCCCGTGCAGATCCACAGCTGCTGCCACGCCGGCGGCGGGATGGCGTTCGACGCGAAGGGCAACCTCTACGTCGGCTCCGGCGACAACAACTCCTCCGAGGGATCCCAGGGCTACTCCGGCAACAACTGGACCCAGGAGTACCAGGGCATCTCCTTCCAGGACGCCCGCCGTACCTCGGGCAACACCAACGACCTCGCTGGCAAGATCATCCGGATCCACCCGGAGGCCGACGGCACGTACACCATCCCGGAGGGCAACCTCTTCCCGCCGGGCACCGAGAAGACCCGCCCGGAGATCTACGTGATGGGCGTGCGCAACATCGCCCGCCTGCAGATCGACCCGGAGCACCAGTGGCTGACCGCCGGCTGGGTCGGCCCGGACGCCTCGTCGCCCAGCCCCACACTCGGCCCGGCCAAGTACGAGACCGCCACCATCATCACCTCGGCCGGCAACCAGGGATGGCCCTACTGCATGGGCAACCGACAGCCGTACCGGGACCGCAGCAGCACCGACGCGAGCGTGCTGACCGGCTGGTACGACTGCGACAACCTGAAGAACGAGTCCCCGCGTAACACCGGCCTGGTGGACATCCCGGCGGCCCGGGACAACATGATCTGGTATTCGCCGGACGGCGGCGGCCCGGTCTTCCCGAAGCGCACCGACGGCAGCGACCTGCCCACCTACGTGGCGGCCGACGCCACCTACACGCAGCCGTACCTGCGCGGCGGCGGGCAGGCCATCATGTCCGGCCCGACCTACCACCGCGACCGGGTCGACCCGAACAGCACCGTGGCGTGGCCGGCGTACTGGGACGAGAAGTGGTTCATCGGCGACCAGTCGAACGCCGCCAACCGGGTCGCGGTGACCGTCGACCCGGCCGGCGTACCGACGGCCACGCCACCGGTCTACGCCGAGACGCTGCGCGCCATCATCCCGAGCGGTAACGGCGACACCCGGCTGCAGAGCTGGATGGACGCCAAGTTCGGCCCGGACGGCGCGCTCTACCTGCTGGACTACGGAGGCGGGTTCTTCAGCCTGCACCCCAACCAGAAGCTGATCCGGATCACCTACGCCGGCGGCGCGCCCACCCCGGCACCGGCGGCGACCTCGGTGGCCGTACAGAACAAGCCCCTGACCATCGCCTTCGACGGCGCGCGCTCCGGCGGCGTCAGCCACCGGTGGGAGTTCGGCGACGGCGCCACGTCCACCGAGGTGAACCCCCGGCACACGTACGCCAAGGTCGGCACCTACACCGCGAAGCTCACCGTCACGTACGCCGACGGCGAGAAGGCGACGGTGCAGACCACTGTCACGGTGGGCTGCGCGGTGCCGGACGACCGGCAGAACGTGTGGCTCGGCGACACGGACACCGGGGTGCCCAGCCGCACGGTCGGGCAGGGCTGCACGGTCAACGACCTGATCGACGACGAGAGCACCTGGGCCGACCACAACAGTTTCGTGCGCCACGTGACCACGGTGACCCGTGCGCTGCAGGACGACGGTCTGCTCAACGCCCGCGAGAGCGGCACGCTGACCCGGCTGGCCGCCGCGTCCGAGATCGGGCGCACCGGACACACCGGGTACGAGCCGCTCTTCGACGGCACCGCCGAGTCGCTGCGCGGCTGGCAGCAGGCCCCGACGGGATCGTTCAGCATCCAGCCGGACGGGTCGCTGCGCTCCAGTGGCGGCCTGGGCATGCTCTGGCACACCAAGGAGCTGGGCGACTTCTCGCTGAAGCTGCAGTTCCGGGACATCGCGCCGGGCACCGGACGGGCCAACACCGGAGTCTTCGTCCGGTTCCCGGACCTGCGAACCCCTCTCGACCAGCGGCCACCGGACAGTTGCGGCACGGTCGGGTCGGCCCGGACCTCGCCGGCCTGGATGGCGATCTACTGCGGACACGAGATCCAGATCTACGACGGGGAGACCGGTGAGCCGCAGAAGACCGGTTCGGTCTACAACTTCGACTCGGTGCCGCTCGCCCAGGCCGGCGTCACCCCGAAGAACGTGTGGAACGACTACGAGATCCGCGTGGTCGGCCAGCACTACACGATGATCCGCAACGGCGTGGTGATCAACGAGTTCGACAACACGCCGGGCAAGCAGTCCTCCCGTGCCGGCGATCCGCCGACCGATCTGCGGCAGTTCCTGCGCGGCTTCATCGGTCTGCAGAACCACGGTGACAACGACCTGGCCGAGTTCCGCAACATCCGCGCGCGGGAACTCTAGGAGAAACGATGACCCGACGACTCACGGCCGCGCTGTCGGCGCTCCTGCTCACGGTGATCCCGTTTGCCGCGCCGCCCGCCAGCGCCGCCCCGCGTGTCGCCGCGGACCAGGTGTTGACCTGGACCGCCGACGACAACACCACCCGCTACAAGTCCGTCCCCGCCCAGGCGGTGGCCGGCGCGACAACAATCATCTGGGAGAACAGCGCGGCCACCGGCAACACCACCGGGATGCCGCACACGCTGACCTTCGACACCAGCACCGAGGGCTACAACCACGACGTCACGCTCAACATCCTGGCCAACCCGTTCGACGCCAACGATGGCCGCCACCAGGCGACGGTGAACCTGACGCCGGGCCGGTACCGCTACTTCTGCGCGATCCCGGGCCACAGCCAGATGGTCGGCGAACTCGTCGTCACCGACGGCGGAGGCGGCGGCGACACCACGGCGCCGACCGTCGACGCCGTCGTCTCGGGCGACCGCGACGCCGACGGCAACTACCTCGGCGCGGCCACGGTGACCGTCACGGCCACCGACACCGACTCCGGTGTGGACACCATCGAGTACCAGGTCGACGACACCAGCTTCCAGCCGTACACCCAACCGGTGCCGGTGACCGCGGTCGGCGACCACTCGGTGCAGTTCCGGGCCACCGACCAGGCCGGCAACACCAGCGCGGTCGGCTCGGTGTCGTTCCGCATCGTCGAGCCGACCGAGGAGGACACCACCGCGCCGGTGGTCACGGCCGCGCCGGCCGGCGAGCAGGACGGCGACGGCAACTACCTCGGTACGGCCACCGTCACGCTGACCGCCACCGATGCCGGGTCCGGTGTCGCCACCATCGAGTACGCGCTGGACGGCGGAGCCTTCACCGCGTACACGGCTCCGGTCGTCGTGACCACGGTGGGCATGCACATGCTGCACTACCGGGCGACCGACGTCGCGGGGAACACGTCGGCCGAGCAGATGGCCCACTTCACCGTCGTGGAGCCGCAGGCCGAGGACACCACCCCACCCACTGTCGCCGCCACGGTGGCCGGTGACCGGAACGACGACGGCGCGTACGTCGGCGGCGCGACAGTCACCGTCACCGCCACCGATGACGGCTCGGGGGTGGCGTCGATCGAGTACGCCCTCGACGGCGGTGGCTGGACCGCGTACGGCAGCCCGGTCGTCGTCCGGACCGTCGGCGCGCACACCCTGCGGTACCGGGCGACCGACACCGCGGGGAACGCCGCCGCCGAGCAGTCCACCACGTTCACGGTGGTGGCCGACGGCAGCGACGGCTGTCCCGCCTCGGACACCCGGGCCACCGTGATCATCGACGGTGACGACACCGGAGTGGCGAACGTCGACACCGGCGACGGCTGCACCATCAACGATCTGATCGACGAACACGCCGACTACCCCGGTCACGCCGACTTCGTCCGGCACGTCGAAGCGGTCACCACCGCGCTCGTGACCGGCGGCACGCTCAACCGGCGACAGCAGGGCGCCATCGTCCGGGCCGCGGCCCGATCGGACGTCGGCGCATGAGTCCTCGAATCTCATCGACAGGGAGTACAACGATGCCCGGACGTACCGTCGCCAAGCTGGCCACCGTGAGCGCCGTCATCGCCGCCTCGGTGCTGGCGGTGGCGCCCACCGCACACGCCGACCTGGTCACCCACTGCATCGGCACCGGCGGTGCCGTGACCGTGCCCAACGACCTGCTCGTGCCGGCCGGCGAGTCCTGCGCCCTGACCGGCACCACGATCACCGGCAACGTCACCGTCGCGGCCGGCGCCAACCTGGTGGTTGCCGGCGGCCGGGTCAGCGGTGAGGTACGCGTCGCCGCGGACGGCTACCTCGACGCCACCGCGACGACGATCGACGGCCAGGTGGTGTTGGCCGCCGGCGGGTACGGCGTCTTCCTCAAGGATGCCAGCAGCGGCAACGTGACGGTGCGGCCGAAGGGCACCGCGACCGTCGACAGCTTCCTGTTCGTGGAGGAGTCGACGATCGTCGGGACGGTCACCGCCGGCGCGGGTGAGGTCCGGCTCGACCGGGGCACGCAGGTGCAGCGCAACGTCAGCAGCATCGGCACCTACTACACCGACGTGCACGACTCGTTCGTCGACGGCACCCTCTCGGTGCTGAACAGCGCCACCGGCAGTGTGGTGTGCGGCAGCGCGGTGCGCGGTCGGGCCACCTTCGCCGGCAACCTGGGTGGTGTGCAGCTCGGCCCGAACGGCACCCTCGACAGTTGCGCGTCCGGCGGCTACTGGGGCACGGACGTCAGCGTCACCAGCACCACCGGCGGTGTCACCGTCGACGACAACATCATCAACGGTCAGTTGACGGTGACGGGCAACGACCCGGCCGCCCAGGTGGCCGCGAACAACCGGATCCGCGGCGGCGTGACCGGTGACCAGGCGGCGGCGGGCACCAACCGGGCGGCCCGGGTGGCAGTTCCGGACCGCGATGAGGCGGGCGACGAGCGGGCCGAGCTGCGTCGTACCTCGGCGGTTCAGGAGGCCACCGCGGCCGGCACCGCCCGCCTGTAGCGGATTTCGCGCCGGGCCGGACGCCCTCGGCGTCCGGCCCGGCAGCGGAGGGTACGGGCTTGCTGTGCCTGTCTACCCTCCGGTCATGGCGTACGAGCCGATGATGGTGCCCAGCCCGAAGCCCAACCGCACAGCTCGGACGGTCCTGATCGTCGTCGCCGCGTTGCTGTCGGTGTGCTGCGTGGTGGGCGTCTGCGCCGGCTTCTGGATCTACCGCGGCGTCCGGGACAACGTCGAACCGGCCCGGGCCGCCGCCACGGCGTACGCGGACGACATGCAGGCGGGCAACTACCCGGCCGCGTACGGGCGGCTGTGCGCCAAGGTGCGCAAGAACCTGACGCAGGAGGATTTCGCCCGGATCCAGGCTGCGCAACTGCGGTTCAGCAGTTACGAGATCACCGGCCTGGTCGTCAACAACTACAACGGCCGGGTCACCGCGACAGCCACCGTCGAGGTGGTCCAGGAGGCCACGGGCGCGCGGTTCACGCAGAACATGGCGCTGGTCGAGGAGGACGACAAGTGGGTCGTCTGCCAGTGACGTCGCCGCTACCGCCCGGTCGGCTGGTAGAACTCGCTCGGGTCGTTGGCCAGGGACGCCTTGACGTACGCGCTCCACTCGTCGGCGAGGACGTCGATCCGAACCGGTGCCCTGCGTGATCGGTTGCCTCCTGGCAGGTTCACCGACGAGCCGTACGCGAGCTACGCTCAAACCTGACGCTGACGTGAGAGACAAGGTTGTGTGGCGGGTGTCACCGACCGGGGGGAGGGGCCGTGCGCATCGGTGAGCTGGCCGCGCAGACCGGGGTGTCCGTGCGGGCCCTGCGCTACTACGAGGAGCAGGGGCTCCTGACGGCCGCTCGCAGCAGCGGCGGGCAGCGCCACTACCCGCACAGCGCGGTCGACCGGGTCCACCTGATCCAGACGCTGTACGCCGCCGGCCTCGCCAGCCGTACCATCCTGGACCTGCTGCCCTGCGTCGACGCGAACGTCAACACCCCGGAGTCCCGGGCCATGCTGCGCGCCGAACGCGACCGCATCGATCAGCAGATCGCCCAGCTCCGGCAGGCCAGGGACCGGCTCGAGGCGGTCATCACCCTCAGCGAGAGCCCGGCGAGTGGCTGCACCCGGACGGAGGTCGACGCCCTCGTGTCCGCGACGGTGCACCACTGAGTAACCGGCAGCAGTCGCGGGGTGCCGTCGGCACGCTCAGGTCTGGGCCAGCTCGGGGATGCCGTAGTGCTGGTCGAGGACCTGCATGGCGGCGCCCGCGGCGATGGCGTCCGCGCCGAGACCGGACAGGCTCACCCGGGTCCGGAGCCAGTCCACGCGTCGCGCGTCCGCCTGGACGGCCTCGGTGACGGCCGCGAGATAGGTCTCCGGGTGCCGGAGGAGATCCGCGCCCGCCAGCACCACGTGGGCGAGGTCGAGGGTCTGGAGCAGGTTGACGACGCCCACCGCCACGACGCGGGCGGCACGTGCCAGGTCGCCGGCCTCGGTGGCGTGGCGGTGCACGATCTCCAGGCAGCCGCGCCGGCCGCAGACGCAGCGGGGACCGTCCAGGTCGACAACGGTGTGGCCGAACTCTCCCGCGTTGGTGTGCGCGCCCCGGTGGGCCGCGCCGCCCAGCCACAAGCCCCCGCCGATCCCAGACTCGATCATGATGAGCGCCGCGTCGCCGAACGTCGCGCCGTGTCGCCAGGCTTCGGCCGTGATCCCCGCGGTGACGTCCTTGTCGAGGTGGACGGGTAGGTCCAGGTGCTTCTCGGCGATCTCGCGCAGCGGTACGTCGTGCCAGTGCCGCAAACCGTGGGCGCCGCGGACCAGGCCGTGGGCGTGGTCCAGTGGGCCGATCATGCCGATGCCCACGCCGGTGAGTCGGTTCCGGACGTCGGTGCTGCCGATCATCGTGTCGATGCCGGAGCGCAGGGCGTCGAGCAGGTGCGGCGGGTTGAAGTCGCCGGGCAGCGGGCTGACCGCCGAGCGGCGCACGGTGCCGGCGAGGTCGACCAGGACCAGCCGCAGTGTGCGCCGGGCGACGTGGGCGCCGATCGCGTACCGGCTGTCGGGCACGAGTTCGTAGACGACGGCGGGCTTGCCGACGCCCGGCCGGCGGGCACCGGTGGGACGGATCAGGCCGTCGGCGCCGAGGCGGGCGATCACCTTGGAGACCGCCTGGGGGGTCAGGCCGGTGGCCTGGACCACCGTCGAGCGCTCGAAGCGTCGCGCGGTGCGACCCACGCCCAGCACCAGTGCCTGGTTGTAGCCGCGCAGGAACCTGACGTCCGCAGTGATGCGAGTCATCTCGACACCCTATTACGCAACGCTGTTGCTAAATTTTCTCGGTGATCGAGTTGAGCAGAGGTCGACGGATGGCGGCGCTTGTCGCCCTGGCACTGGGTGGCGTCGCGATCGGCCTGACCGAGTTCGTGGCGATGGGCCTGCTGCCCGACATCGCGCGCGGTCTGCTCTCGCGGGAGTACGCCCAGTCGTCATCCGGGGCGGTCGCCCGAGCGGGTTGGATGATCACCGCGTACGCGCTCGGCGTGGTCGTGGGCGCGCCCCTGATCGCCGCGCTCAGCGCACGCCTGCCCCGCAAGAAGCTCGTGCTCGGGCTGCTCGTCCTCTTCGCCGTCGGCACTGTCGGTTCCGCGCTCGCCCCCACCTTCGACCTGGTGCTGGTGGCGCGGTTCGCAGCGGCGCTTCCGCACGGTGCGTACTTCGGCGCGGCCGGCCTGCTCGCCGCGTCACTGATGGGCCCCGGTAACGAGGCCCGGGGCTTCGCCACCGTGCTCAGCGGCCTGACCGTGAGCAACGTGGTCGGCGTACCCCTCATCACGCGGCTCGGGCAGGCGACCAGCTGGCGCGTCGCGTACCTGGTCATCGCCGGTGTCTTCGTCCTCACCCTGCTGGCGGTGCTGGCGGTCGTCCCGGAGGTCGCCGCGGCGGTCGACGGCTCGCCGGCCGCCGAGTTGCGGTCGCTGCGCACCTCGCAGGTCTGGCTGGTCGCCGCCACGGGCGCGGTCGGGTTCGCCGGGTTCTTCGCGGTGGACAGCTACATCGCACCGGTCACCACCGACGTCGCCGGGCTCTCTGCCGCGACGGTGCCGTGGGCGCTGGTCGCGGTGGGTCTCGGCATGACCGTCGGCAATGCCCTCGGTGGGTGGTTCGCGGACCGCGACCTGCGGCGCAGCATGGTCATCGGATTCGTCGCGATGATCGTGAGCATCACCGCGTTCAGCCTCGTCGCGTCAAACCCGGTCGGCCTGTTCGTGGGCGCGTTCCTGGTCGGTGCGACGAGCCTCTACCTCGGTCCGGTCCTGCAGGCCCGCCTGATCACCGTCGCACCGGGTGCGCAGTTGATGGGTGCGGCGGTCAACCAGTCGGCCATGAACATCGCCAACAGCCTGGGCGCCGCCCTGGGCAGCGTCGCCATCGCCGCCGGGCTCGGTTACCTCGCGCCCGCCCGGGTGGGCGCGGTCCTCGCGGTCCTCGGGTTGGTCCTGGGGCTGGTCAGCTTCGCCGTCGGCCGACGGACGCGCGAGCGGGTCCCGGCCACCGTCTGAGGTGGCCGGGCGCCCGCGGCGGGCGGTTCAGAAGTCGTCGACGTTCACCGTCACCCGATGGGCGCTCGACCTCCAGTTGGGCACGTTGACCACCGCGTGACCGCCGCCGCGTTGACCCACGGTGATCCCGACGAGGCCGAGGTGCGCCGGGGCGGCCGGGATGAACACGTCCACGCCGGTGATGAACGTCTGGCTGAAGAACTCCGGCAGCGGAGCAGTCAGGTCGGTCACGCCGTCGCTGTGGTCGTCGAAGGCGAAGATGGCGATCGTCCTCTTGACGCGTGGCGTGTTCGCCGCGTTCAGGACATCCCTGCCGTTGATCCACAGGCGGTCGCCGGCGTCGCCCTGGTCGCCCCACCACTCCTTCTGGCGCTGGATCGTCAGCGCGGTGTGCCGGTCGCTGGTCTCGACGAGTGCGCTGAGGCCCTCGCCGGGCACGCTTGTCGTCAGGCGCAGGAACGAGTCCGAGCGGCGGAACGGCTGGACGTAGAAGTGGTGCGTCGCCGCGCCCGGGCGCACGACCGCGAACTCGTAGCGGGCCGTGGCGAGGACCGGGACGGGACCGAACGAGCCGTCGCCGCTCAGCGGCACCCGGTGCGCGGGCCGCTGCGACAGTCGACCGCCGGTCAGCGGGCTGACCGGGTAGACCTCCAGGGTCGCGTCCGTGACGCCCACGTTGCTCGGGAAGAGCACCGCGCGGCCGGACACCCGGGCGGTGCCGAAGAGTTGCGGCACGATCCGCGTCGTGTGCGGCGCTCGACCACGCAGAAATCGGAAGATCTCGTCGAACGACTCCGGCGACGACACGGTCTGGGTGTGCGACTGGTCGGGCAGGTGCACGTTCGTCGCGCCGACGATGGCGCGGGCCGGATCGCCCTCACCCCAGATCGCGAGGGTGGGCACCCCGCCGGGAGGGGTCGCCGCAGTGCGTCCGTCCAGGTTCACGTAGTGCGCCACCCGGGCGGCCCGCGCCGGTGAGCTGGTGAGATAGCCCTGCATGACGAAGGTGCCCAGGGAGTGCGCGAGCAGGTCGACCTGATCCGCGCCGGTCGCGGCCAGCAGGCGGGAGATCCGTGCGTCGAGTCCCGCGTACACCTGGGGCAGGATCGTGGCGATGTTCGGTGAGTCGTACTCGTGGGCCTCGATGATGTCGATCGGGTAGCCGTTGCTGGTCAGACGTTTGGCCTGGGACTGGAACTGCGCGGCCGACCCGGCGCTGCCGTGCACGAAGACCACCGGACGGTACGCCGGCGGGGGCGCGGCCTCGGCGGCACGCGGGACGGGGGCGACGGACAGACCGGCGGCGAGCGTGACCCCGGCCACCGTGGCGAGCAATCTCCGGCGAGACGTGTGCATCGGTCCTCCACCGTACGAGACGAAGTATTTGCACTGCTAGCGCAAGTATCGTGTCAGGGTGAGGTTCGGCGGTCCATACCTGCCGCCCGTGGTCAGCTGACCTCTCTGGCGAGCAGGTCGCCGACCGCGGCCCGGACCGGATCCGGATTGGCCCAACTCCAGTTGGGGTGCGCGCGGTTGGTGAGCAGGGCGAGGACGAGTTTGCGGTTGGGGTCGACCAGGAGCGAGGGGCCGGCGAAGCCGGTGTGGCCGAAGGTCCGGGCCGAGGCGAGTCGGCCCATGAACCAGCTCTGGTTGAGGACGACGCCGAGGCCGTGCGCGGCGGTCCGGTTGGGTCGCTCCGGGTCGACCGCGGGTTTCCCGGCGTTCTGGTTGGTGAGCATCCGGCGCACGGTCGCCGCGGCGAGGATCCGCTTGCCCTGGTGGGTGCCCCCGTCGAGGAGCAGTTGGCCGATGACCGCGAGATCGGTGGCGGTCGCGAAGATGCCGGCGTGGCCGGCGATGCCGCCGAGGTGGTTGGCGACGTCGTCGTGGACGGTGCCCCGGAGCAGGCCCCGCGACGAGCGGGCGTCGGTGGCCACGAGCCGATCGGCCTTCGCGGTGCCGGACAACCAGGTGTTGGGGTTGAAGCCGGTGTCGCGCAGGCCCAGGGGGCCGGTGAGGTTGCTCTTGAGCGCCTGGTCGAGCCGCTGACCGGTGGCCTTCTCGACGATCCGGCCGGCGACCATGAGCCCGACGCTGGAATAGCGGAACGTGTCCCCGGGCACGGCGCCGGAGACCAACCCGGTGGTGAGCACGGCGTTCCAGCGGGCGGCGCTGTCGGCAAGGCCGGTGACCTTGGCGCCGACCGGCAGGCCGCTGGTGTGGGTCAGCAGCATCTCGACGGTGACGCGTTCGGTGCCGGCTCCGGTGAAGCCCGGCAGGTAGTCACGGACGGGTGCGCCCAGGTCGACGCGGCCCTTGTCGACCTGCTGGAGCAGCAGGATGGCCGTGTAGACCTTGGTCACCGAGGCGAGGTCGAAGATGGAGTCGGGACGCATCGCGACCCGCTGGCTCGCCGTAAGAAGCTTCGGGCCCGCGCCGTAGCGCAGCGCCTCCCCGACGGCGGTGTGCACGGTCGTCTTCCCATCGACCAGGACGACGGCGACCGCACCGGGGAAGCCCTTGTGCGCAACGGTCTGCGAGGTGGCGGGGAGGTGTTTTCGGAGCAGCGCCGTCACGCCCTGCGCGTACCGGGCCTGGCCGGCTGGCACGGCACCGCCACTCGGCGACGCGGCGGCGCTCGGCGATCCGGACGGGGCGGTGGTGTCACCGGCCGAGCCGAAGCCCACCCGGTTTCCGGCGGCGTCCGTCGCGGTCACCGCGCCGCCGGGATCGCCCGGACCGGGCTTCGGCGGACCGTCGTCACCGCAGCCGGCGAGGGCGGAGGTCGCGACGGCCAGACCGGCCCCGAGCAGAGTACGACGCGCAATGGGCATGCCGGGAATCGTGACAGTTGACATCGACGTGCGCCAACCGAGCCCTCCAACCTCGGTCACGCCCCGCCACCGGCCAACAGATGGTCACCATGCAGACACGTTCGGTAAATGTGCGGTGGTTGTGCAACGATCGGCGGGCGCCACACCGACCGACCATCCATACCCTTGGAGAGCACGATGCCCCTCTCCCGCGCCCGGATCTTCGCCGAGCTGAACGCGGTGCGGCCCCCGGATCAGCCGTCCCCGGTACTGGGCACGGCAGTCGTGGTCGGCGGCAGTGTCGCTGGCCTGCTGGCCGCCCGCGTGCTCTCCGACTACGCCGACAGCGTCGTCATCATCGACCGGGACGACCCGCAGGTGAGCGGCGCGCGCCCCGGCGTACCCCAGGGGACGCAGCTGCACGCGCTGCTGCCCGGCGGCTCCCTCCAGTTCGAGCGACTGTTTCCGGGCTTCCGCGAGGAGGCCCTGGCGCGCGGGGCCGTCGAGGCGCCACCCGCGTCCCGGCGCAACTACCTCGACGGTCGCCTGCGGGTCGTCGTCCCCGACGACGCCGACAGCCTGGCCGGCAGCCGGCCGCTCCTGGAGGGACTGATCCGGCAACAGGTGCTGCGACTGCCGAACGTCAAGACGGTCACCGCCCGTGCCACCGGTCTCGTGTTCGACGGCACCGTGGTCACCGGGGTCCGTTGCGACGTCGGCGGGGTGCCCGGCGTGGAGAGCGGTGACCTCGTGGTGGACGCCATGGGACGGTCGAGCAAGCTGTCGGCCTGGCTGGAGCAGGCCGGCTGGGAGCGGCCGGCCACCCGGCGGATGACCGTGCACCTCAACTACGCGACGGCCCTGTTCCGGCGCCCGCCGACGGCCCCGGCCTCGACCGTCGCCCTGGCGCTGAACACCCCGAGGATGGCCTCGGACGTCGCCGGCGCCGCGTTCTTCGCCATCGAGGACGGTCGGTGGATGGCCATGATGGCCGGCTACGGTGCGAACCGCCCCGGCGCCACGGCAGAGGACTTCGTCCGCCGACTGCGGGAGCAGTTCCCCCCCGAGTTCGGCGACGTCGCCGACCAGGAGATGATCGGCGACGTCCAGACCTACCACCACGCCGACAGTCGACGGCGCGAATTCTCCGCGCTGCGGCGCTTCCCGGGCGGGCTCGTCAGCGTGGGCGACGCCGTCGCCTCGTTCAACCCGGTGTACGGGCAGGGCATGACGGCGGCGGCCCTGCACGCGGCCTGCCTGGCGACGTACCTGCGCGGTCGCCCGGATCTGACCGCCCCCGCCCGGGAGTACCTCGCGTTGCAGAAGGTCGTGGTCGACGCCGCGTGGTCGACGTCGACCACGGCCGACCTCGCGCTGCCCCACGTCGACGGGCCCTACCCGCGCGGACACCGGATCACCAGCTGGGCCAGCCGCCAGATCATCACCGCGACCGTCACCGACGTGGCGATCGCCCGACGGTTCAACCAGGTCGTCTCCATGCGGGAACACCCACTCACGCTGGCCCGGCCCGGCGTGCTCCTCGGCGCACTACGGGCCAACCGGCGTGCCCACTGACGAGCGGCCGCGCTAGCGGGGCAGCTTGCGCAGGATGTCGACGACGAATCGGTGGTCCTCCAGCTGGGGAAGCCCGGACACGCCGACCCAGCCCACCACGCCGGTGCCGCGTACGCGCAGCGGCACCGCACCGCCGGCCGCCGCGTACCGGGAGGCCGGCAGACCGAACTTCTCGGTAAGCGTCACCTGCTTGTCGTGACACAACCGCGCCATGTAGAGCGAGGAGTGCTCGAACCGCATCACCACCCGGCCCTTGCGGCGCAACCACCCGTCGTTGTCCGCCGTCGACCCGGGCAGGCCACAGTGGAACAGCTGGCGACCGGCCCGCCACACCCCCACCGAGACCGGCAACCGCTGGTCCCGGGCGGCGGCGACGGCGAGCTGCCCCAGCTCGTACGCGTCGGTCTCGGACAGGCCCGCGAGCTCCAGCTCGGCCTCCTCGCGGAGCAGCTCGTCGAGCGTCGGCCACGATTCACGATCGGCTGTCATGACTCTCCTTCTCGTCGCACCGGGTGGTCACCAGGCGCAGGGCGCGTAGTCCTTCAGGAAACAGCCGTACAGGTCCTCACCCAGCTCGCCACGGACGATCGGGTCGTACACCCGGGCCGCGCCGTCCACCAGGTCCAACGGGGCGTGGAAGCCCTCGTCGGCCAGCCGCATCTTCGTCGGGTGCGGGCGTTCGTCGGTGATCCAGCCGGTGTCGACGCTCGTCATCAGGATGCCGTCGGTCAGCATCTCCTGCGCGCTGGTACGGGTCAGCATGTTCAGCGCGGCCTTGGCCATGTTGGTGTGCGGGTGTCCCGGCCCCTTGTAGCCGCGGCCGAACTGGCCCTCCATCGCCGACACGTTCACCACGTACTTACGCCGGGCCGACGCGGCCGCCATCACCGGGCGCAAGCGGCTGACCAGCACGAACGGCGCGGTGACGTTGCACAGTTGCACTTCGAGCAGCTCCACCGGGTCCACCTCCTGCACTCGCTGGACCCAGCTGTTGACCGAGTCGAGGTCGGGCACGAGACCCCCGGCGTCGATGGCCGTGGACGCGGCGATCCGCTCCGGCGAGGCGGAGCCGCTGGTGAGTGCCAGCGCGGTGAGCGCGTGCGGGGTGAGCGCCGTCGACTGTGGCCCGGCGGTCAGGCTGCCCACCGGGCCGCCCGGACCGTCCGGCTTGGCGAACGTGATCAGCTCCGGCAGCGGGCCGTCCGGCAGGGCCGCGGCCTCGGCGGCGATGAGCTGCGCGTATGCCCCGGGGGACCGGCGGACGGTCTGCGCCGCGTTGTTGATCAGGATGTCGAGGGGACCCTGGCTGCTGACGTCGTCGGCGAGGGCGATCACCTGGGCGGGGTCGCGCAGGTCGATGCCGACGATGCGCAGCCGGTGCAGCCAGTCCCCGCTGTCGGGCATGGCGGCGAACCGGCGCACCGCGTCGTGCGGGAACCGGGTGGTCACCGTCGTGTGCGCGCCGTCGCGCAGCAGCCGCAGCGCGATGTACATGCCGATCTTCGCCCGGCCGCCGGTGAGCAGCGCGCGCCGGCCGGTCAGGTCGGTACGGGCGTCGCGGCGCTCCCGGTTGAGCGTGGCGCAGGACGGGCAGAGCTGGTGGTAGAAGGCGTCCACCTCGCGGTAGCGCTGCTTGCACACGTAGCAGCCGCGGGCGTTGTGCAGGAAACCCGCCGTCTCGCCCGCGGCGGAGGACGCGAGCGGGATGCCCTGGGTCTCGTCGTCGATCCGCCCCGGGGCGCCGGTGGCGGTGGCCTCCGTCACCGCGCGGTCGGCGGCGAGGATGGCGTCGCGCCGCTCCTCTCGCCGCCGCTGCTTGATCACCTTGTAGAGCCGGGCGGTGGCGCGCTGCACCCGCACCACGTCCGGGTGGTCGGAGGGCAGCTCCTCCAACGCCTCGAAGACGCTGAGGCAGGCCTCCAGCCGGCTTCGGTCAATGCCCTCTTGACCGTTTTCGGTAATGTTGTCCACCGTCATGCGTCTGTGTCTCGTCCCGTATCCCGTGCCGGCTCCAGCCGGTCCACCCCAAGTCCGACCCGAAACGGTACGCGCCTTGCGGCATTCGACGCACCTCGCGGCTGCCCGGCGTGGTGCGCCTCGCTGCCCGGCGTGGTGCGCCTCGCTGCCCGGCGTGGTGCGCCTCGCTGCCCGGCGTGGTGCGCCTCGCGGCGCGGTCAGTCCGCGTCGACGTGGCCGAGCCGCCAGTAGCCCATGAAGGCCACCGCCCGCCGGTCCAGACCTCGCTCGGCGACCAGGTGCCGGCGCAGGTGACGGATGACGCCCGCCTCCCCGGCCAGCCACGCGTAGAGCGGAGCCGAGGCCACCTCCTCGGGCACCTCCCAGAGGATCTCGGTGTCCAGGTTCACGTCCGGCACGGGCTGGGCGGCCGACGAGGCGTCGGGGGCCAGCAGCTCCCCGGCCGCGGCGACGACGGCGGGCACCAACCGGCTGCCGTACCCGTCGGTGCCCCGGGCCAGCCAGCGCATCTCGATGCCGGGGGGCGTCACCAGCGGCAACACGTCGGCGGCGTCGGGCACCTCCAGCACGACAGTGCCCCGGGCGTCGAGGGGTAGCCGCTCGCAGATGCCGCTGATCGCCGGCACGGCGGTCTCGTCCCCAGCCAGCAGCAGGGCGCCGCCGGTCGACTGTCGAAACTCGACCCCGCCGTGGTTTCCGTCGAAGCCGGCGTCCGGCCCGACCAGGGCGATCTCGTCGCCGACGCTGGCGCGCCGAGCCCAGCGCGTCGCCGGGCCACTGTCGCCGTGCAGCACCAGGTCGACGTCGACCTCGGCCAGGTGCGGTCGGACCGCCCGCACGGTGTAGGTACGGATCGGGTTGCGCAGGTGGTCCGGCAGCGCCCGCCAGGTGGCGTACCAGTCCGCGCCGTGCGGCAGGCTCGCCCGGCGCTGACCGGGCAGCGGCAGCGCCAGTTTGATCCGCTGGTCGTAACCGTTGTCCGCGAACCGGTCGAGGTCCGCCCCGGTGAAGGTCACCCGGGTGAAGGACGGGCTGAGTCGGCGTACCGCGCGGACGCTGACGGTGAATACGCGCCAGGGCGCGATGGGCAGGGTCTCGGTCATGGTGCCTCTCCGGGCTCGGGCCGGCATCTACCGGGGGTTGTTCGCCACGGCGCGGGAGCGCCACAGCAGCCAGACGAAGTACGGGGCGCCGATCATGGCGGTGACCAGGCCGGCGGGGACCTGGGCCGGTGCGATGACGGTCCGGCCGAGGGTGTCGGCGACGCTGACCAGCGCCGCGCCGAGCAGGGCGGCCACCGGGAGCACCCGGGAGTGCCGCCCGCCGACGAGCGCCCGCGCGGCGTGCGGGGCGACCAGGCCGACGAAGCCGATGACCCCGACGGCCGAGACCGCGGTGGAGGTGAGCAGCGCCGCCGCGCCGAGCGCGACCAGCCGGGTACGTTCCAGCCGGACGCCCAGCACCCGGGGGGTGTCGTCGTCCAGCGCCAGCAGGTCGAGTTCGCGACGGGCGGCGACCACGGCCGGGGTGAGCACCAGCAGGGCGATCAGCACCGGCAGCACCTGGGTGGGCGTCCGGCCGTAGGTGGAGCCGGACAGCCAGGTCAACGCCTTCCCGGTGTTCCACGGGTCGAAGGCGACGACCAGGTAGGTGATGACCGCCATCCCGCCCTGCCAGGCGCCGAACCCGATCAGCACCAGCCGGTCGGAGCTCAGCCCGCCGCGCCAGGCCAGGCCGTAGACCAGGGCGAACGCCAGCATCGCGCCGAGCCCGGCGACGCCGGAGACGGCCCACACCCCGGCCAGCGGCACGAAGGTGAGCAGGGAGATGGCCCCCAGGCCGGCGCCGGCGGTGATGCCGAGGATGCCCGGTTCGGCCAGCGGGTTGCGGCAGACCGCCTGGACGGTGGTGCCGGCCACCGCGAGCGCCGCGCCGGCCAGGACCGCCGCGGCGACGCGCGGCCACCGCTGGTCCAGCACGAAGGTGTACGCCGGCCCGGTGCTGCCGTTGACCCAGTTGACGACGTCACCCAGCAGCACCCAGGTGTCACCGGCCAGCATGCCGACCGCCACGGCGGAGACGGTCACCACGGCGGCGACGGCGACGACGCCGCGGTGGAACGCGGCGGAGCGGACGGCCGCGTGCCCGCCGGGTGGGCGGTGGGTGGGGCCCGCGTCGCGGTGCCGGCGGGCCAGCCAGATGAGGATCGCCGCGCCGAACAGGGTGGTGACGACACCGGTGGGGATGTCGACTCCGGCCTGCCCGCCCATGACGGCGCGCAGCAGTACGTCGGAGCCGAGCACGATGACGACGCCGGCGATGCCGGACAGCGGCAGCAGGATGCGGTGCCGGTGCACCCCCGGCACCACGGGGGCGAGCAGCCGGACGATCACCGGGGCGCACAGGCCGACGAAGCCGACCGGACCGGTGAGGGTGACGGCCGCGGCGGACAGCAGCACAGCGAGGACCATGACGGTGAGCCGGGTACGCCGCACGTCGAGCCCGAGCACGGTGGCGGTGTCGTCGCCGAGGGCGAGGATGTCGAGGCGGTGCCCGAGCAGCATCAGCACGACGATGGCGCCGACGATCACCGGCGCCAGTTGGGTCAGCGCGGTCAGGTCGCTCTGCACCAGCGAGCCGTTGCCCCACGCGAACAGGCCGATGGTGGCCTGCTCGAAGAGGAGCAGCAGCAGGGTGGTCACCGACCCGAGCGCCAGGGCCGTCGCCGAGCCGGCGAGGATGAGCCGGGTG
This sequence comes from Micromonospora sp. NPDC048905, assembly GCF_040649655.1. NCBI lineage: Bacteria > Bacillati > Actinomycetota > Actinomycetes > Micromonosporales > Micromonosporaceae > Micromonospora > Micromonospora sp. NPDC048905. The sequence goes on along the minus strand of NZ_JBEZFV010000002.1, from coordinate 114,969 downwards.
GTGCCGGCCTGCCCGCCGGAGGACATCGCCATCACCAGGCCGGCGGCGGCCAACCCTCCGCAGAAGGCGAGGCCGCCGGCGGGCAGCGCGGGCAGCGAGACGCCGAACGCGGCCACCGACACGATCGCCAGGTGTGCGCCCGCGTTGACCGCGAGGGTGTCGGGCGAGGCGAGTGGATTGCGGGCGATCGACTGCAACGCGGCACCGGCGAAGCCGAGCGCGACGCCGATGGCCAGCCCCGCGAGCAGTCGGGGCAGCCGGGCGGCGATCAGGACGCGGGCCGTCTCGTCGTCGGCGCCGGTCGCGAGCCGCAGCAGATCCAGGGCGCCGACGTTCGAGGTGCCCTGGGTGAGGTGCACCGCGCCGACCACGAGCAGCAGCAGGGTCGCGGCGACGAAGACGACGGCGACGCGGGGCGCGGCCGGGCGGCCGTCCGGAGCCGGCCGGGTGGCCGGCTCCGGACGTGGGGGTGCGCTGAGCACGCTCACACCGCGTACGTCTTGACGAGTTCGTCGATGTACTGCTTGCCGGACAGCGGTCCGCCGAAGGTCCAGATGCCGTTGGGCATCTTGTGCAGGTTGCCCTGCCGGACGAAGGGCAGCGCCTTCCAGATGGCGTTGCCGGCGAGACCGTTGGCGAACACGTCGTCGCCGTCGGATGCGCTGTAGAAGAAGCGCAGGTTGGGATCCTTGAGCACCGTCATGCCTTCGACGTCGGTCTGGCCGAGGCCCCACACCTCGTCGGTCTTGCCGGTCCACGCGTTGGTGAGACCGAGCTGGATGCCGATCTGGGAGACGAGCGCGCCCTTGCCGAACATCCGGATGCTGACGGTGCTGCCCTCCTTCCAGCCGTCGGCGATGGCGAACGGCCGGCCGGCGGCGCCCGCGTCGGCGATCTTCTTCTTGCCGTCGGCGATGGCCGCGTCGAAGTCGGTGAGCAGCTTCTCCGCCGCGGTGGTCTTGCCGACGGCCTTGGCGATCATGGTGAGGTCGGTGCGCATCCGGCCGAGGTTGTCGGTGGCGTCACTGCCCTTGGCGACCACGACGGGGGCGTACTTCTCCAGCTGACTGATCAGGTTGGCGCCCCGGTCGTCCTCCATCACGATGAGGTCGGGTTGGAGGGCGACGATCGAGTCGACGCTGGGCTCACCGCGAGTGCCGACGTCCTTGACGCTCGGGTCGAGCTTCGCGGCGGTGACCCAGGTGCCGTACCCCTTCGGGTCGGCGACGCCGACGGGCATGACGCCGAGGCTGACCAGCATCTCGACCTCGCCCCACTCCAGCCCGACGACCTTGGTCGCCGGGGCCTTGAGGGTGATCTCCTTGCCGCGGCTGTCGGTGAGGGTGACCGGGCCGCCGGCCGCCGAGGAGGAGGTCTCGGGGGCCGCGGCCTTCTCGGTGGTGCCGCAGGCGCCGAGCGTCAGCGCGGCCACGACGGCGAGGAGGGCGGTGAAACGGGTACGGGTCATGACGGTCTTTCTCTGCTGAGGATGAGGGGTGTTCAGACCAGGGCGCGGATCGGGTGCCGCCCGACCGGGCGGGTGGTGACCAGTCCGCTGACCGGATCGGTGGTCACCTCGATGCGGATCCCGTAGGTCTCGGTGAGGGCGTCCTCGGTGAAGACCGTGGCCGGGGTGCCGGTGGCGCGCACCCGGCCCTGGTGCAACAGGACGATCTCGTCCGCCACGGCGGCTGCCTGGTTGAGGTCGTGCAGCACGACGCCGACGGCGACGTCGTGGTCGTTCGCGAGGTCCCGGACCAGGTCGAGGATCTCCACCTGGTAACGCAGGTCGAGGAACGTGGTGGGCTCGTCGAGAAGCAGCACCGGGGTGTCCTGGGCCAGGCAGGTGGCCAGCCACACGCGCTGCAACTCGCCTCCGGAGAGTTCGTCCACGGGGCGATCGGCCATCGTCGCGACGCCGGTGACGTCCATGGCGCGGGCGATCGCGGCGGGACCGTGCGGGTCCTCCGCCCGCCAGCGCCCCCGGTAGGGGTGGCGGCCGTACCCGACGACGTCGCGGACGGTGACACCGCTGGGCACCGGCCTGCTCTGGGCCAGCAGGGTGACCCGACGAGCGAACTCGCGGGCCGGGAGGCTGGCGGCCGTGACGCCGTCGGCGAGGTGCACGGTTCCGGCCTCGATCGGGTGTAGCCGGGCCAGCGCCCGCAGCAGCGTGGACTTCCCGCTGCCGTTGGGCCCCACCAGTGCGGTCACGGCGCCCGCGCGGAGGTTGATCACGGCACCGTGCACCACCGGCACACCGTGGTAGCCCAGACGGAGGTCGACGCCGGACAGGCTGCGACCCCCGTTGGCCGACGCCAACTCGTTCTGCATGAGGTTAGGCTAACCTAACCTCGTTGTGGCCTGTCAAGCCGGTCACGCTCCCGTCGACAGCCGGGCGGACCGGTGGTCGTCGGTCCCGTGGGCGCGTGAGGGATGCTGGGTCCGTGCACATCGCGACCCTCGGCCCACTCGCCGTCGACGGCCGGCCCGTTCGGGGTGAACGGCTCGTGGCGGTGCTCCGCGCGCTCGTCGACGCGCGTGGGCGAGCGGTCTCCGTGAACCTGCTCGTGGACGCCGTCTGGGACGGCACGCCACCCGACGACGCGACAGGCGCCGTCCAGGCGCTCGTGTCCCGGGTTCGTCGTCTCGGGCTGCCCGTGGTCGCGGTGCCGGGCGGATACCGGCTGCCCGCCGAGGAGGTCACCGTCGACGCGGTCGAGGCGCGCGCGCTCGTCGACCGTGCGCGGACCGTGTTCCACTGTGGCGACGTCCGGTCCGCCCGCGGCCTGGCCGATCAGGCGCGTGCCCTGTTCCCCGAGGTCCCGGAGCTGGTCACCAGCGAGGACACGCGCCTGTTCGCGGATGTCACGGCGCTGCGCGCGCAGGCGGCACTCGCCGGTGTGGGTTCGTTCGACGAGGTCGACCTGGGCCGGCTCGTCGCGCGTACGCCCCCGGACGAGCCGTCGGCAGCCCTGCTCGTCCGGGTGCTCGCCGCCCAGGGGCGGGAGGCGGAGGCGCTGGAGGTGGTCGAGCGGCTGCGCGCCGAGCTGGCCGACCGGTACGGCACCGACCCGTCGCCCGTGATCACGAGCGTCCACCTGGCGTTGCTGCGCGGTGAACTCACCGCAGCGCCCGTCGCGGCGCCGCCCCGGCAACCGGCGCGGATCACGCTGCCCACCGCGTGGCGCCGTCCCATGGCCCCTCTGGTCGGGCGGGAGCGGGACCTGAGGGCCGTCACCGACGCGCTCGCCGAGACACCTGTCGTGACGATCGTGGCGACCGGCGGGGCGGGCAAGACCCGGCTCGCCGCCGAGGTGGCGAGACGCGCCGCCGCGGCCGGGCGCTCGGTGCGCGTCATCGAACTCGCTGGCCTGCGCTCGCCCGACGAGGTGCTGCCCACGGTGCTCGCCGCGCTCGGCGGTGCGGACACCACGGCGACCGGCGGCAATCTGGGTCTGGAGCGGCGGGTGCTCAACCCCGAGGAGCGGCTGCGCGCGGTGGCGCCGGACCTGGACGGGCTGGTGGTGCTGGACAACTGCGAGCACGTGCTCGACGCGGTGGCGGCCGTCGTCGCGGACCTCGTCGCGGTGACGTCCCCCGAGGTCGCGGTGCTCGCGACGAGCCGCGCCCCACTGGGCCTGGTCGGCGAGGTGGTGCACCGGCTGACCGCGTTGCCGGACAGCGACGCGCTCGCGCTCGTCGAGTCCCGGGCCCGGGCTGGTGGCGCCGTGCCGACCTGGGACGCCGAGCGGGTGCTGGCCCTGTGTCACCGCCTCGACAACCTGCCGCTGGCACTCGAGTTGGCCGCCGCGCGACTGCGGCACATGCCGATCGACGACGTGCTCGCCGGCCTGTCCGACCGGTTCGCGCTGCTCGACGACGCCCTGCGCGGCCTGCCGGAGCGGCACGCGAGCCTGTGGGCGTTGGTCGACTGGAGCAGGGAACTGCTCGCCGCGGACGACCGCCACCTGCTCCAGCGGGTCGCGGTCATCCCCGCGCCGTTCACCGCGGACCTCGCCGCCGCCGTCGCGCAGACCCCGGACGTCCGTCGCGGCCTGGCGACCCTCGTCGAACAGTCCCTGCTGACCCTGGTCGAGGGGGACGGTCCGCCGCGCTACCGGATGCTCGAAACGGTCCGTGAGTACGGCGAGGCCCGGCTGGACGCGGCAGGTGACCGGGACCAGGCGATGGCCGGCCTGGTCAGCTGGGCACGGGAGCAGGCCGTCGCACTGGCCGGCCACTTCATCGGCCCCGGCCAGGTCGAGGCACTGCACCGGTGCGCCGCCGAGCAGGACAACCTGGTCGCGGGCCTGCGGTGGGCGATGGGAGCGGACGACGAGCCCGCCGCCGTCGACGTCGCCACCGCGCTGTTCCACCTCTGGTCGGTGCGGGGCCTGCACCTGGAGGTGCTGGCCTGGGCGCGCGGGCTGCTGCACATCGACGACCCGCAGCGACGGACGCGCTCGGCGATCCTGCGCGGCACGGCCAGCGGCCGGCCACTGCCCAACGCCGAGCGGCTGGCCTGGATGTGCGTGGTGATCAGCGTCAACGCCGGCGTCAGCGCCGACCTGCGGCCCGCCGTGCTCGCCCGCCGGGCGCTGCGGACGCTGCTGGCCGAACGTCCCGCCGAGGTGTCGTCGCGACTGACCGCCCTCGCGTCGGCGCTGCCCGGCTTCGACGCGTCCGATGTGGAGCAGAGCCTGAAGAGCGCGACCGAGATGGTCGCGCACCCGGACCCGTACGTGCAGGGGCTCGGGCTGTTCGCGCGCGCGGCGGTACGGGAGAACGGCGGCCTGCCGGAGGCGTCGATCGGCGACGCCGAGCAGGCGTACCACCGCTTCGAGGCCGCCGGCGACCACTGGGGCATGGCGATGGCGGCCGGTGCCGTCGGGCAGTTCCTCGTCCCGAGCGGGGATGCCCGTTCGGCCGAGTGGCTGACCCGCAGCGTGCACCACATGGAGTTGGTCGGCGCCACGCAGGACGCGCGGTCGATCCGGGTCCGGCTGGACGTGCAGCTGGCCCTGACCGGCGACGCGGACGCGGAGCGGCGACTGGGCGAGACGGCCGCGCTGGGTCAGGCCGAGCAGATCGACGCCGCGCAGGCGTTGCTCGGCCTGGCGCATCTCGCCTGGCAACGCCAGCGTTACGACGAGACGCTCGCCCACGCCGACGAGGTGATGCGCGTCCTCGCCGGCTGGGTCGGGCCGCACCCGCAGCCGCGCGTGATGCTCCGGGCCACGGCGGCGATCATCTACCTGCGGGTGGCCCAGGCCGGGCGGGTGTCGGGCACCGACGTCACCGTCCAGGCGGCCGCGATGCTGTCGCTCGCCCGCGACGACGCGCTGACCTCGCGGGACCTGCCGGTGATCGGGGCGTGGGCGTCGGGCGGCGCGGAACTCGCGGCGTACCGGGGTGACGCCGACACCGCCCGCGAACTGGCCGTGCTCGCGAAGCGGATCGGCACCCAGATCGAGATGTTCTTCCCCTTTGAGAACGGCGAACGGCTCAACGCCATCCTCGGGAACGAGGAGCAGCGTGAGCCGTTGCTGGCCGCGTGGCGCGAGCGGCCACCCGTCGCGGCCGTCAACCGGATCCGCGAGCTGATGGACGACCTGCTCGCGTAGGTCAGATCTTCTTGCGGTACGCGCGCAGCGCCAGCGGCATGAACACCGCCACGAAGCCGGCGCACCAGGCGAGCGTCCACCAGACGTGGTTGCCGAGTGGGGTGCCGAGGAACAGTCCGCGTACCGATGCCACCAGGTGGGTCATCGGGTTGACGTCCACGAACGCCTGCATCCAGCCGGGCAGGGTGTCCGCGCCGACGAACACGTTCGACGCGAAGCTCAGCGGCATGATCAGCGCGAACATCACGCCCTGCACGGCACCCGCGGTCCGCACCTTCATCGACACCAGCACCGGCAGCCAGCTCAGGCAGAGCGCGAACAGCACCGCGAGCAGGCACCCGGCGACCGCCCGGAACAGGTCGGTCTCGATCCGGAAACCCATCACGTAACCGATCGCGAGAGTCGACACCGTGACGATGACGTACCGGACGACATCGCCGAGAACCGCCCCGACGAGTGGTGCGGAGCGGGGGATCGGCAACGACCGGAACCTGTCGAAGATGCCCTTGGCGATGTCGGTGTTCAGGTTGACGCCGATCGCGATGGCGCCGGTGGCGATGGTCTGCGCCAGGATGCCGGGCAGCAGGAACTGCAGGTAGTCGTGGGTCGATCCGGCGACCGCGCCACCGAAGACGTACACGAAGATGATGAGGAACAGCACCGGTTGCAGGGTGACGTCGATGAGCGCTTCGGGCGTACGCCAGGTCTTGATCAGGCTGCGTTTGGCGAGCGCCAACGAGTGCCGGACCAGCCGGAACGGCCGCGGGTTCGGGGCCGTCGTCGACAGTGCGCGGCTCTTCGTGGGTGCCGTGTCGATCAGAGTGCTCATGCCGCGACCTCCGTGGGGCGGGTGGTGTCGTCGTCGGATGCCGTACGCCCGGTGAGGGTGAAGAACACCTCGTCGAGGCTCGGCAGGTGCAGGGAGAGTTCGGTGACCGCGATGCCGGCGGCGGCGAACCGCGCGACGCTCTCGGTCAGGGCCGCGTCGTCGCTGACCGGCACCGCGAGCACGCCCTTCCGGATCTCGTCGGCGGTCGCGCCGGAGCCGACCTGGGTCAGGATCTCCGCAGTACGGGGCAGGTGCGCCGCGTCGGTCGGCCGGACCTCGAGGGTCTGCCCGCCGACCACCCGCTTGAGCCCGTCCGGCGTGTCGTGGGCGATGACCCGGCCGTGGTCGATCACCGTGATCGCGTCGGCGAGCGCGTCGGCCTCCTCCAGGTACTGCGTGGTGAGCAGCACCGTCGAGCCGTTGCCGACAAGCGAGCGGACCACGTTCCACATGTCCTCGCGCTTGGCCGGGTCGAGTCCGGTGGTCGGCTCGTCCAGGAAGATCACGTCGGGGGAGCCGACGAGGCTGGCGGCCAGGTCCAGTCGTCTCCGCATGCCGCCGGAGTAGGTCTTCGCCGGGCGGTTCGCGGCGTCGGTCAGGTCGAACCAGTCGAGCAGTTCGGCGGCCCGCCGCCGGGCACCGGTGCGCCCCAGTTCCAGCAGGGTGCCGAACAGCTCCAGGTTCTGCCGCCCGGTCAGGTCCTCGTCGACCGAGGCGTACTGGCCGGTGAGGCCGATGCTCTGCCGAACGCGCTCGGCGTCCCGTACCACGTCGAAACCGCCGATCCGGGCGGTTCCGCCGTCCGGGGCCAGCAGGGTGGAGAGGATGCGTACGGCGGTGGTCTTACCGGCGCCGTTGGGGCCGAGCACCCCGAGCACCGTCCCGCGAGGAACCGCGAGGTCCACGCCCTGTAGCGCCCTCGTCTTCCCGAACGTCTTCACGAGGCCCTCGGCCTCGATCACCAGGTCAGCTGTCATGCGCCCAGCCTGCACGGCGCGGCTGACACCGCCCCGACACGCCACCGACACCGGCTGACACCGGCTGACACCGGCGGTTCCGGCCCGGCGGTTCCGGACCCGGCGCGGTGATCGACTCGACTTCCCGAAAGACGCGGTATCCACCCGCCCGCGACACCGCGACTTTAAGAAGACCGAGTCGATCAAGCCGCGTGCGCACGTACCAGGTCAGATCGCCGGACCGTCCGTGTTCCGGATCATCTGCCGGAGCACCTTCAGGGCCGTCACGTAGTCGGCGTCGGCTATCCCCTGGTGGATGCGGGCACGGATCGCCGGAGCGTGCTGCTTGAGGTCGAGGCGAGCCGCCTCGCCCGCGTCGGTGATCCAGAGTCGCTGCTGGTCGTCGCGCGTGAGCCAACCCCGATCCAGCAGAACGCCGGCCTCGGCCTCCAGATCGTCCTCGGACCTCAGGTAGGTGCTCATCGCCATCTCGAGTTCCGGAATGGTCATGCCGTGACCGTCCGGCGAGATGTCGTTGCCGGACAGGTTGCGAAGCAACCAGAACTGGGGCTGGGTGAAGCCGAACTCGGCGTGCCGGGCCCGCGTGAAGGCGATGAGTGCCTCGTAGGCCACGCCGGTCCAGTACGCGGCGGGCTGGGTCGCGAGTTCGACGTCGGACAGGGGCTGGGTTGCCACGGGTGGCCTCCTGGGAGTGCTCGACTGAGCGCGACCCTAGAACCTCAAGTCAGGACGAGGTCAATGAGGAGACCCGGCTGTTCCCGTGCACGAGCGCTACGGCGTAGGTTGCGGAAGTGACAAGAAGTGAGCGAATCGCGGACCAGTTGGACCGGCACTGGCAGAAGAACCTGCGGCCCCGGCTGGACGGTCTTGCCGACGAGGAGTACTTCTGGGAGCCGGTGCGCGGCTGCTGGAGCATCCGTCCACGTGGCACGTCGTCCGCGCCGATGTCGACAGGTCCAGGGGAGTGGACGATGGACTCCGCGTCCCCCGGCCCAGTGCCCGCGCCGGTGACCACCATTGCCTGGCGGCTGGCGCACATCATCGTCTCCTGCCTGGCCTATCGGGTCGAATGGCACTTCGGCGGCCAGGAGGCCGACTCGCTCGCCTACGCGGGGACCGCCGACGAGGCGCTGAAACAGCTCGACGAGATGTACGGGAGATGGAACGCGGGGGTCCGCGAGCTCTCGGACGTCGACCTGGAGAACCCGCCCACCGCGGGTCCCGAACGGTTCCCCATGGAGGGCATCGTCCTGCACGTCAACAGGGAGCTGATCCATCACGGCGCCGAGATTTCCCTGCTACGCGACCTCTACCGCTGGCAGGACGGAGCGTGACGCTCCGCTGGGCGATTGTCTACGGGTAAAGGAGGGCCCGATGGGCCGCACGGTGTTGAGCATGAGCGTGTCGTTGGACGGCTTCGCCGCCGGCCCTGACGTCACCCGCGAACAACCGATGGGCAGGGGCGGCGAGCGGCTGCACGAGTGGCTGTTCCAGGCTGACGGGGATCGTGCTGTGGCCGCAGACGGCGTCACCCCGGTCGGGGTCGACGCCGCGCAGGTACGAGAGCGTCATGCCACGACCGGCGCCGTGGTGATCGGCAAACGGACGTTCGACGTCGGTGTGGACCTGTGGGAGGACACCCCGTTCCCGGTGCCGTGCTTCGTGGTCACTCGCGAGTCACGCGACCCGTTGCGGATGAAGAGCGACGTCTTCACGTTCGTCGACGACGGACTCCACAGCACGCTGCGCCAGGCGCGACAAGCAGCGGGCGACCGGAACGTCCTCATCATGGGTGGACCCACCACCGGACGAGAGTTCGTCAAGGCCGGGCTGGTGGACGAGATCCACCTCCAACTCGTACCGGTGTTGCTCGGTGCCGGCACACGCCTGTTCGACCACCTCGGCACCGCCCACATCGAACTCCTACGCACCGCGGTGATCGAATCACCACACGTCACGCACCTGCGTTTCCACGTCCCGAGGTGACCGCTCGGCGTCGGCCGGCCGCAGGGTGGACTCGACGTCCGCCGTGCAGACCGGCCGGCGCTCGCACGGCCGCGCCGATTGTCGAAGTCGGGATATGCTGACGGCGGCAGAGCGCCTGCCCGTGCCCGATGTGGTGGCCCACGCCCGACCGCATGCTTGGGGCCAAGAGTCTCCGACTCCGCGCCGCTGTGTCGACTCCCGGCGTGCCAGCCACGCCGCCTGCTCGGTGGAGTGCGTGGGGCTGCACCGGAGGCATCATGTCCGATCACCAACCACGGCGGACCCCAACCCCGGGCCGTGCCCGCAAGCGCGCCATCCGGGAACACGCCGCCCAGGCCGGTGTCGCCTACTCGGTGGCTGCCCGTCACCTTGCGTCGGTGGGTCTGCGCCCCGGCGAAACCCTCGCCACGTACGGGCGGACGATCTATCCGATCGGGTTCGACCCGCATCGCCAACTGCTCGTCGAACGCCGTGAGCGGCGGTCGTTGGAAGAGCGGGTGTCGGACACCCGGCTGGGCGCCACCCTGCCGCATGGTCGCGCGCAGCACCTCGCCGAGCGCTTCCCGCCCAGCCGTGGGCGGACGGGCAGTGGGGTGGGATCGCTCTACCACGGCGAGGGCCGGGTGGAACTGCTCGCGATGCTGTACATCGTGATCGCGGCCGAGTCGCCGGGGCTGCTGCCCGAGGTGGGGGACCTCGCCTGGATCGCGGAGCTGGGCGAGGACACCGCGCTCGACACGGCCTGCGCCGAAGTGGATCGCGAGGCCCGCCGGCTACTCGATCGGGAGCCCCTGGCGCTCTGGCCGATCATCGAGGCGGCGCTGACCGTCTGCGAACACAGCACGGACTGGCAGGTCCGCCAGGAGGCGATCCGGCAGGGCGCGCTCCTCCGCACGATGATGACGCCGCGGGTCGGGTACGCCGGTGAGCCGTACGTGCCGGGGCTGCCCGTCGCCGGTGTCCGGCAGGTCCTCGACGCGCTGCTCATCGTCGCCGACGACGGACACGCGCCGGGCACCTGGGTACGCCTGCGCAGGTCGCCGGACGGCGCGGGGTTGGCCACGATCATCGGGGCCACGTGGGGGTCGTCGGGTCCGCCGGTGGGTTATCTCGTGTGGCCCGACGCGGCGACGGCACCGCTGGCGGCCCGCGCCGACGACCTGATCGTCCTGCCCGACCAGGAGTCGACGCCACGCTGAGCCTGGGCCGGCTCGGTGGTGGGCCGGGTGGTGAGGGTCGACGCGGCGTTCCAACGGTCGTCCTCATCGTCCCCTGCGGGACGGTTCGCACCTGTCCGCGCGGGAGCCTGTCCACACGTCGTTGCCTGGGCCGCCCTTGGGTGATCAGGTGACGGTCAGGCGAAAGCCCTGCCGGGAACCGCCCTGCGGACCGGGACCGACGACTTCGGCGGGGGCGGAACGAAGGCGTTCGTAGAAGGCGCGCCGCGAACAGCACCCCACCGATTGGGAGGCAGCATTATTCGATCTATGCGCTATCTAATGCGGCGGGTCTCGCTGATCGGTCCGGGACCGGTGCGGGGGCATGCTCCACGCTGAGTTCAGGGCCTGTGAAAAGCTCTCAGTATGAGTGAGTCGGCGTGGCCCGAGGTGGTCGCAGCGGTGGCAGTGGCGCCTTATCCCGTCGAGGTGTTGCCTACGAACCCGGGCAAGGCTGAGCTTTGCTTGACAGCGCTTGGGATGTCGGCGCGCTCATGGCTAGGTGCCGTCACGGAGCATTCAGGCGGCTTGTTGGTTGACCACGGCTGGCTGCGGGTGTTGGGAAGTGGTAGCGGCCGCTTGCCGGATATTGTCGCCGAGGCGGATCCCGCTGCCGGTGTACTGGTCGTGGGTTATGACGTTCTGGGCGGGCAATTTGCTTGGTTTCAGTCCCAGCCAGGGGAGCCGCCAACCGTCCACTACTTCGGACCAGATGATCTCGGATGGCAGGATCTGGAGCAGGGGTATGCCGACTGGCTACACGCCGTGCTCTCCGGATCGCTGACCCGGTTCTATGAGACTTTGCGCTGGCCTGGCTGGGAGGGCGAGGTCTCGGGAGTGGCCCTTGATGAGGGCATTCACACGTGGCCGCCGCCCTGGGCCGTCGAGGGCAAGGACCTGAGCGTCGTGTCGCGAAAGGCGATTCCGATTGCGGAGTTGGTGTCCTTTCACCACGAGACTGCGCGGCAGTTGAGCGAGCCGGGTCTGGCATGATGCGTTCGTCTGGCCGTGTGGCGCGATCGGTGGATGAAGGTCCAACGGACGGACGGCGTCATCAGGCGCGCGTCAGCGGCTGGCCGCCGGGACGCATTCCTCCGCTCCTCCGCGGGTCGACTATCTGAGATCGATCAGGTAGTCCAGTTCAACTCGGTCAGCACGCATCACGATGTGCGCCACCTCGGCTACCCAATCGTCCACGTAGGTTTGCCTGGTGATGACGATCACGGGCACTCCACCAGGGATGCGCAGCGCCTCGGTCTCGTCCGGGGTCGGCAACCTCCAGGCAGGACGTTCGCGAATGCTGGTGACCGTGTGCCCGAGGCTGTAGAGCTGCGACGTGTTGCCACCGGGCCAAGGCTCGTTCGCAGGGTCGGCTACCGGGGTGCCAGCGACCGTGTCCAGCAGTAGGCGTGAGACGGACATCTGTTGCGGAACACCATGGGTACGGAAGAGGAAGTGACGTTCGAGGAGCATCGTTCCCGGCTCCAGGTTGAACAGTTCGGCTACCGCCGCACTGGCTGGCACCTCCCGGAAGTCCGCATCCACGCTGTAGGCCGACCACGTCACCTGCTGGTCAACAGTGAACGACGTGCCGAGTTCTCCGCTTCGGACCTGTTCCAGCTCTTTGCGGTACCGCTCTGAGGCCACCCGGCGCACCGGCACGATCGGACGCGCGTATGTGCCCCGTCCCACCTCCGTCAGCACCAGGCCTTCAGAACGCAGCAATGCCAGAGCCTCACGAACGGTTCCGCGTGCGACTGAGAAGTCAACCATCAATGCCGACTCACTGGGTAGCAATGAGCCAGGCGGGATGAGGCCATCCTCGATGCGGCGGCGTAGCTCGTCGGCCACCTGACGGTATCGACGGGGCTGCTGGTGCGGGGTAGGCACGTTGGTCACCGTACTCCCGATCTTCCTGAGTCTGCCTTCATGCCACGACACGCGATCAACCTGTATAGACAGGCTGCACAGACAGGTCATAATGTGACATCAGGCCGGCACGGAGAGTGACCTAGGGGTAGGCGCCCGTGCCGGTCTCTCAGAAGCGAGGGAAGGCCACCGTGCGCCGATGGAAATGGTTCCAGAGACCTGGTGAGCCGATCGATGTGGTCGTCCGCTCCGCTGACCAGGTCGTGGCGTGCGGTACTCCTGCGCCGCCCCTGGAAACCGGAGATGGCGACCACCCGGATGCGGTTAGCGGTCGGCATGATGCTTGAGCAGCCTCGCCCGGAGCCCCCGTTCACCGTGATCATGCCGGCTTTGTCGTCGACCTCCACAATCGCGGTACGTGCCCGCGCTGCCAGCCCGATGGCTGTCCGAAGCTGAGGGCTGCCGGGCGGGCGCTGAAGGTGTGGCGCGCAAGGAAGCCGCATGAAGACAGGTGACATGCTGCGGCTGGACCGAGCTGTCAGCGTTCAGTTCCTGCACCCCATCACCGTACGAGTCATCAGGGTCCTTGATTGGATCACCTACGACGGATGGGCCTGGATCGACTGCTACCAGCTCGGCCCGAGCGGTGACGCCGTCGCGCGACGCTCGCTGTTCATCCAGCCGGCGCGAGTGCAGTACGTACCGTCTGCGCTGTTCCAGGGATGCCGGGCACGGACGCAGACCGGCCGGGCTCCTGGGGAGGGAGCCCGGCCGGTGCGGTCGGTGCCTCCGTAGCGCTGTCCGCTGCGCAGCGGGGGGAGGTGCTGCGGCGGAACAGCTACGGACGGCGCGACCGCTCTCCGCGCAGTGTCCGCCTGCTCAGCTCGGCAGGCGACCCCGCGTGGAGACGAAGTGGTACGACATGGCGGCGAACCCGGGGTCGCGCAGCAGCCGCCGGAAGGCGTTCAGTTGCTGGGGCGACAGCCCCGCCGCCAGCAGATCCGGCTCCAGTTGGCGGGAGTTGGTCTCGTAGAGCGACGTGCCGGTCGACCCGCCGGCCCAGCTCTGCGAGTGGGTGATGGTGTCGACGTCGGTCAGCCCGGCGAGGGCCATCTCGGTGTGCACGTCCTGCGCCCAGCCCAGGTCGGCGCCGTGGTCCTCCAGGACACCCATCATGGCGTCCATCACCTGAGCGAAGAGCTTCGCGGCGTCGTCACTGGGCGCGGTCAGCACCCGTTGTGGCGCGGTGCAGTCGAACTCCTCGACCACCAGCCACCCGCCGGGCGCGAGGGCGCCAGTGAGCGTGCGCAGGACCCGTCGTCGATCGGGGAGGTGCAGCAGCACCAGCCGCGCGTGGATCAGGTCGAACGCGTCCCCGGGCGGCGGTTCGGTGCGTACGTCGTGCCGGCGTACGTGCAGGTTGCCCTCCGCCGTGAGGTGCGTGGGGTCGATGTCGGTGGCCAGCACGTGGCCCTGGTCGCCGGTCGCGCGGGCGATCCGCCGGGCCATCGAGCCGCCACCCGCCCCGACCTCCCAGCAGGTCGCGCCCGGTCGCAGCACCGGGCTGGCCAGTCGACGTGTCGTGATCGGGTCCAGGAAGGACTCCAGCGCGTGCATCTGGGGAACGGCGTCGGGTGCGCCGTTGTCGAACGTGTACGCGCCATCGCTCGTCGCGGTTGTCATGGGTGTCTACCTCTCCGAGAAGGGTGACTACGGGGTGTCGGCCCAGAGCCGAGGGGCCGCTCGGTTGGGTGGGGGCGCCGGGGCGGCGGCGACGCTCAACATCGCCGCGAGCGGCGCCGGGTCGGCGCGAGCCTCGGCCGTCGGCCGGTCGTAGACCACCCGGCCGTACTCCAGCACCGCCACCCGGTCGGCGAGCTCGATCGCGTACTGGAGTTGCTGCTCCACGAGCAGCACGGTCAGACCGTCGGCGGCGAGACCGTTGACGAGTTCACGGACCCGCGCCGCCAGATCGGGCGAGAGACCCTCACACGGTTCGTCGAGCAGCAGCACCCGTGGTTGTCCGAGGAGAGCCCGGGCTATCGCCAGCATCTGCTGCTCGCCGCCGGAGAGTTCGCAGCCACGGTGTCGCAGCCGCACCGCCAACCTCGGCAACAGTTCGAGGGTCCGGGCCACCGTCCAGCCCTCGCCACCGGGGGCGGCGGCCCGCCACGGCGCGGCCGCCAGGTGCAGGTGCTCGGCCACGGTCAACCGGGAGAAGACCCGTCGGCCCTGCGGGACGAGGCCGACGCCGGACTGGGCGATGCGATGCGGTTGTCGGCCGGCGACGTGCACGCCTCCGATCTCGACGCGACCGCTGGAGGCACGTACCAGCCCGGCGATCGTGTGCACGAGCGTGCTCTTGCCCGCACCGTTGCGGCCCACCACAGCCTGGATGCTGCCCGGGCGTACCCGCAGGCTGACCTCGTGCAGCACCATCCCTCCGGCGTAGCCGGCACACAGCCGATCCACCGACAACATCAGGCCACCCCGTCGGCGTAGGCCTGCCGCACCAGCGGCGAGGTACGGATCTCGTCCGGCGTCCCGGCGGCCAACGTGCGACCGTCGCGCAGCACGGTCACCGTGTCCGACAGGGCGTACACCAGGTCGAGTCGATGTTCGACGAGTAACACGGCGACCGCGCGGGGCAGTGCCTGGAGCAGTTCGACGAGCCGGCCGACCTCGACGGCGGACAGCCCGGCCGCCGGTTCGTCCAGCAACAGCAGGCGGGGGCGACCGGCAAGGGCCATCGCGATCTCCAACTGGCGTCGTTGCCCGTGGGCGAGGTGCCCGGCGGGCACCGCCGCGACATCGGCGAGGCCCATCTGGTCCAGCAGTGGACCGGCCCGGTGTTGAGCGTCGCGCCGGCGTCCGCCCGGCCACCACCTGCGCTGAGGGATGAGCCGCGGCAGCGCGGCCACCACCACGTTCTCCGTCGCGGTGAGCGTCGCGAAGACCGCGGGGCGTTGGTGGATGCGGTTGATGCCCCGCCGCGCCCGGGTCGCCGGGCCGAGCCGGCCGATGTCCCGCCCGTCGAACCGCACCGTGCCGCGCTGCGGTTTCGTGGACCCGCCGATCACGTTGAGCAGGGTCGTCTTACCGGCTCCGTTCGGGCCGATCAGCGCGTGTCGCTGGCCGTCGTGCACGCACAGGTCCACGCCGTCGAGCGCGGCGAGCGAGCCGTACCGCACGCTGACCTCCTGGGCGTCGAGCAGGTTGGTCATCGGCGCAGCTCCCCGACGGTGGTCTGTTCCTGGGCGACGGACGGGTCCGGCTGGGGTGCCGGGGCGTCCGTCGGGCGCAGCCTGCCCCGGGCCCGGTTGACGCCGCTGGGCAGCAGGTAGACCGTTGCCACGAACAGCACCCCCAGCACCAGCGGCGCGTGGCCGGGCAGCACCCCGAACAACCAGTCCCGGGCCGCGATGACCAGCGCCGCGCCGACCAGGGCGCCACCGACCGAGGCGGTGCCACCGATGACGACACCGAGCAGCAGCAGCGCGGACGTGTCGAAGCCGAAGTCGGCGGGGGAGATGTACTGCTGGGCGACGACCAGGAGCGAGCCGGCCGCACCGGCGATCGCCCCGGCGGCGACGTGCGCGCCGGACACGTAGAGCGGCACCCGGTGCCCGCTGGCCCGCAGCCGCGTCTCGTCGTCCCGCGCGGCGCGCAGCAGCAACCCGGCGCGGGTCCGCAGCAGCACCAGCACCGCGCCGACAAGCGTGGAGACGACGACCAGCGCGTACAGGTAACGCGCCTGGTCGCTGGCGAGCGGCGGGAGCCCCCAGAACGGGCGGACCGCCGCGATGCCGGCCAGCCCGTCCGTGCCACCGGTCACCGACCGCCACCGGCCGAGGACGGTGACGGCGAGTTCACCGATGGCGAGCGTGATCATCAGGACGATCACCCCCCGGGCGTGCACGACGAGGGGCACGGTGAGCGCGGCCAGCACCGCCCCGGCGGCCGCCGCGACGGCGACCTGCACGACGCCGACGTCGGAGATCTGGCTGCCCACCACGGCGCAGGCGTAGGCGCCCGCCGCGTACGGCGCGGTCTGGCCGAGGGTGGGCATGCCGGCGACGCCGGTGAGCAGGGCCACGCTCACCCCGACCAGGGCCAACGCCAGCGTCCGGGCGAGGATCGCCGTGGTGTAGTCGTCGACCACCCAGGGCGCCACGACCAGGCCGACCAGGACGAGCGCCGCGACGGCGCCGCGCGCCCGCCGAACCACCGCGTCCCTCATGCCGCCCTCCAGTTCGCGGCGAGGCCTCGGGCCCGCACCGCCAGCACCGCCGCCATGGCGGTGAAAAGCAGGAACGGCGCGGCGGACGGCAGCAGCGCCACTCCCAGCGTCTGGATCTCGCCGATCGCGAGCGCCGCCAGCAGGGTGCCCCCCATCGACCCGAGACCACCGAGGACGACGACCACCAGGGACAGCAGCAGCACGGTGTCGGCGGTGTCCGTGCCGGGGCCGATGATCGGCGCGCCCAGGACCCCGGCCGCGCCGGCCAGCGCGCCGGCGGCGGCGAGCACACCGGTGCGGATCCGCGCGGGACTCACGCCCAGGCAGGCGACCATCTCCGGGTCGTCGACGGCCGCGCGGACCAGCATCCCGGCCCGGGTGCGCCGGACCACCAGGTAGAGCGCGGCGGCGAGCACCGCCGCGACGACGATGAAGACCAGCCGGTACGCGGCGTAGCGGTGCCCGGCGAGAACCACCGCCCCCTCCAGGACGGCCGGCACCTGGACCCGCGGATCGTCGGGGCCGAAGCCGGCGACGAGCAGGCTGCCGCCGGCCAGTGCCACCCCGAACGTCAGCAGCGCCTGACCCAGGTGGTTGCCGGTGGCGACCGGGGTGAGCAGCCCGGCCACCAGCGCACCCGCCGCGGTGGCGGCCAGCACACCGACCACCAACGCCAACGCCAGGCTGGCCCAGCCACCGTCGAGCAGCGCCGCGGCGGTGTAGCCGCCGATCGCGTAGAGCAGGCCGTGCGCCAGGTTGAGGATGTTGGCGACGCCGAAGCAGAAGACCAGACCCGACGCGGCGACGAACACGAGCAGCCCGTAGGCGACCCCGTCCAGCGCCGGGATCAGGTACGGGTCGATCCGGTTCAGGCCGGCCGCCACCGCGGTCACCGGCCGACGGTCGCGAGGTCACCCACGACGGTGTTGGACAGCGCCCGGCCGTCCTGGCGGACCTGCCGCAGGTACCACTTCTGCACCGGGGAGTGCGTGGTGGTGGAGAACTGCCAGGTGCCACGCGGGCTGGCGATCTGGCCGAGCTGGCCGATGGCCGTGTTGATGGCCTCCGGGGTCGGGTTGCTCCCGGCGGCGCCGATCGCCCGGTCCAGCACCGCCGCCGCGTCGTACGAGGCGAGCGCGTAGGTGGTCGGTGAGCCGTCGTGCTTGGCCTTCCACGCCGCCACGAAGGCGCGGTTCTCCGCGTTGTCCAGGTCGGGCGAGTAGTTGAGCACCGAGAAGATGTCCCGCGCGGCCTCGCCCTGCGCGTTGAGCACGCCGCCCTCGGTGAGGAACCCGGCCGCGTACAACGGGACGTCCTTGATCTCGGACTGCGCGTACTGCTTGACGAAGTCGACGGCGGCGCTGCCGGCGTAGAACGTGTAGACGGCCGCCGCACCGGAGGCCTTGATGCGGGCGAAGTACGGGGTGAAGTTGGTGGTGGCCGGGAACGGGGTGAAGGTGGTCTTGCCGTCGTCGTTGGCGAGCTTCCCGCCGATCTTTCCGAACGCGTCGGTGAACCCGCGCAGCTCGTCCCAGCCGCCCTGGTAGTCCGGGCCGATCGCGTACACCGAGCCCTGCACGTTGTCGCGGACGTGCTGGGCGATCGCCGCCCCGGGCTCGTCGGAGAGGTACGAGGTGTGCCAGACCCGGGAGACGTCCTTGAGTTCCGGTCGCCCGTTGGAGCCGACAAGCGGCACCTTGGTCTCGTCGAGCAGCGGGGTGACTCCGGCGACCGAGCCGCCACCGACGATGCCGGTGAGCGCGGACACCCGGTCCTGCTTGAGCAGCTTCGTCGCTGCCGGCACCGCGGTCTGGGCGCCGTTGCCCTCGTCGGCGACGACGAGGTCGACCCGTCGACCGCCGAGTTTGCCGTCGTGGGTATCCAGGTAGAGCTGGAAGCCGTCGCGGATCTCCGTACCGACCGCCTGGTACGTCCCGGACAGCGACGCGAGCAGGCCGATCTTTATCGAGCCGCTGGCGCTCGTGCCCGGCGCGTCGTCGCCGCAGGCCGTGTTGGCGGTCAGGACGACCGCGAGCAGCGTCGCGGCCAGGGCATGGCTGCGCCGAAAGGTGGTGTGAGGCATGTCTTCTCCAGGGGAAGTGGGTCTCCGGCGTGGGGGCGCCGGGGCGGTCAGCGGCTGCGGGCGAGTGCGGCCCGGGCCGCGGGGGTCAGGGCGTCCCCGATCCGGTTGGCCAGCTCGGTCATCTCGTAGGAGACCTTGCCGACGTCGCACTCGGGTGCGGCGAGCACCAGCAGCGAGGCGCCGTCATTGAAGGCCATCGAGAACATGAACCCGCCTTCGAGCTGCGTGACGTTGGAGATCACCGCGCCGGCGTCGAAGAAGGCCGCCGCCCCCCGCAGCAGGCTGACCAGTCCGCTGCCCGTCGCGGCCAACTGGTCGGCCCGGTCCGGGGGCAGGTCACGGGTGGAGGCCACCATCAGGCCGTCGCTGGAGATGGCGATCGCATGGCTGACCTCGGTCGCCCGCGCGGCGAAGCTGTCCAGCAGCCAGCCGAGATCCTGTTGGTCGCTCACGTGCTCTCCTGTCGCGTCATGAGTTGCCGAGGTTGATCGGGGTGCGCCTCCGGTTCGCCACACCCCGCGCGTACGCGGCCATCGCCGTGGCCACCTGGGCCGGATCGCGGTACTCGGATCGTTGCTGCTGCTGGGGCACGGTCACCGCGCCGGGCACGAGGTGCCGTTGCGGCTCCCGTTTGGGCAGGCCGGCCGTGGTGGTCGTGGCGACCTCGGGGGTGTGTGCCTGGGCGGCGGTGTGCCAGGCGTCGTCGGCGGGACTGGACCACTCTCGGCCGTCGGCGCCGTCGGCGGCATCCGTCTGGAACCAGTGGTTGACCTGTTCGAAGATGAGCAACTCCTCGGTGGGCGCGTCACCCCGGTCCGGGGGAGGGGGAGGCCGTCGGAACACCGGCGCCGCCGGCAGGGACCGCTCGGCCGGTGGGCGTCCGGCGGTGGGCTCGGGACGCGGCTGGTACGGCGGCGGCGGGTTGGTCGTGCGCGCCGCCCGCCGCGAGAGGCGGCCGGGCGCGAGCAGGTACTCCTCCGGTGGCAGCGACCGGATGATCGCCGCGGGCAGCGTCGCCTCGGCGAGGGTGCCGCGTCGGGGGCCGCGTCGCAGTTGGACGGTGGCGCCGAGCCGGGACGCGAGCTGGCCCACGACGACCAGTCCCATCGCCCGTACGGCCGCCACGTCGATGGCCGGCGGGCTGGCCAGGAGTTCGTTGAGCTGCTGCATCCGCTGCCCGGACAAGCCCATGCCCTCGTCGCTGATCTGGACGATGACGCGGTCACCCAGGCTTCGACCGCTCACCCAGGTCTCGCTGCCGGGCGGCGAGTACGTCGTGGCGTTGTCCATGAGTTCGGCGAGCAGGTGCACGACCTCGTCGACGCTCTTCGCCGCCACGGCGACGTCTCCGTCGATCATGCCGAGCCGGATCCGCGCGTAGTGCTCGATCTGGGACAGCGCCGCCTGGAGCACCTGTTGCAGCGGGATGTCGCGCTGGCGTACGCGACCGACACCGACGCCGCCGAGCACGAGCAGGCTGGCGTTGATCCGTCCCATCCGGGTCGCCAGGTTGTCCAACGTGTAGAGCTGGTGGAGCCGGTCGGGATCGGTCTCGTCCCGTTCCACCAGGTCGACCTGGGCCAGTACGGCGTCGACGAGTCGCTGTTCGCGGCGGCTGAGGTGGATGAAGATGTCGGCGGTGTTGGCGCGCATGACGGCCTGCTCGGCGGCGGTCCGCACGGCGGCCTGGTGCACCGCGCTGAACGCCTGGCCCAGCTCGCCGATCTCGTCGTCGCTGGACGGTTCGAGGGCTTCGGAGGCCTGTTGGCGGGCGAGCCTGTGCGGGTCGACGGCGGCGCTGCCCGGTTGCTGGAGCTGGGCCACCACGGCGGGGAGTTGTTCGAACGCCACGGCGTTCGCCGCGTCCCGTAGTCGCCGCAGCCGCCGGGTGATCTGCCGGGCGACGGCCCAGGTCACCAGGGCGGTGAGGACCAGTGCCAGCAGGACACCGACCGCCTCGGCCACGGCCCGGCGGCGCTGGTCGCCGTGCGCGGCCCGAACGTCGGCGCCGACCGCGGTGTCGACCCGTGCGCGCAGGTCGGCCAGGCGAGCGGCACGCGCCTGGGTGGTGGACACCCAGCCGGCGGTCTCCAGTTGCAGTCGTGACCCCGGCTGCGCCCGCGACACCTCGTCCTGCATCCGTTGCAGGGCGAGCGCCTCCTTGCCGGTCCCGGCCTGCTCCCACCAGACGCTCCACTCGGGCGGGGCCAGGGCCAGGAAGGACAGGCTCGACTCGGTGTAGCTGGTCCGGGCCGCGGTGATGTCCTGCTGCATGGCGGGGGTGAGGCCGCCGCCCACCGCCGCGCGCAGCACGGCAACCTGCTGTTGACCGATCGCCTCGGCCGTCTTCGACAGGGCTGCCGAGGCGCGGATCCCGTCGGCGAGGGTGGCGTCGACCACGCCGTGCGAGATGTTCTCCCGGAAGCTGATCAGGTCGGCGATCGCGATCCGGTAGCTGAAGGTCATCGCGGACACCGAGGCGTGCGCCGCGGTGCGTACCTGGGTGCGCAGCGGGGCGAGACTGTCCAGGGCCGCGTCGACGCGGCGCAGGAGGGCGCGGTTGGCACCGACGTCGGCGGGCAGCCGGTCGCGCTGTGCGCGGTAGCGGGCGACGGCGTCGTCGGTGGCGGCCAACTCCACGCCGAAGGTGTCCTGCTGCTCCGGCGTGGGGTAGGTGAGCAGGGCGGCGGCGGCGATGCGTTCGCGTTGCAGCCGGTAGGCCAGGTCACCGGCCTCCGCGCCGACCTGTGCCAGGATCCGCAGGTCGCTGGCGCGCATGGTCTGGCGTGCGCTCTCGGTCAGCGCGAGACCGGCGAAGCCGATCACGGCGACGAGTGGTGCCGCGACGATGAGGCGCATCCGCCCGGCGATCTTCCAGCCGCGACGGCGCGTCGGGTAGGGTCTGGCCGCGTGGGACCGGGTGCTCGACGCCAAGATTGACTCCCACGACTCGTCGATGACGGTCTATCCGCACGTTGCCGAATGCAAGTCCCATTCGGCCGGACGCCGCGCTCGTAGACCAGACCTGGCCGTGGTACAAACTGCCCGTACCAGCATCTGTACCCAATGTCAGCGGCCGATGACACCGCGAGACCGATCCGGACGGTGCGGTCAGCGCTGGTCGTCGAGGGGGTCCACCCGTTGCTGTCGCCGCTGCGCGTCGTCCGGCTCGGGTGGGCCGTTGAGTACCTGACCGATCAGTTCACGCAGCTCGTCGATCGCGTCCACCACGGCGCCCGGGTCGCGCGCGTCGCGTCGAGCCCGCTGGCGCGGCACCGGCGGATCCCGCCGAAGTGGTTGCGGGGCGCGGGGGCCGCGGCGGCCGTCGGCCGCCAACTGCTCGGCAGCCACCTGTGGCCACAGCGCCGCGAGCCGGCCGCCGGTGCCGAGCACGTCGTCGCAGCGCAGCGCGAACTCGTGACTGCCGAACCGGCGACCCGACTCGACAGCTGCCACCGTCTCCCGGCTGAACCGCACCCGATCCGCCAGGGCCCGTTGGGTCAGGCCCCGCCGAACGCGGCAGTTGCGCAGCTCCCAGCGGAACCGCTCGCTGGCCGCAGAGGGAGCAGCGCTCGACGGGGACGTGTGCTCCATGCGCTCACCTTCGTGGCTACGGGGAATCAGCAGCGGACACCAGATCGAGATTCGCCGATGAGCTGAACATTCATAGGTGGCAATTCTTAACCCAGGATGCGATGGGTGTGAAGACGTTCACCGTCCTGAATCGTCGGGCATAGCGGAAAAGGTGCGTGGCGGGGCCGAGCTGCGCCGGGTGCGGTGGGCGACGCCGCCCGGCCCGCACTCACCCAGGGCGCCGGCGAGCCTGCCGGCGCACACCCACGTCACGCGGCGGCCGCTTCCGGGGTCGCCGCACCGCGCGTCGCCGGAACGTCGGCGGGTGCCACGATATCGATTACCGCGAGCAGCGTGTGGTGGGCGCGAAACGCGACATTGGGCTTGTACGAGCGCTGTTGCGCGGTCGCCAGGCGGAGTCCGGGAATGGCTTCGGTGAGTCTGGTGATGGCGATCTGGGCCTCCAGCCGCGCCAATCCCGCGCCAATGCAGAAATGCGGGCCGTGGCCGAACGACAGGTGATTGCCCACGTCCGCCCGGTCCGGAGCGAACTGGTCCGGGTGGGCGAAAACCGCGGGGTCACGATTCGCCGCCCCGATCAGCAGCAGACAGCGTGCCCCGGCGGGAATCGTCACCGTCCCCACGGTGACGTCGCGGCTTGTCACCCGCAGCCAGCCGTCGATGGCGGGCGCGAACCGCAGGGTCTCGGCCACGAACGCGGGAACAGCCCTCGGGTCGGCGGTGAGGTCCGACCAGTGCCGAGGACTCGACAGGGCCTGGTCGAGGGCGTGCGCGAGCAGGCCGGCGGTGGTCTCGTGGCCGGCGACCAGGAGGTTGAAGGCCAGGCTCGCCACCTCCGGCACGGTCAGCACGGCGTCGTCGCCGTCCCGGTAGGCCAGAGCCCGGCCAATGAAGTCGTCACCCGGGTGCCCACCGTCGACGCGCTGGCGGACCAGCTCCTCGCAGTAGTGCCAGAAGTCCAGCAGGCCCTGCGCCAGGCGTACCTGCTCGGCCGGGTCCGGTTGCCCCCAGACGAGAGCGATCTGACCGTCCGCCCAGCTCCGGATCCGTGCGACGTCCCCGTCGGGCACCCCGAGGATGTCCAGGACCACCAGCAGCGGTAGCTCGGTGGCGAGCTCCGGGATCAGGTCGACCCGCTCGCCCTGGCGGGCGGCGAGCCGGGAGACCAGCTGGTCGACCCTCCGCCGGACGATCGCGCCGTACTCGGCCTCGACCCGCTCGGCGGTGTTCGCGAAGGTCGCCCGCAGGGCCCGGCGGGTGCGGGGGTGCACCGGTGGGTCCGCGGCGGCCGTGGTGGGTGGCGCGCCGAGCTGCATGAGCACGCTCGTCGCCTCGGGGCACACCTGGTAGACCGGGGCGAGGGTGAGGGCGTTGGTGAACGTCGTGGTGTCGGCGAGGGCGCGTCGGACGTCGGCGTGCCTGCTGATCAACCACAGGCCGAGGTCCTCGGCGTGGTGCACCTCGCCGGGGTCGTCGAGGATCCGCCGCCACGTGCTTGCCGGATCGGTGAGATAAACTCCGGCGAACGGATTCAGCCGCATGGAACGCCTCCTGGTGAACGCGGCGATAAAACCGGCAGCGCCTCCATGTGGTGATCCGCGTCAGTCGGGCCGATAATGGCGCGCATCTGCCTCTGGCTCTTTACGGTGCGCTGAGTGACGGCGCAAGTCAAGATTGGCAGACATCTATTTATTGTCGATCTGATTGCGTATTGCAATGGACCGCTGAGGTCGGCCGGATGCAAGTTGCGGCCCGGTCCTTGCCGCCGCTTTGCCGTTCTCCCTCCTGACCGGGGAAACGACCTCGGGGACGGCAGGTGACGCTCGCGTCCGGTCGCTGCCCGCGCGGGAAGGCCCGGACCCGCCACAGCGGCCCGCGCGTCGCGGGAGGCTCTCCGCCAGGCCGGAGCCTCCCGCGACGTCCTACCGCGACATGGTGGCCGCCGGCGCGGTCAGGGTGCCCACGGGGTGGCGATGGCCCAGGTGCTGTCGGCGGCCCACCACGTCGGTGTGTTGTACGCGTCACCGCCGGTGCCGTTGCTGAGCCAGATCTCCGAGTCGTAGTGCCGCAGGTACCTGCCCCGGAAGTTGTACGACTCCAGCGACACGCCCGTGCCGGTCAGTCCGACGCGTGCGCACCAGGTGGCGTCGGCCCGCAGGAGCGCCGAGCCGTCGTCGGGTGAGTTGCGGACCCGGGAGCTCTGGTGGCGCAGATACTGTCCGGGGAAGTTGACCGACTCGAACGAGTAGCAACCGGTGCCGGCCAGCCCGGCCCGGATGGTGTACGTGGCGTCGGCCTTCAGAAGGCTGGAGCTCGCGGCGTCGACCACCTCGGTGTAGGCCAGACTGTCCCGGTGCCGCAGGTAGCGGTTGGTGAAGCCGGGCGTGGTCACCTGCAACGACCGCCGGACGTTGACCGGCAGGGCGACCGGCGCCGAGCTGCCGACGGTCTTCGAGGCGTTGATCAGGGCGGTGTTGGCGGCGCGCACCCGCGCCTGATCCATCTTGATCACCTGCCGGTCGTAGGTGAGGAACCCGTTCAGCTCGCCCTCCAGATCGGTGATCTCGGTGTAGATCGACGCGCTGAGCCCCTTGCCGAGCATCAGGTTCTGACTGCCCTGCACCAGCCCCACGTACCGGTCGGTGAGGGCGCTCGAACTGGTCTGCCACTCGTAGGCGAAGAAGCCGCCGCTCGGGCTGTACTCGTGGCCCGGGGTGTGCAGGCCCAGGCCGCCGAACTCACCGAGCACGGCGATCCGGCTGCTCGACGGTACGGGGGAGTCCGGCCCGAGGTAGACGTGCCAGTCGTCGATGTCGCCGTTGGCGGGGTCGCCGAGGGACTGACAGCAGTTGTGGCCGCTGTGCGGGTTGACCAGCCGGGTCGGGTCCTGGTTCTTGATGTTCTGCGCGACCCGCCGGGTGTCGCCGAGGGATCGCTCGCCCCAGCCCTCGTTGTAGGGCGTGTACGCGATCACGGCGGGCGAGCTGCGGTGCTCGTCGACGATCTCGCGTGCCTCGGCCTCGAACTGCGCCTGCTGGACGTCGGTCGGGTCGATGTCCTGCGCGGTCAGCGACGGGATGTCCTGCCAGACCAGCAGGCCGAGGCGGTCCGCGTGGTAGAACCAGCGCTGCGGTTCGACCTTGATGTGCTTGCGCACCATGTTGAAGCCCAGGTCCTTGTGCTTCTGCAGATCGAAGGCGAGGGCGGCGTCGGTCGGCGCCGTGTAGAGGCCGTCCGGCCAGAAGCCCTGGTCGAGGGTGCCGACCTGGAACACGAACTGGCCGTTGAGCTTGGGGCGTAGCACCCCGTTGACCAGGCCGGTGGTGATCTCCCTCATGCCGAAGTAGTGCGCCGTCCGGTCCACTGTGGCGTTTGCGACGTTCCGCAGGCTGACTCGAAGGTGGTAGAGGAACGGGTCGTCGGGTGACCAGCGGCGCGCGTTCGGCACCGGGACGCTGAACTCGGTGAAGCCGCCGGTGGCCGTACCGACAACTGTGCTTCCGTTCAGCGCCTCGGCGAACACGCGGTGGCCGCTCACGTCGCCCCGGGTGAAGACCCGGACCCGCAGGGTGTTGGTGGCGAGGTTCGGGTAGACGTCCACGCTGCTGATGGACGCGGTGGGCACCGGCTCCAGCCACACCGTCTGCCAGATGCCGGAGCTGGGGGTGTAGAAGATCCCGCTTGGCGTCTTGGTCTGCTTGCCGATGGCCGGCAGGCTGCCGTTCTGTCGGGTGTCGGTGGGATCCCAGACCTTGACGACGATCTCGTTCGTCCCGGCGGTGAGCTGGGGGGTGACGTCGAAGGTGAACGCGTCGTAGCCGCCGGTGTGCGCGCCGACCCGGACGCCGTTGACCCAGACGGTGCTCTGCCAGTCGACGGCGCCGAAGTGCAGCAGGGTCCGCCGACCCGACCAGTTCGCCGGGATGGTGACGGTGCGCCGGTAGAACAGGTAGTTGCGGTTGTCGTTGGCGGCTCGCTGGATGCCGGAGAGGGCACTCTCCACCGGGAAGGGCACGTTGACCCGCTCGGGCAGGTTGACACCGAACTGCGGGGCGTCGTCGGTGGCCGACTGGCGCAGCTGCCACTCGCCGTTGAGATTGAGCCAGTCCGGCCGGGTCATCTGGGGGCGCGGGTACTCGGGCAGTGGTGTGCCGACCAGGGCCTGGCTGGTCCAGGGTGTGGTCAGTGGCGGCGTCTTCGCCGGTGCGGCGTGCGCCGGCCGGCTCGGCGCGGCAAGTACGCCGACGACCAGGGCGAGGATGAGCAGCAGCGGCAGGGCGGGGCGGATGGGGACCTGACGAGTCATGCCGTCTCCGGAGGGCGAGTCGCCGCGGGCGGTGCAGCCGGGCCCGAAGCGCGTGGGTGGTGGGCATCGGGTGGTCATTGACGAGGACGGGCGCCATCGACGGATGCCGGTGGGATCTCCATGCGCCGCCGCCGACGCGCGCATCGACATCCGCCATTGCGTCTGCCACGTTACAGGGCCGCGATGGGTCCACCGTCAACGCTTTTGCGCCGATCTGAGATCCATAGCCTCCGTGGTACGACCCAGAGAGGATGACCCCCTAGATCCATAGTTCTCAATATGATGACCGCTATCGCGAATAGGGTGCGCTCACGAGGCGTGCCATCCTGATGCGGAGGACTGCATGGTTCGCTGGCGTACCCTCACTGGCCTGTTGGCCACCGCGTTGGCCGCGGTGACCGCGGCCAGCCTCACTCTCACCGCGCCGGCCGCGGCGGCCGACAACCCCATGACGCCGAACGTCGTCGGCGGCACCCGCGCCGCTCAGGGTGAGTTCCCGTTCATGGTGCGGCTCTCGATGGGTTGCGGCGGGGCGCTGTACAGCCCCCGGCTGGTGCTCACCGCGGCGCACTGCGTGGGGTCGACCGGCACCAACACCAGCATCACCGCGACGCTCGGGACGGTCGACCTCCAGTCGTCCAGCCGGATCACCGTCCGGTCCAACTACGTCTACCGCGCTCCCGGCTACAACGGCGCCGGCCGCGACTGGGCGCTGATCCGGCTGGCCACCCCGGTCACCGGGCTGAGCACGCTGCCGATCGCCAGCACGACCGCCTACGACAGCGGCACCTTCACCGTCGCCGGGTGGGGCGCCGCACGGGAGGGCGGTGGCCAGCAGCGGTACCTGCTGAAGGCGAACGTGCCATTTGTCAGCGACTCCACCTGCAACGCCAACTACGGCGGCGACCTCATCCCCGCCCAGGAGATCTGCGCCGGGTACGCCGGCGGCGGCACGGACACCTGCCAGGGTGACTCGGGCGGCCCGATGTTCCGCCGTGACGCCTCCAACGCCTGGATCCAGGTCGGCATCGTGAGCTGGGGCAACGGCTGCGCCCGACCCAACTACCCGGGCGTCTACACCCAGGTGAGCTACTTCGCCTCGACGATCGCCTCCGCCGCGGCGAGCCTCGGCGGCTGACCGTACGACCGCTCGGGCGACCCGGACGACGATGTCCGGGTCGCCCGTCGTGCCGTCGGGGTGGGCGGCGAGTGGGCCACCCGACAGATTCGGCGGGCCGTGTGTGCGACACCGGCCGCGACGGCGATGATGGGCCGGTGAAGATCCTGTCCATCCAGTCGTCGGTCGCCTACGGTCACGTCGGCAACTCCGCTGCGGCCTTCCCCCTGCAACGCCTCGGGCACGAGGTCTGGCCGGTCCTGACCGTGCACTTCTCCAACCACACCGGGTACGGCGCGTGGCGTGGGCCGATGCTGCCGGCGGCAGATGTCGCCGAGGTGATCGCGGGCATCGCGGATCGCGGTGTGCTCGGCAGCGCCGACGCGGTGCTCTCCGGCTACCAGGGCGACCCGGCCATGGGCGCGGTGATCCTGGACGCGGTCGAGAAGGTCAAGGCCGCCAACCCGGCCGCGGTGTACTGCTGCGACCCGGTCATGGGCGACGTCGGACGGGGAATGTTCGTCCGTCCGGGCATCCCGGAGTACCTGCGGGACACCGTCGTACCGTGCGCGGACATCATCACCCCGAACCAGTTCGAGTTGGACTTCCTCGCCGGCCGGACGACGACCTCGCTGGCCGAGGTGCTCGACGCGGTCGACGTCGTGCGCGCGACCGGCCCCCGCCACGTCCTGGTGACCAGCGTGTTGCACAGCGACCTGCCGCCGGGCTCGCTGGAGGTGGTGGCCGTCTCGGACGAGGGCGCCTGGGCGGTGACCACCCCGCTGCTGCCGATCAACCCGAACGGCGGGGGCGACGTCACCGCGGCGTTGTACCTCGCGCACCTGTGCACGACCGGCTCGCCGGCGACGGCGCTGGAACGCACCATCGCCTCCGTCTACGCCGTGCTGGAGGCGACCCTCGCGGCGGGCACCCGGGAGATCCAGCTGATCGCCGCGCAGCACGTGATCGCCGATCCGCCGGCCCGGTTCACCGCCCGCCGGCTGCGCTGAGGCGGCGGGTCGGGAGACGCCAGCGGCGGCCCCGGGCCGCGACGATGGTCAGCGGGCCGGGACCGCGTCCCGAGCGACGTTCAGCGGCCCTCGGGTACGGCCATCTCGCCGAGCAGCGACCAGTCCTCCTGCGCCACGGTGGCGTTGACGATGCGCGGCGTCTCGGCCAGGTGCGGCGGCAGGGTCTCCTGCGCCGCGCGGAAGTGGGCGGACTGCACGTGGGCGGCGCCGGCCTGGTCATCGCGGAACGCCTCGACCAGCACGTACTCGGTCGGGTCGTCCACGCTGCGGGACCAGTCGAACCACAGACAGCCCGGCTCGGCGCGGGTCGCCTCGGTGAACTCGGCGGCGATCTGCGGCCACCGGTCGGCGTGCTCGGCCAGGACCCGGAACTTGGCGGTAATGAAGATCATGGGCTCAGGCTACCCAGCCGGATGGGCGCGGGCGACGACCTCCTCGGGAGTCAACGGCGCCTTCGGATGGTGGGTCAGGCACAGCGGGGTACGGACCTTGACGAACGAGAATCCCTCCCCGGCGGCGTAGAACTCGCCGCTGTTCAGCAGGCCGATGTCCGGAAGCCGCCCGCCCTTGGCCTCGGCGAGCTGCCGGGCCGCGTCGATCTGCGCGGGCGCGTTGAGCAGCCCGAAGAACTGCGTCGTCGCGTTTCCGGAGATCTGGTTGTGCAGACCCTTGGGCGCCTGGGTGGCGAAGACCAACCCGAGCCCGTACTTGCGGGCCTGCGAGGCCAGCGCGATCGTGCTGGCGGTGCAGGCCGTGGTGCCCGTCGACGGGGCGAGCGTCTGCGCCTCGTCCATCACGAACAGCCCACCCAACGGTCGGTCCCCGGCGGGATGCCGTTTGATCCACGCGAAGAGCGCCATCTGCAACTGGTTGACGAAGCTCTGCCGCTGGTGGTCGGAGGTGAGGCCGACGAAGCTGATCACCGACACCCGGGCCCGCCGCCCCGGCGACGGCGTCAGCAACAGCCCCGGATCTGCCGGTGCGCCGACCCCACCGAAGAGCGGATCGGTCACCATCGCCGCCTTGAGCGCCTCGGCCAACTCCTCGGCGAGCTTTCCGGCGCGGGCCAGCCGACTGACCCCCTCGGGCAGGTCGGTGAGGAACTCGGTGAAGCCGGGCAGACCGACCAACCCGCTTCGCGCGTACGCCTGGAGGGCCTCGGTGAGGACGGCCTTGCCCTGCTGGGCGAGCCTGCTCGACCGATCGACGCCGGCGCGGGGCGCGAGCGCCTCCACGGCGGAGCGGACCGCCTGGTCGAACTCGTCGGGCCAGTCCCGCAGTGAGGTGAAGTCGGGCAGTGGTTGGAAGCTCAGCGGCCGACCGGCGGTGACGCGGGGCGTCCACACCACCACCTCGGTGTGTGCCAGGTAGTCGGTGGCGCGTTCGGCGTCGCCGGTGCCCCAGCCGCTCGGCGGTGTGGGCCAGGCGTCTCCGAGCCGGGCGAGGTCGTTGTTGGGGTCGAGCACGATCGCGGAGACCCCCTCGCGGGCGCACTCCTCGACCAGGCGACGGATGAGCACCGTCTTGCCCGAACCGGACCCGGCGAACACGACGGTGTGTCGGCGCAACGATTCCAGGGACACCGTGAACGGACGGCCGCCGTCGACCGTCCGCCCGAGCCCGATGGTCGCACCGTTGGCGTCGACCACGAGGTCGCCGGAGTCAGCGGGTCCGGCCGCGGCGGTCGGGCCGGTCGACCACCCACCGGTCCCGTCGTCGACCGGCGCGCTGGTCGGGCCGGCCTCGCCGCCCGCCGGAAGCCCGGTGCCACCCGCCGGAAACGCGTCGCCAGCCGTCCGAGGCTCGACACCAGCCGACGGAGGCTCGGCACCAGCCGACGGAGGCTCGGCACCAGCCGACGGAGGCTCGGCACCTCGCGGCGGCGGCGGCCCGTCGTCGGGGGCTGCCGGCGGCGCGTCCTCGCGGGGCTGCTCGGGGCCGGGCAGGACCGCCCGGAACAAATCGGTGCCGCTGGCCGGACGACGCGACACCAGCCACTCCTGCAGGGCCGTGGACGGCTCGTTCGCCAGCACCCGCAGCGCCGCGAAGACCCGCAGGTCCGCCTCCGGCACCCCGCGCCGCACGCCGCCGGCCGCGTCGAAGCCGGTCAACACCTCGGTGGTACGCCTGCCGGTCGGCCACCCGCCGTTGCGCAGCAGGATCAGTCGCCGTTGGGGCAGGTCCCGGTCCAGTCCGGCGAGCGTGCAGGCGGCCTTGACCCGGGCGGTCACCGCGATGGCGTTCGGGTGCGCGACGGCGCGGAAGCACCAGTGCGCCTCGTTCTCGGTGGCCTCGTCGAGCACCTCGATCAGCCGACCGTGCAGAGCGGGCTTGCGCCCCGGCGGCGGGTCGTACTTGTAGGTGGCACCGGTCGGCGCCTGCTCGGCGATCCAGGCGGCCAGGCCGGCGGCGAGCAGCGGCGGCATGTGCTCGTCCTCGCCGGCCGGGTCGACGGCGGCCGACACATCCGCGGCCTCGACCAGTTCGGCGAACCGTTCGTCCAACTCGCGCAGGCGGCGTTCGACGGTCGTTGGATCCGCCGTCGCACCGCGCCCGGTGCTCGCCGTCGGCGTCGAGTCGGTGCCGTCGATAAGGCGGTCGAGTTCGACCATCTCGTCGTGGTCGCGGCACCAGGCCACATGCCGGTCCACCCGGCGCAGCAGGGCGCGTGGCGTCAGGGTGGGCGCGTCGGCGAAGGCGGCGGGGGCGATCGGCCAGGTGGGATGGGGTGGCACGAAACGCGGACCCCCGAACGCGGCGGCGAGGCGCTTCGCCACGATGGCCTGCCCGATCTCCGGGGTGGGGATCCGGTCGGGCAGGGTCGCCGTCCGGAACCGGTCACCGACCGGAGTGGGCACCGTACGCGTCATCAGCACCCAGGTGTCCGGCAGACACGAGACGACGACAAGCGTACGACGGGTGATGTCGCGGAGCTTGAGGAGGCCGTCGGCGATCGGACCGAGCACCCTGGCCTGCCCGTCCTCCAGCCCCTGATGGTGGTTGAGCAGTGAGGTGCTGGTTTGCGCGAACAGCGTGTCGAGCTGATCCACGGCGATCACCGTAGGGTCCAGGGTCAGGGCCATCAGCCGGGAGATGTCCTGCACGATCTGCTGCGGGGGGCGGATGGCGCCGCTCAACCCCCACGCCGCCCGCGCGGCCGGGTCGCCGGGTTCGGAGATCAGGTGGGCGTACCCCACGTCCTGTGCCTCGAAGTCGATGGCACCGTGCAGGACGAGCGCCCGAGCGGTGTCCTGGGCGTCCCGCCCGACCTCCCGGTCCCGGGCGCGCAGTGCCCGGATGAAGGCGTCGAGCTGCGCGCGGGTCACCGGTCGGGCACCGGCGACCGCGTCGCGGACCTCCACCGGCAGGCCGAGCTGTGGGGTGAGTCGGCGCAGGAACGTCTTCAGCTGGGTGCCCCAGCCGACGTGGGCGCGACCCATGCCCTCCACCAGGGCCAGGGCGACGCTTTCCCAGAACGTCTTGCCGCTGACCATGTCGACGAGGAAGAAGTAGCCGCCGTCACGCTGGATCCGCTCGCGCACCGCCCCGAGCAGGTGCGTCTTTCCCGCGCCCGCGCGGCCCTGCATGGCCACGCCGAGCGGCATGCTCGTGTCGTCGGTGCGGGCCCGCGCCACCCCGCGCAGGATCTCCGCGGCCACCTTCTCGTGCAGCTCCGGCACGTTGTGCGGGCTGGGTCGCCAGACGTCGTCCGGGGTGACCGCCGGGTTGAGACTCACCGCTTCCAGCGCGGCCCGCTGGTCGTCGGAGATCATGCCGGGCCGATCGCCAGGGCGTGGTTGTCCTCGTTCCCGATGCGAACGGCCGCGGCCCGGTCCCGTGCGGTCAGTGACTTGGTGTTCGCCACGGGGATGATGCGGACGTCGTCCCGGCCGACCATCGCCCGCAACGCCGCGTCCAGGGCGGCCCGGTCGGTGTCGGGGAGCCGGTCGCGGACGTCGGCGAGGCCGACCCAGTCGCCCGGCGCGGTGGCGAGATCCCGGTACGCCGAGCGAACCAGCGCCTCCACCTCCGCCGCTGCGGGTGCTGCCGCCGTCGCCACCGTCGTTGCCGCCGTGGGTGCCGTCGTCGCTGCCTTCGCCGGTGCTTCGGATCGCGGCTCGCTGGCCGCCGGGGCCGTTGCCTCGGTGTGCTTGAAGAAGTCGCCGTGGCTGACCCGGAGCCGGTCCAGCGAGCGGTGCAGGTTGGACAGCACGACGAACAGCGACCGGGTCGTCGAACCACCCTGCTTCGGCGGCGCGGCGGTGTGCAGCTGACGTGCCACCCGCCAGCCCTCGTCGGTCAGCTCGTGCGCGAACGGCCGGTGCGTCCGATCGGTCTCCACCAACCCCAGGTCAATGAGCTTCTTGTTGTCCTGGCCGGTCAGCGTGAAACCGGCCAGCTCCTTCAGCTCGACATTGGTGACTCGGCGCGCCTCGACCATCAGCACCACGAGGGCGTTGATCTGGTTCGGCGTCAGGTGCGGGACGTCCGCCGGGCTGGTCATGATCTCTCATCTCCATCGGTGTGCGTGCCGTCCGCGCGTCGCCGGGCCAGCAGCTGACGGATCCCGTCGACCACCGCCGGCGCGTCGGTGAGCACCTGCTCGTTGGTGAAGCGGAGCACGTCCAGCCCGAGGAGTTGCAGCTGCACGTCTCTCCGCCGATCGTTGGCGAAAGCGATTCGCCCACGATGCTCCGGGCCGTCCACCTCGACCGCAAGACCCTCGACGGGCCAAAAGAGATCCAGTCGGTACGACACACCCAGCACGTGCCACTCGTAGGTGTGGTTCCACCGCCGGCCCCGCGCCCACTCGTGCGGTGCGAGCGCGCGTTCCAGTGCCTGCTCGGCCGCGCTGTCGCCCCGCGGGACGCCGGCGATCGGCGGCCAGGCCAGCACCGTCGGGCCCAATCGTGCCGACGTGGCCGGCGGCCGGTCGGTCGAACTGGCCAGCTCGGCGAACCGTCTGGGCACCCGCACCGGCACCGACCGCACCCGGTCGGCATGGCGCAGGAACCCGCCGGCCAACCACACGGTGAAGCCGCCGTGCCGCACGAGCCACTCGGCGGCGGCCACGAGCGTCCGCTCGGCATCCGCGCCCAGGTCAGGCAGGGCGATGACAAGGAGACAGCCCTCCCTGTCGTACGCCTCGGCGAGCACGCGGGCGAGACCGGCGGCGCGTACCCCCGGGGCGAAGCGGGACCGGCCGGCGGGGCGGCGCGGACCGCGCAGCCCACGCTCGGCGAGGTCGGCGAGAAACGGGCCGAAGTGCCAGGACCGGGCTGCGGCACGGGAGGCGAGGGCGCGTACCGCCGCCACGCCGAGTGTGCCGTCGCTGTCGAAACGGTCCGCGCCGGCCAGCCAACTGGGGAACATGGCGAGCGCCGCGGTGTCCAACTGGTCGAGGAGGTCGTCCACCAGGTCGCCGAGCGGACCCACCACCGTGGGCCGGTAGTGCACGACTGCCGGCGCCTCCGGCGGCAACGGGTCGAGTGCCACCCGCAGCACCTCGGGGTCGACGGCCGGCAGGTGACTCACCCGCCGCATGGGCGGGGCCGCCCACCAGACCCCGTTGGCCCCGCCGCCGGCGCGGACGGGTTCCACCATGCCGGCACCTTATGACACCGGCGGGGCCGATCGGTGTCCCGTCGATGTGCCGGCCCGGGTGCCGCGACCGCAATCAGCGCAGTCGGCGGATGTCGCCGAACGCCCGGTAGAACCCGCCGCGGCTGGACTCGCGGACCTCGGTCACCAGGTAGCGGGCGCCCGGCTCGCGGATCCCCTTGGGGAACTGCACCGACCAGTCACGCCGGTAGCCGTCGGACAGCACCTGGACCCGTAGCCGCCCCCGATCGTCGAGGCACTGCACGATCACGCCTCCGCCCGCGTCGCTCGTCACCTCGACGATCGTCGGCTCGACGGGCCGTGGCGCCTGGCGGGGGGCCTTGACGTCGCGTACCTCGGGCACGTCCCCGGCCTGGGCCGCCCGGATCGCCGGTTCGCTGGCGTCGATGCAGGCGAGGTGGCCGCCGGTGGTGACGACGTAGAGCCGGTCGTCGTGATACTGCATCGAATACGCCGAGCCGCAGCCGGTGCCGAGCTTCCACAGCCGCGTGCCGGCGGCGTCGAAGCAGTAGATCGAGGACTGGCTGTCACCGGCGAAGACGTAGCGGCCGCCCTCGGCCGTGGCGCAGGAGAAGACGGGGGCATCGCACAGATAGGTGCGTTCGTGGCGACCCGCCTTGGACAGCCGCACCACCTCGCGGCTGCTGGTGCCGGCGAACACACTGCCGTGCTCCTGCCAGCCGAAGAGCACCGAACCGGTCCTGGTGTGCCACAGTTCGCTGCCGGTCCGCCACTCGTAGCCGGTCACGCCCTGCGAGTGGCCGTGGTAGATGGCGTCGTCGTCGCACCGCACCATCCAGGCCGAGCGCCCCCGCCCGGGCCGACGCCACAGGAACTCGTCCTCGTGGTCGACGGCGGTGATCCCGCCGTCGGCGTCGGAGACGCCGAGGACGCCGTCGTGGATGTCCAGCCAGTAGATGTCGATCTCCGGGGCGATCGCGTACGCCACCCGGGGGACCTTGCCGGAGAGGTCGTAGACGTTGCCGTCGTCGCAGCCGGCGTAGACCCAGGCGTCGTCGGCGACGATGCACTTCACCCCGTCGGGGAGGCGGACCTGGCCGCGCACCTGGGCGTCGTGGTCGAGCGTGGTGATCACACCGTGCTCGTTGCCGACCATGCAGTGCTGCCCGTCGACGAAGATGCCGAAGGCGGGAGCGCCGGAGTCGTAGCGCCAGAGCACCGGGGCGGTGTGGGCGGTGGAGCGGGTGCTGACGATCTGCCGCCGGGAGACGGTGCGCTTCTGTCGGACGCCGGGGACCGCCGGAGAGTAGCCCTTGCGGACCTTCTCCCCGATCTTCTTCGCCGCGGCCGCTCGGGCCCGGGCGTTGTCCGGGTAGGCGCTGGCCTTGACCTGCCCCTGGTCGCCGATCCGACCGTACCGCACGGTCAGCGTGGCGTCGTCGACGATGACCTCGTAGAACTTGTGCGCACCGTCCACTTCGGACAGTTCGAGGTAGGTCGTCTCCTGGGACATGGGGGCCTCCGAGGGGTCAGCGATCGGCCTGAGCGGCCGGCGCGGCGACAGTGCCCACACGCTAACGGCTGCCCCTGACAGAATCGGCGCCCGGCCACCTCAGTGCGTCGTCCCGGAGCACCGCGTGCGCACCGACGGTCTGGTTGACGATCTGCGTCACCCGTACGTCGACAGCGACGCTGGCCAGCGCCACGGCATCCGGGCGGCTGAGCCCGTGCAACCGCCGCATGAGGGTCAGCATCGAGTCCAGGGCCATGAACGTGGCGTCGTCGAGAGACGCGCCGACACCCAGGGTCAGCCAGGCGTCCGCGATCCGGGCCACCGGCCCGGTGACCGGAAAGTCGTGGCGGACGTCGAAGGTCAGCGTCACCTCGTCCATCGGACATTCGATCGCGGTGCCGCCCACCTCGCCGTCGCCCTGTGCGGCGTGTCCGTCCCCGACGGAGAACAGCGCGCCGTCGACCGGGATCGGCAGCAGCAGGGTGCTGCCGGCGGTGAGGTCCTTGCAGTCCAGGTTGCCACCAGAGGCGCGCGGCGGGATCGTCGAATGACGCCCGGACTCGGCGGGTGGCATGCCCAGCACACCCAGGAAGGGTCGGAGCGTGACGGTGTGGCCGTGCTGGTTGCGGCCGGTCATCGTCACAGGGTCCAGGTCCCAGGAATGCACCACACCTTCCTGCTCGATGCCGTACCGCCGGTTGAAGCCGCTGGGCCAGCCGCCGGCCACGGTGGTGCCCCAGGTGGCCGGGACGACCGCGTCGATGCGTACCGCAAGGGTCTGACCGGCGCGGGCGCCGCGGACGGCGACCGGACCGATCAGCGCGTGCCCGTGGTCGGCTCGGTGCTGCGGCGCCCGGGGCCGGTCCCGGTTGTTCCCGCCGGGATACGGGCCGGCCGACCACCAGCAGTCCAGGGTGCGGTAGGTGACGGTGTCGCCGGGGTCGATGGTGAGCACGGGGGCGAAATCGGGGGAGAAGTGGCCGTGCAGGGTGTCGTCCCCGGGCGTGAGGGTGTGTCGCATCAATGCATGCTAGTGACACCTGACCCGCGCTGCGGGGTGCGCCTGTGCGGCGGGTGCCGCGGCACCCGCCGCACGGCGAGGCGGTCCGAGTGGGGTCAGCCTGCGGTGCAGGAGCGGATCTGCGGACGGGCGCTGCTGTTGCCGTTGGTCATCGTGGTGAAGCCGAAGGTGTTGCCGCTGCCGTTGGACCGCATGGTCATGACGGTGCCGCTGCTGTCCCAGGTGGCGGTGCCGTTCCAGATGGTGGAGACGCGCTGCGGTGCGGTGATGGCCACCACCACGGTCCACGTGCTGGCGCCGCTGACCGTCACCGACGTGTTGTACCGGTCGCCCCAGACGTTGGGGGTCGTCGCCGTCGCGGTGCAGCTGCCGTTGCCGGGCGGTGGGGTCCCCGTGCCGGGCGGCGGGGTGCCGGTGCTCGGCGGCGGGGTCGTGCCGTCGGGCGCGACCGCCCGACCGGTGGACGGCGAGATCATGCCGGGGCACAGGTTGCGGCTGGTCAGATTGGCCATGATCTGGGGAATCGCGTCGCGGGTGTTCTGGATCCCGTCGTGCATGAGGATGACCTGACCCGCCTGGAGGCGGCTCGCGTTGGACACGATCTGGCTGACGCTCGCGCCGTTCCAGTCCTGTGAGTCCACGTCCCAGATCACCTGGCGCATGCCGAGCGACGACGCGACCGACTGGAGGGTCGAGTTGGTCTCCCCGTACGGAGGCCGGAACAACTGCGGGCGGACGCCGGTGGCCGACTGGATCGCCGAGCTGGTCTGGGACAGGTCGGACTGCATCTGGGACTGGCTCATCGAGGTCATGTGGGCGTGGTTCCAGCTGTGGTTGGCGACCCACATGCCGGCGGACACCTGCGCCTGCGCCGCCGACCGGTTGTTCTGGACGTTCTGCCCGACGTTGAACATGGTGGCCCGTACGCCGTTGCTGCGCAGCACGTTGAGCAGCGCGCCGGTACCGCCGGTCGGTCCGTCGTCGAAGGTGAGGCCGACGTAGCCGTTGCAGGTGGCGGCACTCGACGGGGCCGAGGTGGCGGCGAGGACGACGCCGCACATCGCGGCGGCGGTGGTGAGGGCGGCCAGTGCCGCGCGCAACCGCCTCGACCGCGGGGCCGTGCTGGGGGAGACCTTGCTCATCTGATGCCCCTTCTCGCCGGCCGGACGCGCCCGGAACGCGGGCGGCACGGTCCGGTCAGGTGTGGGTGAGTGGGGAGGCCAAGCCGCATTCGTCGTGAAGCCGATTGCATTGACCTCGATGGATCGGAGTATTACAGCGGGATTTCCGATGCGTCAACAAGTTCCGGAAATGCTCCGGAACCGGTCAACGACAGCGTTCGGGATCGATCCCATGTTCATCGGGCGGTAACGGCCGGGGCACGTCGTGCGTAGCCACAATGGATCATTCCGGCGGATGCGTTGCCACCCGGAATGATCCGGAAGGGAGGCCGGAAGTATCGGTGGTCCCTGATCGGTCTCGCCCCGCCGTGATCGACTCGGCTTTCTGAGCCTCGGTGTGTCGCGCCAACCCGGACACCGCGACTTTCTGAAGACCGAGTTGATCACAGCGCTCCACGGCGCACGGCGCGGCACGGCGCACGGCGCGGCACGGCGCACGGCGCGGCACGGCGCACGGCGCGGCACGGCGCACGGCGCGGCACGGCGCACGGCGCGGCCGTCGGCGTTCGGACATTGATCGGCTCGGTGTGACGGGAGTCGGGGCATCGAGACACCGTGGATGCCCCGACTTCCGCTGACGCGAGTGGGTCATGCCGGGGAGTGGGCGCGCGGCGCGCCCAGTCGGAGCTGCCAGCGTGCCCCCCGACCGGTGAGCCGGACGATCGCCAGCGGCTCCACGTCCACCTGCCGGTAGGTCGCCAACGGCAGGTCGAGGGCGTGCACGACCGCGACCCGGATCACCAGCGGGTGGGTGATCGCGGTGATCCGCCGACCGATGCTCCGTTGCCCGTCCAGCCAGTGACCGACCCGGTCCCGTACCGCGGCGACGGACTCGCCGCCGTGCGGCGCGCAGTCCGGTGCGGCCAGCCACTCGTGCAGTGCCTGCGGCTGCTCGACGGCGATCTCCTCGAATGCCCGCCCGGTCCAGTCGCCGTAGTCACAGTCGGCCAACGCCGGTTCGATGGTGGGGTGCAGGCCGAGGGCGTCGGCGGTCTGGGTGGCCGCCGCCGCCGGACTCGACAGGCAGGCGTCGCCGGCACTCAGGTGCCCGCGCCGGTCCTGGCCGGCGTCGGCCAGGGCGCGGACGGCACGCAGGCCGCCCTCGTCCAGGCCGTCGTCGGGCCCACCGAAGCGGGCCCGACGCAGGGCGACGGTGTGACCGTGGGCGACCAGCCGGAGGCTGGTGGCGGTCACCTGCTCGGCAGCGCCGTGGCGGTCCGGCGACGCAGCTCGTGGTGCATCAGGGCCGCGAACACCAGGCCGATCCCGGTCCACAGCACCACCTGCGTGCCGAGCGAGGCCAGCCGGAAGTCCCACAGCAGGGCCGCCGGGAAGTCCGCCGGGACCTCCTGGAAGGAGGGCATCACCACGTAGGACACCACGGCGACCAGCAGGAACCCGCCAGCGGCCGCGGCCGCGCGCTGCCACAGCGGCGCCGTGCTGCCGACCGCGCGATAACCGAGGGAGCCGGCCCACACCGCCACCAGACCGAGCACCACCATCAGCAGGTAGGTGACGGTGCGCTGGTTGATGGTGGCCGGGTCGCCGACGGCCGGCGGATTCGCCGGATATTTCACGAACGGCACGATCACCGCGCCGAGCAGCGCCGCGCCGGCCAGCAGCAGTCCGGAGCGGCCGTCGTCGTAGGTCCGTCGCCGGCGGGACAGCAGGACGTACGCGGTGGCCAGCAGGCCGCCCATCGCGGCGCCGAACAGGCCGGTGGCCAGGAACAGGCCTCCGCGCTGACCGGTGCGGCTGACCAGGGCGTCCTGGTGGTCGTGCCCGCCGGCCGCGGGCTCGGCGTGCGTCGCCGCCTCCTCGATCGCGATGGCCGCCTCGACGCGCGGTTCGCCGGCGACGTAGGCGAACGCCCCGGCGAGCAGGCCGGCGATCAGGCCGGCGAGCAGGCCGCGGACGAGGACGGTGACGAACGGAGGAGCGGTGGTGGACGTCAGTGGCACGGGACACCCAGCAGGTGCCGGCCGTCGTGCATCAGCTCGTGCAGGTACATCCCGCTGCGCGAGACTGCTCCCTGATCGAAGGCGACGAGGTAGGCCAGCAGGCTGAGCATCACGACGGTGGCCAGCACCGTCCACAACAGACGGGAATCGCCAGCGGGACGGACCAACGGCTGGCTGGACGTGGAAGTAGACATAAGATCACGAACCTCCCCAGGGATGACGCGTCCCCATCGCAAGGCTGCGGACGACCGAGCGTCCTGGCTCGCGGCCCCGTTGAGGCGGGACCGCTTACAGTGGCGCGACCGCGCCGGAATCACACCGGCTTCCCTCGCGTCTCCGCAGATAGTGGGTCGACGGTATCGGTGTCGCCGCAGGTGGTCAACCCGGGACCTGGGCGGCCCAGTAACTCGCAACGAGCTGCGGTATCGACAAGCTTGAATTCTAAAGATATGATGCTTGGTTGCGCCAAAGCATCCGCTCGGCGACCCCGTCGGCGTGCTGTTACCGCTAACATGGTCAAACTGCCGGATCGGTTCCGTAACAACGAGTCGAGCCGGACGTCAGACCAATGACTGGGCGGGGTGGGGGAGAGCACGTGAGCACGCCAGGACATGTCCGATGACGAGCACCGAGGCCGCGTCGGGCCAGGGCATCGTCGACGCGCACCACCATCTGTGGGTCCGGGCCCGGCACCCGCAGCCCTGGATCGATCCGCACACCATGGCCGCGATCGACCACGACTTCACCCCGCTCGATCTCGCTCCGGTGGCCCGAGCCGCCGGAGTCACCCAGACCGTCGTGGTGCAGTCCATCGCGGTCCGGACGGAGACGCCCGAGCTGCTGGGCATCGCGGCTGACGATCCCCTCATCGCCGGGGTCGTCGGCTGGGTC
This sequence comes from Micromonospora sp. NPDC048905, assembly GCF_040649655.1. Classification (NCBI taxonomy): domain Bacteria; kingdom Bacillati; phylum Actinomycetota; class Actinomycetes; order Micromonosporales; family Micromonosporaceae; genus Micromonospora; species Micromonospora sp. NPDC048905. The sequence goes on along the minus strand of NZ_JBEZFV010000002.1, from coordinate 73,943 downwards.
GACCTCGCTGCCGACAACGTCGGCGATCGCCTCAACCGGCTCCGGTCAGCGCGCGGCGGAGAGCGACTGGTGAGTATTCGCGACCTCGTCCAGTCCGAGCCCGACCCGGCGTACCTCGACCGCCCGGACATCCGGCGGGGCATCGCCGCGGTGGGCGCCGCCGGCCTGGCCTTCGATCTGCTGGTACGCGACCACCAGTTGCCGGCGGCCACCCGGCTCGTCCGCGACCTGCCCGAGATGCGGTTCGTCCTGGACCACCTCGGCAAGCCCTCGCTCGGGCACGCCGGCCTCGGCGACTGGCCGCGCGACCTGCGGGCGCTCGCCGCCGAGCCCAACACGACGGCGAAGCTCTCCGGTCTGGTGACCGAGGTGGACGGTCCCTCGTGGACGACGGCCGACCTCCGGCCCGCCGTCGAGCACGCGCTCGACGCATTCGGCCCGGACCGGCTGATGTTCGGCTCGGACTGGCCGGTGTGCCTGCTCGCCTCCTCGTACGCGCGCTGGGTCGAGGCCCTCACCGAACTGCTGGACCCGCTGGGCGACGACGAGCGGGCGGCGATCTGGGGGCGGACGGCCCGTCGGGCGTACCGGCTGGACCCGGCGTGACGCCGCCGCGGCTCGCCGACTGACGGGCCGCACCTCGGGCCGGGCCTGTCGCTGAGCCGCAGGTTGTGCCAGTTTGATCAGACGTATGCCGGGCCTGTGCCGGGTCACCCCGACAACATGCCCGTAAGACCTTGGCAACATGAGTCAATGCGTGGCAAGGTAACGCCTGATCGAGGGAAACATCCGACCTATCTCGACGGGTGTGCGGGCACGAGCCCGCGCACCCCGCCGAGGAGGCGCGGTGGCTCAGAGGTTGCCGGCTCGCCGGGGAATCCCCCGTCGCGCGCCGACGCCACGCTTGGGGAGGTCAGATCCGACGATGAGTACCGTCGAGGCATCCGTCGGCACGCGGCGCGGCGAACTCAGCGACTGGTTCCGCGAACGGATCTCCCACGCCGTCTCCGAGCTGACCGCCGCGACCGCGCTCGTCGTCCTGTTCGTCGCGCTGACCGTCGCCAGTCCCTACTTCCTCACCGCGGACAACCTCTTCAACATCGGAGCGCAGACCGCGGTGATCGCCATCATCGCCACGGCGCAGACGATGGTCATCATCACGAAGGGCATCGACCTGTCCGTCGGATCGGTCGCCGCGCTCGCCGGCGTCGTGGGAGCGATGGTCGTCCGCGACCTCGGCTTCTCGCTCTGGGCGGCGACGGTGGTCGCGATCGGCGTCGGCGCGCTGGCCGGCCTGCTGAACGGGCTGCTGGTGACCGTGGCCCGGATCCCGCCGTTCATCGCGACGCTGGGCACGATGTCCGTGGGCCGCGGCCTCGTCTTCATCATCACCGGTGCGGTCGGCGTCTACGGCCTGCCCCGATCCTTCCAGCTGCTCGGTAACGGGGAGATCCTCGGCATTCCGTTCGCCGTGGTGATCACCGTCCTGGTCGCGGTGGGGGTCGCCTTCCTGCTCTCCCAGACCCGCTTCGGCCAGTACACCTACGCGATGGGCTCCAATCTGGAGGCGGCCCGCCGCTCGGGCATCCGGGTGGGGCGTCACCTGACCGGCGTGTACGTGCTGGCGGGCGTCCTGGTCGGGCTGGGCGGCATGATCGCCGCGTCCCGGGTCAACTCCGGCCAGCCGAACTACGGGATCTCCCTGGAGCTCGACGTCATCGCCGCCGCGGTCATCGGCGGCGCCAGCCTGTTCGGTGGCCAGGGCCGGATCGTCGGGACCATCATCGGCGCGTTCCTCATCGCGCTGGTGCGCAACGGCGCTGTCCTGCTCGACATCAGCATCCACTACCAGCAGGTGATCGTCGGCCTGATCATCTGGGCCGCCGTCTACTTCGACCAGTACCGCCGCCGGCGGCTGGAATCACGGGGTTGACATGCCATTCCGAGGCTCCGAACGAGGAAGGACACACACCATGGCGCACACCACCACCAGCCGGCGGACGCGACGGTCGATCCTGGGTGTACGAGCGGTTCTGGCCGCGGCCGCGGCGACCGCTCTGCTCAGCGCCTGCGGCGGGGTCGAGGTTCGCGACGGCGGCGACGGCGCGACGAAGGACGCGAGCGGGCCGTTGAAGCTCGCCGTCGTGCCGAAGGCCGTCGGTGCCGACTACTGGAACACCGTGAAGGCGGGCGCGGAGTGCGCCGCGCAGCGCGCGGGGGACGTCACCGTCCAGTGGGACGGGGTGACCGCCGAAACCGACGTCGAGGGCCAGGTCAACCTGATCCAGAACTTCGTCACCAAGAAGGTCGACGGCATCGTGTACGCGGCGACGGACTCCAGCGCGCTGGCGCCCGCGACCGACAAGGCGCTCGCCGCGAACATCCCGGTCGCGATGATCGACTCTGGCACCAGCCCGCAGCCGTCGAACGTGCCGCTGTTCGCCACCGACAACCGCGCGTCGGCCACCGAGGCGGCGAAGCTGCTCGCCACCGAACTCGGCCCCGGCAACCACCAGGTGGCGCTCGTCGAGTTCCAGCCGGGATCGCAGACCAACACCGAGCGGGTGGACGGCTTCAAGGCCGGCCTCGCCCAGTATCCCAACCTCAAGCTGGTCGGCCAGCAGCCCAGCCGCAGCGACGTCAACGAGGCACGACGCGTCACCGAGAACATTCTCACCGCCAACCCCAACCTCGCCGGCATCTTCGCGGCCAACGAGCCGAGCGTGCTCGGTGCCGCGCAGGCCATCCAGGCGGCCGGCAAGTCCGGCAAGGTGGTCATCATCGGCTGGGACGCCGCCCCGGACGAGATCGCCGGGGTGCGCAGCGGCCAGATCTCGGCGTTGGTCGTGCAGAACCCGTTCAAGATGGGCTACTTCGGCGTCGACAAGATGGTCAAGCACCTGCGGGACAAGGCGCCGCTGGCGTCGGCCGACACCGGCGTCACGTTCGTCACCAAGGAGAACATCGACTCCGCGGAGATCAAGGCGGTGCTCGAGCCCAGCTGCGCCAACCCGCCGGTGCAGTGATGGGCGCGACCCCGACGGCTACCGCCGCCAGCGACACGCAACCGACCGCCGAGCAGCCACCGGTCCTCGAAGCCCGTGGCATCGTCAAGCGGTTCGGGCACGTCGAGGCGTTGCGCGGCGCCGACTTCACGGTCCACCGGGGTGAGGTCGTCGCGCTGATCGGCGACAACGGCGCCGGAAAGAGCACGCTGATCAAGACACTGTCCGGTGTGCACCCGCCCGACGAGGGCGAGATCCGGGTGGATGGCCGTCCCGTCCAGTTCTCCACGCCCGTCGACGCCCGACGTGCGGGGGTGGAGACCGTCTACCAGGACCTGGCCGTCGCCGACGATCTCAGCGTGGCCGCCAACCTGTACCTCGGTCGGGAGATCCTGCGCTCCGGACCGCTCGGCCGGCTGGGGCTGCTCGACAAGCGCGCCATGCGGCAGGGCGCTGCCGCGGCCCTCGACGAACTGGGCGTGCGGATCCCCCGGGTCACCACCCCGATCGCGATGTTGTCCGGTGGGCAGCGACAGTGCGTCGCGGTGGCGCGCGCGATCATCTGGGCGACGAACGTGGTCATCCTCGACGAGCCGACCGCGGCGCTCGGTGTCGTCCAGACCGGGCGGGTGCTCGACGTCGTCCGGCGGGCTCGGGACGCCGGCATGTCGGTGGTGTTGGTGAGCCACAACATGCCGCAGGTGCTCGAGATCGCCGACCGGGTCGAGGTGCTGCGGCTCGGCCGGCGGGCGGCCCGGCTGCGCGCGGACGAGGTCACCACCGACGACCTGGTCGCGGCGATGACCGGAAGCACCGGCGGAGAGCGGGACGACCGCTGACCTCGTCGGCCGGGGCGCGCGCGATCACATGATCGAGGGCGCGCCCCGGAGCCGCCGGGCCCCGGGCGGGTGCGCGGCGCGCCGTCGTACGCCGAGGTGGTTGCTCAGAACCGCGCCGGCTCGACGTTGGCGTCACCGTCGGCGGGTTGCCCGTACAGCGATTCCTCCACCCCGATCAGGTGGTTGGCCATCCGGATCCGGGCACGCTCGGGGTCCCGGGCCACCAGGGCCTTCAGGATCGCGACGTGCTCGTCGTGGGTACGCCGGTCCGCGCCCTCCTCGTGCAGGCTCCGCCAGAGCCGCCCGCGCAGGGTACGCCCGGCGAACGCCTCGATGAGACCGACGAGCACCGGATTGTCGGCGTGCACCGCGATGATCCGGTGGAACGCGATGTCGATCTCCATGATCCGTTCGTGCTCCTGCGGCGACCGACCGGCGATCCGCGCCGCCTCGTCGAGCAGTTCGCCCGCCTGGGCGAGGGCCTCGTCGGTGATCCTGGTCGCCGCCAGGCGGGCGGCCTCGCACTCCAACAGCCGCCGGACGATGTGCACGTGCCGTGGGTCGCCCTGGCCCTGGAAGTCGACCACGAAGCCCATCGGGGCCAACAGCTGCGGCGCGTCGAGGTTGGTGACGTAGGTGCCGTCACCCTGGCGGATGTTGACGATGCCGAGGATCGACAGAGCCGACATCCCCTCGCGCAGCGAGCCCCGCGAGACGCCGAGCGACTCGGCGAGGTCCTTCTCGATGGGCAGCCGGTCCCCGGGCTTGAAACGCCCTTCGAGGATCATCCGTTTGATGCCGTTCACCACCTCGTCGGTGCGCGACATGACATCCCCCTAGCGGCCGGCGGGGGTGGCCGTCCCACCCGCGATCACGTACGGCTCCGAAGATGACACCGTAGTCGGGTCCGTCGCCGCCCAGTAGCCGCCGTCGGGGAACCGGTAGAGCTCGACCGACTCCTGGCGCATCCGGGTGGAGTAACCGGGCTGGCTGGGCAGGACGTAACCGCTGCCCGAGCCGGTGTCCTGGATGATGCACGGGTCGGTGAAGTGCTCGTGCAGGTGGTCGACGAACTCGGTGACCCGGTTGGTGAGATCTCCCGAGATCGCGACGTAGTCGAGCACCGACACGTGCTGGACCATCTCGCACAGCCCGACACCGCCGGCGTGGGGGCACACGGGGATGTCGAACTTCGCGGCGAGCAGCAGCACGGCGACGATCTCGTTGATGCTGGCCAACCTGCCGGTGTCCAGTTGACAGAAGTCGATGGCCTCGGCCTGGAACAACTGCTTGAACATCACCCGGTTGTGGCAGTGCTCGCCGGTGGCGACTCTGATCGGAGCGACGGCGCGGCGCACGGCGGCGTGGCCCAGAATGTCGTCGGGGCTGGTCGGCTCCTCGATCCACAGTGGCTCGAACTGCGCCAGGGCCTTGACCCACTCGATGGCCTGACCGACGTCCCACACCTGGTTGGCGTCGATCATCAGGTTGCGGTCCGGACCGAGGATCTCCCGGGCGATGCCGCACCGGCGGATGTCGTCGTCGAGGTTGGCGCCCACCTTCAGCTTGACGTAGCCGTAGCCGGTGTCCACCGCCTCCTGGCACAGCCGGCGCAGCTTGTCGTCGCCGTAGCCGAGCCAGCCTGCCGAGGTGGTGTAGGCGGGGTAGCCGGTCCGGTCGAGCTCGGCGAGACGGGCCGCCTTCGTGCTCTCCTTGGCCCGCAGGATGGCCAGCGCCTCGTCCCGGGTCAGCGCGTCGGACAGGTAGCGCAGGTCCGCGATGTCGACGAGCTGCTCGGGGGACATGTCGACGAGCAGCCGCCACAGCGGCTTGTCGGCGACCCGGGCGACCAGATCCCACGACGCGTTGAGGACGGCGGCCAGCGACAGGTGCACGACACCCTTCTCCGGGCCGAGCCAGCGTAGTTGCGAGTCGGAGGTGAGCAGACGGTAGACCGCGCCCATGTCCGCCGCCATCGTCGCGACGTCCACGCCGACGAGGCGCTGTGCCTGATGGACGGCCGCCGCGACGACGATGTCGTTGCCCCGGCCGATGGTGAAGGTCAGGCCGTGGCCCGCGAGTGGCGCACCGCTGCTGTCGACGCCGTCGGTGTGCAGGACGACGTAGGCCGCCGAGTAGTCGCCGTCCTTGTTCATGGCGTCGGAGCCGTCAGCGGTCAGGGAGGTGGGGAAGCGGACGTCCTCGACAGTGACGGCGGTGATCTGCGGCATGCGCTCCTCGCCCGGTTAGGCTAAAGATCAGATGATCTCTGGGAGTATACGGAGGGTCGATCCGACGCGTCAACGACGTCGATCCGTCGGGTATCGAAGACATCCAATGTTTCTGCGTGCTGGAGATTCGTCGGTGCGCGGTCCCCGTGATCGCCGTACCCGATCCGCGAGCCCTGAATGCGGTGGTACCAACATTCGCCGCGCTGGTAGGCACCTTCGACGGGCGGCACCTCGTCGTCGGCCCGGGCACTGCTGCGGCACCGCCGGCCCGATGGGGACGGTGGTGCGAGATATGAGGAGTGGTTCAGAAGATTAGATGTCCACTCCGGATAACTACATTGACGCCTAAGTATAGGTAGGGATCCTTACATCTAAAGACTTAATACATCACACCTTTCCGAATGTCGACACCTGCTCGTGTACCGCGCGCCGCGCGGGTGTCGGTCCACCGCGCCCCGGCGCGACTCGGCCTGGTCGGCGTGGCCGGTGATGACCGTCACGGAGGTCGCCGTCGACACGCCCGAGACCGACATGTGGGGTGTGACAACCGCAGCGTCCCTATATATGGTGTCGAACGCAGCTGGTTCGGCCGCTCATCCGGAGTGGTCGAGGCAAGAGGGAACCCGGTGGAAATCCGGGACTGTCCCGCAGCGGTGAGTGGGAACGACAGCCGTCAGAAGCACTGGGCCACGAAGCGGTCTGGGAAGCGACGGCCAGTAGGAGACCGGCCAACCCGGTCGTGCCCACGAGTCCGAAGACCTGCCAGCGCGCCGCGTACCCGCACCCGGGTGGGCGGCGGTCCGAGGCCGCGTGGGACGGCCGACGCCACCTGACCCACGCCGTGCCGGCGTGGCGTCCGTTGGTGTCCGTCTCCACGCGTTCGAGGGGCCATCAGGTCTCGAACTCGCGAGGAGTGAGTGGTGACAGTCACCGAGGCAGTCCCGGTCAGCGGCGACGCGGCCGTCCGGCGCACGCCGATGCAGGTGCGCAAGCGCAACGGCACCACCGAGTCCGTGGACGTCAACAAGATCGTCCGTGCGGTCGAGCGGTGGGCCGACGACCTGGCCGACGTCGACCCGATGCGGGTCGCCACCCGCACGATCAGCGGCCTGTACGACGGCGCGACGACGGCCGAGCTGGACCGGCTCTCCATCCAGACCGCCGCCGAGATGATCGGTGAGGAACCGCAGTACTCGCGCCTCGCCGCCCGGCTGCTGTCCGGCTACGTCGACAAGGAGGTGCGTCGACAGGGCGTCACCTCGTTCAGCGCGGCGATCCGGATCGGCCACGCCGAGGGCCTGGTCGCCGACGACACCGCCGCGTTCGTCGCCGCCCACGCCCCGATGCTCGACCACGCTGTCGATCCCGACGGCGACCGACGATTCGAGTACTTCGGCCTGCGCACGGTGTACGACAGGTACCTGCTGCGTCACCCCACCAGCCGGCTGGTGCTGGAGACCCCGCAGTACTGGCTGCTCCGGGTGGCCTGCGGGCTGTCCCAGACGCCGGACGAGGCGGTCGGCTTCTACCGGCTGATGTCCAGCCTGGCCTATCTGCCCAGCTCGCCGACACTGTTCAACTCCGGCACCCGACACACCCAGATGTCCTCCTGCTATCTGGTCGACTCTCCGCGCGACGAGTTGGACTCCATCTACCAGCGGTACGCCCAGGTCGCCAACCTGTCCAAGTTCGCCGGCGGCATCGGCATCGCGTACTCCCGGGTCCGGTCCAGGGGTGCACTGATCCGCGGCACCAACGGGCAGTCCAACGGGATCGTGCCGTGGCTGCGCACACTGGACGCGAGCGTCGCCGCGGTCAACCAGGGCGGCCGGCGCAAGGGCGCGGCCTGCGTCTATCTGGAACCGTGGCACCCGGACATCGAGGAGTTCCTGCAACTGCGGGACAACACCGGCGAGGACGCCCGCCGCACCCACAACCTCAACCTGGCCAACTGGATCCCGGACGAGTTCATGCGCCGGGTCGAGGCCGACGAGATGTGGTCACTGTTCGACCCGCACGAGGTACCCGAGCTGCCCGACCTGTGGGGGGAGCGGTTCGACGCCGCGTACCGGCAGGCCGAGGCGCAGGGCCGCCACGTGCGGCAGGTCCCGGCGCGGGAGCTGTACGGCAGGATGATGCGCACCCTCGCCCAGACCGGCAACGGGTGGATGACCTTCAAGGACGCCGCGAACCGACTGTGCAACCAGACCGCCGAGGACGGCAACGTGGTGCACCTGTCCAACCTGTGCACCGAGATCATCGAGGTGTCCAGCGACGCCGAGACCGCCGTGTGCAACCTCGGCTCGGTGAACCTCGCCGCGCACCTCAGCGACGGCGGCATCGACTGGGAGCGGCTGCGCGCCACCGTCCGTACCGCCGTGACCTTCCTGGACCGGGTCATCGACATCAACTACTACCCGACCGAGCAGGCGGCGGCGAGCAACCCCCGCTGGCGGCCGGTGGGGCTCGGGCTGATGGGCCTTCAGGACGTCTTCTTCGCGCTGCGGCTGCCGTTCGACTCACCGGCCGCGCGGGAGCTGTCCACCCGGATCAGCGAGGAGTTGTACCTGACCGCGCTGGAGACCTCCGCCGACCTGGCGCGTCGCTTCGGCGCGCACCCGGCGTACCCGCAGACCCGGGCCGCGCGGGGCCAGCTCCAACCGGACCTGTGGGGTGTCGAGGGTACGCAGACCGCGCGCTGGGACGCGCTGCGCCAGCGGGTTGCGACGGACGGGCTGCGCAACTCGCTGCTCGTGGCGGTCGCGCCGACCGCGACCATCGCCTCGATCGCCGGGTGCTACGAGTGCATCGAGCCGCAGGTGTCCAACCTATTCAAGCGCGAGACCCTGTCGGGGGAGTTCCTCCAGGTCAACACCGCTCTGGTCCGCGAGTTGAAGGCCCGCGGTCTGTGGACCGAGCGGATCCGCTCGGCGATCAAGCGGGCGGAGGGGTCGGTGCAGGACATCGCCGAGCTGCCGGCCGGCGTCCGGGAGTTGTTCCGCACCGCCTGGGAACTGCCGCAGCGGGCGCTGATCGACCTGGCCGCCGCCCGTGCCCCGTTCATCGACCAGTCCCAGTCGCTGAACCTGTTCCTGGCCGCGCCGACCATCGGCAAGCTCTCCTCGATGTACCTGTACGCCTGGAAGGCCGGGCTGAAGTCCACGTACTACCTGCGCTCGCGGCCCGCCACCCGGATCCAGCAGGCCACCGTCAGTGCTGTCGCACCCGTCGCCGTCGCCGTCGACGCGGAGGCGCTGGCCTGCTCGCTGGAGAACCCCGAGTCGTGCGAGGCCTGCCAGTGACCGCCCGCACCGCCGACGCCAACACCACCGACACGAGGACCACGCACATGCTGCTCGACCCCGGGATGGACCTCACCCTCCGCCCGATGCGTTACCCGCACTTCTTCGACAGGTTCCGCGACGCCATCCGCAACACCTGGACGGTCGAGGAGGTCGACCTGCACGCCGACCTCGCCGACCTGGACAAGCTGTCGCCGGCCGAGCGGCACCTGGTCAGCCGACTGGTGGCGTTCTTCGCCACCGGCGACACGATCGTCGCCAACAACCTGGTGCTCAACCTCTACCAGCACGTCAACAGCCCCGAGGGTCGCCTCTACCTGTCCCGGCAGCTGTTCGAGGAGGCCGTGCACGTCCAGTTCTACCTCAACCTGCTCGACACGTACGTGCCCGACGAGACCGAGCGCTTCGAGGCCTTCGCCGCCATCGAGAACATCCCCTCGATCCGTCGCAAGGCCGAGTTCTGCTTCCGCTGGATCGACTCCCTGAACGACCTGCGGGAGCTGCGGACCCGGGACGACCGCCGGACGTTCCTGCTCAACCTGATCTGCTTCGCCGCGTGCATCGAGGGGCTGTTCTTCTACGGCGCCTTCGCGTACGTCTACTTCCTGCGCTCCCGTGGCCTGCTGCACGGTCTGGCCTCGGGCACCAACTGGGTGTTCCGCGACGAGTCGATGCACATGGCGTTCGCGTTCGACGTCGTCGACACCGTCCGCGCCGAGGAACCCGACCTGTTCGACGACGACCTCGCCGACCAGGTGCGGCAGATGCTCGTCGAGGCCGTCGAGTGCGAGGTGCAGTTCGCCGAGGACCTGGTGGGCCACGGCGTGCCCGGCCTGACGTTGGCCGACATGCGGGAGTATCTCCAGCACGTCGCCGACCGCCGCCTGGCCCAGCTCGGCATCGCCCCGCACTACGGGTCGAGCAACCCGTTCGGCTTCATGGAGTTGCAGGACGTGCAGGAGCTGTCCAACTTCTTCGAGCGGCGGGTGTCGGCGTACCAGGTCGGGGTGGAAGGCACCGTCGCCTTCGACGACGACTTCTAGGCGGCGACCGACCCACGGCCGCGGTCTCGCCGATCATGGAGTTGTGGTGCCTGATTTGGTGTCGTGCATGCACTTTGTCACCCACCACAACTCCATGATCGACGAGGCAGTGCGGGGTGGATGACAGTCACTCCGTCGCGGTCTTTGAGGATCGTCATGACCCGGTTGATGCGCGATGCGGACGCTTGATGCCCACTGGACTCGGGCACTTGACCAGCCGTGGCGTTCAGGCGGCTGCCTCGAGTGCACGAGTCAGAGCGAATGCGGTCAGCTCGATTGGTCGTTGGGTGTTGTGGCGGACGCCGCATCGATCATGTTGCAGAAGTAACGATGGACGCCGAGCAGTGCGGCTAGTTCGACGACGACTTCTAGGCGGCGACCGCGCCAGGGGCCTGGCGTCGCTTGGTGAGCCACCGCATCACGTGCAGCGGGTGCGACGCCGGGTCCGGAATCGGGTGGAAGACGTGTTCGACCTCGCCGTCGGCGATGATCAGCGTCAACCGCTCGTAGAGCGTCATGTCCCCGGCGGTGCGGGTGGGCAGCCGCAGCGCGTCGGCAAGCGTCAGCCGCGGGTCGGGGATCAGCGGGTAGGGCAGCCGCAGCCGGTGGGCGAGTTCCCGCTGGTACCCGGTCGACTGCGCGGACAGGCCGTACACCCGGGCCGCGCCGGCGGCGCGGAGCTCCGCGTGGTGGTCGCGGAACCAGGCGGCCTGCTCGGTGCTGCCCCGGGCGCCATGGACCTCCAGCAGCCCGTTGGGCAGGTCGACACCCGGCCGCCCGGTCAGGGGGTACACGAAGATGACGGTGCGCCCGGCGCCGAGCGCGCCGAGGTCGACCGGGCGGCCGTCGGTCCCGTAGAAGGACAGGGGCGGCAGGCGGGTGCCGACCAGCGCGGCGGGGTCGGTGCCGACCGCCGCGCTGCCGGGCACGACCTGGGTCGCGGCCGCGTCGAGGCGGGCGTCCAGCGCGTCCCGCTGGGCGGTCAGTTTGCCGATCCGCTCCTGCAGGCCGGTGATGGTGCTGCGGTACGTCGCCACCGCCGCCGCGCAGACGTCGGCGTCGTCGGCGCCACTGGCGATCGACTCGACGAACGGTCGGGTCTCCTCGACGGTGAGGCCGAGCGCCATCAACTCGCGGATCTGGGCCACCAGCCGCACCGCGATCGGGTCGTACTCCCGGTAGCCGTTGCCCAGCCGCCGGGGCACGACCAACCCTGCCGACTCGTAGTACCGCAAGGCCCGGACCGTGGTCCCGGTCCGTCGTGCCAGCTCACCCACCCGCATCCCGCGACCCTAAACCCGCACCCCGGGGTACGGGTCAACGTGTCGATCGTCGCGGTGCCAGGGCCGCCGTTTCCTGCCAGTCTGGCGGCGAAAAGGCAGCTTGAACAGGGAGTGTGTGATGACGGCAATCAGTCGGGTGTGGGCTCGGCAGATCCTCGACAGCAGGGGCAACCCGACCGTGGAGGCCGACGTGGTCCTCGCCGACGGGTCGACCGGCCGGGCGGCCGTGCCCTCCGGTGCGTCGACGGGAGCGAACGAGGCGGTCGAGCTGCGCGACGGGGACGACACGCGCTTTCACGGCAAGGGCGTCACGACGGCCGTCGCCGCGGTGAACGGCGAGATCGCCGACGCGGTGCTCGGACTCGACGCGGAGGACCAGGCGCTGATCGACGAGACGATGATCGCTCTCGACGGGTCGAAGGACAAGGGTCGGCTGGGTGCCAACGCGATCCTGGCGGTCTCCCTGGCGACCGCGAAGGCGGCGGCGTCGGCACACCGGCAGCCGCTGTACCGCTACGTGGGTGGCGTCGGCGCCCGTCTGCTGCCGGTGCCGATGATGAACATCATCAACGGCGGCGCGCACGCCGACAACCCGCTCGACTTCCAGGAGTTCATGATCGCCCCGGTCGGCGCGCGGACGTTCGCCGAGGCGGTCCGGATGGGCGCGGAGGTCTTCCACACCCTCCGGAGGTCCCTCGCGGCGGCCGGGCACAGCACCAACGTCGGTGACGAGGGCGGCTTCGCGCCGAACGTCACGGACGCCGAGGAGGCGCTGCGTTTCGTGCTGCGCGCCATCGAGGGCGCCGGGTACGAGCCTGGCACCGACCTGACGATCTGTCTCGATCCGGCCAGTTCGGAGTTCTTCCGCGACGGCGTCTACGACTACGTCGGTGAGGGGCGCCAGCGCACCGTCGAGGAGCACATCGACTACCTGGTGGACCTGCTCGCCCGGTACCCGATCAGTTCGATCGAGGACCCGATGGCCGAGGACGACTTCGCCGGGTGGAAGCGGCTGACCGCAGTGGCGGGGGAGCGGGTGCAGTTGGTCGGCGACGACGTCTTCTGCACCGACGTCGACCGGCTGCGCGACGGGATCGAGGGCGGCTACGCCAACGCGATCCTGGTCAAGGTCAACCAGATCGGCACGCTCACCGAGACCCTCGCGACGGTGGACGCCGCCCACAAGGCGGGCTACCGGGTGGTGCTGTCACACCGCTCCGGAGAGACCGAGGACACCACGATCGCCGACCTGGCGGTGGGCGTCGGCTGCGGGCAGATCAAGACCGGCTCGCTGTCGCGCTCGGACCGCACAGCCAAGTACAACCAGCTCATCCGCATCGAGGAGGAGTTGGGCGATCGCGCCGTCTACGCGGGGAGTCGCTGAGAGTACGACCTCGACATCCTCGTTACTCTGCGTCGATTGCACGGCAACGCCCCGGCCTCTATAACTGGAGGTTCGCTTCCGTCGATTCGACGGGCTTCCAACGGGGGTTCCATGAAGAGAACGTCAATTCTCGCTGCCAGTGTGCTCGGCGCGGCGCTTGTCGTCAGCGCCGCGCCGGCACCTGCCCAGGCCGCCGACCTCCTGCGGGTCAACAGCGCCTACGGGTCCTCGGAGGGTGTTCGGGGCAGATTGTTCGTCTCCATCACCTCGACGCAGCCGATCGCCGAGATTCGCGCGGAGATCGTCAGCGAGGCGCACGTGCCAGTCGCCCAGACCTCGGACTTCGTCGTCGACTCGGAGACGCCGGACGCCACCATCTGGGCGACGCCGGCGCCGTTGATCCTCGATGAGCTCGGCGACCACCGGGTCCACGTCGAGGTCACCGACACCGCGGGCAACCACGTACGAGAGGACTTCGCCGGTTGGCTCAACTACCGGGTCGCCACCTTCCTGGAGGATGTCACCATCGACCGCAGCACCATCGACTACGACCACCGTGAGGTGACCGCGCGAGGTGTGCTCAAGGGACGCTGGCCGGGCACCGGCGAGATCCGGCCGCTCGCCGACGTCCCTGTCGACATCAACGCGGGCGTCGGCTCTCCGCCGGTGCGTACGGGGGCCGACGGTTCGTTCACCGGGACCGTCACCCTGTACGCCTACAACTCGGAAGTGATGGTGCAGTACGCGGGTTCCTACGGCGAACTCGGCTTCGAGCAGTCTGAACCGGTCAACTTCCAGTTGCCGATCGTGCCCCGCAAGACGCGCGTCACCGCGACGGTGGACCGCACCCGCATCGTCGCCGGCGAGACCGTCCGGGCCAGCGGCCGGCTGTCCTGGCTCACCCCGTCCGGTTGGGCACCGCTCCCCAACCAGGCCTTCGCGATCCTGTTCGTGCTGTGCGACGACAACGGCTGCTACAACCAGTACGGGTTTGTGAACACCAATGCCAAGGGGCGGTTCGCACTCGACCTGGCGCCCTCCCAGACGGGATACCTGCACACCAGTTTCTGGTCGAGCGACCCCTTCATCGGCGAGAGCTCGACCCGGACGCAGGTTGTCACGGTGGTGCCCGCGAAGGCGCGGCGGTAGCGCGGCGAGGGCTTCGTCGGCAGGTGCGGTGATCGGCGGGCCGTCGAGGTGTGGCTCCCCGATCACCGCTGGCGCGGTCAGGCGGTGGGGCGCAGTTCGGCGAGGAGCTTCTCCACCCGGCCCCGGATCTCGTCGCGGATTCCGCGGACGGCCTCGACGTCCTTGCCGGCGGGGTCCTCCAGCTTCCAGTCCTCGTAGCGCGTGCCGGGGAAGACCGGGCAGGTGTCGCCGCAGCTCATCGTCACGATGACGTCGGAGGACTCCGCGGTCGCGTACTCCAGAAGTTTCGGGGTCTGGTCAGTGATGTCGATGCCGGCCTCGCGCATGGCCTGTACGGCGGCGGGGTTGATGGTGTCGGCGGGGGCGGAGCCGGCCGAGCGGACTTCGACGGTGTCACCAGCGAGGTGGCGTAGCCAGCCGGCGGCCATCTGGGACCGGCCGGCGTTGTGGACGCAGACGAACAGGACGCTGGGCTTGTCACTCACGGCGGGTGCCTTCCGGGTTACGGGGTTGCGGAGGTGGTGGGGGTGAAGAAGCGACGCGCCCACAGCGAGACATAGACGAGCCCGACCAGGACCGGCACCTCGATCAGGGGGCCGACGACTCCGGCGAGGGCCTGGCCGGAGGTGACGCCGAAGGTGCCGATCGCGACGGCGATGGCCAGTTCGAAGTTGTTGCCGGCGGCGGTGAACGCGAGGGTGGTGGTGCGCTCGTAGCCGAGACCGATGGCGCGGCCGAGGGCGTAGGAGCCGGCCCACATCAGGGCGAAGTACACCAGTAGGGGCAGGGCGATGCGGACGACGTCCAGGGGTCGGCTGGTGATCGCGTCTCCCTGGAGGGCGAACAGGATCACGATCGTGAACAGCAGCCCGTAGAGGGCCGCCGGGCCGATCCTGGGCAGGAAGCGGGCCTCGTACCAGGTGCGGCCCCTGGTGCGCTCGCCGAGACGGCGAGTGAGGTAGCCGGCGAGCAGCGGGATGCCGAGGAAGATGAGCACGTTGCGGGCGATGTCCCAGGCGGAGATCGTCAACTCGGCGCCGGACAAACCCAGCCACTGCGGGAGCACGGACAGGTAGAACCAGCCGAGCAGGCCGAAGGCGACGACCTGGAAGACGGAGTTGAGCGCGACCAGGACGGCGGCGGCCTCCCGATCACCGCAGGCGAGGTCGTTCCAGATGATGACCATGGCGATGCACCGAGCCAGACCGACGATGATCAGCCCGGTGCGGTACGCCGGCTGGTCGGCCAGGAAGATCCAGGCCAGGGCGAACATCACGGCGGGGCCGACGACCCAGTTGAGGACCAGCGAGGAGATCAGCAGCCGGCGGTCGCCGGTGACGGTGTCGAGCCGGTCGTAGCGGACCTTCGCGAGCACCGGGTACATCATGATCAGCAAGCCGATCGCGATCGGTAGCGAGATTCCGCCGACTGTCACCGCTTCCAGCGCGCTGTCCAGGCCGGGGATCAGGCGACCGAGGAGCAGGCCAGCAACCATCGCCAGCCCGATCCAGACGGGAAGGAACTGGTCGAGTCGGGAGAGCCGGCCACCGACGGCGCTCTCGGCGGGGTCGTTCCGAATTGTCGCTGTCATGTCGCCGGTGCCACGGTGAGCAGCGCGGCGAGTTGGCGCAGGAGGGCCGGCCGGGCGCGGTAGTAGACCCAGGTGCCTCGGCGTTCGGCGTCGACCAGCCCCGCCTCGCGCAGCGTCCTGAGGTGGTGCGAGATGGTCGGGCCGGTCAGGTCGAACGCGGGGGTCAGATCGCAGACGCAGATCTCCCCGCTGTCGGCGGAGGCGATCATCGACAGCAGTTGCAGCCGCACCGGGTCGCCGAGGGCCTTGAACGCGGGCGCGAGCACCGCGGCGGCCTCGGCGGGTACGCGCCGCTCGGTCAGCGAGGGGCAGCATTCCGGCGCTGCTTGATTCGACATTGCTCTAGGTTGACACTTCTCTAATCAGTGTGCAACTGTCTGATTCGACGAACGTCAAGACAGTCGTCTGATCTCCTCGGAAGGGAATCTGCCGATGGTCGACATCACCGTGCGACCCATGACCGACACCGATGCCGACCGGGTCCTGGCGATCTACCAGGCCGGTCTGGACGCCGGCAACGCCAGCTTCGAAATCACGGCGCCGACCTGGGCGGCCTTCGACGCGGCACGGTTGGCCGAGCACCGCTTCGTGGCCCTCGACCACGACGGCGGCATCGTCGGCTGGATCGCCGTCTCGCCGACCTCGACCCGCGCGGTCTACGCCGGCGTGGTCGAACACTCCGTCTACGTGGACCCGGCCGCCCAGGGCCGTGGCGTCGCCCGCCTGCTGCTGGACGCCCTGATCACCTCCACCGAGGCCGCCGGCATCTGGACCATCCAGTCCGGGATCTTCCCGGAGAACGTCGCCAGCCTCACGCTGCACCAGCGCGCGGGGTTCCGTGTCATCGGCGTACGCGAGCGGGTCGGCCGCCACCACGACCGATGGCGTGACGTCGTCCTCCTCGAACGCCGCAGCCCCGTCATCACCTGATGAGCCCACGCCGCTCCGACCCGACCACCACCACGAGGAGTCACCTGATGAACGCCCTGGACGGCCTTCCCGTCGTCGTCATCGGCGCCGGCCCGACCGGCCTCGCCGCCGCCGCGCACCTGCACGAGCGGGGCCTGACCTTCGTCGTCCTCGAAGCCGGCGACGCCCCCGGTGCCGCCGTCGCGCAGTGGGGGCACGTACGCGTCTTCTCACCCTGGCGGTACAACATCGACCCGGCCGCCCGTCGGCTCCTCGACGCGGCCGGTTGGGTCGCCCCCGACCTGGATGACCTGCCCACCGGCGCGGAGCTGGTCGGCGACTACCTACGACCCCTCGCGGAGCTGCCGCAGCTCAGGCCGCACGTCCGCTACGGGGCACACGTCGAGGCGATCAGCCGGCTCGGCCTCGACCGGCTGCGCACCGCCGGCCGCGACACCACACCGTTCCTGCTCCGCCTCGCCGACGGCGAGGAACTGTGCGCCCGCGCCGTCATCGACGCCTCGGGCACCTGGCGTACGCCAAACGTCCTCGGTGCGTCAGGCCTGCCCGCGCGGGGCGAAGCCGACGCGACGGCGTACCTGGAACACGCCCTGCCGGACGTGCTCGGCGTCGACCGGGACCGGTTCGTCGGTCGGCACACCCTGGTGGTGGGCGCCGGTCACTCGGCCGCGAACACCCTGCTGTCCCTGGCGGAACTGGCCGCCGCCGAGCCCGGCACCGAGGTGACCTGGGCCATCCGGGCCGCCTCGCCGACGCGTACCTACGGCGGCGGGACCGCCGACGCCCTCCCGGCGCGGGGCGCGCTCGGCTCGCGGCTGCGCGCGCACGTCGACGCCGGCCGGATCCGGCTGCTCACCGGGTTCTCCGTGCAGGCGCTCACCGCGGCGGACGGCCGCGTGAGCGTGGTCGTGCGCGACGCCGCCGGCGCCGACGAGTCGATCACCGTCGACCGCGTTGTCGCCGCCACCGGCTTCCGCCCCGACCACACCATCGCCGCCGAGCTGCGGCTGGACCTGGACCCGATCATGGGAGCCACCCGCGCCCTGGCCCCGCTGATCGACCCCAACGAGCACTCCTGCGGCACCGTTCCACCACACGGCGTGGACGAGCTCGCTCACCCGGAGCGCGGCTACTACGCCGTCGGCATGAAGTCCTACGGTCGGGCGCCGACGTTCCTCATGGCCACCGGCTACGAGCAGGTCCGCTCCGTGGTCGCCGCTCTCGCCGGGGACTGGGCGGCGGCTCGGGACGTCCAGCTCGACCTGCCGGAGACCGGTGTGTGCAACAGCAGCCCCGCCGACGCGGTGAACGGCGACAACTGCTGCGGGCCGGACCCGACGGGGCGTGGAGAGTCCACCGGCATCTCCGCAGGGCTGCGGTCCGCACCGATCAGCCTCATCGCCCTCGCGGCCGTGCCCGCAGGAGACTGTTGCAGCTGATCAACCGGGTACGACGGTGCCCGGCGCGGGCGCGGCTCCCGGAGTCATCAGGGCGAGGCGCCGGGCAGCCGGGGCAGAACGGCCCCGGACGTGAGCCTTCCTCCGGCCGGGGCATCGTGGGGCGGACCACCGCCCCGGCCGGCGGGCACCCGTCACCGCCGGCTGGCGCAGGCGACACACGTCCGCGCCGACGGGCGGGCGAGGAGTCGTTCGGCGGGAATCGGTCGGGAGCATCGTTCGCAGATGCCGTAGCTGCCGTCGTCGATCCCCCGGAGCGCGACGTCCAGCTCGGCCAGCCGTCGGCGGGTGGCGTCCAGGACGGCGGTGAGCTGGGCGCGTTCGAAGGCGATAGTGCTGCCCTCCGGGTCGTGCTCGTCGTCGGCGTTCGACGACCGGGACGCCTCGAAGAGGCTGCGCAGGTCGCCCTCCAGGGCGGCGGCCTGGGAATCGGTCTGCTCACGCAGCCGCAGCAGTGCCTCGCGGGTCGTGCTGGGGTCGCTGGTCATGGTCCTCCACGGTACTGCCGGGATGACCGTGGTCACATCACTGGCATTCCGAGACGACCGGTCATATTGTGGTGGACGTCAGCCAGCACCCGAGCGAAGGAGCGTCACGACATGCCACGACCCAAGTCGCCGGCCTCCGCCGGGACCAGGCAGCGGTTGTCCGACGCCGCGCTGGATCTGTTCCATCTGCGCGGCTACAACGGGACGAGCGTTCAGGACATCGTCGCCGCCGCCGGCGCGCCGAAGGGCACCTTCTACAACCACTTCGCCAGCAAGGAGGATCTCGCCCTCGACTCGGTGGCGAGATACTCGGCGGCGATGGGGCTGGAGATGCTGGACGAGAAGCGGGGCGGGACGCCGCGCGAGCGGATCGTCAACCACCTCCGTTACATCACCGGCCTCGGCGACACCATGGGGGATCGGGGCTGTCTGCTCGGCAACTTCGCCAGTGAGATCCCGGCGCACAGCGACGTTCTGCGCACCGCCGTCGACGCCGGCTTCGGCCGCTGGGTCGCCGCGCTCGCCGTGACGATCGAGCAGGCACGTGCCGCCGGTGAGCTGCACGGTGACGAGCCTGCCGCTGACCTGGCCGGCTTCATCGTCTCCAGCTACGAGGGCGCGGCAGCGCGGGCGAAGGCCTCCGGTGACCTGACCGCCCTCCACGAGTTCCTCACGATCACCCTGACGCGGATCCTCGCCTGATTCACGTCGGTCCCCACCCGCGTTGACGTGCGCGTCAGGCCAGCTGCCGCGGCGTCTACCGGTTCCAAGACGACCGGTCGTACTTATGCGACCGGAGAACCCAACACCCACGTTGAGGAGTGCGACATGAGCACCTACCTGATCAACCACCTGCGTATCCCCGGCGGTGTGCCGACCGAGGAGTCCCTGCGTTACCTGGAGCAGGTGCAGGCCACCACCGAGCCGTACGGCGCCAAGTGGCTCGTCCTGGACGCCGAGGTGCAGGTCATCGAGGGCAGTTGGCCCGGCTCGGTCGTGCTGATCGAGTTCCCGGACGCGGACACCGCCAGGACCTGGTACAACTCGCCCGAATACCAGGCCATCCTGTCGCTGCGCGTCGCGCACACCATCAACGACCTGATCCTGGTGGACTCCGTCGGCCCGGACTTCACGGTGGCCGGCTACGCGGGTCAGATCCGGACCCTGCTCGGCCAGTGACCAGCGCTGCCTGACCTGCCGTCCCGCGATCCCCGCGCACACCGTGGCCGTGCGCGGGGATCGCCTACATGAAGTTGCGGGTGTGCAGGGCGGAGAGGGCGGCGGCCTCGTCGGGCCGGAAGCCCAGCCGTACCAGCCGGCGTTGGCGGCCCTGATCCATCGCGTGTTGCAGGGCCTGCACCCGGTCGTGGCCGGCGGACACCTCGTCCGGGTGCCAGCCACCCGAGGCGAGCACCACGAGCGCGTCGAAGACGTCCGCGTTGAGGCCGGCGGTGTCGACGAGCGCGTCGTGGCGGCGGTGGATGGCCGCCCGCAGTCGATCTCGCAGCAGCGGGTCGAGCTGTGCCTGATGCTCCAGGTGCGCCATGCCGAACACCACGTGCCGGCGTTCGTCCTGCCGGGCGAGCCAACAGATCCGACGTGTCACCGGGTCCGGGGCGTTCTCGTGCAGGAACGAGAGCAGATCCACGAAGCTGCCCTCGCCGAGCACGGAGAGCAGGAAGGACGCCAGGGCGAAGTCCGACTCCGCGACGAGCGTGAACAGCGACTGCCGACCGCCAGCGGAGGACGTACCCAGGTCGGCCCCCCGCAGCAGCGCCCGCCGGCTGAAGACCTCCATGTGCCGGGCCTCGTCGGCCATCTGCACGGCCAGCAGCTGCACCACCTCCCGGAAGTGCGGGTGGATGCGCCCCACGAACCGGGCCGGTACGACGAGCGCGGCCTGCTCGTTCTCCACCAGGTAGGTCATCACCTGCACCACCGCGGCCTCGACGTCGGCCGGCAGCACGAACGGGTCGTCCCACGGCACCGCGGCCTGCGGGTCCCACTGTCGGGCGGCGGCCTGCGCGTACAGGTGGGGGGCGATGTCGGCCCACACCAGGTCGCGGTCGTCCAGGTCGAACCGGGCCTCCGGACCACCGGCTTCGAGGAGGGCGCCCCGGGCGCCGAGCCCCCACCGCGCCGGTGGACGGCTGCTGAGCGCCGACGGGAGGGCCGGGCCGGCCCGCTCCGCGCCGAACCAGCGGTCGTCATCCGCCGATCCGCGGACCACCACCGCGACGAGGCCGCTCCGGTCACCCGGATCCGGCCACTCGACCCGATGACCCCGGCCACGGCACCAGACCGGCAGGTGTACGCGCAGCGCCGGGTCACGGCCGTGCACCGCCACCCGGCCTCCCGGTCGCAGGCCGGTCAGAGCACGTTGCACCAGCAGGTGCGCGCCCCGGCCGAAGCCCAGGTCGCCGAGGTGGACCTCGACGTCGGCAGCCGGTGCTCCGCTCACGGCCGGTAGTCCGTGGCCGTCACCCGCCCGTCGGGAGAGTAGAACCCGCTGACGTCGACCGCCCTGGCGAGCAGCGTGTACCCGATCGTGCGGCCGTCCTTCCAGGCCGTCAGCCCCTCCAGGTCGAGCAGCGGACGCACCTGCGGATCGGCGTACGACATGCCGAGCAGCAGCGTGCCGAAGAGCTGGACCCCGGCGGACTCCGGCCCGCGGACCGTCATGTTGCAGTGGTCGTAGCGCGCGGTCTGCCCGACGATCCGGGTGCCCTCGGGAGGCAGCGTGCCCTCCCGCACGAACGCCAGATGGTTGGCGTCGATCATGCAGACGGCGTCGACCTCCCCGGCCACCAGGGCGCGGGCTGCGTCGCGCTCCCCGCCGATGTGGTCGCCGTGCAGGCCGACACCGACGTCGAACCGGCGAACGTCGACCTCGACGCCGGCGCTCGCGAGGTGCTCCAGCGGAATCAGGGTCGCCTGCGGACTGTCGACCGCGCCGACAGCCACCCGTTTTCCGGCGAGATCCTCGACCTGCCGCACCGGTGAGTCGGCGCGCACCACCACGACCGAGGTGAGGTCCTGGTCGGTGTCGCGCATGGTCAGCGCGTGGACGGCGGTGCCGGTGGCCGCCGCCAGGCGTTCGGCCCGCAACCAGGCCAGGGGCGAGTTCCAGGCCGCGTCGATCCGGCCGGCGACGAGATCCTCGACCTGCCGCTCGTAGTGCGAGTAGAGGACGAAGTCGAAGTCCAGGCCGCGCCCGCGCAGCCAGGCCCGGAAGCCCTCCCAGATGGTCACCACCTTGGGGTCGTACGCGACCGCGCCCATCAGGACGGCCGGCGCCGGCATCAGCGGTTGGCCCGGTCGAAGAGGGGCAGCCCGGCGGCGACCCGACCGACGAAGTCGAGCAGGGCGTCGGTGGTCGGTGCCATCACCCGGGCCGCGCGCGCGTCGCGGAAACGGCGCTCGAGGCCCAACTCCCTGCGGAACGCGCTGCCGCCGCAGAGCTGCATCGCGCCGTCGGTCACGTCGGCGACGGTCTCGCCGGCGAGGGCTTTGACCTGGAGCACCCGCAGCATGGCGTCGTCGCGGCCGGTCTCCAGCGCGGAGACGGTGTCACCCAGGAAGGCACGCAGGGCATCGGTGCGGATCATCAGTCGGGCGAGGTCGCGGCGGGTGACGGGCGCGTCGCGCAGGGCGGCGCCGGTGTGGGTGAGCGTCGTCGCGGTGAGATGCCGGCCAGCCTCGGCGACCGCACTGTCGGCCAGACCGAGACAGAACGCGGCATTGAGCACCAGGAACCAGGGCAGCCCCGCGCCGAGCGCGGTGTCCAGCCCCGCGCCGTCGGTCGCCATCATCGCTGTCGACGGGACGCGGAGCCCCTCGGCGGTCATCGGTCGGGAGCCGTTGCCGCGGAGGCCCAGCCCGTCGAAATCGCCGGTCACGGTCAGGCCGGGACTGTCGGCGGGAACGAGCCAGAGCGTCATCGGGCCGGCGTCGGGGGCCACCGGGAGGCTCGACCAGACGTAGCTGTTGGCCTCGCCGGCCGAGGTGACCCAGCTCTTGCGGGCGTCGAGGCGGATCGTGCCGTCGTCGGTGGTGCGCGCGGTGCCGGTCGGCGACCAGAAGTGGCTGCGGGAGCCGTACTCGGAGAAGGCCAACGTGGCGAGATGACCGCCGGTGGCGATGGCCGCGCGGACCTCGCGCGGGCCGTGCGCCTCGATGACGGCGGTCGCCGCGTAGTGCATCAGCACCACCATCGCGGTGGACCCGCACTCGGCGGCCAGCCGCTCGACGACCTCGGCGACCACGCGCATGCCGTGACCGCCGCCACCGACCTCGGTCGAGGAGGCAAGGCCGAGCAGGCCGGCCGCGGCGAGGGCGTCGACACCCGAGCGGGGGAAGGTCCCCTCCCGGTCGACGATCGTCGCCTGCGGTCGGATCACGTCGTCGATGACGGTGCCGAGGGTGCTCGCGACGTCGGTGCGGGAATGGGCATTGTCGACAGTGCTCGCCATGCTGGTGCCCCTTCGGCCGAAGCGGTGGGACCGTCGTCGACACTATCCGAACGGGAGCACGTAGCGCGAGCGTCGGATCACCGTCTGGCGCGGGCGCCGTCCCGGTGCGGCCGGCCGTGCCCGTCGTCCCGGTCGATCCGCAACTCGCGCTCCAACTCGGCGATGACCGCCCGCAGGTCGTCCAGCCGTTGGGTGAGCGCGATGCGGTCCACCTCGTCCGGTACGCCGTCGCCGTCCTCGTCGTAGTCGGGGGCCAGTCGTTCGGTCATCTCCAACCGGCGGGCCTCCTCCATCGAGTTGACGATGACGGCGATGAGGATGTTGAGCAGCAGGTTGACGGTGATGACCACGTAGCTGACGTAGTAGAGCAGCGTCCACGGCGAGATGGCCATGCCCTGCTCGATGAGGTCCGGCAGCGTCTCCAGCGACAACAGCACGAACAACGTCAGCAGCGACTTGCCGATGTCGCCGTACTCCTCCGGATAGCGGTTACCGAAGATCAGCCAGCCGGCCATGCCGTAGACGTAGAGGGTCACCACGGCCAGGGCGAGGAAGCCGGTCACGCCCGGGAGGCTGCGCCACAGCGCGGAGACGATGGTCCGCAGGCCCGGCGAGAACCGCACCAGCCGGACCATCCGGGCGACCCGCACGACGCGCAGCAGCGCGGGGTCGCCGTGCAGGCCCGGTATGAAGATCGCCGCGATCACCACGAAGTCGAAGACGTTCCAGCCGTGTCGGAAGAAGTCCTGGGGACGCCTGCCGTACGCCGCCAGCCGGACGCCGATCTCGACGACGAAGACGGCCCGGAAGAGCAGCTCCAGCCAGTGCAGTGCGGTGCCCGCCGGCGTCAGGTCGTCGTACGTCTCCAGGCCGAGGACGACCCCGTTGGCGAGGATGACCACCACGATGACGATCTCGAAGGGGCGCGACCCGGCGAGTCGGGCGCAGAGCTCGGCCCAGGCGGATCGGTGGTGCTCGGGTGGGCCCGGCTCACGCCGCTGGGTGGGCGCGGGGCTGGCAGGCATGCCCGCCAGCCTAGCCAAGATCAATGATCGCGGGTGACCGCGCGACCCGCTCAGGTGTGGCTCGTCCGCTCCGGCGTCACGGGGGCCGCGAAGAAGTCGGCGAGCGGGTCGACCATTCTGGGGTACGCCCGGTTGATGGCGTCATGGCCGCTGCGCGGAATCGTCAACGTCCGGGCCCGCGGCAACGCGTGGGCCAGCGCCGCGTTCAGGTCGCGGTAGTAGGGCGGGCCATCGGCACCGCAGGTCAGCAGCACTTCGGCGGTCACCCCGGCCCACTGGCTGGCCGGGCCGTCGTGCGCTCGGATCAGCGCCGATTCGTCAAGCGTCAACGGCAGCAGCTCGGCCATCGTCCGGCCGATCCGAGTGCGCATGAACGCGCGGATGATCGCGATCCGTAAGCCGAGCGGGAGCTTCGCCGCCGCCATCTGTGGGTTGATGCCAGCGGCCGTGATGGCGAGGCCCCGAGCGATGTCACCGGCCAGCAGTGCTGATTGGGCGGATGCTAGCCACGCCGACGGAAATCCGCCGTCGATGGAAACCGCAGCGTCGTAGAGGGCGAGTCGGTCGATCGGCAGCCGGAGCGCTGCCTCAAGCGCGATGAAGCCGCCGGAGCTGTGGCCGATGACATTGCCGGACCCGGTGTGCTCCAGCACCACGGCGAGGTCGTCGATCTCCTGCTGCAAGCTGTAGGGCATCGACCTGGGTGGTGCGTCGGCCCGTCCCCGTCGGTTGTAGAGGTGCACGGTGAACTGGCCAGCGAGCGCCGTTGCCAGCCGGCGGTAGACGTCGATGGTGACACCGCCGCCGTGCACCACGACGATGTCGGGCCCATCTCCCGTGGAGTGCAGCACGACGCTCGCGCCGTCCCGTGCACTGATCCGCTCCATGATCGTCCACCCTTCCGCGACAGTACAAACTGCGAACGAGGTTTGCAGTTTACAGTAGATCAGTGAGCGACGCATCCACCAGAGGCGACGATCGTGACTCCGCTCGGCAGCCGATCTGGAGCAGGCCCGAACGCGGCAGCCGTGGCCCCGTTCCGGCGCACAGCCGGGACGCCATCGTCGTGGCCGCCATCGCCCTGGCGGACAGCGAAGGGCTTGCCGCGGTGTCGATGCGCGCTGTCGCCGGCGCGCTCGGCACCGGCGCCGGATCCCTCTACCGCTACCTGTCGTCGCGCGACGATCTCCTGGATCTGATGACCGACCGGGTTGTGGGGGAGTTGCGGCCCTATCCCGAGGCCGAGGGGGACTGGCTGGACTCGATGCTGCTGCTCGGCCGCCGACAGTTGGCGCTGCACCATACGCACCCGTGGCTGATCGAGGTGAGTCACCGGACGTCCGGTATCGGTCCCGAGAGCCTGGCCTGGTTCGACAACTGCATTCGGATCCTGGAGCCGGTGCCGGCCGCTGTCACCGCGAAGTTCGAGGCGATCGCCATGATGAACGGCGTGGTGACACTCTTCGCCCGCAGCGAGGCCGCCTCGGGGGCCTTCCGCTTCGCCGGTGCCGACCTCGCGGCGTACCCGCACCTGGTCGCGGCGTTCCGTCAGCCCTCCGCGCCCGCGCCTCGAACGGACCTCTTCGAGCGTGCCCTGCGCAGTCTGCTGAGCGGTCTGCTGATCGCCGAGCCGTCCGAGGCGGGCTGACGGGGCTGGAGCACAGGTGGTGTCCCCCGTTCCGTCCTCCGGCGTGGCCTCAACTGGTCTAGGTTTTCGATGGCGGCGAGACCGGCCGGTGAGCGTCGACGGCGACGAGAAGATCGCGTGTGCGCTGGGGGAGAGGTGTGCGATGGCAGATTCTGATCTTGCTGACCTGCGGGAACGGGCCGCGAACGGTGACCGGGACGCGGTCGACCAGCTCGTCGAGCTTGCCGGTGAACGAGGTGACCTGGCGGAGTTGAGACAGCTCGCCGAGAGCGGCAACGCCGACGCGGCGGCTCAACTCGTCGAGCTGGCCAGCGAGCTCGGCGACATGGGCGAGCTGCGGCGTCTGGCCGATCGGGGCGACCGGGACGCGGTCGACCAGCTCGTCGAGTTGGCAGCGGAGCGGGTCGACGTCGGTGAGCTTCGACGGCTCGCCGACGCGGGCAGTCGCGACGCCGCCGACGTGTTGGCCGAGCTCACCGAGCAGGAGGACGAGGCAGAGTAGACGCCGTACGCCGGGCGGGTGACGGGGAAGCGCACCCCGCGGCGGGTGGCGACGGTGGACGGCGCTCTAGTTGACGTCCTGCGCACAGATCGTGGTCATCTCACTCAGGTAGCTGGCCAGCGTGGGAAGTCCGGCGTCGGCCCGGCGTCGCTCGACGCCCGGCTCGTCCCGGATCGGAGTCGCCGGCACGGGGCCGTCCGGACCGCAGCGGACCTGTGTCCCGTACACCTGGGGCTCGCCCTTGCCCGCCGCGACCCGGTCCTTTAGGTAGGCCAGGTTGCCCGGCGACGCCTGTCGGTCGGCCACCGCCGTGCGCAGCAGGTCCAGTGCCTGCTGCTGGAAGGCCGGATCCAGGTCGGAGTGCTGGGCGATCGCCCACGCGGCGTTGCCGCCGTCCTCGCCGACCAGCGCGAAGGTCGGCCAGCCGTGCGTGCCGATGATGTCCTTCAAGCGGGCGGTGCGGGCCTGGTCCGACTCGCTCTGCGGCGTGCCCTCGCGATCGGCCTGGTCGCGGTGCAGCATCGCGATCAACTCGTCGTGCAGCGCGCGGTCGTAGGCGACGGGGGAGCGGACGACGGGGGAGCGGACCGACGCGGACGGGGTCGCGGTGGGAGACGCCGGCGGCGCGCTGCTCGGTGGGTCGCCGGCCGACCTGGGCGAGGTGCCGCAGGCGGCGAGAGCCAGCAACGCCACCAGCGGCACCGCGACCGGCGACGGGAGCTTCACGTCGCCGATTGTCGTCGCGTCGTGGTGGTCCCACAAGGCGCGAGCCGGGCCTCAGGCATGGAGCGTCTCGCGGGGCGGCACGCCGTAGCTGGCGTGGTACCGGGCGGTGAACCTGCTGTGGCTGGCGAACCCCCACCGGCTGGCGATGGCCGAAACGGTCTCCTGCCGGGGGTCGGCGCGCAGCAGGTCGCGGTGTGCCCGAGCGAGCCGGATCCGACGCAGGTACGCCATCGGGGTGGTGCCGCGATGACGGCGGAAGGCCAGTTGCACCGCCCGCAGCGAGACGCCGGCGGCAGCGGCGATGTCGGCCGCGCTGATGTCCCGGTCGGCGAAGTCCTCCATGAAACTGATCGCCCGTCGCAACGTGGCGGTGCTGGCGTCGTGTCGGTCGGCGGCGGTCGGCTCGGTGAACGCGGTGTTCGGGAAGACCGCGAGCGCCGCCGCGGCGAGCATCCGCGCGGCGTTGCCGATCACCAGCGGTTGCGCGCTGACTGACGGATTGTTCAGTACGACGTCGCTGACGTAGCTGGTGGTGGTGCGCCACTGCCGGGCGAGGGCCTTGTCGGCGGGACCCAGGTCGGTGAATCGGATCCGACCGGGCCGGCGGGCCGGCGCGGTGGTGGCCACCTGCTCCAGAACCGCCAGATCCAGCACGCAGAGCTCCACCTCGCCGGGATACCACCGTACGGTGCAGGGCTCCTCCGGCTTGGTGACGAGGAAGACGTCGCCGGAGCCGAACCGGTTGACCGGTCCGTTGCAGACGCGGTCGACGCGGGCGGTGCGGGTGTGCCCGAGGACCAGCCCGTCGAGGGTGCTGGCGCCGATGTCGAGGTGCCCGGTCTGCCGCGTGGTCGCGATGGCGAAGGGGCCGGCGTCGACGCGGTGATGGGTGAGCCGGAACCGGTTCCTGCTGTCCAGGCGTAGCTTCGGGTCGTACGTCGCGGACAGGAACTCGTGGATGGCCACCGGGTCTCGGCTGTCGAAGTGTCGGGTCTGCACGGGTGTTGACGTCATCCGCTGTCTCCGTCCGGTGGAGGTGCCGCCGGGAGGTGAACTGGTGCCGGCGGCCAGATCGAACGTGCCGGGGTGCTCGGGGTCGTCTCGGCACGGCGGTGGCCGGCGGTGCAGTGAGGTGGTACGTCGCGAGCGGGACGGCAGCGACAGGTCGAGGTGGCGTCGTGACTGAGCTGGTCGGGGCGGAGATTGCAGTATGCAATATCCGCAGATGGGAATATCACCATACGACAATCGTCGTCGGTCGTCCTACCAATCACCGCAGTGTGTCGGCCTGCCGACTTCGCTTTCGGACTAGCCCGTCGGCGGGTTCTGCGCCTGCTGTCCTAGCCATCGCCGCGGGCGACAGCGAAATCTTGTTCATGATTTCCCCGGCGCGCAGGGCGATCGGGCCGCCGCCGGGCGACCGGCCTACGAAAGGGGTGCGCCTTGGACAGTACTGATCCCGACCGCGTCGTTCGACTGGCCGTGGCGGAGGCGCTGGCCCGGGTGACGGACGAGGACAGCCTGGGGCTGGGCGAGAGCGACGCGGTGCAGCGACTCGGGACCGATCTGCGCGCGGTGCTGCGCCGCGCACTCGACAACCGGGTGCCGCTGACCACGCCGAACTTCGTCGACCTCTGCCGCGACCTTGGTCTGAGCCGTGAGGCGTTCGACCTGCTGGGGCACTACCTGATGACCGCGCTACTGGCCCACCACGTCGGGCCGGACGCCCTGATCCGGGTGGGGGTACTGCTCGGCACCGTCGGGCGTTACCTGCCGGCCGCCCGCCCGATCGCACCCCGCAACGGACGCCCGATGCCGCGCCGACGCGACGTGCGCGCGGACAACAGCGTCGTCGGCCGGTACCGCCGCACGAAGCTGCCGGAGCACCTCCCCAACCCCCCGAGCTGGACCTGCACCGGATGTGGTGGGGAGTGGCCCTGCGCCACGAAGCAGAGCCAGTTGCTCGCCGAGTTCGGCGGAGCACGCGCCGCCCTCGCGGTCTACCTGGGCTCCTGCCTGGTCGCCGCCGCCCAGGATCTACCCAACGTGCCGCTGTCCCGGGTCCGGCTCCGATTCCTCGGTTGGCTGCCCCGCGCCCGGATCTGAGCAGTCCGTCAGGCCGCCCGGTCGTCCGAGGACTGTTTGTCCGGCACCGGGGTCCGCCGCGGGCACTAGGCTGGACGAACATCGATTCGATGAAAGCCGATACTCGTGTCGCTGCCCGGGAGGACATCATGACGTCCGCGCCGTTGTCCGTCGGCACCCGCGCACGGGTCGCCACGGTCCTGGTCGGCCTTCTGGTGGCCGCACTACCCGGGACCCCGGTGGTCGCGTCTGCCCGCGCAGTCGCCCCGACGGCGGCCACGGCGACGGCCCAGCCCCGCCCCCGTCCGCCGCACGTGGTGGGCGACCACACCGTCCCCGCCTACTCCTACGCCGACGCGATCCGGGAGAGCGTCTGGGTCCAGACCCGTGCCGACAGCGACGGTGACGGGGTGCCCGACCGGGTTGCCGTGGACCTCGTCCGGCCCCGGGAGGCCGCCGTCGCGGGGGTACGCGTACCGGTCATCATGGACGCCTCGCCCTACTACCTCTGCTGCGGTCGGGGCAACGAGGGCGAGCGGAAGACGTACGACTCGGCCGGCGTGATCGCCAAGGTCCCGCTCTTCTACGACAACTACTTCGTCCCCCGCGGGTACGCCTTCGCCGCCGTGGACCTGGCGGGCACCGCCCGGTCGACCGGCTGCGAGGACGTCGGCGGTCCCGCCGAGGTGGGCAGCGCCACGGCGGTGATCGACTGGCTCAACGGGCGGGCTCGCGCGTACGACGCCGCAGGGCGGCCGGTCAGCGCCGCCTGGAGCACCGGGCAGGTCGGCATGATCGGCAAGTCGTGGGACGGCTCGGTCGCCAACGGGGTCGCCGCCACCGGTGTGGCGGGGCTGGCCACCATCGTGCCGATCTCGGCGATCTCCAGCTGGTACGACTACATGCGCTACCGGGGGACGCTGGTCGCCACCGACTATCCCGGCTACCTGCACTCGGTCGTCAACGGCCGCCCCGAGGAGGCCTGCGCGCAGGTGTTGGCCCGGCTGCGGGCGCGCAGCGCCGAGGAGACCGGTGACTACAACGGGTTCTGGGCGCGGCGGGACTACCGGCCCTCGGCCGACCGGGTCCGGGCCAGCGTCTTCCTGGCACACGGCCTCAACGACCTGAACGTCACGACCAACCAGTTCGGCCGCTGGTGGCAGGAGTTGGCCGAGCAGGGTGTGCCCCGCAAGCTCTGGCTGCACCAGACCGGTCACCAGGACCCGTTCGACGTTCGACGCGCCGAGTGGGTGGCCGCCCTGCACCGCTGGTTCGACTATTGGTTGCAGGGGCTGCGCAACGGGGTGATGGACGAGCCGCGGGTCGACCTGGAGACCGCGCCGGGCACGTGGACAACGCAGCGCGACTGGCCCGCGCCCGGCACCCGGGACGTACGGGTGGCCCTCGGCGCCGGCGACGGTGTGACCGGGACGCTCGGCGGGCGCGGCGCGCGGCCGGGTCAGGAACAGGAGTACGTCGACGAGTCGTTGTTCGAGGACGAATTGGTCGCCACGCCGAACACCGCGACCGCAGGACGGTTGGTCTTCCTCTCCGGCGCGCTGCCCAGCGCGCTGCGGATCTCCGGCAGCCCGTCGGTGCGGCTGCGGATCCGCGTGGATCGGCCGACCACCCAGCTGACCGCCCGGCTCGTCGACTACGGGACCGCCGAGCGGATCCTGCTCAGCGGTGCGGGGGGAGTGCGGACACTGGACACCGAGTCCTGCTGGGGCGCCTCCACCGACGTCGACGACGCCTGTTACCGGGACACCGAGGAGGTCACCGCGGTCTCCGACCACGCCGTGCTGACCCGAGGGTGGCTCGACGCCGCGCATCACCGCTCGCTGCGGTTCACCACGCCGCTGCGACCCGACCGCTGGTACACGGTGACCGTCCCGATGAACGCGTACGACGCGGTGGTGCCCGCCGGGCACGTGCTCGGGCTGGTGCTCGGCCAGAGCGACCCGCAGTTCACCGAGTCCACCGACCAGGACGCCACCGTCCAGGTCGACCTCGGTCGCAGCGCGCTGCTCCTTCCGGTCACCGGATCTGCCGGGCTGCCCGCCGTCGATGTCGCACCGCCGGTGGTCACCGCGCCGACCGATCCGTCGGCCGCGCGGACGCCCCGGAACACCCGGCAGGTGCCCTGACCGGCCGGCCGGGCCGGGCACTACGTGCGGTCGAGGTGTGACCCGCTGCTATCGTCAACAGGTCTTTTGGCAGGTCACGCCTCGGTGTTCATCGTGGACCCGCACTCCGTACGACGGATGTTCACAACGTTCTTCAAGGCTCCTTGATCGAAAGAGCATTCGCTTGATCGAGGAGAGGCCCGCAGTGCGAGACAAGCAACCCGAAGAGACCGAACACGCGCAGCTGTCCCGGCGCAAGCTGGTCAAGTACGCGGGCGTCGGCGCGACGCTGGCCGCGGCCAGCCCGCTGGTCGGCGCCAGCGCGGCGTGGGCTGACGAGGACCGTCGGCCGGGCGACGACACGGGCGACCGGAGCAACTCCAAGAACCGCGTGTGGCGTGCCGGCGACCACCACATCCACTCGGAGTACAGCGGCGAGTTCGACACCACCAAGTCCCCGATCGTCTTCCACAAGGGCGCGGACGCGGTCTACCCGATCGTCACCAACGCCATCATGGCGAAGAACTTTGGTCTGACCTGGGCGATGTGCACCGACCACGGTGGACCGACCCACTCGAAGGTGAACATCGAGCAGGCGTACCCCGACCTGCTGCGGTCCCGCAAGCTGGTCCCCGAGGTGCTCCAGTTCTGGGGCATGGAGTTCGACGCGCCCTCGCTGGACCACCACACGCTGATGATCCCGCGCCACGACGACGAGGCGAAGCAGCTCTTCGAGCTGGAGAGCCGATTCGCCAAGTACGACGCGTTCCCCACCGACCCGGCACGGGACACCGAGGCCAAGATGGTGGAGTTCCTCAAGGTCGCCCGGGGCATGCCGCACAAGCCGCTGGTGATCGCCCACCACGCGTCGCGTTCGGCGCCCGGTCTCGGCGTCTACGGTCAGGACACCCCGCGCGAGTTCCGCAACGGCAACAACGCCGCGCCGGACGTCTACATCGGCTTCGAGGGAGCGCCCGGGCACCAGGCCGGTCCGCTCAACGGCGGCAAGCGGGGCGGGTACGGCAACCACCCCACCTACGGCGGCTTCGACCAGATGACCGCTCGCGTCGGCGGCCTGTGGGACTCCCTGCTCGGCGAGGGCCGGCGCTGGTGGATCACCGCGACCTCCGACTCGCACGTGCACTGGACCCGCGGCGGCTCCGACTTCTGGCCGGGCGAGTACAGCAAGACCTACGTCCACGCCCGCCAGGACTACGGCGACATCATGGACGGTCTGCGCAACGGCCGGATCTGGGTGACCACCGGCGACCTGATCCGCAGTCTCGACGTCACCGCCAGGTCCCAGGGCAGGACCGCCGAGGTGGGCGAGACCATCACGGTCAGCCGTCGTAGCCGCACCGATGTCGAGATCGAGATCACGTTCCGTCCGTTGGGCGGCGTGAACGCGAACGGGGACCGCCCCGAGGTCCGTCGGGTCGACCTGATCGTCGGTCAGATCACCGGCCCGAGCGCCAACCTGGACGCCGACACCAACCCCACCACGAAGGTGGTGGCCCGGTTCGGCCCGCGCGACTGGCGTCGGAAGGGCGAGGACTACGTCATCCGGCACACGCTGCGCAACGTCGAGGCCGACACCTACGCGCGGGTGCGGGGCACCAGCACCGACGAGGCCGAGCCGCTCGCCGACGGGCTGGAGAGCCCGTGGGAAGACCTGTGGTTCTACTCGAACCCGGTGTTCGTGCACGTGCGCTGATCCCACCGGCCAGCGGCACCGCGGGCCCGTCCGGCTGCGCTCGACGTACCACGTCGGGGGAGCCGGGCGGGCCCGCGTCGCGTTTCCAGCCGGCGGCCGTTGTCGGGGTCAGTCGGTGCTGCGGCGCCGGCCCCGGAGGGCGGCGCCGCGCCCGCGGCCGGCCGGGGCCTCGGTCTGGTTCGACGCTGGCGTGGGTTGCACCTGCGACACCGCCTCGCAGAGGTCACGCAGCGGGTCCATCGCCTGGGCCGAGCAGGCGACCCGCTGGAGCAGTGCCCGCAGCGTCGCCGACTCGGCCGGCGTGAGCGTCCCCAGCAGGTGCGACTCGACGTGTCGTAGCGCCAGACGCCGTTGCTCCCAGGCGCCGCGGCCAACGTCGGTGACGTCGACGAGCCGGTTACGTCGGTCTGCCGGGTCCGCCCGACGGGCGACGAACCCGGGCCGTTCCAGGTCGTCGATCAGGTACGTGAGGACGGTGCGGTCGATGCCGAGCTCCTCCGCGATCGCACCCTGGTTTCGGGCCGGCCCGGTGATCGCCGCAGTGAGCACCTGGTAGCCGCGGGGACCGCCGGGGAAGTCGGTGAGCGCGTGCTCGGCCGCCCGGACGTAGCCGCGGAAGACGATCCCGAGCATCCAGCCCAGGTCGTCGTCGAGCGGATCGGGCCGGTCCGGCCGGTGAGGGGCACCCGTCATTCCCCGACAATAGCGCAGTGACACAGATCTTGTTGGCAGGAGATGTTCTGTGTGACATAAGGTTGTTGTCACGACGCATCGTTCGAGGCGTCGCGTGAATCGGGAGGCTCGCAGATGAGCGACTACGGCCATGACCTGGTCTTCGGATCGTTCGTCACCCCCAGCGGTGACAACCCGGCCCGCACGGTCGACCTCGCCGTCCTGACCGAGCAGGTCGGGCTGGACCTGGTCACCTTCCAGGACCACCCGTACCAGCCCGCGTTCCTGGACACCTGGACCCTGCTGAGCTTCGTCGCGGCCCGGACCAGCCGCGTGCACGTGGCGGCGAACGTGACAAACCTGCCCCTGCGCCCACCGGCGGTGCTCGCCCGCAGTGTGGCCAGCCTGGACCTGCTCAGCGGCGGCCGGGTCGGTCTGGGCCTCGGCGCGGGAGCGTTCTGGGACGCCATCGAGGCGATGGGCGGACGACGCCTGACCCCCGGCCAGGGCGTACGCGCGTTGGAGGAGGCCATCGAGATCATCCGCCAGGTCTGGGACGCCGAGGCGCGCGGCGGCGTCCGTGTCGATGGTGAGTTCTACCGGGTGCGAGGCGCCAAGCGTGGACCGGCGCCGGCCCACGCGGTGCCGATCTGGCTGGGCGCGTACAAGCCCCGGATGCTCCAGCTCACCGGTCGCCGGGCCGACGGATGGCTGCCGTCGCTGACCTATCTCCAGCCGGGCGACCTGACCAAGGGCAACGCGACGATCGACGACGCCGCCCGGGAGGCCGGCCGGTCACCGCAGGACGTCCGCCGGTTGCTCAACATCTCGGGACAGTTCTCGGCCGTCGGGCGCGGAGCACTGAACGGACCCGCCGAGCAGTGGGCGCGGGAACTGGCCGAGTTGGCGCTGGAAGAGGGTGTCAGCACCTTCATCCTCGGCAGCGACGATCCCGACGACCTGCGCCGGTTCGCCGGCGAGGTGGCTCCGGCGGTTCGTGAACTGGTCGCGGCCGAGCGTGATCGCGGTGCGGCACCGGAGTCGGAGCGCGCGCCGGAGTCCTCGCGTGCGCCGGGGTCCTCGTCCGCGTCGGAGTCATCGCGTGCGTCGGAGTCTTCGCGTGCGTCGGAGCCGGAGCGCGAGCCGGAGCCGGCGGTGCGGCCGAGCCGGGCGACCGTGACCGGGGGAGCGTTCGCCGTGGTGCCGACCCCTGACGACGGCGTGCGGCGCAGCGACCAGCAGGTCTGGGACGAGTCGACCCGGCCGACCGGACCCACGCCCGACCCGGACCGCACCTACACCCCGCACGAGCAGGCCACCGGGGCGCACCTGGTGCAGGTCCACGACGGCCTGCGTGCGGAGCTGGCCCAGATTCACGATCTGATCGAGCAGGTGGCGGCCGGTGAGATTGACGCCGGCGCGGCCCGCTCCCACATCAACACCATGACCATGCGCCAGAACCGCTGGACGCTCGGCGTCTACTGCGAGTCGTACTGCCGGATCGTCACCACCCACCACACCATCGAGGACCAGTCGTTGTTTCCTCGGTTGCGGGCACGCGACCCCCGACTCGGCCCGGTCGTCGACCGGCTGGAGCGGGAGCACCACGTCATCCACGACGTGTTGGAGGGCGTGGACCAGGCCCTGGTCGCGTACGTCGGGTCCCCGGACGGTCTCGCCGAGCTGCGGGCGGCGGTGGACCTGCTGACCGACGCCCTGCTGTCGCACCTGAGCTACGAGGAGCGGGAGCTGGTCGAGCCGTTGGCGCGGTTGGGCATCGCCTGATCGTCACGGGTCCCGTGGCCCCGGCCCGTGGCCCCGGCCCGTGGCCGGGGTCCGGGGTTGCCGAGTCTGACGTGAGAGACTACTTTCGAAACATGTCTCTCACGAACCCGTACGGGGATTTCGAGATCACCGAGCCGCAGGCGTTGCGGGCACTGGCCCATCCGGTGCGGCTGGCGATCCTCGAACACCTTCAGCGGCACGGCCCGGCCACGGCGACCGGGCTGTCGCCGCACGTCGGCGCGACACCGTCGGTGGTCAGTTGGCACCTGCGGCACCTCGCGACGTTCGGGCTGGTCACCGACTGGGACGGCGCCACCAGCAAACGGGAACGCTGGTGGCAGGCCGTCGCCCGGGGCTTCCGTTTCACCGTGCCCGACAGCGTCGAGGGGCAGTCCGCCAGTCACCAGCTGCGCGGCGAGATGTTCGCCCGCAACGCCGACGCGCCACAGCAGTGGCTGTTGCGCGAGGAAGCCCGGCTGGACCCCGAGTGGCGTGCTCTGGCCGGCATCGCCGACACCCGGTTCGTGGCCACCGCCGACGAGTTGCGACAGCTTGAGGAGTCGATCGAGGAGCTGATCGCCCCGTACGTGCGGCGCAAGGAGGAATCCGCCCCGGACGGCGCGCGGATCGTCCGGATGCTGCGCTACCTCCTGCCCGAGGCCGGCGACGACGACCCGGCCCAGGCCGGCGACGACCCGGCCGCGTCGTGAACACCACCGGCGCCGACACCGAGCGCGCCGCCGGCCCCGAGACCGAGCGCGCCGCCGGCCCCGAGACCGAGCGCGCCGCCGGCCCCGAGACCGAGCGCGCCGCCGGCCCCGAGACCGAGCGCGCCGCCGGCGCGGTGTCCCCGCCGGTGCTGCGACGGGACCGGCGCTTCCGTACCTTCTGGATCGGTCAGACGATCTCCGATTTCGGTGACCGGATCAGCGAACTGGCCTTGCCACTGATCGCCGTCACCCTGCTCACCGCGACGCCCGTGCAGGTCAGCGTCCTCACCGCGTTGATCTGGCTGCCCAACCTGCTGGGCCTGTTCCTCGGCGCCTGGGTGGACCAGCGCACCCACAAGCGGCGACTCCTGATCATCGCGGACCTGATCCGGGGCGCCGTCCTGCTCAGCCTGCCGGTGGCCTACCTGTTCGGTGCGGTGACCCTCGCCCAGCTCTACCTGGTGGCACTGCTCACCGGTACCGGCGCGGTGCTGTTCGCCATGGCGCGTCAGGCGTTCTTCGTGGCCCTGGTGCCGCGATCGGCGTACGTGGACGCGAACAGCAAGCTGAGCATGAGCCGGTCACTCTCGTTCCTCGCCGGGCCGGCCGTCGGCGGTGGACTGGTCCAGGCGCTGAGCGCACCGGCCGCGATAGTCGTCGACGCGGTGTCGTTCCTCGGCTCCGCGCTGCTGCTCAGCCGCATCCCGGTGACCGAGCCGCCTCCGCCGCCACGTCGGACGTCCACTCTCGGCCTGGTCCGCGAGGGGCTCGTGCTGGTGGTGCGGCATCCGGTGCTGCGGGCCGCGCTCGGCTGCACCAGCACCGTCAACTTCTTCACCTTCATCTCCGGCGCGTTGCTGGTGCTCTACGCCAGCCGTGAACTTGACCTGTCGGCCGGCGCGATCGGCGTCGCCCTCGGATTCGGGGCGGTCGGCGGGCTCGCGGGCGCGGCACTCGCACCACGGATCTCGCGTGCCATCGGACTGGGGCGTACCGCCATGATCGGCGTCGTGCTCTTCCCCGCGCCGCTGGCGCTGACCGCGCTGGTGTCCGGCTCCACGTGGACGAAGGTCGCCATGCTGGCGGCCATCGAGTTGGTCTCCAGCTTTGGGGTGATGCTGATGGACGTCAACCTCAACGCCCTCCTCACCGCCGTGACTCCCGACGACGCGCGAGGACGCCGCGCCGGTGCGTACAGCGCGGTCAACTACGGCATCCGACCGCTCGGCGCGCTTGTCGGTGGCGCGTTGGGCACCACCATCGGACTTCGACCGACCCTGGTCGTCGCGGGCCTGGGTGGTGTGCTCGCCGTGCTCTGGCTGCTCGCGTCGCCGGTGCGCCACATCAGGACACTCGACGACCAGACGGCCTGACCGGCCCGGCTGGCTCGCCCGGACCGCCGGGGCCGTAATCGGCTGCGGGGGCGGACGTCCGGTGCGCCGGTCAGCTGGTTTGTGCCAGCAACAGCTCGGCCAACTCGGTGGGCTGGGAGATCATCGGCCAGTGACCGGTGGCCATCGTGGCGAGTCGCCACTGGTCGCTGGTCAGCAGCTTGGCCACGGTCTCGTTGGGCTCGGGCCCGTCGAGCAGGCACTTGATGTACGTCGCCGGAAGCTCGCCCAGCGGCCGGGTCAGCACGGCCGGCTCGCTCAGCGTGGCGCCCGGGTGCGGCGTGGAGCCGTCGACCAGGCGGGTGACCTGCTCGTCGGTGAGCCCCTGACCGTCGAAGTCGGCCGCACCGAGCGGCGGCCAACTGCCGCCGTTGTCGGCGAGCACCGACTCCAGCGCCGCCGGCCCCTGCCACCACGCGGACACGAACGACGCGCCGTCGACCGGCACCTCCGAGTCGACGAAGACCACCCTGGTCAGCCGGTCGCCGATCCGCCCGGCGGCCTGACCAACCGGGATGCCCGAGTAGCTGTGCCCGACCAGCACCACGTCGCGCAGGTCGCGGCGCTCGACCTCGTCGACGATGTCGCGTACGTGGGTCTGCTGGCCAGCGGCCACACCCTGCCGCTCGGCGAGGCCGGAGAGCGTCAACGGGTAGGTGTCGTGCCCGGCCGCACGCAGTGGTGGCACCACCTCGTCCCATGCCCACGACCCCAGCCACGCCCCTGCCACCAACACGAAATCAGCCATGGCCGGGACCCTAACGTCGGCCTGTGACAGCCCGGCTTCAGGGCCAGGTGCGGGACTCCGCCGCGAAGACCTCCGGCGGACTCGCCACCGGCAACACGCACAGGAGGTGCCCACCGGGTGCCCGCAGGACCCGACACTCAAGCCACTGCGACACCTCGGTGGCACCCAGACCGATCAACCGTGCGGTCTCGGCCGACACGTCGTCGGTCTCGATGTCGAGGTGGAAGCGCGGCGCGTCATCCACCGCCTGCACGGCGGTGACCAGCCCCGGCAGGGCCTCGTGCAGGTCGACGAACTGTGGTTCCGCCGGATCGGACCGGGTGCTGACGCCGAGTGCCGCCGACCAGAACTCCGCCGCCTGGGTCGCCTCCGCCTCGGGGGCGTCGATCAGCAGTGCGTACACGCGGCTTCGATGCATGGCGGACAGGATATCGAGGATTCCCGCGTGCCGCGCGACGCGGCACCTGGCACCCGACTGCCGGCGACCACCGGGCGATCACCCGCTGGCACCGAGGTGGGCCGCGATCGGCGTCGGCAGTGGATAGCTCCGTTCGACCGGCAGGTGCTCTGTCGCCGCGCGGACGTCAGCTGCCCGAACCAGGTCCCGTACACGGTGGACGGTGGCGGTGATGTCCGTGACGCTGACCGTCCAGTCGTCGACGTAGCGGGCGACAGCTTCGCCGGAGAGTCCCACCTGCAACGACCGGTACGGCAACGCGCTCAGGTGCAGTGTCCGTTCCGGATCCCACTGCACGCGTACCGGGCTGGTCCTGAGGTGTCGCGACCACGCCGCCCGGTCACCGTGCAGGCCCCGGTCGTAGTGACTCAGACAGGCCCGCGCCAGCGCCCACTCGAAGCCCTCTCGGGTGATGTCGATGGACAGCACGCGTTCCTGGCCGGGCTTGGTGGCCCAGCCGCACCGGTACATCATCCACCGGAAGGAGGGCTTGATCCAGGTCATCCGCTCCCGCTTGAAGGGGGCCACGAGCCGACCGGCCGCCACCGCCGGCAGCGCGATCTCCGGTGGGTACGCCTGGTACACGGTGATCGTGTCGGCCGAGTAACGGGCACGGATCTCGCGGACGGGAATGGACACGCCGCGATCGTCGTCCCTCGGACCGCACCCGCTCCACCTGATTTCGTCGCCAGGGCGGGGATCCCGGTCCGGCGGCAGCGCCTCGACCGGCCGGCCCCGATCGGCGAAACCGCTCGCCACCGGGTGCTGCCGGCGCTCAGCCGACCGGCGGCACCGGGGGACCGACCTGGGCGGCGAGCCGCTTCGGGGCCATGATGCGGTAGCTCTCGGTGAGCAACTCGCCCACCTCCTCCCAGTCGGTGTCGTCGCCCAGGATCATGCCCATCACGTTCGGACTCCACTCCGGTTTGTAGAAGGGGTGCCCGGCGCCGAGGAGCCCGGCGATCTCGTCGAGTGGTGACCGGAAGGTCAGCAGGCAGGCGGGCTCGTCGAGTGCGGCGGCAGGTGCGTGGACCGGCTGGCGATCGGGGTCGATGCTGCGCACGTGGGCGATGGTCCGCTTGCGGATCCGCCAGCGGATACCCACCCAGGCAGGCTCCTCGTAGGTCTCCGGCAGCCCCAGGCAGATCGGCCGCAGCCGGTCGAGGACCTCGGGTGGGACGTCTCCAGGTGCGGTCACGGGCACCGACACTAGGCGGTCGGTGTGACAAGTTCCGCTCGTGGAACCCCACCCGCGCCGGTGGTGCGCGCCCGGTCGATCGGCCAGGATGGGCCGGGGCGACCGTGGGCCGTCGCCCCGGCCCGACCCGCCCCCGTGCCCGCTGAGGAGTGCCGTGCCGTCCACCCTGCTCTCCCGCCGTGACCTCGACTTCCTGCTGCACGAGTGGCTGCGGGTGTCCGAACTCGTGGAGCGTCCCCGCTACGCCGAGCACTCCCGGGAGACCTTCGACGACGCCCTCGACCTCGCCGAGCGGGTGGCCACCGAGCAGTTCGCCCCGCACAACCGCGCCGCCGACCTCACCGAACCCACCTTCGACGGGCAGCGGGTGCGGCTGATCCCGCAGGTGCGCGCGGCCCTTGACAGTTTCGCCGAGACCGGCCTGCTCACCGCCGGGCTGGACGCCTCGGTCGGCGGCCTGCAACTGCCGCACGCCGTCGCGGCGGCCTGCTTCACCTGGTTCCAGGCGGCCAACGTGGCCACCTCCGCGTACCCGTTCCTCACCCTGGGCAACGCCAACCTGCTGCTGGCGCACGGCAGTGCCGACCAGGTGGACACGTACGTCCGGCCCATGCTCGACGGCCGGTTCTTCGGCACCATGTGCCTGTCCGAGCCGCACGCGGGCAGCTCACTGGCCGACATCACCACCCGGGCGGAGCCCCAGGCGGACGGCACGTACCGAGTGTTCGGCACCAAGATGTGGATCTCCGGTGGCGATCACGAGCTGGCCGAGAACATCGTGCACCTGGTGCTG
The DNA here is from genome assembly GCF_040649655.1 of Micromonospora sp. NPDC048905. Lineage (NCBI taxonomy): Bacteria > Bacillati > Actinomycetota > Actinomycetes > Micromonosporales > Micromonosporaceae > Micromonospora > Micromonospora sp. NPDC048905. The sequence continues at coordinate 33,189 of NZ_JBEZFV010000002.1, read as the reverse complement.
GCGCGGATCCCCGGCGGCCCACCCGGCGTCAAGGGCATCTCGCTGTTCATCGTGCCCAAGGTGCTGGTCGGCGCGGACGGGTCGCTCGGCGACCGCAACGACGTCGTGTTGGCCGGGCTCAACCACAAGATGGGTTTCCGGGGCACCACGAACACCCTGCTCAACTTCGGCGACGGCGGGCACACCCCGGGCGGCCGCGCCGGTGCGGTCGGCCACCTGGTCGGTCCGCCGCACCAGGGGCTGGCCCAGATGTTCCACATGATGAACGAGGCCCGGATCGGGGTCGGGGCCGGCGCCACCGCGCTGGGTTACACCGGGTATCTCAAGAGCCTGGCGTACGCCAGGGAGCGACCGCAGGGCCGCCCGGTCGGCGCGAAGGACCCGGCCACGGCGCAGGTACCGATCATCGACCACCCCGACGTACGACGGATGCTGCTGGCGCAGAAGAGCTACGTGGAGGGAGCGCTGGCGCTGGTGCTCTACTGCGCGCGGCTGCTCGACGAGCAGCACACCGCTCCCGCCGAGGCGGACCGCGAGCGCGCGCACCTGCTGCTGGACGTGCTCACCCCGATCACGAAGAGTTGGCCGTCGCAGTGGTGCCTGCATGCCAACGACCTGGCGATCCAGGTGCTCGGGGGCGCCGGGTACACCCGTGATCACGACGTGGAGCAGCACTACCGGGACAACCGGCTCAACCCGATCCACGAGGGCACCCACGGCATCCAGGCGTTGGATCTGCTGGGCCGCAAGATGACCATGCGGGGCGGCGCCGGCCTCGCCGAGCTGACCGCGACGATCGGCGACACGGTCGAGCGGGGCCGAAAGGTCGGCGGCGAGGCGGCCGATCTGGCGGACCGGCTGGCCGCCGCGGTGGACCGGACAACCGCGGTCACCCGTCGGCTGTGGGCCGACGGTGACCCGGTGTCCGCCCTGGCCAACGCCACCGCCTATCTGGAGGCGGTCGGGCACGTCGTGATCGCGTGGATGTGGTTGGAGCAGGTGCTGGCGCTGCCGCCGGAGGAGGCCGGCGACGCGTTCCACGCCGGCAAGCGCCAGGCGGCGCGCTACTTCTTCCGGGTCGAGTTGCCCCGCACCGGTCCGCAGTTCGACCTGCTGGACAGCCGGGACCGCACCACCCTCGACATGCGCCCGGACTGGTTCTGACCGGGTCAGCTGTCAGCGTCGGCGGTTCTGGTGCTGCATCGCCTGCCGGCCCTTGACCACACCCAGGATGATCACGATCACCAGCGCGATCAGGCCGATGATGATCAGCCAGCGGACGGCCTCGAGGATCAGCCCGAGCAGGATCAGCACGCCGGCGACCACGCCGACGACCCAGAGCAGCGCACGCATGTCTACCTCCGGTAACCGGCCGCGCCTGGTGCGGCGGGCACGGTGTGACCTTTCCCGATCTGGCCGCCACCATGCCCGCGCGAGGTGCGATGCGTTGCTGCCGATCGACTCGGGTTCCGTGCTGTCGGGGTGTCCAGGACGCAGGGATGGCCCGATCGCCGGAAAACCGAGTCGATCAAGGGGGGCTGGGCCGGTGGGCATGTCGGCCCGGCCGGTTCAGCCCTCGGTGCGCGCCACGTAGACCGTGTTCGCGGACTCGCCGCCGGTCAGCGGGTTGGCGAACGGCACGACGTGCGCCTGCACGTCCACGAACACCTCGGCGAGCGCCGCGGTGAACTCGGTGTCCGGCGGGTCGTCCGACCAGAGCGAGAAAATCCCCTCGGGCCGCAGCAGGGCGGCCAGCCGACGCAGCCCGGCCGGCGGGTAGAACGCCGCGTGACTGGGGTGCAGGACGTTGCGCGGGGAGTGGTCGACGTCGAGCAGCACGGCGTCGAACCGCCGCCCGGGTGCCTCGGCGTCGAAGCCGACGTCACCGGCCACCGCGGCGAAGAAGTCGGCCTGCACGAACCGGGTCCGGGGGTCCTCGGCGAGCCCCGCCGCGAACGGCAGCAGACCCCGACGGTGCCAGTCGATCACGTCCTCGATCGCCTCCACCACCAGCAGCGAACGCACCCGTGGGTCGCCCAGCGCCGCGCAGGCGGTGTAGCCCAGCCCGAGACCACCGACCACCACGTCGAGCGAGTCGCCGGCCACCGCGGCGAGACCCAGCCGGGCCAGCTCGATCTCCGCGACCGGGAACAGGCTGGACATCAGGTACTCGTCGTCGAGTTTGACCTCGTACACCTCGACCTGGAGGGCCGGATCCCGGCGTCGGCGCAGGCTGATCGCGCCGATCGGGGTCTCCCGCCAGGCCAGCTCCTCGAAACGCGCGCCCACGGGTGCCCTCTCGCCGCCGGATTCGTCCCCGGATGGTACCGGTTGCCCCGAGCCGGACACGCAGGGTCCCGAGACATCGACGCACCGCATATTCTGTGCCCCGGCCGACCCACCGGAAGGGACCTCATGCCGTCGCGGCAGGACCAGCTGCACTCCTACCAGTTCAGCGTCCAGCGGGCGGTCGCCGCTCTGGTCATGCGCGAGACCGATCCCGCGCAGTCGCCGTTTCGGCGGCTGGCCGGCGCCGGCCTGGCCAGCGTCCTGGTCGCGGCGATCGGGCTCGGCGGCTTCGCGCTCTACGGCCTGTTCGCCGGGGGCGGCAAGGGTTGGCGCGACCCGGGTGCGGTGATCGTGGAGAAGGAGTCCGGCGCGCGGTTCGTCTACCGCGAGCAGAAGCTGCACCCGGTGCTCAACTACGCCTCAGCGCTGCTGATCGTCGGCGCGGACCAGTCCAAGACCGTGCTGGTCTCCCGACGCACGATCGACGGCGTCCCGCGCGGGCTGCCGCTGGGTATCGCCGACGCGCCGGACTCGCTGCCCGCACCCGGTCGGCTGGCCACGGCGGCGTGGACCGTCTGCTCGACGGCCCCGGCGGGCGAGGCGCCCCGCTCCGCTCTGCTGATCGGCACCGAGCCCGACGGCGGCCGACTGCTGGGCGACGAGGCGTTGCTGCTGCGGCACCCCGACGGCGGGCTGCACCTGGTCTGGCACCAGCGGCGCTACCTCGTCCGCGATCCCAGCCGGGTGCTGGCGGCGCTCGCCACCACCCGCGCGCAGGCGGTGGCGGTGGCACCCGCCCTGCTCAACTCCCTGCCCGCCGGCAGCGACCTCGCCCCGCTCGAACTGCCCGGGCTGGGCCAGCCGGCCACCCAGGTGCCGGACGCCGCGATCGGCACGGTCTACCTGGTGAGCAACTCCGGTGGCGGTCGGCAGTACGCGGTGGCCGTCGACGCCGGCCTGGCCGGCATCACCGAGTTGCAGGCCGGGCTGTTGCTGGCGCGCACCGGGCAGGGTGAGCCGGTGCCGATGACGTTGGGTCGTTTCGCCGCGCTGCCCACGGTGCCCGACCTCGCACCGAGTGGCGCGTACGCCCCGCCGCCGACCCCGCCCCGGCTCGCGGCCGGCGACGGGGGGGACCTCTGCGCCCGGGTCGCCGACGACGGCGGGGTTGCCGAGGTGCGCTGGGGCGTACCGCTGCGGGACCTGGCGGCCACGCCGCGGACCGCGCCCGCCGACGGCGCGGTCCTGGCCGACCACGTGGTGGTGGAGCCGGGTCGCGGCGCGGTGGTCGAGGCCGCCGCGGCGCCCGGCGCGTCCGGCGGCGCGGTGTCCGTGGTCACCGACCTGGGCCGACGGTACGTGCTGGCGGACCGGGAGGTGCTGCCGATGCTCGGCTATCGCGGGGTACGCCCGGTGCGGCTGCCCGCGGGGCTGGTCAGCCTGGTGCCCGCCGGCGCCACCCTGGACCCGGCCGCCGCTCGGGCCGTCGCCGCCCCCGACTGACGCCGCCCGACCGGGGCCGGGTCGGGTGTCAGTCGGCCGGACGGCGCAGGATGCTGACCGCGAACGGCGCGTCGTCGCGCCACGGGCGCAGGTCCCAGGTGGCGAAGCGCTGCTCCACCCGCAGGCCGGCGGCCACCGCGTCGGCGTCGAAGGCGGTGAGGGGGTAGCCACGCTCGGTGCCGAAGCCGACGGTCAGCACACCGTCGGGCCGCAGGTGCAGGGCGACCCGGCGCAGCACCTCCGGTTCGGTGCCGACGGCGACGAAGGCGAGGACGTTGCCGGCCAGCACCGCCGCGTCGAACGGCTCCGCCTCACCCATCGCCGGCAGGTCCAGCTCGGCCAGGTCGGCGACCAGCCAGGTCGGGCCGGGATAGTCGGCGCGGGCGGCAGCCACCAGGGCGGGGTCGGCGTCCACCCCGACCACGGTGTGTCCGCGCTGGGCCAGCGCGGCACCGACCCGGCCCGTGCCGCTGCCGGCGTCGAGGATCCGGGAGCCGGGCGCGACGAGGGTGTCCACCAGTCGGGCCTCGCCGGCCAGGTCGGCGCCCTCGGCCGCGAGTTTCCGAAACCGGTCGATGTACCACTGCGAGTGCTCGGGGCCGGTGTCGGTCGCCCAGCGGGTCGGGTTGGCCATGAGGCCACCGTATCCGGGCCGGTGGGGGCGCGGCCGGTGACCCGGGGGAGACGGTCATCCCTTCTCCGCGCCGCTGGTCAGGCCCTCGGTGAGCAGCCGCTCGCTGGCGAAGAAGAGGATCACGATGGGCAGGGTGAGGACGACGGACCCGGCCATCAGCACCGTCTTGGGCACCTCCACCCCGTCGGAGAGCAGCGACAGCCCCAGCGACACCGTCCACCGGTTGGGTTTGTCGATCAGGAACAGCAGGGCGAAGAGAAACTCGTTCCAGGCGATCATGAAGTCGTAGAGCGCGACCGCCATGATCGACGGCATCGCGAGGGGCAGGCTGACGCGGCGGATGATGCCGAGTCGACCGGCACCGTCGATGGCGGCGGACTCCTCCAGACTGACCGGGATCGTCTCGAAGTAGTTGCGCAGCATGTAGACCGACACCGGCAGCGTCTGCGAGATGTAGACCAGCACCAGGCCGAACAGCGAGCCGCGCAGGTCGACGAGGCTGAACGCCACGAACAGGGGAATCGCGATGACGATCGACGGGAACAGGTAGACCGCCAGGAACAGGAAGTCGACCTGCCGCCGGCCGAAGAACCGCAGCCGGGCCACCGCGTACGCGCCGGGGATCGCCACCAGCAGGGTGAGCACGGTCGCCGCGACCGCGACCAGTCCGCTGTTGCGGATGAAGGTGAGGAACCCCTGGCCCCCGTCGGCGGTGGCCTTGAGGACCTCGGCGTACGTGGCCACGGTCAGTTCACCGAAGCCGACGAGCAGCGCGCCGGGGTCGAGCAGCAACTGCTCGATGGGGCGTACCGAGAGCACCAGCATGTAGTAGAAGGGGAAGACGGTGACCACCAGGAACACGGCGATCACCAGGCGGCGAAGCCAACGCAGGCTGACCGTCTCGACCATGTCCCGGTCCATCAACTCACCCTCCGTCCGAAGAAGCGCAGATAGATCACCACGAACACGATGAGCACCACGGCCAGCACGACCGCCTGCGCGGAGGCCGCGCCGATGTCGGTGCGCGCGGTGAGGAACTCGTACACCCGGACGCTGACCACCTCGGTGCCGGCGGCGCCACCGGTGAGCAGGTAGACGTCGTCGAACTTGTTGAACGTCATGATGAAACGCAGCACGCCCAGCAGGGCGATCACCGGCAGCAGTTGGGGCAGCAGGATGTGGCGGAACCGCTGGGTGGGGGTCGCGCCGTCGACCCGGGCGGCTTCCTCCAACTCACCGGGCACCGCCTGGAGCCGGGCCAGCAGGAACAGGAACGCGAACGGGAAGTACCGCCACGCCTCGAAGGCGATGACGGTGGTCAGGGCGGTCGACTCCTGCGACAGGAACGGAACCGGAGCGTCCCAGCCCAGCAGGCGTTGGCCCCACGCGTTGACGATGCCGAGCTGCGGGTCGAGCATCACCTGCCACACGAACGTCACCGCGACGACCGGTGCCACGTACGGCAGCAGCATGGATGCCCGGACCAGCGTGCGGCCCCGGAACGGTCGGCGGACGACAAGCGCGGCCACCAGTCCGAGCAGGATCGACCCGACGGTGCCGCCGATGCTGTAGATCAGCGTCACCCACAGCGTCTCGGCGAAGCCGGGGGTGTGCAGCACCCGGTCGAAGTTGTCCATGCTGAACTCGCCGAACAGGCCGGTCTTGCGCAACGTGGCGAGCCGGACCCGCTGGAAGGCGAGCACCACGGTCCACACGATCGGGATACCGATGACCGCGAGGGTGACGAGCAGTGTCGGTGCGACGAGCGCGAGCCCGGCACGGGACTCGCGGCGGCGCAGGGTCAGTGGGCGACGGCGGCCGGCCCGTCCCGGCCGCTCCCGGTTGGGGGAGCGGCCGGTCTCGGGCGCGGTGGTGGTCAATTGACGCCCGCCTTGATGGCTTCCACGTCCTTCTTGGCCCGGCCGGCGGCGGCCGCGGCGTCGGACTTGCCGGAGTAGACGTCGGTCAGCGCCTTGGGTACCGGTAGCTCACCGAGCATGGCGCCGACCAGCTTGCCCTGCCCCTGGGTGAGCCCCCACCGCTGGAAGGTGTCCGGACTGCGGCGCAGGGTGGCGAGCACCTCCTCGCCGAACACGTCGGCGAGGGGCTTCTTCGCGTCCACGCCGGCCTGGCTGGTGTTCCAGGCCGTCAGGTACGCCTCGGGCTCGGCCGTGGTGCCCTTGCGCACCGGGAAGCGCCCCTCGGGGGACATGCCGAACCATCGCGGGTAGCCGTCGCTGAGCATGTACTCCACGAAGGATTTCGCCGGGTCGGTCACCGCGCCGTCGAGCACCGCCCACGAGCTGATCTCGCCGTACTGCGCCGGCTCGGTGCCGTTCGGACCCTTGATCGCGGTCACGAACCCGCTGTTCTTCGCGAGGAACGCAGGGTCGGTCTGACACTGTGGGCAGGTCGGCTTGGCGTCGTTGCGCAGCCCGGCCAACTCGTCGAGGATGAAGGGCGACCAGATGACCATGGCCGCCTTACCGGCGAAGTAGGTGGCCCGGGTGGTGTCCACGTCCTGGGCGCCCTTCACCGAGCTGGTGCGGATCAGGTCGCCGTAGAAGCGGATCGCCTCGACGCACTGGGGTGAGTCGAGGGTGACCTTTCCGGAGTCGTCGGTGAGCTGGCAGCCGTTGGCCAGTGCCAGGTGCTCGAAGGTCTGCTGGGTGAACACGTCGCTGGCGGAGGTCGCCGCGGTGATCCCGGCGACGCCGCCGGTGTTGAGTTTCGTCGCGGCGTCGGTGATCCGCTCGTACGTGTCCGGGGCGGGCAGGCCGGCGGCGGCGAACAGGTCCTTGCGGTAGACGAGCAGCTGACCCCACCCGTCACTGGGGACGGAGAGCTGCTTGCCGTCGTCGGAGGTCAGCTCCAACGCCCGGGGGGAGAACGTCTGCTTGCCCAGCTTGTCGACGACCTCCGCGTTCGCCGAGGCGTGCAGCAGCTCGTTGCCGGCGAGCGTACGGATGCCGGCCAGGGAGACCGACCCGACCACGTCGGGCAGGTCGCCGGCGGCGGCGTTGGCGGCGATCAGGGAGGGGAACTGGTCCTCGTTGACGGTCACGAGGTCGACCTGGATCCCGGTCTTGGCGGTGAAGTCGGCGATGATCGCCTTGGTGGCGGTGACCCGGTCGGCGACGTCTTCCAGGCTCCAGACGGTGATCTTTTTGCTGTTGCTGTCTGATTGGTCGTCGCCGCAGGCCAGCAGGGTGGACGCAGTCAGTGCCATGATCAGGGTGGTGGCGAGTATCCGCCTCGGAGGTGCTGACATCGGTGGCACTCCTCTCGAAGGGTACATGACTGATTCAACACGATCGATAGATTAATGACAAGACATATGGCGATTTTTTGCTATCCTGGAGCCCAGTGCAACCGGGATGTGACACATGGGCAACTGGGTCGTCTCACTCGCCGGGCCTCGACGGATCAGCCTCGAGCCCTGCCCACCAGATCCGCTCGGCCCCGGTCAGGTCCGGGTCCGCACCCGCTACTCGGGCATCTCCGCCGGCACCGAGCTGACCCTCTACCGGGGCAGCAATCCCCGGCTCAGCAAGGACTGGGACGACACCGCCCGGATGTTCGTCCCCCGGCAGACCCCGGTTCCCTACCCGCTGATCGGCTTCGGCTACGAAGAGGTCGGCGAGATCGTCGAGGTCGCCCCGGAGGTCACCGACCGGCGCCCGGGGCAACTCGTGTGGGGCATCTGGGGTCACCGGGCCGAGGCGGTGCTCGCCGCCGGCGCGGTCCGTCCACTCCCCACCGGGCTGGACCCGCTCGCCGCCGTCTTCGCCCGGCCCGGCGCCATCGCGCTGACCGCCGTACTCGCCGGTGACCTGCACCTCGGCGACTGGGTCGGCGTCTTCGGGCAGGGTGTCATCGGGCTGCTCGCCACCCGACTCGCCGTGCTCTCCGGCGCCCGGGTGGTGGCCGTCGACCCGGTGCCCAGCCGGCTGACACACGCCACCGACTACGGGGCGCGATCCACGGTGGACGCCCGCACCGAATCCGCGGCGGCAGTGCTACGTCTGGCCACCGACGGTCGGGGCGCGGACGTCTGCCTGGAGTTGTCCGGCGCGTACCCGGCGTTGCACGAGGCGATCCGGTCCACCGCGCACGCCGGCCGGGTGGTGGCCGCCGGCTTCTACCAGGGCCAGGCCGACGCGCTCGGCCTCGGCGAGGAGTTCCACCACAACCGCATCCAGTTGGTGGCCGCCCAGGTCTCCGGTCCCACCCCCGCGCCGAGCATGGCCGGCCGGTGGACCGGTGACCGGGTCGCGCAGACCTTCATGGATCTGGTGGCTGAGCACAGCCTCGACCCGATGCCGCTGGTCAGCCACATCGTCGACGCCAGCGCCGTCGCCGACGCCCTCGCGCTGCTCGATCGCGGCGCCGGTGACGTCCTCCAAGTGGTGCTGAGGTTCTAAATGACCGCCATCGCGCTGGCCTGTCAGGAACAACTCCTGCCGGGCACCGACCTGACCCAGAAGTTCGCGCTCGCGACCGCCCTCGGTTACCAGGGCATCGAGCTACGCGGACGCGGAGACCTCGCGTTCGCCCACCGGCTGCCGGAGCTGCGCCGGGCCCGCGCCGACGGGGTCGTGCTGCCCACCGTCTGCGTCGAGATGGATCACTTCATCGGCGACTTCGACCCGGCCCGTTCCGCCGACGCCGTCCGTAACCTGCGCTCGCAGCTCTCGGTGATCGCCGAGCTGGGCGGCGTCGGGGTGATGACCCCGGCGGCCTGGGGGATGTTCTCCCGACGGCTGCCACCGTTCGAGCCACCGCGTCCGCGCGCCGGCGACCGGCAGGTCCTCCTCGACACCCTCGGCCAGTTGGGCGAGCACGCCAGGGCCGAGGGGGTCACCCTCTTCCTCGAACCCCTCAACCGGTACGAGGACCACATGGTCAACCGTCTCGACGAGGCGGTCGCGCTCTGCGCCGCCGTCGGGATGCCGTCGGTCCGGGTGGTCGCCGACACCTTCCACATGAACATCGAGGAGGACGACATGCACCGCGCGCTGCGGGGCGCCGCGCCGTACCTCGGGCACGTGCAGGTCAGCGACTCGAACAGGTTCCAGCCCGGCGCCGGGCACCTGGACTGGCCGGCACTGGTGCGGACCCTGCTGGAGCTGGACTACCGGGGCTGGCTGGCGTTGGAGTGTCGGCTGCGCGGCGACCCGGTCCGTGCCCTGCAACAGGCCGCGACGGTCCTGCGACACGCGCTGCCCCGCGAGGCCGCCGCGTGACCGCCGGAGGTGTGACGGCCGATGCCGACCCCGCCCGCACCGGTGGGCCGGCCGACGTCGCCGGGCTGCGCCAACTCGCCGTCGACACCCTCGACGCCAACTGGGAACGGGACCACACCGTGCCCTCACGCACCCTCTACCCGCACCAGTGGAGCTGGGACTCCGCGTTCATCGCGATCGGGCTGGCCCAGGTGCGCCCCGAGCGCGCCTGGCGGGAGCTGACGAGCCTCTTCCGAGCGCAGTGGGTCGACGGGAGGGTGCCGCACATCGTGTTCAACCCGGCGATGCGTGTCGGCACGTACTTCCCCGGCCCGGAGCTGTGGCGCTCGGCGAGTGTCGAGGGCACGCCCACCGTGGACACCTCCGGTCTGGTCCAGCCACCGGTGCACGCGCTCGCGGCGTGGCTGGCGTACCAGCGGGCGCCCGACCCCACCGGCCTGGCCGCGCTGCGCCGGCTCTATCCCGCGCTTGTCGCCCAACAGCGTTACCTGGCGACGCGACGGGACGTGGCCGGTGACGGGCTGGTCTGCATCGTGCACCCGTGGGAGTCCGGGTTGGACAACAGCCCGGCCTGGGACGAGCCAATGGCCGCGGTCGCGGCGGAGGCGGCAGTCATGCGGGCGTACCGTCGGCACGACACCGCGCACGCCGACGCCGCGCACCGCCCCACGGACCTGGACTACGCGCGCTACCTGGCGATCGTCGCGGCCTACCGGGACCACGGGTACGCCGACCGCCGGCTGGCCGACGACCACCCGTTCCTGGTGGAGTGCCCGCTGTTCAACGCGGCGTTCGGGTCCGCCGAGCATGCCCTCGCCGAGATCGCCGTGCTCGTCGGCGCCGACCCGGGGCCGCACCGGTCCCGCGCGGCCCAGATCACCGAGGCGCTGCTCCGACGGCTCTACGACCACGGCACCGGGACGTTCCAGCCCCGTGACCTGCGCACCGACCGGTTGGTCGGCGCCCGTACCGTGCTCGGGTTGACGCCGCTGATCCTGCCGGACCTGCCCGCGCGGCAGGCCGACGCGTTGGTCGTCGAGGCCCGGTCGGCGCGGTTCGGGGTTGCCCAGCGCATGGACCGGCCGTTGCCCACCTACGACCGCACCGCGCGTGACTTCGAGCCCCTGCGCTACTGGCGCGGGCCGAGTTGGCTGAACATCGGCTGGCTGGTCCGGCGCGGGCTGCTCGCGCACGGGCACCCGGAGCTGGCCGCCGGGCTGCGTCGCTCGATGATCGACCTGGTCGGCGGGGCGGGCTGCCACGAGTACTTCCACCCGGACACCGGCGCCGGGCTGGGCTCGCCGGCGTTCAGCTGGACCGCCGCGCTGCTGCTCGACCTGCTGGCCGAGTGATCGCACGGCGGCCACCTGCTGGTAGCGTGCCCGATCTTCGACCGGGAGGGGTGGCGTGCGCGAGATCGACAAGGTGGCCTGGATCCTCATCGAGGACGGGCGGGTACTGAGCACCCGGTCGGCGGGCAAGGACGTCTGGTACCTGCCGGGCGGCAAGCGGGAACCGGGAGAGACCGACCTGGAGACCCTGCGCCGGGAGATCGACGAGGAGTTGAGCGTCGAGGTGGACGTGCGCCACGCGGTGCACCTGGGTACCTTCACCGCTCAGGCGCACGGGCACGCGGGTGGTGTCACCGTGCGGATGACCTGCTACCGGGCCGGTTACCAGGGACAGCTGAGGCCGGCCAGCGAGATCGCCGAGATGGCCTGGCTCGGCTACGTCGACCGGCACCGCACCTCGCCGGTCGACCACCTCATCTTCGACCACCTGCTGGCGGAGGGCCTCCTCCGCTGACGGCGCCGTTTGTCCCGGCCGGCCGGGGGTAACCGCCCGGACGTGACCGACCCCGACGGGTTCCCGTACTTCACCGACGCGGTGTCCCGCCGGTCCGGCCTGCCGCCCGAGCAGGCCGCCGCCCTCGCCCGCGCCGTACTCCAGACGTTGGCCGAGCGGGTGACCGGCGGCGCGACCGACGACCTCGTCGGGCACCTGCCGAACGAGGTCGACGGCTACCTGACCGGCCCGGCCCCGGACCCGGCGGGGACGGTCGACCCTGTCCTGGATCCGGCCGGGCTCGGCGGACCGGATGGTGGCGTGGACGGGTTGGACACCGGGGTGGGCCTGGATGTCGGTGGGACCGCCGCGGTTGCGCCGCCGGACGCCGGTCCGGTGGAGTTCCTGCGCCGGGTGGGTGAGCGCGCCGGGGTGGACCCGGCCACCGCCCGAGCGGGCACCGGCGCCGTCTTCGGCACGTTGCGGTCGGCGATGACCGTCCGGGAGTTCCGGCAACTGGTGGCGCGACTGCCACGCGGTGGTGAAGGCGGACTCGCGTCCGACCCCTACCGGCCCTGAACGGGACCGCCGCCCGGCCGGTCCGGTCCGGCGAGATCCACTCGCGTTCCTTGAAGTCGGGGTATCGCGGCGACCGGGACACCCCGGCTTCCGGTAACCCGAGTCGATCACGGCTCCGCCAGCGCCGCCGGTGTCGGGAATGTCCGGACCGGCCGGGCCGCCGCGTGGTACGAGTGCTCGGTGGATCCCGATGGCCGCCGCCGGCACGACGTCCGCCCACGGCGCGATCGTGTGGGGGAACGGGTCAGGGTCGCCGCTGCCCGGGTCCGTGGTCGAGGTGGCCGGACGGGTCGGCTGCGGCTGAGTCAACTGGAAGCCGCCCTGGTGATCTCGGTGCAGGCGGGACTCGCCGCGGCTCTGGCCTGGTCGATCGGGCACGATCTGCTGGGCAACCCGGCGCCGATCTTCGCCCCGTCCGCCGCCGTGGGCACGATTGTGGCCGCGCTCGGCCAACGTGCACACCGGACCATCGAACTGCTGGTCGGAGTGGGCCTCGGCATCGCCACCACCGACCTCCTGCTGAGCTTCCTGGGCACCGGGTTCTGGCAGACCGGATTCGTCGTCGGGTGCGCGGTCCTCGCCACGCTCGTGCTGTTCGGGCGCAGCGGAGCGGCCGTTGGCCAGGCCGGCGGTACGGCGGTGCTGCTGGCGACCCTGGCTCCGGCTCAGCAGGACCTGGAATGGCCGCGGATCGTCGAGGCGATGGTCGGCGGCGCCGTGGGCCTCGTGGTGGTCGCGTTGCTGGTGCCGCTGAACCCGATGCGCATCCTCGATCGGGACGCGGCCCCGATCTACCAGCGGCTCGCCGGTCAACTGCGGGAGGTGTCCGCGGCGCTGGCCACCGGCGACCAGCAACGGGCCGTTCGGGCCCTGGACGCGCTGCGCGGGATGGGCCCGGCCCTGGACCGGATGCACGAGGCCCTCAGCGGCGCCGAGGAGGTGGTGAGCCTCGCCCCTGCCCGCTGGCTGCGCCGGCAGGATGTGGAGCGGTTCGCCAGCGCCAGTCAGCACGTGGAACGCGTCATCGAGCACAGCCGGGGAGTTGCGCGCCGATCGGCGATGGCGTTGCAGTACAACGAGCCGGTACCCCCCGACCTGCCCGCCGGCATCGGACGGTTCGCCGACTCGGTCGAGCTGCTGCGCCGCGAGCATCGCGCTGGGCGTCCCACCGAGAAGACCCGCCACGCGGTACGCGAGGCCGTCTACAAGGCTGGTCGCGCCCGCGCGCTGGGGGTCGACGAGTTCGGCGACGCGGTGGTGACCCAGTTGCGTACTGCCGCCAGCGACCTGCTGCGCGCCACCGGCTACGACCCGACCTCGGCCAACGACGAGGTACGCAAGGCGGCGGAGGAAGGCGAAAACTCGGTCAGCGCGGGATGATCAGGCCCCTGTCTCGAACTGGTCGTCGGGCCGTCCGTGCGATGGGTCGGCGCGCCCCCCGACGTCGTCGCCGAAGGCGGCGGTGAGTGCCGTCGAGATCAGTGCGGGCAGATCGGTTCGTCCGTCGTCCTCGGCCCAGCGCACCACCGCCGTGTGCAGGGCGGCGAGACAGGCGCTCGCCGCCGCCTGGACCCGGAACGCCGCGTCGGGGTCGGCGGCATCGTCCCCGACGGCGGCGACGATGGCCTGCTGGAGGGCGTACTGGTTGTCCAGGTGTTTTGCCCGCAGCGCCGGAGTGGAGATCATGAGGCGGAGGCGGGCCAGCAGGAAGTCCCGGTGGCTCCCACCGGTCAACGCCGCGGCCGATTCGATGAGGGCGCCGCCGATGCGCCGGACCAGAGGCTGGGCGGCCGGTGCCGCGGCGATCCGTTCGGCGACGAGTTGGCCGCGATCATCGAGGAGGACGAGGTCCTCCTTCGTGGGGAAGTGCCGGTAGACGGTCATCGGGGAGACCCCTGCGGCCTCGGCGACGTCGTGCACGGTCGTGGCGTCGTAGCCGCGCTCGCTGAACAGCCGTACCGCCTGCGCCTGGATCGCGCGCTGCGTGTCAGCTCGTCGTTGGTCTCGCAGTCTTGAACGTTGGTCGGGCACGTGTTAGACACTACCTTGGTGATAGTCACTACCAGATTGGTGGCGACTACCAGATCTGAGGTGGCGACATGGGTGATCTGACCGGCCGGACGGCTCTCGTGACCGGGGCATCGCGCGGCATCGGCCAGGCGATCGCGGCACTGCTGGCGGCGCGGGGGGCGATGGTCTTCGTGCACTTCGGCACCGACCAGGACGGTGCGACGGCGACGGTCGACGAGATCGGACGTGCCGGCGGCACCGCGCTCGCCGTCCGCGCGGAGTTGGGGGTGGACGACGACGTCGAGACGCTCTTCGCGGGGGTCGAGGCCGGTCTGGCCGGGCGACCACTCGACATCCTCGTCAACAACGCGGCGACCGCGCCGGCCGGTCCGCTCGGTGTCACCTCGCGGGCGGAGTTCGACCACCTCTTCGCGGTGAACGTGCGAGCGCCGTACTTCATCACCCAGCGGGCGCTGTCGCTGCTGCGCGACGGCGGCCGCATCATCACGATCTCGTCCGTGGCGACCCGGATGGCCAACCCCGCGCAGACCTCCTTCGCCATGACGAAGGGCGCGGTCGAGACGATGAGCATGACCCTGGCCAACCAGGTCGGTGTCCGGGGCATCACGGTGAACGCGGTCGCTCCCGGCGCCACCCGGACGGCGACCAACGGGTCGGTCTTCGACACGCCGGGCCTGACCGACCTCATCCGTGGGACGACCGCGCTCGACCGCCTGGGCGAGCCCGACGACGTCGCCGAGGTGGTCGCGTTTCTCGCTTCCGACCGGGCGCGTTGGATCACCGGCCAGGTCATCGACGCGAGTGGCGGCCTGTTCCTCGGACCGCGCCTCTGATCGCGGGCCTCACGTCGCGGAGTCGGACAGCTCCTCCGGGTCGGTGATCCAGGCGGAGAACACCGGCACCCCGTGCCACGGCCCGGCGGTCCCGTCCGGCCGGGCGTCGCTGGCCACGGCCACCACGGCGTACGGGTGGCCGAAGCGTAACTCCGCGGTGCGGGCCACGCCCTCCGGCGGCAGGCTGACCACCCCGAACATCCCGGTCACCGCGGCTGCCTCGAAGCCGTACCGGCCGTAGCGGGCCAGCGCCGTCTGTCGTGCCTCGAAGCTCCGCACCGGTTGGTCCAGCGCCTTCGCCAGCGCCACCGTGGCCGCCGGAAAACCCAGCGCCGGAGCGGTCAGGTCGTGCTCGCTGCGGGCCGACCAGCAGGGGAGCACCGCGGTGTGCCGCTCCTCGCGGCCGTCGCGGGCCCGGGTCCGGACCCGTTCCTCCGTCAGCATCCACAGTGGGGTCTCGCCCAGCGGCAGGTCGAACAGCGATCGGCCGCCGGCCGGTGGTGTGCCGTCGGCCGCACCGGCGCTGAGGTCGTACGCAACGGCCAACACCTCGGCGGGCGGCACCTGCGGTGCGGCGGCCACCGACAGGACGACCAGCCCCGCACCGTCGCTGCTCGGGGCCGGTGCGGCGTGCACGATCACGTCACCGACCCGTGTGCCGGACACGATGGCGCACCGGTGGCCCTGGCTCGGACTGCGCAGCACCTGGCGTAGCCGGCGCGCCCAGGCGCTGCCGGCACCGAGCGCGCGGGCGTCGGCGCGGTCGAACGGAGTCGCCCAGGAGATGCGGGTGGCCAGCGCGCTGGCCAGGGCGAAGACCACGTCCGGGCCGACCTTCAGGGGGAACGTGTCGATCAGGCCGTCGGTGTGCTCGCGCGCCCAGGCGTCCAACCCGGCCTGGTCGGGCAGCGCGCCGACCTCGGTCGTCGCGGGCAGCGTGGCCCGCCAACCAGGCGACCCGCCGCCGCCCTGGCCCGCCCGGTGCCAGAGCGCGGTGGCGGAGGCGACAAGCGGATGCGGCGCGTCCAGGAGCGTTCGGGCGACCTCCGCCGCGCTGGCCAGGTCGGTGCCCAGAGCACGGACCAGGTCCTCGGCGGCCGGGTCGGAGTCGGCCGCGGTGGCGCAGACCGCGAGCAGCAGCCAGGCGCCGAGCGGGGAGGCGACGTGGTGCCGGTCGCCGATCGTGGCGTGCAACCGCGCGGCGTACGCGGCGAGTGGCCCGTGCAGATCGGTCGTCATGCCCCCACTCTGCCCGCCGGCCCGGCTCACGACCACAACTCGAACGGCTCGTCGATCTCCTCGCCGGCCAGGAAGGGCGTGATCAGCCGGGGGAGTTGCCCGGGGTAGAACCGCTCCGGGCTGGCCACCACCTCCGGCAGCGGCCACCAGCGGAAGTCGAAGTAGTCCTCGCGCTCGTAGTCGAGGCGGTGCGCCTCGTCCACGTCCGGGCCGGGGCCCGCGAGTCGTACCGTGACGACCACCTCGTCCTGCATGTGGCGCACCTGACGGTGCAGGAAGCTTGCCCGCCGACGCCAGATCGGCGCGCCCACCTGGTCGGCGGCGACCACGATGCCGGTCTCCTCGCGCAGCTCGCGCACGGCCGTGTCGCGGTAGGCCTCTCCGGGGTCCATGCCGCCGCCCGGCAGCTCCCACCAGGTGCCCAGCCGGGGATGGTCCGGGTCGTGGGTGTGGAACAGCAACACCCGGTCGGCGTGGTCGATGACCACCACCCGTACCGCACGCCGTTCGAGGATCGGCAGGTCGTCGGGTATGGCACTCATCGGCCCAGTCTGCCGCAGCAACTCCCACGCCGGTGGCTGGTGCGGTGGCGGGTAGGCTGCCCGCCGTGGCTGGTCTGTTGAGGAATGTCGCGGCTCGTATCTCCCGGGTGGGCGCGGTGCTCCCGTCGCCCCGACGTACCGGGCCGGCACCCGCGCAGGTGGCCCGTCGCCGTCAGGTGAGCGCCCTGCAACGGCGGGAGCTGACCTACGCCCCGGAGCGGGACGGTCAGGCCGACCCGGGCGAGATCGTCTGGACGTGGGTGCCGTACGAGGACGACCCCCGGCAGGGCAAGGACCGGCCGGTGCTCGTCGTCGGACGGCACAGCCGGACGCTGTTCGGGCTGATGCTGTCCAGTCAGAGCGAGCGGGACGGGCAGCGGCACTGGTTCGCGCTCGGGCCGGGTGAGTGGGACCGGGACAACCGGCCGAGCTGGGTCCGCCTGGACCGGGTGCTCACCATGCGCGAGGACAGCATCCGCCGCGAGGGCGCCGTGTTGGATCGGCCCCGGTTCGACCGGGTCGGGCAGGCGCTGCGCGCCGGCTACGGCTGGCGCTGACCGCGCGCCCGGCGGGCTGCCCCTGTCGAGGCGGCCCGGGAGTGACGCACCCGGTGCTCATGCCTGCTCGCGGCTCGGCCCGACCGCCGCGCCCCGCGCGTCCGGCGGCGGGTACGGCTGGTCGGCGAGCAGCCGGGCCAGGTGTGCGGTGTTGAGCGCCAGGGCCTTCGTGGTACGACCGGTCGTGTCGGGCTTGGGGCCGACGTCGCGGTAGTCCACCGTGTGCAGTGCCTCGCCCACCCAGTAGGTCGCGGCGGCGGCGGCGAGGGTGAACCCGACCTCGTTGAGCGCCTGCTGCACCTGGCCGATGGTGTGGTGCGCACCGTCCTCGTTGCCGACGACCGCGACGCCGGCAACCTTGCCGTAGGTCAGGAGCCGACCCTCGGCGTCGGTCTCGGACAACTCGGCGTCCAGGCGTTCGAGGACCATCTTGCAGACGCTGGCCGGCTGACCGAGCCAGATCGGCGTGGCGATGATGAGCACCTGGGCGGCCAGCAGCTTGGCGCGGATCGCCGGCCAGCCGTCGCCGCTGCCCTCGTCCGTGGACACCCCGAAGCGCACGCCGTGGTCGACGACCCGGACGAGTTCGCCCTCGACGCCCTGTGCGGCCAACTCGGCGAGCACCTCCCGACCGAGTTGCTCGGAGCTCGACGGCGCCGGTGAGGGCTTGAGGGTGCAGTTGAGCACGAGGGCGCGAATGGTCGCCACGTCGGTTCCTCCGGGTGGTCGGCGGGGATGTGGCTGTCCCATACCCGGACAGTGGCCCCGACATTCCTCTCGCAGCAGGCGGCGAAACCATTGACGAGAGGTCGCTGAGCTGTATATTCAACCGGCAGGTTGATTAACTCTCTGGTGGAAAGCGACAGATGACAGCAGATCCTGTCGACGCCGTGTTCGCCGCGCTCGCCGACCCGACCCGCCGCGCCATCCTGGCCCGGCTGGCGACCGGTGCGGCGACGGTCAACGAACTGGCGGCACCGTTCCCGATCAGCGTCCAGGCGGTCTCCAAGCACCTCGCCGTGTTGGAGCGGGCGGGCCTGATCGTGCGGACCCGCGAGGCACAGTGGCGTCGCTGCCGGCTGGACCCGGCGCCGCTGCGGACGCTCGCCGAGTGGCTCGACCAGTACCGCCGGCTCTGGGACGACCGTTACGACACCCTGGACACCTACCTCCGCGACCTGAAGGAGACCCACCATGAGCACGCTCCCTGACCTGACGGTCGACCTGCCGTCCGACCGGGAGGTCACCCTCACCCGGTCCTTCGACGCCCCGCGCGAGGTGGTCTACGCCGCGCACACCCAGGCCGAGCACCTGACGCAGTGGTGGGGACGGGGCAACCCGCTGGATGTCGACATCGACTTCCGCACGGGCGGGCACTACCGCTACGTCGAGCACGCCACGGACGGCAACGACTACGCCTTCCGCGGTGAGTTCCGGGAGATCGTCGTGCCGGAGCGGATCGTGCAGACCTTCGAGTTCGAGGGCATGCCCGGCCACGTGGCGGTGGAGACACTGGTCTTCACCGAGCACGAGGGACGCACCACCGTCACCGTCACCGTTCGGTACGACACCACGAAGGAGCGCGACGGCGTGGTCGACTCCGGCATGTCGAAGGGCGCCGCCGAGTCGTACGCCGCGCTGGACCGGCACCTGGCCACCCTGCGCTGAACGTGGGCGCGGCCGGCACACATCGGTGGACCGGGAGGGCTGGCATGCTGTCCGCATGACCGAGGATGTCCCGCGGCAGGTGGCCGAGCAGGTCCGGGCCGCCTTCGGCCTGCCACTGTCCACGATGGGGCAGGTGACCCACGGCGCGGACGAGCACGCCCGACTGTGGCTGGCGTCCACCGTCGACGGCGCTCGGTACGCGGTCAAGCTGAGCGGCGGCGGCACCGCGGCCGGTCTGGCCGTGACGGCGTACCTGGCCCGACAGGGCGTGCCGGGCATCGCCGCGCCGCTGCGCACCCACGACGGACAGCTGTCCGTCGACCACGGCGGTCACCGCCTCTCGGTGGTGCCGTGGGTCTCCGACCAGCGGGCGCTCGACGGGGCGATGACCGAGGCGCACTGGTACGCGTACGGCGAGGTGCTGGCGGCCGTGCACGCGGTGCCGGTGACCGACGAGCTGAGCCGGCTGCTGCCGCCGGGCGGAGCGGCGTACCCCTCGATCGTCGCCGCGACCCGCGCGATGGCCGAGCGGCTGCGCGACCCGGACCGGTCCGACCCCGCCGGTCCGGTGCTCGCCGACCTCGCGGCGGTGTGGTCCACGGTGGCCGACCGGGTGCGCACACTGACCGGCGGGGTGGAGCGCATGGCTGCCGACCTGCGCGATCGCCCCGCGCCGGTCGTCTGTCACGGCGACCCGCACCTGGGCAACCTGTTGCTCGGCGCGGACGGGCAGGTGTGGCTGATCGACTGGGACGACGCCGTGCTCGCGCCGCCCGAGTGTGACCTGATGTTCGTCCGGGGTGGGGTGCTCGCCTTCGCGCCGGTCACTCCCGGGCAGCAGAGGGCCGTGCTCGCCGGTTACGGTCCGG
Source organism: Micromonospora sp. NPDC048905 (assembly GCF_040649655.1). Taxonomy (NCBI): domain Bacteria; kingdom Bacillati; phylum Actinomycetota; class Actinomycetes; order Micromonosporales; family Micromonosporaceae; genus Micromonospora; species Micromonospora sp. NPDC048905. The sequence goes on along the minus strand of NZ_JBEZFV010000002.1, from coordinate 13,414 downwards.
CGGACATCGACCCGGCTCGCCTGGCGTGGTTCCTCGCGGTCCGCGCGCTCGACGACCTCAGCGACTGGACCCGCCAGGCGTTGGACCCGGGCGCCGACCCGGCCGAGCGGGATCGAGCCGCGGTGATCGTGCGGGGGCTGGTGTCACCGGTCGGCCTGGTCACCCTCGCCGACGCGGCGATGCGTGACCTCGCGCCACCGAGCCGTACGCCGCGCTGGACCGACGCCTGACCACGCGGCGCTCTCCACCAGTTGTCGGGGCGACCGGGCGCCGCCGAGGCTCTTCGCCTGGTACATGAGCGCGTCGGCACGGCTGAGCGCGTCGGTGAGCTGGGCCGGTCCGGTCACCGGGGCGAGCCCGACGGACGCGGTGACCCGGACGCTGCATCCGCTCAGCCGGATCGGCGCGGCGACTGTCTCACTGAGGCGGCGGGTGGCGTGCTCGATCCAGCGCCGGTCGACGGTGGGAGTGGAGAGCAGCCCGGCGAACTCGTCGCCGCCGAGGCGGGCGACGAGGTTGTCCCCGGCGAAGCCGGCGAGCCGCTCCGCCACGCTGATCAGCACCTGGTCGCCGGCGGCGTGCCCGTACTGGTCGTTGATCTGTTTGAAGTCGTTCAGGTCGAGGACCACGGCGATCAACGGCTCGCCGGCCGCGTCGGTGAGCAGGGTGGCCGCGAGGCGGTAGAAGGCGCGGCGGTTGGGCAGCCCGGTGAGGGGGTCGTGACTCGCGGCGTGCCGTTCGGCGGCCAGCTCGGCGTGGAGGTGCCCGATCTCGGTCTCGGCGCGCAACGCCCGCCGGCGTAGTTGCCAGGAGGAGAGCAGCGCACCAGCGGCACAGATGCCGGACGCGACACTCATCGGATCGGGCACGATCCCTCCCATCGCCTCGACCGCCTCCTGCCTCGGTCGACGCGGCGTGCCGCGTCGGGGCCACGTTTTGCCTGATGGTTGCCCCTGTGGGGGTAACTCAAAGTGAACGGATGGCCACCGGTCACGTGCGTTATCATGCTCGCCGTCCGGTGCAGATGCAATAGCAGATGCACGTGCATGACCGTCCACCGTCGATATGACACCCCTCTCGCCGTCACCGCTCCTCCCACGGCCACCGGCGGGCTCGTGAGCAGAAAGACGCCTCCATGCAGCAGCCACCCAATGGCGTACCGATCCACCAGTTGCCTCCGTTGAGCTGGCAGAAGAGCCGCCGCAGCAACCCCAGCGGCAACTGTGTCGAACTCGCCGAACTGCCCGAAGGGGCGGGCATCGCGGTCCGCAACTCGCGGCATCCCGAGGGGCCGGCACTGATCTACACGGTGGACGAGATCACCGCCTTCGTGCTCGGCGCGCGCGACGGCGACTTCGACCACCTCATCAACTGACCGTTCGCCAGTGGGAGCGTCCCGGCGACGGGACCGAAACACCGGTCCGGATGAGTTCACCTCACTGTCGGTCCATGGCATGCTTACTCGTCGGCCGGGCTGGGGTGTCTGGCCATCACGGGTTGGTGTCCGGAGGTCTGCACGTGACGATGGTTCCTGCCGAGGGTGGTCCGACGACCGGGCCGACGGTGCTCCGGATGCTGCTCGGCGCCCAGTTGCGCCGCCTGCGGGAGTCCAGCGGGGTGACCCGGGAGGGCGCCGGCTGGGAGATCCGCTCCTCCGAATCCAAGATCAGCCGTATGGAGCTGGGCCGGGTCGGTTTCAAGGAGCGTGACGTCTCCGACCTGCTGACGCTGTACGGCGTCACGGAGGAACACGAGCGTGACGCCCTGCTCAAGCTCGCGCGGGACGCCAACAGCCCCGGCTGGTGGCACCGCTACGGCGACGTGTTGCCGACCTGGTTCCAGTCGTACCTCGGCCTGGAGGCCGCGGCCGCACTGATCCGCAGCTACGAGGTGCAGTTCGTGCCCGGCCTCCTGCAGACCCGGGAGTACGCCAGGGCGGTCGTGCTGCTCGGACACGGCACGGCCGGGCCGGGCGAGATCGACCGACGCGTCGCCCTGCGGATGCAGCGTCAGCAGTTGCTGCACCGGGAGAGCCCGCCACAGTTCTGGGCCGTGGTGGACGAGGCGGCGCTGCGTCGGCCGATCGGTGGCCCCGAGGTCATGCGCGCCCAGCTCACCGCCCTCATCGAGGCGACCAAGTCACCGAACATCCGGCTCCAGGTCATCCCGTTCGCCGCAGGGGGTCACGCCGCCGCCGGGGGCGCCTTCACCATCCTGCGCTTCGGTGACCAGGAGCTGCCCGACATCGTCTACATCGAACAACTGACCAGCGCGATCTACCTCGACAAACGCGACGACCTGGACTACTACGCGGTGGCCATGGAACGGCTCTGTGTCGAGGCCGAGCCACCCGAGCGTACGGCGGAGATTCTCGGCCAACTGCTGGACGACCTCTATCCCGCCTGATCGTCGAGCGGGGCCACGGGGCCACCCGCCCTGGCACTACCATGGTCGACGAACGGCGACAGTGGACAGATCATGCGGGGGCTGCCTTGACCACAGATGCTGCGGGCACGACAGATGCTGCGGGCACGACGGCCGGGTCGCCGAGCGACCGGATCGACACCTCGGTGCCGCACCCGGCCCGCCGCTACAACTACTGGCTGGGCGGCAAGGACAACTTCCAGGCCGACCGGGAGTCCGGCGACGCGATAACCGCCGCCTTTCCGACCGTCCGCACCGCGGCCCTGGAAAACCGCCGCTTCCTGCAGCGGGCGGTGGGATACCTGGCCCGTGAGGCGGGCATCCGGCAGTTCCTCGACATCGGCACCGGCATCCCGACCGCCAACAACACCCACGAGGTCGCCCAGGCCATCGCTCCGGAAACCCGGGTGGTCTACGTGGACAACGACCCGATCGTGCTGGCCCACGCCCGCGCGCTGTTGAGCAGCTCGACGGCGGGCGCCACCGCCTACATCGACGCCGACCTGCGCGACCCGCAGCGGATCCTCGCGCACCCGGAGTTGAGCCGCACCATCGACCTGTCCCAGCCGGTCGCGCTCATGCTGGTCGCGGTCCTGCACTTCCTGCCCGACGAGGACGAGCCGTACGCGTTGGTGCGGCAGTTGCTCGACGCGCTGCCGGCCGGCAGCTACCTGGCCGCCTCGCACGGCACCCACGACTACCTTCCGCCGGCGGTCGCCGCGGACTTCCGGGCGAAGGCCCGAGAAGGTGGCCCGCACGGGCTGATCAACCTACGCGGCCGTGACGAGTTCGCCCGCTTCTTCGCCGATCTCGACATGGTCGAGCCGGGCATCACCTCGGTCGCCGAGTGGCGGGCGGAGAGCGAACCGCCGCCCCGTCCCTCGCCCGTCGAGGTGAGCGTGTTGGGCGCGGTCGCCCGCCTGTCCTGAACCGGCTGGCTCAACCCTGCGGCTGGCCGGACGGCTGCCGCTGAGCGACGTGGCGGCAGCACTCAGCGGCTGGCCGCCGGGGGTTGCGGCAGCCCTGAGAGGCATCGCCGACCTCCGAGTCGCATCCATCTATTGACCGACGCCGACTGGTCGAGCTAGTCTCTGTATCGATACAGACTGGATCGATACAGAGAGGTGCCGGTGAAGCCGACCCTGCAAGCCGTGGCCGACGCCGTGGGCGTCTCGCGCAGCACCGTGTCCAACGCCTACAGCCGCCCCGACCAGCTCTCCGCCACCCTGCGCGAGCGGATCCTGGACGCCGCCCGGCAACTCGGCTACCCCGGCCCCAACCCCACCGCCCGGTCCCTGCGCCGGGGCTTCGTCGGGTCGATCGGCGTGCTGTTCACCTCGCACCTGTCGTACGCCTTCACCGACCCGTTCGCGGTCCGCTTCCTCGCCGGGGTCGGCGTGGCCGCCGAGCGGCACGGCACCAGCATGCTGCTGGTGCCGCTGCCGCCGGCCGTGACCGACGCCCGGCGGGCGGTGGAGAACGCCGCGGTCGACGGATTCTGCGTCTACTGCGTGGCCGACGAGGAATGGGCGTTGGACGTGATCCGCGCCCGCGGACTGCCGTACGTCAGCACCGCCGCCCGCGACGACGCCGGCCCGGACGAGCGGTTCGTCGGCATCGACGAGCGTGCCGCGGCGCATGGCGTCGCCGCACACGTGGCCGGCCTCGGCCATCGCCGGGTGGCGCTGCTCGCCGATTCCGTCGTCCCCGACGCCCCCGCCGGCCCGCTGCGCCTGACCGGCGTGCACGAGGTGGGGCACCCCACCACCCGGGGCCGGCTCGCCGGATTCGCCGACGCGTTCGCCGAGGTCGGCGTCGAGTGGGCCGAGCTGACCCTGGTCAACGCCCCGGGCAACAGCCGCCAGGCGGCAGCCGCCGCCGTCGCCGGCCTGTTCGACTCACCGACGCCGCCGACCGCCGTGCTGGCCGGCTCGGACGTGCTGGCCCTCGGTGTGCTGGACGCCCTGGAGCAGCGGCCGGACGGCACCCGCTCGGCCGTCTCGGTGACCGGTTTCGACGATGTCCCCGAGGCCGCCGCCGCTGGCCTCACCACGGTCCGGCAGCCCGCCGAGGAGAAGGGCCGGATCGCCGCCGAACTCCTGCTCGACCCGCCCGCGGACGCCGCGGCCGGCCATGTGTTGTTGCCCACCGCACTCGTCGTCCGGACCTCCACCGGACCTGTCCCGAGGAGTTGACCATGGAACTTCCCACCGGATACGTCACCGCGCTCGACGCCATGAACCGGCACGTCAACTCGGCCCGACCGGATGCCCCGGTCCAGGTCGAACGCGTCCGTCCGGCCGTGCTCGCCCCGACCCGGCACGTCGTCGCCGTCGCCCTGCGCCGGCTCGCCGACCGCATCCAGCCGCGACCGCTGCCCGCCGCGCCGCGCTGCTCCTGACCCGACCGAAACTCATTTCCGGTACGCACGGGACGAACAGTGTGGGTCCGGGCAGGGTCCGGGCACGGAGGGTGGTCGAGTGAGGCTCGGCCAGGCAGACTGGTGAGGCCATGTCACCTTTCACGCCCACCCTCCGTCTCCACGACCGCTACGTGCTGCACGAGCGGATCGGGCTCGGTGGCATGTCCGAGGTGTGGCGGGCCGACGACGACGTGCTCGGCCGACCGGTCGCGATCAAGGTCCTTGCCGGGCAACTCGCCGCCGACCCGCAACTGCGGGCCACCATCCAACGCGAGGCCCGCGCGGCCGCCCGGCTGACCCACCCACACGTGACCCAGGTGTACGACTACGCCGAGGCGACACTGGCCGGCGGTGTCGTGGTCCCGTACCTGGTGATGGAACTCGTTGACGGTCACAACCTGGCCGACCGCCTGCGGGGCGGGCCATTGCCCTGGCCGGAGGCGGTCCGGGTGGCCGGGCAGATCGCCGCCGCGCTCGCCGCCGCGCACCGCATCGGCGTCGTGCACCGCGACGTCAAGCCGGGCAACGTGATGCTCACGGACACCGGGGCCAAGGTGCTCGACTTCGGTATCGCCGCGCTCGGCGGGCTCGACGGCCAGTCCGGCGAGCCGTTGATGGGCACCCCCGCCTACTTCGCCCCGGAGCGGCTGACCGCCGGCCCGCCCGATCCGGCCAGCGACGTGTACGCCCTCGGGGCGCTGCTCTACCGCACCCTCACCGGCCAGGCGCCGCTGCCCGTGCAGAGCTGGGAGGACGCCCTCGAGGTGCACCGACGCGGCACCCCGGTGCCGCCGCTGCGGGTGTCCGGCCTGCCCGCCGACATCGCCGAGCTGACCCTCGCCTGCCTGGCCGCCAACCCCGCCGACCGGCCGAGTGCCGCGCACCTGGCGCGCCGCTTCGGCGCCGGCCAGCCGGTCGAGCCGCCCACCGAACTGCTGCGCGTCCGGCCGGTGGCGCACCCTCCCACCCTGATCGACCGCTCGGCGGCCCGCCCTGCCCCGGTCGCCGCCGCCCCGGCCCGCCGCCGGTCGCGTCGGCCCCTCGTCGTGCTGGTCGCCGCCGGACTCGCCGTGCTGGTCGGCGTCGGTGCCCTGCTCGCCGAGGGTCCGTGGGGCACTCCGAGCGCGCCCACCTCGCCCCAGGTGGCCGCCGCCCCGCCGTCGTCCTCCGCTCCGAAGCCCGCACCCACGACGCACTCGCCGTCACCGGCGGCACCCTCCTCGCCCCGACCCAGCGCCAGCACCGCGCCCCCGACCACCGGGCAGGTGCCGGTCAGCTTTCGGGAGGTGACAAGCGAGTTCGCCGCCGTCCTCGCCGGGGCGGTCGCCCGCGGCGACGTCGACCCCAGGACCGCCGACGATCTGCGCGACGACCTCGACGACCTGAACCGGCGCACCAGGGACCGGGCCAAGCGGGTCGCCGAACTGCGCGAACACCTCTCCGAGCTGGTGGAACGCGACCGGCTGCCAGCGCAGACGGGCGCCCAACTGGACGCGCTGCTGACCCGGGCCAGCAGCTTCTCCATGGGCCGTACGGACGACTGATACCGCTGACGAACCCGCTGGCATGATGTGCCGATGCGGACACGTCTGATCTTCGTGCGACACGGCGAGTCGCTTCACCAGGTCGAAGGAATCGTGGGCGGGCCGCGTGGCTGCCGGGGCCTCACCGCCCTCGGCCACGAGCAGGCACACGACCTCGCCAACAGGCTCACCCGTGACGTTGCTGCCGACGGACCGGTGGCGGTCTACTCGTCCGTCCTGCGCCGAGCCGTCGAGACCGCGCAACCCATCGGCGCGGCGCTCGGCGTCCGACCGGTGGCCGACTGCGGTCTGTGCACCTGGCACACACCCCCGTACGCCGACGGTCTGCCGACCGCCCGCTTCCGCACCGAACACGCGGTGGCCGGTGGGGGTGTGTTCCGGCCGTTCGAGGAAGGCAACGAGAGCTGGGCCGAACTGGTGGTCCGGGTCAGCCGCGCGATCATGGAGATCGCGCATCGACACCGGGGCGGCACCGCGGTGCTGGTCGGCCACAGCGAGACCGTCGAGGGCGCTTTCCACGCGCTCGCCGCGCAGCCGATCTTCCGGGCGTTCGACCTGGACGTCGCCCCGGCCTCGATCACCGAATGGACCACCGATCACGACCCCGGCGGTTGGCCGCCGGCCCGGTGGACGCTGCGCCGCTTCGCTGACACCGGCGGGTGGGCCAAGGCGTGATCCAGCACCGCCGTGCCGGGGGAGGCGCGTGCCCTGGATGTCCTCCAGGACGCGCCGGCACGGCGTACTCGCCCACCGGTTTGCGCCGGCCGTAGTCTCACCGGCATGACGACAACGCAGACACACACCCTCGCCGTGCCCGGCGTCGACCTGGTCTACGACGTCCGCGGTCCGCTGCCGCCGTCCGGCGGGCACCCCGTGCTGCTCATGATCGGTCAACCGATGACGGCGGAGGGCTTCACCGCGCTCGCCCCGCACTTCACGGACCGAACCGTCGTCACCTACGACCCGCGCGGCCTCGGCCGCAGCGTCCGCACGGACGGCCGCACCGACCACACACCGCAGCAGCAGGCGGCCGACCTGCACCACCTGATCGAGGTGCTCGGCGTCGGTCCGGTCGACCTGTTCGCCAGCAGCGGCGGTGCGGTGACGGCCCTCGAACTCGTCGCGGCCTACCCGGGCGACGTCGTCACACTGGTGGCGCACGAGCCGCCGATCAACGCGGTGCTCCCCGACGCCGGGGCTGCCGAACGCGCTCGGGCCGACTTCTACCAGGCGTACCAGACGAAGGGCGCCGGTGCGGGCATGGCCGCCTTCATCGCGATGACGTCGTGGCAGGGCGAGTTCACCGACGCCTACTTCGCCCAGTCCGCCCCCGATCCGGCGATGTTCGGACTGTCCACCGAGGACGACGGCAGCCGCGACGACCCGCTGCTGTCGGACCTGTCCTGGGCGATCAGCGACTATCGTCCCGACGCGAGCCGGCTCACCTCGGCGCCGACCCGGATCGTGGTCGCCGTCGGCGAGGAGTCGGCGGGCACGTACACCGCGCGGACGGCCCTCGCCCTGGCGGCTCTGCTCGGCCAGGAGGCCGTGGTGTTCCCGAGTCACCACGGCGGCTTCCTCGGTGGCGAGTTCGGCTACGCGGGCAAGCCGGAGGAGTTCGCGGCACGGTTGCGGGAGGTGTTGGACGCCGGCTGACCGCCGTACTACTCCTCGGCCAGGAGTTGCTCGCGCAGGATGTCGGCGTGCCCGCAGTGCTGGGCCAGCTCGCGCAGCACGTGCAGGTACACCCAGCGCAACGGCAGCGGACCGCGCCGGTTGCCGCGCAGGATGTCGTCCAGGCCCAGCGAGGACGTCGCGCGGCGGGAGGCAACGCACGCCTCGCGGTGTGCGCGCTGGATCGACGCGATCGTGTCGTCGTCGTCGAGGATGAACGACTCGTCCGGTGTGGCGGGGATGCCGATCTCGGCGCGGGACCGGCACGTGATGGCCTCGTCGAACCAGACCTTCTCCACGACGGTGGCGTGCTTCACCAGGCCCAGCAGCGTGGTCCGGGACGGCACCAACGAGCGGCGCGCCTGCTCCTCGGTCAGCCCGTCCAGACAGCCGTTGAGCGCTCGGCGATGCTCATCGATGAACGTCTCGATCTGCGTCCGCGCCGGCTGGTCGATGACATCGTCGGCGAAGGTCTCCGGTAAGGAAGTCACCCGCGGAGCATTCCAAGGTCAGGGTCGAGGCGCAAACACAGCCCCTCAGCCAAAGGAGAGAAGAGCACCACGCTCGTCGAAGCGGGCCGTGCCCGCCCAGGCAATCTCCCAGCGGTTGCCCTCCGGGTCGGCGATGTAACCGGAGCGCCCACCCCAGGGCCGGCCGGTCGGCGCCGCCACCACCGTCGCACCCGCCTCGACGGCCGCGGCGAAGGCCGTGTCGACCTCGTCGCGGCTGTCGACGTTGCACGCCAGGGTGACGCCGGACCAACCTCCCGCCGGATCGGGCACGTCCGGCGCCGCCTCGGCGGCCAACTCGGGCAACGGGAAGAGCGCGAACAGGACGCCACCGAGCAGGAAGGCCGCCCAGCCGTCGTCGCTGGCCGGCAGCTCGGGCCACCCCAGGGACCGGTAGAAGGACCGCAGCGCGCCGATGTCACGTGCTCCCAGCGTGACCACGGACAGGCGGGAGGGGACGGTGCTCATCAGCTGATCCTGCCCGAGGCGTACGACACCGGTCGTCGTTCAGTCGGGGCGGCCGGCGAAGTGCTCTGCAAGCACCGGCGCCAGCACCTCGTCCGAAACGCCGTGCCACTCACCGGGCAGCGTGCGGTGCCGCCCGGCGGGCAGCATCTCGGCCACCCCTCGCGCCCAGCCGCGCAGCCGTGCGTCGCTCTGCTCACTGTCGAGCACCAACGTCGGGATCGTGAGCGTGGTCAGTGCCCCGGCCGGCAGGGCCGTGAGCAGGGTGAGGTCGTAGACCAGAGTGTGTGCCAGGGCTTGCAGGGCCGGCCAACCCGGCCTCTCGCGCATGCCGTCGATCATCTCCGCCGGCACTCCGATGCTGCGCTGGAAGTGCAGCACCGCGTCGCCGCGCCGCCCGTCGGCTACCAACCTGGTGATGTCCGCGGCCAGGTCCGGCTCGTCGGGCGACTGCTCCCGCTGCTCGAACGGCGGCTCCAGCACGGCCAGCCGGGTGACCGGCAGGCCACCGGTCGCGGCGAGCAACGCCAGCACCGCGCCGGAGGAGAAGCCGTACAGGGCGGCAGACCCGCCGGCCGCGTCGTCGATCAGAGCCCGCAGATCCTCGACCTCCCGCTGCGGGGCATACGGCGAGGTGTCGGTGCTCTGCCCCCGGCCCCGCCGGTCATAGGTCAGCACGGTGAACTCCTTGGCCAGGTGAGCGGCCAGTGACCTCATCGGACCCATTTCGCGGAATCCGCCCGCCGCGTCCACCAGGATCACCGGCGGGCCGGTGCCGCTGCGCTCGTACGCGATGCTGGTGCCGTCCGCCGAGCGGACCGTGCCGGTCATCACGGCCTCGCCCATGGGGCCTCCTCGTGTCGATGACGTGGCCCCCACGGTAGGCGGTGGGTCCGACGTCGGCGGCCCGTTCAACCGAGGCTCGCGCCGACCGACTCTCCCGGCTCGGTGCCCGCGCGCGCGACGACCTCGCCCTCCGGCGTCCACACCCCGGACCGTCCGGCCGCCTCGGTGAAACCACCGCCGGTCGAGCCGGCGAAACTCGCCACCGCCACCCAGACCCGATGCGCGGTGGCGATCCGGTGCGCCCGCTGGTCCATCACGGCGGCGTCGCGTGCGGACTGCGCGACACCCGCCGCGTAGACGTCGATCCCGAGCGCCGCGGTCCGCTCCGCGTGCGCGGTGACGCCGGTGTCCTTGCAGACCGCCAACCCCACCCGCCAGCCGTCCACATCGAGCACGGCCGGCGCGTCGCCCGGCCGGAACCGGCGGGCCTCGGCGGCACCCAGGCACATCTTCCGGTACGCCAGTGTCACCCCGGCGCCGGTCACCGCCAGCACCGCGATGTGGTCGCCGGCGACCGGTGCGCCGGCCAGGGCCAACGTGCCCGTCTCGGCGCACGCCTCGACCAGAGGCGCCAACCGCGGGTCGTCGACCGGCATGACCGGCGCCTCCAACTCGTACCCCGTCAGGGACAGTTCGGGAAAGACCACCACCCGGGCACCCGCCGCGCGGACCGCGGCGGCGTGCGTCCGCGCGTTCTGCGCGACATCCAGGGGTACGCACAGCGGCTGCGCCACCGCGAGCCGCAGCGGGGTGCGGTTTTCCCCACCTCCACCGGTGTGGTCGATTCGCGCAGCCGGGCGGTCAACCGCATGGTCGGCTCTCAGGTTTACTTCGTACGGTGGGCGCATGATTCGAACGTCCCACGCCCTGCTCGCCACCGGAACCCCCACCGCCGCAGCGGAACCACCGCAGGGCGGCCTCGTCGGTTACGTCAGTGACCTGGTGGAACGACTCGGTGGGCCGGGCGCCGGTCTGGCGGTGGCGCTGGAGAACCTGTTCCCGCCGATCCCCAGCGAGGTGATCCTGCCGCTGGCCGGGTTCGTCGCGGCGCAGGGCCGGATGAGTCTGGTCGGTGCGATCTTCTGGACCACGCTGGGCTCGGCGGTGGGCGCGCTGGCGCTCTACCTGGTCGGCGCAGCGCTGGGCCGCGACCGGATGCGCGCCATCGTGGCCCGGCTGCCGCTGGTGAAGCTCAGCGACGTGGACCGGACCGAGGCGTGGTTCCTCCGGCACGGTGTCAAGGCGGTCTTCTTCGGCCGGATGATCCCGATCTTCCGGAGCCTGATCTCCATCCCGGCCGGGGTGGAGCGCATGCCGGTGGGCACGTTCCTGCTCTACACCACGCTGGGCAGCCTGATCTGGAACACCACATTCGTCCTCGCCGGTTATCTGCTCGGCGACAACTGGCACCTCGTCGAGGGGTACGCGAGCACACTCCAGAAAGTGGTGATCGTGGTTTGCGTGGCGGTGGCCGCCTGGTTCGTCGGGTCCCGCGTGCTGCGCGCCCGCCGTGCCGCCCGCAACCCCGAACCGGCCGGTCCCGGTGCCCCCGCGAGTGACGAGGCGGTCCTCGGAGTGCCTGATCCGGGTGGGCGCGGCACTCTCTACCGAAGCGGTTCGTGGACCTCGAACGCGCGCTGACCCAGCCCGCCGCGATCGGTGCCGTCTCGCACCCTCCGGCGTACAAGATGCTCAACGTTGGGCTTCATATCCCTTGGCCGCGGTTTGGCCGATTCCTGGCTGATCATCGCCAACTGGGGCGTTCGGTCCAGGTGTGCCGGGCGCGCTCGGGCTGAATGTCCGCTTATGGGTGGTATCTGGCTGTGGTCGGGCGCACCCGTGGGCCGGAATCATGGCGGGGCCGGGGTCGTTACATACCCTGACGATCGCAGGACCACCGCCCCGCCGCCCGGCCCGCCGGGGGTGGGAATGCGGGACCCGGTCGGGTCGTTGCAGTCCCCACGAACGACCGCGCGCACCGCCTTCACGTGGGTGCCGATGGATGGGCCGCCCCCCGGAATGACCCCGGCCCCCCGGTCGTTACACCTGGACCCCGGCGCCCTGAGCCCTCCGCTCGGTAGGTCGCCGACTCCGACGCCCGACAGGGTGTCACCCCTTCAGACTTCCCCCTTGTGAACGTGCAGCGCCGGACGAGGTGCTCACACCCTGCCGCCGTTCCCCCCTTTTGGCGGTCGGGGTGTCCTACCCCCGAAGGAGCTACCCCCATGAACACGATCATGCGTAAGAGCGTCCTGTCCGTTGCTGGTCTCGCGTTCGCCGGTGGAGTGTTCGCCGGCCCGATCGCCGCCCACGCCGCCACCCCGGTCGAGGGCAAGCCCGTCGCGGCCGCCGTGCAGACCACCGCCCCGAAGCCGCAGGGCGCCCAGTCGCACATCGACCTCAACGACGAGAAGACCGCCAACGTCAAGGCGATCATCGCCGCCACGAAGAAGGCCGGCCTCCCGGAGCGCGCCGCGGTGATCTCGATCGCGACGAGCCTGCAGGAGTCGAAGCTGGACAACCTCGGCCACCTCGGCGACGCCAACGACCACGACTCGCTGGGCCTGTTCCAGCAGCGCCCGTCCAGTGGTTGGGGTACCCCGGAGCAGATCACCGACCCGGCCTACTCGACGACGGCGTTCCTCAAGGGCCTCAAGCAGGTCGACGGGTGGCAGGACATGCCGCTGACCGAGGCCGCGCAGACCGTCCAGGTCTCCGCCTACCCCGACGCCTACGCCCAGTGGGAGCAGCAGGCCACCGACCTCGTCGCCCAGCACTGGAACAGCTGACACCAGCACCACCGCACCAGCACCACCCGCACGACACCGACCGCTGGCCGGCGCCCCGCAACTCGGGGTGCCGGCCAGCGGCGTATCCGCCGCCCGGTCGGGGCTCCGCGCTAACCACCGCACTGGCCGCGTCCCGCTCCGCCGAGATCGAACGCGGCTGAGCGGTGAGGTGCCCGACGCACCTCTCGGGCGTGCCAGGGAGTTGATTGCCCGGCCTGATCGGTGGTTGTCCGGAGATCTTGGACAGTTTCCGTTCGCGCGAAACGGTAACTGTCCAAGATCTCGCCAACCGCCGACCGCCACTGCGCGACCGTCCACCGATCGTGCTCGATCCTGGTTGTAGTCCCCTCGGTCGGCAACGGTGGCCACTACAACCAGGATCGAGCACGATCTTGTAAGCAAGGGCAAGGGCAAGGGCAAGGGCAAGGGCAAGGGCAAGGGCAAGGGCAAGGGCAAGGGCAAGGGCAAGGGCAAGGGCAAGGGGCACGCGACTACCGCCGCGCGACCGCCCGCCGTGACCGCGACTGCCACCGCGACCGTTACCCCCCACGCACCGTCGCGTCCGCTCCGCCGCCGTCACCGTCGTGTGGCGGCTTGGCGGTGGGTATGGGCGTGGGGAACATCGTGGGGATCCGGCTGGTTGTGCAGGGTGTCGGTGTGACTCAGTGTCCCCGGGCCTCACCTAATATCGCCTTCGCGGAATACCGTTCGGCTGGAGCCGCGTCGCGCCACTCGCCGCGA